>NZ_MVHD01000025.1 GCF_002086635.1 Mycobacterium alsense | reverse complement strand
GGAAACAGCCCAGAAAACAGGCTAGAGGTGTAAACCATGTCTCGGGACACCTGTCAACGATGTCCCGAGACATGACACTGGTCGGGCTGACAGGATTTGAACCTGCGACCACTTGACCCCCAGGCACCGGAACGACCTTCGCGGGCCTTCGCCAGTACCCGTTTTGTGCAGGTAGGCGCGTTTTGCGTCTGTCGGTGACGGTGGGCGAATGTCGGCGAAATGGGCTACGTTGCCATCCGCGTTGCCATCCATCGACACTCCCCGGCGCGACACGCCCGGCGCGGATCGGCGTCAAAATTGGCGCGGCGCATCCAGCCAGATCGACGGTTGCACAGCGGTTGCCGAAATCGCTTGCCGCCCTTGCATTCGCGGTGTTGACGGTTCAACAATCGAAGCTCGAAAGCTGTTGATATGTAAACACTTTCGGTCGTTATGGGTGGTTGACGCGACGCCGCCGCACACATAGCGTCTGCGCCATGACAACGAGCACACCCGCACCGCTGACCATCCTCCCGCCGTCCGCTGCCGAGCACATCGGCGACTGGGAACTCAGCGACGACGACCGGATCGCGCACCGACACTTTCACTGCGGCGAGCACACGACGCCGGGCGGCCTGCGCGTCAAGGTGCACGGACTGCAGTACGTCGACGGCGGACTCGACGGGCTCAGCATCGCGCTTAGCGACGAGCACGGCGACGTGATGGTCGACAGCAGCGACGTCGAGGCCCTGGCCGCCCACCTGCGCGACGCCGCTGACGAACTCGACCATCTCGCCCGGTAAGTTCGTCGCTCCCGCCGCAACGGCCCGTCACCGCATGCGCGGTGGCGGGCTGTTCTACATGTCGTGCACTAGCCCAATCAGCTGCGGGAACGGGTTCACTGTCAGCATCTCGTCGAGAGTCTCGACGGTAAAGACGCGGCCGTCGGTGTGCTGCAACACCGACCCGAGTGTGTCGTTGACGCGCGCCCATCCGGTGCCGCCGAGTACGCCAATCACGGGTACCCCGCCGAGTCGCTTGCCTTCACCCTGCAGTGACTGAAAGCGGTTTGCCTTGTCACGCGCTGTACCGCCGTCGTTGGCAACCTTGCATTCGAGCATCCCTCGCAGAGTGTCGGACGCATCGAAGACGACGAAATCCGGTGCAGGAGTGACAGTTACGCCGAATCGGGTTGCGATGTCTCCCTGATTGTGGGCGCCGGTGCGGATATACGGTATCCCGTTCTCGTCGAACAACTGTTGCACCGCATCTTCGAGCAGATCACCGCGGTTACTTGTGGTGGCGTTCGTGACTTGATTAAACGGTCCGCCGAAGTGTCGCTGATGGAGATACGAGCTATAAGGCACGCCCTCGCTCGCCAGCGTGCGCACGCCGTCCCAGCCGTCGCGTGTGTCGAACTTCTCCTGCTTGCTGTGCCAGCCCAGCGCTGCGTCTGTGTACAGTTCCCGGCGTACCAGCTTGTCGATGGTGTGCGCCAGCACGCGCGCCTGCTCGGCGCTGATCCGGCCGCCCCGCTTCTCGGCGCCGTCGATCGTCGACGACGACACCTTTTGGCTGCCGTCAGCCAACTCTTCGGCCACAACGGCCGTCGCAGGCGCAAGCTCATTCTTGAGCAACCCGGTGATGGTGCGAAACACCAGCAGAGTTTGCGGATTCTGTTGCAGTAGCGCAGCGATGTCGCCGACAGCCACCTTCGTGAATCCCTCCGTGGCGTCGTACGCCGCGGAGTAAACGTGCTCGAAGTGCGGTTCGTCGTAGAACGGAACGTGGGGCACATACGCGAAGTCGGCCGCAAGCTGCGGCACGTAGCGCTCTCGCGCGATGGCCGCGAAAATGCCGCTGTGTTGGGCCGTTCCGTGACGTTCGGGAATCAGCCTGATCTCGCCGACACGCTTGTCCCAGGTGTCGGCTGCCAGGACGGCCGCGATGGTGCTCTCTGGCGTGGTCACTGGCCCACTGCATGAAGCTCGGCGGGCGGGTCGTCATTGTCGAAGCCCTCTGCGAGGCGCCGTCGCGCCTCGGTGACGAACTCCGAGTGCAACTCGAAGCCGATCGCTTGGCGGTCGTAGCGGCGTGCCACCGCGACGGTTGTGCCGCTGCCTGCGAAGGGGTCGACGACGAGGCCGCCCTTGGGGCTGGCGCAGCGGATGAAGAACTCTGCGAGGCCCTCGGGCATCGCTGCGGTGTGCGCGACGCCGCGATATTGGTTGTAGGTCTGAGGCACCCAGACGACGTTTCCGGGGTCGGCGCCGCCGCGCAGGTACGTTTTGGTGCGGTCTCGGCCGAAGCCCGCCGCGGTGTTGCGACGGCCGTTGGAGTCTTGGGCGCGGCGCGCAATCTCTGCCGCATCGGCCCGGTAGGGCACGCGGACGGCGTCGAGGTCGAAGTATGGGTGTGTGCCGCGAGCGAAGTGATAGACGTACTCGAACGCGTCTTTTGTCCGCGGGCCGAACTTGCCCGGCACCGCGTTCGGCTTGGCCCAGATGTACGTCTCGACCCAGCGCCAACCCATCTGCTGCAGAGCCAGCACCAGCTGATACACGTACGGGTGCCGTTGCCCCTTCAACGGGCCGCGGTTGGCGACACGGTTCTTGATGTTGAGGACGAGACTGCCGGTTTCGGTCGTCGCCGCGAGCATCTTCTCGGCGTACGGAAGGAACCATTCGACGTAGTGGTCGGGGTGAATCCGGCTGTAAGCGCGGGCGTCGGCGTATGGCGGCGACGTGAAAAACAGATCAACGCTGCCCGCCGGGAGTTTGGGCAACAGGTCCGCGGAGTCGCCGTGAACTATCCCGTCAGCGATCATTCGATGCAGTCCACGCGGCGCCATAGCGGGATCGTAGCCAAGGGCACCCACGCGGCCCCGTAGGCGCACGGGCGCGTACCTATCGAGTGCGTTCGCTACCCATCTCAACCGATGTCATCGCCGCCCGGTACGGGCGTAGCCGCGCCTTTAGCGCGGTCGTCAGGTACGGCCCAAGCGACCCGGCGCCCGGCGCGAACGTTATCCCGAACCCATCGGCCTGCAGGCTGTGCGTTTCGGGAAGGACCTGCGGCGGCCTCGTCAGCACCGTGGCGGCCACCGCTGCGACTGCCCGCGTGATGGGGCCGGGTATCGGTGTCGGTACTGCGGAGGGCCACAGGTGCCCGGCTATCAGGTCGCTCGCCTCGTCGAGCAGTGCGTCGACGGGCGGCAGGTCGTCGGCCAGCTCGTCGCGGCCGATCGCTCGCAACGCGGCCTTGACTTCATCCGCGGTCGCGTAGGACATCGCTCACCGGGCCTTCCGCGTGTTCGCGTCCTGCGAGGCCGACGTCACGCGTCGAGGGCCGCCGCGGGCAGTCGGCGCCGAGACAGTCGTGCTCGTCGAACTCGCCGCACCAAGGTTCGTCGGGCGGTGGCGGGGGCGCTGCGGCTTTCTTGCGTGGCCGGTTCTTCGGGCTAACTGGCATCGGTGCCGTCCTCGCTACCGTCGCCGTCGGGGTCGTCGTCGGGCAGTTCCTTCGGCAGGCCGACGTCGCGGATCAGCTTGGCGAGCAGCAGCCTGCGGGCGCGGACCTCGGCAAACAGTGGGTGCATCCGCGGCCCTTGGTTCGACTCGATAACGGGCTCGATTACGGCGAGTTTGGCCCGCAAATCGGCCAGTTCATCGACGGTGTAACACGCCTCAGCGAGCACCGCGGCAGCGGATTGGTCGAGATCGAAATCGCCTGTCACAGCGGCCCACAGCCGCCGACCGCCCGCCTTCAATCCTCGCGGTGTGATCACCACAACCCCCTTTCCAAGGGCCAAAGTTCTGAATTGCCAGGGAGAGAAGCCCGCCTATGCCCCGAGGTGCGCCTGCGGAGCTTCGGCGGGGTACTCCCCCACCCCCGTGGCGTGAGGGGTGAGTCGCCCCGCGCGGCGCGGAGGTCGCTAAACGACGCGCACGCGCGGGGCGCTCTCGGGGTGGTGGTGTGGCTGCAGCGTTTCCGCATACGAACGGCGGCGCTTCACCCGAACAGAGAACAGGGCACGACAGCAAAACCACCGAACGTGTTACGGCGCGTCGTACAGGCGCACGATCGCCGCCGGGTGGGGGAACGCGAACCCGACGCGCATGGTGGCCTTGATGCCGATGCGGTCCGTCTCGAAGTACCGCGAGCGGTCGACGTCGAGGCGCACATCGTCGCGCAGCACGACCACGACCTTGGCCTGCGGGACGGCCCACACGGTGCCGACAGCCACCGCCGGGCTGGGGATCAGCGGGACGCCGAGCACCTGGCGCTGCGTGGGCTGGGCTGCGTCGTAGCCGAGCAGCGGCTCATTGCTGCCGGTCTGCTTCTTGACCTTTGACAGTTCCAGGACGGTTGTCGGGTGCGCCACGAACGACGTCACGGCGGCGCCTGCGACCTCGGCCTTGGACAGAGCTTCGGCGAACGGGTCGGTGTTGGCGATCGTCCCGCCTGTGTCAACGGTCGACACGCCCGCCACCGACAGCAGGCCGCTCGGCCCGTTGGTCACGGTGTCGCCGAAGAACGCCGCATCGACGCCTCGGGCGATCTTCTCGGCCAGGCCGTCGCCGACAAGCTGCTGCGCCGACGGAGACGAGTCCTCGGCCAGCTCGCGGGAAATGATCGACAGGCCGCCGACCTTCGCGGGCCGCACGACCACCTCGTCGAAATCGGCGTCGCTGGCGGGAATCTCGGCGCCCTCGGCGATCCACGCCACGCCTGCGTCACCTTCGACGACGGGAATGCGGTACTCGTTGGAGGTCGTGGTCACGACGCTGGCGATGCGCAGCGCAACCGACGCCTGCCGGACGGGCTGAATGATCAGCGGGCCGAGTTGTTCGGGCAGAAGGCCGTGCGTGCCACCAGACGGGGAAGTGAGCAGAGTCATATTAAGTTGTTGCCTTTCAAGCAAATTCAACGAATCAACAGAGATGGTGTGTGACTGTCGCGGCGCTGCCTGCGACGTGCTGCCCGCCTGGGGCTGATCGGTGCGGTAACCGGGGTCACGGACCTACGCGGCCACCGCACCAATCAGCTTACCGGCGGGTTGCGTCAAAAAGGCCGGTCAGTCGTCACCTAGACGCGGGTTGAGGATCTTCTGCCACGACGTCGCCGGGCGGTAGTCGTCACTGCCCGTCGCGCCGCTCTTGAGGCCGCCGCCGCGACCCGTCGGGTTGCGCTTCTGTGGACGTGGAGCAGCCCAATGCCGGTGAGCCCTACCAATGGCGCCCGCGGCGTCGGCGACCTTGGCGGGGTCGAGGTTACCGTCGTCGTCGAGCAGCGCGGCGATGTCGAGCCCGTCACGCCACATGTCGGCACCGTCGGCGAGGTGCTCGGCGGCCAGGCGCTCGGCCTCGCGGCGCTGCAGCGTCGACAGGCGCTCACTCAGGGCGTCGCGTTGCGCTTCGGCCTCGCGGAGTTGGCGCCGGTACTTGGCGGCCTCGCGGTTGCCGCCGCCGTCGCCCTCGGCTGGCGCGTCGCTCTGCTCGACCGTTGACTCGTCAACAGGTGCGCTGTCGCCCTGTCCTGTTGCGACCTCAACGGTTGTGTTGTCGATTTCGTTTGTGTTCAACGGTGTTCCTCTCGGGTGTTTGCGATTGGATGCGCCACGGTTGCCCATTCGGTGAATTGGGTGACGCCGTACTCGCTCATCTCGTAGTGCGTTACCTGGACTTGCAGGGTGCCGTCGGCCAGGCGCCGCAGATCGTCGAGCGTGTGCTCGACGTGGGGCACGATGTCGCGGGGCGCCCGCTGGTGGTTGTCGAACGCCGCGCGCAGCGGATCGTCGTCGGTCACGCGTAGTTCCTCCGTCCGTTGGCTTTCGGGTAGTAGGTCTGCCGTCGACCGGGCCGAGACAGGGTGCAGTGCGGCGCCCGGCCGTCGCTGAGCTTGAGCAGCCGCCCCGGCACGCGGCGACGCTGCCCGTCGGCTGTCTCGACGACCCGCGCGACGCTGCGCACGCAGCCGCGGCTCGAAACCTCGTAGAACCCGACCCATCCGTCGACGGGGCGGAATAGTTCGACGCTCATCGGTTCGGCCCCGCTTCGCCCCGCTCGGCCTCGCGGGTGATCTGTTCGACCACTAACGGCGCTGCGTCAGTCGAAGCCGGAAGGGACCTCAGCGCCTCGCTGCGTAGCCGCTCTCGGGCCGCCCTGCTCAGATGCTTGTCGAACGCTCCCGCGTCGAGGCCGTCGAGGATGCGCCGGGCGAACTCGGGTGTGAACGTGGACGTGATCACAGGGTGCCCCCGGTTTGCCGAACTAGCACGCCGGCCGCCTCGTCGTACCTGAACAGAGGCTTTTCGTCGCTCAAAGCAACGTTGCTGCTTGTACTCATGTGAACTTGAATCTCCTACCGGTATTTAGTTGTGAGTGATTTGCTGACGGGGCGGCAGAACAGGTAGCACGCGTTTGCGCATATGAGGCTCACACAGCGCACCCAGAGCAAAGCGACCTGCGGAAACGGACCACGATCGGGCACATAGAGACGCCAACCCCGAAAAAGGTGTGCTACCCGTGCTGTCGACTCCTTTTATGCCGATTGAGCTGCGCATATAGGCACAAGAAGGCACCCTGCAATCTGTGCTGAATCCGTACTGAAAAAGCAGCAGAATGCCTCGTAAAACTGATGCTGACCTGCAGTAAGAGGCAGCGGCGGCCCATATGGCAATCTGTACTGCAATCTGTGCTGACCACCCCGCTGGCAGCACGGATTCAGTACGAGTTGCGCGGTTTGCTACGAGCGCAGATACACCGAGATACGCCGTCCATACGGTGCTGACTTTGCTGTCAACCGGTCGGGCACAGGGGCACACCTTTTTGCATATGAGCGCCTTAAAGGCCCCCCGATGGCCGTTGACGTGCACGAATGGCGCTGACAAAGCCACATATAACCACCAACCTGCAATAAACTGTCCCCCTGTGCCCAATACATGACTTACAGGCGTTGAGCTGCGGATATAGCGGGCACAGAATGTTTCTCCGACCCGTGCCCAACTCAACACGAATTACCCGCTTCTATGTGCTCTGAACTGCTGCTATTGCCCGCGACGGCCGATCCCGCGACCTGTGCCCCAACCTGTGCCCGGCACTGTGCTCGCGGCACGGATCGGGCACGACTTGCACCGTTCGCTGAATCCTCGCCGTCGGCCGCAGCCGACCCCTGCCGTAACGCCAGCCCCCGATAGATTCGGACGCTCCGAACCGGCGTTGATCGGATGCCGAATCGCGCCGACAGTTCACGTCCGAGCCCGACCGTCGAGACACCTGCAGTGTTCTCGCCGTTGTCGCGCGCCCAACGCACATACGCCTCGCAGAACTCGACCGGCGTCGCGTCCGTCGGCGAGCCAGGTGTAAATTCGCAGCACTCCGCGACGAACCGCTCGACGGGCGACGGCGGCGAGGGCTCGGCCACCGCGAGCCACGGCCCGAGTTCCCTCGCCTGCTCGACCATTCCGTCGAGGCATGGGTGGCAGGCGCAGGCTAATGCGACGTTGACCAGCCGCCGATCTGGGGTGCGACCATCGGCGAGGTCATCGCGAACGAGATTCATTGCGTTCATGGCGCGTTCGTGTTGGGCATCCTCGTCGTACTCGCTCCTTGCCAGGGCACTGACAATGGCCGGTGTGATCCTGTCGCCGGTCATTTCGCCGCTGCCAGACGGTCGACGTACGCCTCGATCGACTTGCGGGTCACGAATCCGCGGCGACCGATATTGCATTTCACGAGCTGACCGTTGTTGATCAGTTCATAGACCTTCGTAAGGCCAAGGCCCCCAAGGTATTTCGGCCCAACTTCTGTGACGGCAACGAGCAATTGCCGATCATCCTGTTGCATATAACGCCCTCCGATATTCAGTTGTCGTCGCCATCCTCCGGCGACGTTCGCCGACGCTCGCGGTCGGCTTGATGAAGACCATATGTGCGGGGTTGGTCAAAATCGCCACGTCTTCGCCAACTTGAACCGCTCACGGCGCCTGCGGGTTTCGGCCCGCGAGTCGTATGGAGTAGCGCCGAGTCCTCTGCGGTAGATTGCGGTATCGGATGACCACTTGACCTTTGTGGCGCAAATCACAGTGAGGGGCTATGGGAAAGAACGCAAACGGCGAGGGCTCCATCTACAAGCGAACCCGCGACGGCCGTGTAACCGGATATGTCGCGGCGCTCACCTACGCCGACGCTGACGGCCGAACGCAGCGAATCCGCGTCTACGGCCCAACGCGCGCCGACGCCCGAGAGAAGCTCAAGAAAGCCCGCGAGCGCATCGAAAGCGGCGCCCCGGCGCGCGACGCAACTATGCCGGTTGGGGCGTGGCTGGCGCACTGGCGGGGAACAACGCTCGCGGCGAGCGACCGCAAGCAGGCCACGCGCGCGCTCTACGAGAACCTCTCGCGGCTACATCTTGAGCCCGAACCGTTCGGCGCGATCCGACTCGACAAGCTCAAGCCGAGCGACGTCGAGAAACTCGTTCTGACCATGCGCGCCAAGATCAAGCCGGGGCCGAAGGGCGTCGACGGCAAGCCAGGCGAGCCGGTGCGCGCGCTATCTGATTCGACGATCCGCTCGACCTACACGGTTTTGCGTGCCGGGCTCGACGGCGCGGTGCGCGACGGGCTGCTCGCCAAGAACCCGGCCGCCGCAGTGAAGCGGCCCGGCGTCGAGCGCGCCGAGGCGAAGCATCTCGATCAGGGCGCCGTCGCCCAGGTGCTCGCCGCCGCCTCAGCGTCGCGCTATCACCCGGCGCTCGTCTTGATCGCCGCTACCGGCTTGCGACGCGGCGAAGTGCTGGCGCTCGCGTGGGATCGCGTCGACCTCGACACCGCGGTGCTCAAGGTCGCTGCAACGATCGGCCGCATTGGCGGGCAGCTGGTCATCAGCGCGCCCAAGACGGAACGGTCCCGGCGCGCGGTGCCGCTCTCCCCCGCCGTCGTCGAACTGCTCCGCAAGCACCGGGCGGCTCAGGCCGCCGAGCGCCTCCGTGCGGGCGACCAGTGGCAGGACAGCGGTCTGGTGTTCACGACGGAACTCGGCGGGCCAGTCGATCCGCGCAACCTGTTGCGCGTCGTGGAGACGGCAGCCAAGGCCGCGGGGGTCGAAACCGACCTGCACACGATCCGGCACAGTGCGGCCGTCGCGTGGCTTGAGGCGGGCGTACACATCAAAGCGGTTGCTGATCTGCTCGGGCACTCGTCGGTGGCGATCACCGGCGACATATACGGGCACACCAGCGACGACACGGCGCGAGCCGCAGTCGACAAGCTCAGCGCCGCCCTCGGCCTGTAGCGAGCCAACTTCCCCTTGGCCCGGTACCGGTCGAACTACCGGCCGTCGCGGAGCTGTCGCACTTCTTCGCGCAACACGATGATCTGCTTCTCCAACTCGATGATCCCGGCTGCCGCGGAGCCGACCAGGCCGAGGAGCATCCCGATCAACTTGAGGCCCTTATTGGAGGTGCTCTCGTCGATCTTCGCCAGCCCGTCGCGAATCTGTTGACTTACCACCGCTTCGGGATGAAGGTCGGCCGCTCTGATCTTGCTGAAATTGGGGTCAGGCCCCATGTCTTCGATATTCACAGCTAGCACGTTAGAACGCATGTGCGATGTCTGCGTGCAGGCGATTCGGCGTTTCGCCCCGCAAACCAGACTCTTGGCGTACTATCACGCAGCTCTTACGGAGCGCTCAGATTCGACTAGCCATCTGTGTTGCCATCCACGTTGCCATCCATACCCCCGACCGGTATGAAAAAGGCGGTCCCGGATTTCTCCGAAACCGCCTCTGAACTGCTCTAACTCTGGTCGGGCTGACAGGATTTGAACCTGCGACCACTTGACCCCCAGTCAAGTGCGCTACCAAACTGCGCCACAGCCCGGATGCCGCCTCGATCACCGGCAGCAGGTCGAAAGCCTACCGCAGTCGGCCCGGCGTTCTGCTAACCCCCGAGCGACCTGCGAGTCTGCCGCACCCACGCCCGCAGCGCCTCGGCGAGTTCGGACTCGCGGCGGTAGAACCGCTGCGCGGGAACCGGCACGCTGACCGCCACCAGCTGCCCGCCCACCCCGGGCAGGACGGCGCCCACCGCGCAGATGCCTTCGGTCTGCTCCTCGCGGTCGTAGGCGACGCCGTCGGCGCGCACGCGCTCTAGCTCCTTGCGCAGCGCCGCGGGGGTCGTGATGGTGTTGGCGGTGAACCGGGCCAGCCGGCGGGACAGAACCCGCGCCTGCTGCTCGGGCTCCAGCGCGGCCAGCAGCGCCTTGCCGTTGGCGCAGCAGTGCAACGGGAACGACTCCCCCACGGCGCTGATCGCGCGCAGCCGGTGCGGCGAGACCACCTGATCGACGAAGGTCGCCCGATCACCGTCGAGGATCGACAGATCCACGGTTTCCTCCAGCTCTCGCGACAGCTCCTCCAGGAACGGGTGGACATCCATCACGACGCCCAGTCGCACCGAGCCCGCCATCCGCGCGATCTCGGGCCCCAGCCGGTACGGGCCGCGGGCCCCGCGCGGGGCGACCAGGCCCTCGTCGTCCAGGGCGCCGAGGATGCGGCTCACCGTCGAGCGGGCCATGCCCAGCCGCTCGCCCACCTCGGCCTGGCTCAGGCCGCCCGGGTGCGCCTGTAGCAGCCGCAGTATCTCGGCCGCGCGGGCGATGACCTGAATCCCGCCGGCGCGGGCATCCTCGGACCCGACGGCCATCACGCGACCCGGCCCGTCTCGAGCCGGTAATTCCCGGTCGGATCGACGATCGCGACCAGGCGCACGATGCAGCCGTCGCCGTTGACCCAGCGCCAGGGGAACGCGGCGAAGGTGACCCGCTTGCCGGTGACCTTGTCCAGGTCGCCGCCGACGTTTTCGAACCCGTAGATGCCCTTGGACAGGATCGCGCGATGGCACGGCTCCCACTCGGGAAAATCGTCGAGCACCCTGCGGCCGGTCTCCTGCTCGTATTCCCTTACCGCCCAGGGCAACAGCCCGCCGGTGTGTTCCGCGGGGCCGTGCGCGGCGATCGACGTGGCCATTGGGTGGTCCAGCGCCTGGGTGTCGGTGCCGACGGCCTTGACGCCCTTGGCCGCGAACCACTCGCCGGCGTCCTGGTAGAAGCCCGGGGAGTAGGCGTAGTACGCGGCGCTGTCGGCGTACTTGTGGTGCCAGCCGGTGTTGACGATGACGATGTCGCCGGCGCGGATCTCAGGGCCGGCGGCGCTGGCGTGCTCCAGGTCCTCGGCGGTGACGACCTCCCACTTGTTTTTCGGGATGGACACGACGACGCCGGTGCCGAAGAACGCGCTGAGCGGGATCTCGTGCAGGAACGGCGTGCCCTCGACCACGTGGGCGGGCGCATCGATGTGCGTGCCGGAATGCATTACGGTGGTGATCTTTTGGGTCAGCACCCGGCTTCGGGCCATGTTGTGCAATCGTTCGATCTTGACGTCCTCGAAGTACGGCCACGCCGGGACCCCATGACCCCACGGGTGGGACAGGTCGTAGAACTCCAGCGTCGACTCGGCTTCCCCAAGCGGCCAGGTGATATTCATGTGGGTCCCTTTCAGCACGCGGTGTAGCCGCCGTCCAGGTACATCACCTGGCCGGTGAAAAAGCTCGAGGCGTCGCTCAGCAGATAGATCAGCGCGCCGACGAAGTCGTCCGGCTCGGCGAAGCGGCGCAACGGGATTCGCGCGAACATCGCCTCACGGGTCTGGCGTCCGCGCTCGTCGTCGGCGTACATCCACTCGGTCAGCTCCGAGCGGAAAACCGTTGGTGCAATCGCATTCACGCGGATGCCGGCGGCGCCCCATTCCGCGGCCAGGCTCTTGGCCAGCAGGTCGGTCGCGCCCTTCGAGGGGCAGTACGCGCTGTAGCCGGCGGGGTGGCCGAGCGACCCCCTGACCGAGGAGACCAGCACGACGCTGCCGCCGTCCCCCTGGTCGAGCAGGACCCGTCCGGCCGCCTGGCACACCAGCCAGGCGCCGCGGGCGTTGGCGCCCATCACGTCGTCGAAGTCCTCGACGGCCATCTCGGTGATCGGCGCGACGCGGTTCATGCCCGAGGCCACCAAGACGCCGTCGAGGCGGCCGTGCCGGGCGACGGCCGCGTCCACCATCGCCTGGGCGTCTGCGGGGGTCTCGGGGCGGCGGGTGACCACCGCGGCGTGGTCGATGCCGAGGTCGCGCAATGCCGCTGCGTTTCCGCCGGCCAGCGTCAGCCGGGCCCCGGCTTCCGACAGCGCACGGGCCGCCACGCTGCCCAGCGCACCGGTCGCGCCGGTGATCAGGATCGACTTGTCGCGCACGCTGAACCGGCGCACCGGTACCTCCATTGAGTCCCGCGTTACGGGTGTATCAACCCGCTATACGAGAAAGAGTAGGAGAGGCGTCGATCTAAGTCAATCGGAACTCCTGTGATGTAGGCGTCATTGCTCGCATCGTAGGAATTCACGATGATCCTTGGTCGCATCAGGCCCAGAAGACACCGCGGGAGGCGGCTACCCTTTTGCCCGCCTCCGAGCGACAACCCGAGCTGGGGCGATTTGTCGCTGTGAGGCGGGCGCGCGCACAACCGCCCGCCGCAGAGATATGACTGGCGTGGCGGGCGTTAAACGCGACCGCTCAGCGTCGCTTGGCTCCGCGCTTCTCGCGCACCCGCACGTTGATCCGGGCCGGGGTGCCCTCGAACCCGAACGTCTCGCGCAGCCGCCGCTCCAAAAAGCGCCGGTAACCGGCCTCCAGAAAGCCGGAGGTGAACAGCACAAACGTCGGCGGGCGGGCGGTGGCCTGGGTGGCGAACAGGATGCGCGGCTGCTTGCCGCCCCGCACGGGCGGCGGCGTGGCCGCCACCACCTCCTTGATCCAGGCGTTCAGCTGGCCGGTCGGGATCCGGGTGTCCCAGGACGCCAGCGCGGTCTCCATCGCCGGCACCAGCTTCTGCACCGCGCGGCCGGTGCGGGCCGAGATGTTGACCCGCTGCGCCCACCGCAGCTGCACCAGCTCGCGGTCGATCTCCCGCTCCAGTAGCTCACGCCGGTCCTCGCCGACCAGGTCCCACTTGTTGAAGGCCAGCACCAGCGCCCGTCCGGCCTCGACCACCATCGACAGCACCCGCTGATCCTGTTCGGTCAACGGCTCGGACGCGTCCACCAGCACGACCACCACCTCGGCCGCGTCGATGGCCGAATGGGTGCGCACCGACGCGTAGAACTCGTGCCCCCGCGCCTGCCCGACCTTGCGCCGCAGGCCCGCGGTGTCGACGAAACGCCATATCTTGCCACCCAATTCGATGAGCGAGTCCACCGGATCGACCGTCGTGCCGGCGACCTCGTGCACCACCGACCGCTGGTCGCCCGCCAGCTTGTTCAGCAACGAGCTCTTGCCCACGTTCGGCTTGCCGACCAGCGCCACCCGCCGCGGCCCGCCCGCCGCCGGCGCCGCCTCCGACACCTCGGGCAGCGCGGCCAACATCTCGTCGAGCAGGTCGGCCACGCCGCGGCCGTGCATGGCGCTGATCGCGTGCGGCTGGCCGAGTCCCAACGACCACAACTCGGCGACGTCGGCCTCGGCCCTTTCGCTGTCAACCTTGTTGGCGGCCAAAAGGACTGGCTTGCCCGAGCGCAGCAGGATCCGGGCCGCGGCCTCGTCGGCCGTGGTCGCGCCCACGGTCGCGTCGACCACCAAAATCACCGCGTCGGCGGTGCGCATGGCCACCGACGCCTGCTCGGCCACCAGCTGTTGCAGGCCCTTCGCGTCGGGCTCCCATCCCCCGGTGTCCTGCACGACGAACCGGCGGCCGGTCCACAGCGCGTCGTAGGAGACGCGGTCGCGCGTCACGCCGGGGACGTCCTGCACCACCGCCTCGCGGCGCCCGAGGATCCGGTTGACCAGGGTCGACTTGCCGACGTTGGGCCGGCCCACGATCGCGACGACCGGCGCGGGGCCGGGCTCGTCCACCCCTTCGATACCGGAATCGACTGCTTCCCAGTCGCTTTCGTCAATCCAGGTGCCGTCCTGCGTCACCGCACCGCCCCGCTTCGCTGCCTGACCAGCTCCAGCAGATGGGCGATCACCTGATCCTCGGTCATGTCGCTGGTGTCGAAGACCACCGCGTCGGGGGCCGCGCGCAGCGGCGACACCGGCCGGGTGGAATCGAGGTGGTCGCGGCGGCGCACGTCGGCCAGCACGCCCTCGTAGTCGTCGGCCAGACCCGACGCGACGTTCTGGTCGTTTCGCCGCCTGGCCCGGGTCTCGGCCGAGGCGGTGAGGAAGATCTTCACCGGCGCGGCGGGCAGCACCACGGTTCCGATGTCGCGGCCCTCGACGACGACGGCGCCCGGGCCCTCGGCCATCGCCCGTTGCAGCGCGACGAGCCGCGCGCGCACCGCCGGGACCGACGACACCGCCGAGACCGCCCGGGTGACCGAGTCGCCGCGGATCTCGGCCGAAACATCTTCCCCGGCAAGGTAACAGCTCACCCGGTCGGGGTCGTAGCCGACCGACAACCGGGTCGCGGACGCCACCCGCTCGACCGCATCGGCGTCCGCCGGGTCGACCCCCGCGCGCAGCACCGCCAGGGTCACGATCCGGTACATCGCGCCCGTGTCCAGGTAGCGGGCCCCCAGCGCGCGCGCCAAACCCTTTGACACCGAGGATTTTCCGGTCCCGGCCGGCCCGTCGATGGCCACCACGACGTCAGAGCTCACAGGCCCACCGCCTGGTACAGCCGCCCGACCTCGTCGCGCCGCAGCGCTCGGATGCTGCCCGGGCGCTGCTCACCCAGCGACACCGCCCCGATGTCGGTGCGCACCAGCGCCTCCACCGGGTGGCCCGCGGCGGCCAGCAGTCGACGCACAATGCGATTGCGGCCCTCGTGTAATGTCAAGCGCACCAGCGTCTTACCCGGGATGGCGTCCACCACGGCGAAGTCGTCGACACGGGCCACGCCGTCGTCCAGCTCGATCCCGGATTGCAGCCTCTTGCCCAGCCCGCGCGGCACCGACCCCGCCACGGTGGCCAGGTACGTCTTGGGCACCTCGTGCGAGGGATGCATCAGCCGGTGCGCGAGCTCCCCGTCATTGGTCAGCAGAATCAGCCCCTCGGTGTCGGCGTCCAGCCGGCCGACGTGAAACAGCTTCTTGTTGCCGCGCACCCGTGTTTCGACAAGGTCGCCGATGCACGGCCGGCCGCGGTCGTCGGACATGGTCGACTGCATGCCGCGGGGCTTGTTCAGCGCCAGATACACCAGCGAGTCGTCGACGATCACCCGGACCCCGTCGACGCGGATCACCGAGGCGTCCGGGTCGACGCGGGTGCCGAGCTCGGTCACCACCCGCCCGTCCACCTCGACCCGGCCGTCGACGATGAGTTTCTCCGCCGCCCGGCGCGAGGCAATTCCTGCTTGGGACAACACTTTTTGCAAGCGGATCCCCTGGGTTTCGGCCATCGATCCTTGATCAATCTTTGTCGATGTCGAAGGACAGCCCCTGCTCGGGCGCCGAACCGCCCGTGAGCTTGACGAAACGTGGTTCGCTGTCCAGGGATTCGCTGAGGTCCTCGATGGTGTCGACGTCGGGAAGCAGCGGCGCGATGTCGGGCAGGTCGGCCAGCGACGTCAGCCCCAGGCGCTCCAAAAACAGGTCGGTGGTGGCGAACGTCGTCGCGCCGGTGTCGTCGTCGACGCCGGCCTCGGTGATCAGGCCGCGCGCCAACAGCGTGCGCATCACGGCGTCGACGTTGACGCCGCGCACCGCGCTGACCCGCGCCCGCGTCACGGGCTGGCGGTAGGCGACGACGGCCAGCGTCTCGAGCGCCGCCCGGGTGAGCTTGGAGCGCGCGCCGTCCAACAGCAGCTTCTCCACGTAGGGCGCGAACCGGGCGCGGGTGTACATCCGCCAGCCCTCGCTGGTCTGCCGCAGGTCGATGCCGCTGTCGCGCGCGGTGAGCTCGTCGGCCATCTGCTGCAGCTTGGCGGCGATCCGGTAGACGGGTTGCTGCGTGGCCGACGCCAGCGCCTCGGCGGTGACCGGCGTGTCCACCACCAGCAGCAGCGCCTCCAGCACGGAGCCGAGTTCCTCGGCGTCCATCGGCGCCGCCTCGGCGATCTCGATGCCCAGGTCGGATTCGAGATCTTCGGGCAACTCGTCGTTCACTATTCGTCCCGCACCTCTACCAGGGATTCACTGGTCGGACGCTCCCCGGTCCACGAAATTTGGAGCACGCCGAGCGGCTCTGACTGGTCGAATGCTACCGCCCGGGTCCGATACAGCTCGAGCAGCGCCAGGAAGCGCCCGACGACCTCCATCGGCGCCTGACAGTCGGCAACCAGCTCGGAAAACGTCGCCCACTGGCCGCTGCCGCGGGCCTCCAGGATCGCCAGCAGTTTCCCGGCCTGCTCGGGGACCGAGACCATCACGTCGTGCAGGTGGCCGACGGCCACCGTGGGGACCGGCCGCGGGGTGAACGCGACCGCGGCGATCTGGGCGAACCGTTCGGCGTCGACGCCGAGCATCACCTCCGGCAGCAGCTCGGTGAAGCGGTCCTCCAGCGACACCGAGCGCGGGTAGCTGCGCAGCGCGGCGGCCTCCAGCTCGGCGAACATCTCCGCGACGTGCTTGAACGCCCGGTACTGCAGCAGCCGGGCGAACAGCAGGTCGCGCACCTCCAGCAGCGCGAGGTCCCCTTCGTCGTCGATCTGGCCGGCCGGAAGGAGGCGGGCGGCCTTGAGGTCGAGCAGCGTCGCCGCGATCACCAGGAACGCGGTGGTCTCCTCCAGCCCCAGCTGCGAGCCGATCTCGCGGGTGTAGGCGATGAAGTCGTCGGTGACCCGGTGCAGCGCCACCTCGGTGACGTCGAGGCGATGCGCGAAGATCAGCTGCAACAGCAGGTCGAACGGGCCCTCGAAGTTGGTCAGGCGTACCTGGAAGCCGTTCTTGGCGGGCGCCTCACCGTTAACCGGGCCAGTCTGCAAGCCGTTCACGCGCCGAATCGGTGGATGAACTCGCGGGCCAGCGCGCGGTAGGCGACGGCGCCGGCCGACCGCGGCGCCCAGGTGGTGATCGGTTCGCCCGCCACGCTGGTCTCCGGGAACCGGACGGTGCGGGTGATCACGGTGTCGAACACCAGGTCCCCGAAGCGCTCCACGACGCGGGCCATCACCTCGCGGGCATTGACGGTGCGCGGGTCGTAGCGGGTGAGCAGGATGCCGCTGATCTCCAGCTTCGGGTTGAGCCGGTCGCGCACCTTGTCGACGGTGTCGGTGAGCAGCGCCAGGCCGCGCAGCGAGAAGAACTCGCACTCGGTCGGGATCACGACGCCGTCCGCGCAGGCCAGGCCGTTGACGGTGAGCAGGCCGAGCGACGGCTGGCAGTCGATCAGCACGTAGTCGTAGCGGTCCAGCACCGGGTGCAGCGCCCGGCCCAGGGTCTGCTCGCGGCCCACCTCGTTGACCAGCTGGATCTCGGCGGCCGACAAGTCGATGTTGGACGGCACCAGGTCCATGTGCTTGACCCGGGTGGACAGCAGCACGTCGTCGATCGACACCCGCGGCTCCACCAGGACGTTGTGGATGGTCTTTTCCAGCTCGTAGTGCGGCACGCCCAGGCCCGCGGACAGCGCGCCCTGCGGGTCCATGTCCACCAGCAGCACCCGCCTGCCGTACTCGGCGAGCGCGGCGCCCAGGTTGATCGTCGAGGTGGTCTTCCCGACGCCGCCCTTCTGGTTGCACATCGCGACCACCTTGGCCGGGCCGTGCGAGGTGCGCGGCTCGGGCTCCGGGATCGGCCGCGGCGGGCGCCCCGTCAGGCCGATCTCGACGGCGCTGTCCGGTTGCTCGGCCATCATGCCCGGTGTGTTCGGGAGGTGAACATCGCAGAAAGTGTAGCGGCTGCGCGCGCCAAGGCCGGGCGACCCGCAGGCAAGTAACCAGCCAATATGGACGGATTTCTGTGGTGGGCCGCGCAGGCGCACGGCGAGTTAACTTCAGTCACATCAGCAACATTGGCGGGGCGCACTATCGTGGTTTCCCATGGACCTCAAACGACGGCTCCCCCTGCTGCGGTGGTCGGTCTGGCGGATGGCCCCCGGCATTCGCAACATCAACGTCACGGGCCAGATCGGCGACGGGCGCGAAGCCGCCGCGGTCGACTACGTCCTGGCCAACGCCCGCGCCGGCGACGTCGACGACGTGCTGGCCACCATCGACAAGTTCGCCTACGAGAAGGCGATGCTGATCAACGTCGGCGACGAGAAGGGCCTCTTGCTCGACGCGGCCGTGCGCCGCGCCGATCCCGCGCTCGCTCTCGAGCTGGGTACGTATTGCGGCTACGGGGCGCTGCGGATCGCCCGCGCCGCCCCGGCCGCCAGGGTGTTTTCCGTCGAGCTGGCCGAGGCCAACGCCGCCAACGCCCGCCGGATCTGGGAGCACGCCGGCGTGGGCGACCGGGTGACGTGTGTCGTCGGCACCATCGGGGATGGCGGCCGCACGCTCGACGCGCTGGCCCATGACCACGGATTCGCCTCCGGCGCGCTGGATTTCGTGTTCCTCGACCACGACAAGGACGTCTACCTGGACGACCTGATGAGCATCGTGGACCGCGGCTGGCTGCACCCGGGCTCGATCGTGGTCGCCGACAACGTCAAGCTGCCCGGCTCGCCGAAGTACCGCGCGTACATGCGCCAGCAGCAGGGCAAGCTGTGGAACACCGTCGAGCACAAGACGCACCTGGAATACCAGTCGCTGGCGTCCGACCTGGTGCTCGAGAGCGACTACCTGGGGTAGAGCGCCGCGAGCTTCGCGGGTTATTGCGCGCGTGGGTGCGCCCCGGCCCACACCTCGCGCAGCGCGTGCACCGTCACCTGGGTGTAGATCTGCGTCGTGGTCACCGAGGCGTGCCCCAACAGCTCCTGCACGACGCGGACGTCGGCGCCGCCCTCGAGCAGGTGGGTGGCGAACGAATGCCGCAGCATGTGCGGCGACACGCCGGACGTGATGCCGGCGCGCTCGGCGGCGTCCTGCAGCACCTGCCAGGCGCTCTGCCGGGACAACCGGCCGCCCCGCGCGTTGAGGAAGATGGCCGGCGTCCCGCGGCCGCGGCGCGCGAGGTCGGGCCGGCCGCGCACCAGGTAGGCGTCCACCGCCTGCACCGCGGGGCGCCCGACGGGCACCAGCCGCTGCTTGCCGCCCTTGCCGCGCAGCAGCACCGACCTGTCCTCGGTGTCGATGTCGTCGACGTCGAGGCCTACGGCCTCCGAGATCCGAGATCCGGTGGAGTACAACAACTCCAGCAGCGCGCGGTTGCGCAGCGTCAGCGGGCCGTCGCTCGGGCTGTCACCGCCGGCGCCCTCCAGCAACGCCAGCGCCTGGTCGATCGTCAGGCTCTTGGGCAGCCGGCGGCCCGGCGTCGGCGGCCGCACGGCCCGCGCCACGTCCAGTTCGGTGAGCCCCTCCGCGGCGGCGAACCGGTGCAGGCCGCGGACGGCGATCAGCGCCCGCGCTGCCGACACCGCCGACAGCGCGGCCGCCCCGGAATTGGGGTCGCCGCGGCGCAGCGCCACCAAAAACGCGCTGACGTCGTCCTCGCCGACCTTGGCCAGATCGTGAATTCCGCGGTCGGACAGGTGCTTCGAGTAGCGGCGCAGGTCGCGGCGATAGGAGCTCAGGGTGTTTTTCGCCACGCCCCGCTCGATGGTCAGGTGGTCGAGGTAGCCCTGCAGTTGGGTGTCCAGCGCCGCGGTCACGGCGCGGCCTTTCGCGCGGCGAACGCGGTCGGCTTGTCGGGCCACGGACTGTCCGGCGGGCGCGGCTGCGCGAACCCGGTGGTGACGACGTGCGCGGCCAGAATCCCCGCCACCGCAATGGCATTGACGATCTCACCGCTGAGCACCCTGCGGGCGGCTTCCGCCAGCGGATACCACCGTAGCTTCATGTCGGCCTCTTCGTCGTGTGCCTCGGGCCGGTCCACCTCGGTGAGCCCGGTGGCCAGGTAGACGCGCACCGACTCGTCGCTGAAGCCGGGCGTGGAGTCGAGGTCGACGAGCACCCGCCAGGCGTCGGCCCGCAGGCCGGCCTCCTCCTGCAGCTCGCGGGCGGCGGTCAGCTGCGCCGGCTCGCCGCCGACGTCGAGCAGCCCGGCGGGCAGCTCCCACAGCCGCCGCCCGAACGCGTGCCGGTACTGGTAGACCATCGGGATGTTGCCCTCGTCGTCCATCGCCACCACTGCCACCGCGCCGAAGTGCTCGACGACCTCGCGCGTGACGACCTTGCCGCCCGGCATCCGGACCCGGTCGCGGCGCAGCGCGAAAATCCTTCCGGTGTGCAGCGTTTCGGATGACGCCGTCTCGAAGACGTGCTCAGCCACGGGTGGCGGGCTCGGGTAGCGGCCGCTGGGAGCTGTCTTGGTGGTTGCCGTTGGAGGAGTGCTCGGGAATCTCGACGGGCAGCAACTCCCCGCCCGCGTAGTCGAGCGCCGCCTTCACGAATGCCACGAACAGCGGGTGGGGGCGGGTGGGCCGGCTCTTGAGTTCGGGGTGGGCCTGGGTGCCGACGATGAACGGGTGCACGTCCGGCGGGTACTCGACGAACTCGACGAGGTGGCCGTCGGGCGAGGTCCCGGAGAAGCGCAGGCCGCTCTGGGCGATCCGGTCGCGGTAGGCGTTGTTCACCTCGTAGCGGTGCCGGTGGCGCTCGGACACCTCCGTCGTCCCATAGGCTTGGGCCACAACGGAATCCGGTTCCAATACCGCGGGATAGGCACCCAGCCGCATGGTGCCGCCGAGGTCGGCCTCACCGGCGATGATCTGTTCCTGGTCGGCCATCGTGGCGATCACGGGATCCGGTGTGCCCGGCTCGAATTCGGCCGAGTTGGCCTCCGTGAGGCCGACCGAGCGCGCGGCTTCGATCACGATGCACTGCAGACCGAGGCACAACCCCAGGACCGGCAGCCCGCGCCCCCGGGCGTGGCGGATCGCCCCGATCTTGCCCTCGATTCCGCGGATGCCGAACCCGCCCGGGATCAGCACACCGTGCACGTCGTTCAGCGCTGCCGCGGCGTCGCCGGCGTTCGCGCACTCGTCGGAGGGCACCCACACCATCTCGACCTTCGCGTGGTGCTTGAACCCGCCCGCGCGCAGCGCCTCGGTGACCGACAGATAGGCGTCGGACAGCTCAACGTACTTGCCCACCAACGCGATCCGCACCGTCTCGTGCGGTTCGTGGACCCGGCGGAGCAGGTCGTCCCATTCGGTCCAATCGACGTCGCGGAACGGCAGGCTGAGTCGGCGCACCACGAACGCGTCGAGCTCCTCGCGGTGCAGCACCTTGGGGATGTCGTAGATCGACGGCGCGTCCGGGGTGGAGATAACGCCGTCGATGTCGACGTCGCACATGAGCGCGATCTTGTTCTTCAGCGCTTCGGGCACGTCGCGGTCGCAGCGCAGGATCAGCGCGTCGGGGGTGATACCGATGCTGCGCAGCGCGGCAACCGAGTGCTGGGTGGGCTTGGTCTTGAGCTCGCCCGAGGGCGCCAGGTAGGGCACCAGCGACACGTGCAGGAAGAAGACGTTCTCCCGGCCGAGGTCGTGGCGGACCTGCCGCGCGGCCTCCAGAAAGGGCTGCGATTCGATATCGCCCACGGTGCCGCCGATTTCGGTGATCACCACGTCGGGGCGGTTGCCGTCGGCGTCCGGCTGCGCCATCGCCAGGATGCGTCGCTTGATCTCGTCGGTGATGTGCGGGATCACCTGCACGGTATCGCCGAGGTATTCACCGCGCCGCTCCTTGGCGATCACGCTCGAATACACTTGCCCGGTAGTGACATTCGCCGAGCCGGACAGGTCGCGATCCAGGAACCGTTCGTAGTGGCCGACGTCGAGGTCGGTCTCGGCGCCGTCCTCGGTGACAAACACCTCGCCGTGCTGGAAAGGGTTCATGGTGCCCGGGTCGACGTTGAGGTAGGGGTCGAGCTTCTGCATCGTGACGTGCAGCCCCCGCGCCGTCAGCAGCTGCCCGAGGCTGCTGGCCGTAAGCCCCTTGCCCAGCGAGGAAGCCACCCCGCCGCTGACGAAGAGGTGCTTGGTGGCGGTTTGCGGGTGCTTGCGCACTGGCGACCTCCGTGACGACGGGCAGGGCTTGAGTTTGTCTAGCGTTAGCTAGCTGGGCCTGCCGACCACGGAAACCCACCCTAACATCCGGCACGGCGTGCCGCCGCGAACACGCCCTAGCAAAGGCGGTTACTGGGCGCTACTGGGGCACCGTGATCGAACTGGCCCCGTGCCCGGTGCCGTACTGCCCGACGTGCCCGCCGTTGATCAGGTCGTGCAGGCCCAGCACGGCGGTGATCCGCCCCGGCGCGGCGTCGACGTCGTCGACGGTGCTGATCGCCGACGACATGCCGGGGTCGGCGCGGGTCACGGCGACCGCGGCGCCTCCCGTGGCCGAACCGTCGCGCCCGGCCAGCAGGGTGCCGGACCCGTGCGGGGCCAGCGCGGCGGAGAACCGGGCCACGCTCACGCCCTGGTTGCCGGCGTCCTGCGGCAGCGCGCCGCCGGTGACGACCAGCGCGGCGTTGGCCGCCGCCACGTGGTCGGCGGGCTGGTAGGTGATGAACCCGGTTTCGCGCAGCGACGCCAGCACGGTGTCGCGCTCGGGGTCGCCCACGGGCGGCAGCGCGGGGTCGGCGCTGATCAGCAGCGCGATGCCCAGCAGGTCGCCGGCCTGTGAGCCCTGGTCGACGAGCTTGGTGCTCAACTGCTGCCCGGCGGGCAGGACCGACGAGTTGACCACGGTGCGCAGCTTCTCCGCGGAGTTGGCGTCGACGAACTCCTGCGTCAGCGACACCGTTCCCGAGACCGTGCCGCCGGCCTGGCCGATGAATTTGGTGACCGCGGCGACGTCGTCGTCCTTGGCGTCCGGGGTGCGGAAGACGACCACCGACTTGCCCCCCAGCGCGTCGTGCACGATCCGGCCGGCCAGCTGGTTGTCGAAATTGTTTGCGGCGGCGAGCTTTTGGTTCAGCACGTTCTTTTGGTCGTTGAGCCCGCTGATCTGTGTGTACAGGTCACGCTTCTCGGCACGCAGGCTGGACAGCAAGCTGTCCGACAAGAATCCGGAGCCCAGCACCACTCCGACTGCCAGCGCCAGGAAGACGGCGGCCAGTGACAGCGCGTGTTGGCGTAACGAGATCATGGAAGCACCGTCCTCGCTGGTTTAGGGCCGGTTTAGGTGACCAAGTGCTGCACCCAGAGGGAGAAGCGATTCCAGTAATCGACGACAAAGTGCAGCACCGTGGCGTCGGTGCGCGACACCCATAGCGCCACGATCACGGCGATCAGCATCGTCAGCGCCAGCAGCGCGATGGCGCCCGCCGAAATGTGGTTGCGGTACAGGGTGGCAACGGCCTTGGCGTCCACCACCTTCTCCCCCACCCGCAGGCGGGTCAAAAACGTCGAGGGGTTGCTCTGCGCGCGCGTGCGGTCGAAGAACGTCTCGATGTTGGCGGTGTGGCCGGCGGTCACGAGCAACGCGGCGCCGTGGTGGTCGGCCAGCAGCAACGCCAGGTCGACGGCCGATCCCGCGGCCGGAAACGTCATCGCCCCGACGCCCAGGTCCTGGATTCGCTCCAGGCCGGCCGCGTGACCGTCGGCGTCGGCGGGCAGCACGACGTGGGCGCCGCACTTGAGGGCCTCGGTGCTGATCTGATCGGGGTCGCCGACGATGATCTGCGGCCGATATCCGGCCTTGCGCAACACATCCGCGCCGGGACCGACGCCGATGAGCACCGGCTGGTACTCCTTGATGAACGGCTTGAGCGAGCGCAGGTCGTCGGCGGCGGTGGGCTCGTCGGCCACGATCACCACGTGCCGGCGGCGCAGGTCGACGTCGATGTCGGGGATGCCGATGCCGTCGATCAGCAGCGGGCTTTCGCTCTTGATGAATTCGATGGTGTTGCCGGCGAACGCCTCCAGGTGGGCGGCCAGGCCGCTCTTGGCCTCCCGCATCAGGTCGGCGATGTCGTGGTCGGTGCGTTCGGTGCCGCGCACCAGCCGGCGGTCGCCGGAATACACCCCGCCCTCGTACAGGCGAACCTTGGCGCCGTCCTTGACCTTCTTGAAGACGTCCGGCCCGGTCTCGTCGATGAGGGTCACGCCGTTGTTGACCAGCACCTCGGGCCCGAGGTTGGGGTAGCGGCCCGACACCGACGGCGAGGCGTTGACGACGGCTGCGACGTCGGCCTCCACCAGCGCGTCGGCGGTAATGCGGTCCAGGTCGAGGATGTCGAGGACGACGATGTCGCCGGGACACACCCTGCGCAGCAGGCGGTCGATGTTCCGGTCGACCCGGGCGGTGCCCGTCAGGCCCGGCCGGGTCGTATTACGCGAGAGCAGTCCTGACATCTTCATGGGGGCGATTCTCTAGTCGAAGCGCGGGTGACGCGTGGAGGCGCGCCGTAACATTGGCCTCAGAAGTTATCTAGAGTCACAGCAGTCACAAGCCGGTCACGGCTCGGTCGCGCGAGCGCCCGCAAATGTACGGGCTTTTCGGCGTGTCGTGCCGACCCGCGCGCTCGCGAGGAGAGGGGGCTCGGCGGGGGTCAGATCTGGTCGGCTTGGGCGGCGTCGAGCAGTTCGCGGGCGTGGGCGCGGCCGCTGTCCGACTCGCCCAGCCCGGCCAGCATCCGGGCCAGCTCGGCCACCCGGTCGTCGTCGCTGACCCGCCGCACCCCGCTGGCGCCGTTCGGCCCGGTGCCGTGCACCACCAGGTGCACGTCGGCGTAAGCCGCCACCTGTGGCAGATGGGTGACGACGATGACCTGGTGGGTGCGGGCCAGCCGGGCCAGCCGCCGCCCGATCTGCACCGCGGCCCGGCCGCCGACGCCGGCGTCGATCTCGTCGAACACCATCGTGGTGCCCACCGAGATCCTGCGCGACGCGGCGAGCACCACCTCGAGCGCGAGCATCACGCGCGACAGCTCGCCGCCCGACGCGCTCTTGGCGAGCGGCAGCACCGTCATGCCGCGGTGGGCGGCGAAGCCGAACTCGACCTGGTCGACGCCGTCGGCGCCGGCCCGGACGAGCTCGCCCGAGGGCAGCCGGAGGATGGCGGGGTCGCCCGGTCCGGCCGCTCCCGGGACGATGTCCGTCGCGACGTCGACGGTGAACTCGGCGTCGGCCATCGCCAGCGCGGACAGCTCCGCGGTCACCTCCTTGGCCAGCCGCTTGGCGGCCTTGCGCCGGGTCTTGCCGAGATCGACCGCGGCCCCGCCCAGTTCGCGGGCCAGCTCGTCCACGCGGCGTTCCAGGGCCGCCAGGCCCTCCTCGGAGACGTCGAGCTGGGCCAGCCGTTCCCGCGACTCGCGGGCCCATCGCAGCACGCCGTCGATGTCGGCGGCGTACTTGCGCGTCAGCATGCGCAGCTGGGCCTGGCGGGCGAGCTTGGACTCCAGCGCGCTGGCGTCGACCGGCAGCTCGTCCAGGAACCCGCCGAGTTCGTGCGCGGCGTCGGCGACCACCGTCAGCGCCTCGCCGATCTGGGCGGCCAGCGCCCGCAGCGTCGCGTCGTCGGCGGACTCCAGCGCGGCCCTCGCCCTTCCCAGGCCGTCGGTCGCGGTGGTGCCGAACGCGTCGGGGTCGTCGGCGGACAGCGCGGCGCGCGCGGTGGCGGCGGCCTCGCGCAGCGTGTCCAGCTCGGAGAGGCGCAGGATGTCGGCGACGAGCGCGTCGTCCTCGCCGGGCCGCGGGTCGACGGCGTCGATCTCGTCGAGCGCGAACTTCAGCCGGTCGGCCTCCTGGGCCAGTTCGCGGGCGCGGTCGCGGCGGTCGGCGAGGTCGCGGCGCGCGGTGAGCCAGGCGTCGCGCAGCTTGCGGTAGCGCTCCAGAGCGGAGGCGGCGTCGGCAAAACGGTCCAGGGCGCCGCGTTGTTCCTCGGGGCGCATCAGCCGCAGCTGGTCGTTCTGCCCGTGCAGGGTCAGCAGCTCGGTGGTGAAGCCGCTCAGCGACTTGGCGGGCACGCTGCGGCCGCCCAGGTAGGCGCGCGAGGGGCCGTCCCGGCTGACCGAGCGCAGCGTGATCACGCTGCCGTCCTCGTCGCGCTCGGCGCCCGACGCGTCGAGCATCTCGTCCAGGTGGGCCGCCGCGAGGTCGTCGAGATCGCTTGTGGTGAAACGGCCTTCGACGATCGCGCGCTCGGCCCCGGACCGGACCCGGGTGGCGTCGGCGCGGGCGCCGCCGAGCAGGTGCAGCCCGGTCACCACCATCGTCTTGCCGGCGCCCGTCTCCCCGGTGAGCACGGTCAGGCCGCGACCGAACTCCGCGGTCGCGACGCTGATGGCGCCCAGCGACTCGATGCGAAGTTCGGTCAGCATTAATTCCCGCGCCAACCGGTCACGGGCAACCGGAATTTGCGCACCAGGCGGTCGGTGAACGGCGCGCTGTCCAGCCGCGCCCACCTGACCGGGGTGTCGCAGCGGGTCACCTCGATGCGGCTGCCGGCCGGTATCCGCATCTCGCGGCGGCCGTCGCAGAACACCAGGGCGTCGTGGCCGCCGGCCTCGATCTCGATCGCGATGGTGGCCTCGGGGCTGGTGACCATGGGCCGCCCGAACAGCGCGTGAGCGTTGTTGGGCACCACCAGGATTGCCTCGAGGTCGGGCCACAGCACCGGGCCGCCCGCGGAGAACGCGTAGGCGGTGGACCCGGTAGGTGTCGACACCAACACGCCGTCGCAGCCGAACGCCGACACCGGGCGCCCGTCGATCTCGACGACCACGCCCAGCACCCCGAGCCGCGGGCCCTTTTCCAGGCTGGCTTCGTTCAGCGCCCACCCGTGCTCGATGACGCGGCCCCGGTGGCGCACCATGATGTCCAGCGTCAGGCGGTTCTCCACCCGGTAGTCGCGGGCCACCACGTGGTCGAGCACCCGGTCGATGGCCTCCGCCTCCGCCTCGGCCAGAAAGCCGATCCGGCCCAGGTTGACGCCCAGCACCGGGATCCCGGCGTTGCGGGCCAGTTCGGCCGCCCGCAGGAAGGTGCCGTCGCCGCCGAGCACCAGCACCAGCTCGCAGCCCTCGGCCGCCTGGGGGTCGGCGTCGACCACCTCGATTTCGACGCCCATGGCCCGCATGTCGTCGGGAGCCAGGTGCAGCGATCCCCGGTCCACGGCCTCGGCGGAAAGCACGCGCAACCCAATCCCGTTGTCGCCCAGCACCTTCTCCACCCGCCGCGCGGTTTCCGTCGCCTCGTCGCGGCCGGTGTGGACGACCAGCAGGACGGTGCGCTCAGAGCTCATGCCGGTCCCTCACTCACCGCGCGCCGCACCGCGGCCACCAACCCCTCACCCGATAGTGCGCGCTCCGTCTGGGCGCGCAACCACAGAAAGTATTCGACGTTGCCCGACGGGCCCGGCAGCGGGCTGGCGGTGACGTCGACGGCGGGCCAGCCCAGCTCCCCGGCGCGGCGCGCCGCGGCCAGCACGGCGTCGGCGCGCAGGTTGGGGTCGCGCACGACGCCGCCGGCGCCGACCCGACCCCTGCCCACCTCGAACTGCGGCTTCACCATGGGAACGATATCCGCGCTGGGCCGGGCGCATCCAATCAGCGCGGGCAGCACGGTGGCCAGGGAGATGAACGACAGGTCGGCCACCACCAGGTCGACGGGCCCGCCGATCGCATCGGGCGCCAGGTCGCGGGCGTTGGTCCGCTCGGCGACGGCGACCCGGGGATCGCAGCGCAGGGACCAGGCCAGCTGCCCGTACCCCACGTCCGCGGCCACCACCTCGGCGGCCCCGCGGTCCAGCAGCACCTCGGTGAACCCGCCCGTCGACGCGCCGGCGTCCAGGCAGCGCCGGCCCTCGACCGGGATGCCGAAGGCGTCCAGGGCGCCGATGAGCTTGTGCGCGCCGCGCGACACCCAGCTGCGCCCGATGTCGGGGGCGACGGTCAGGGCCGCGGTGACGTCGACGGCGGTGCCGGGCTTGCGGGCCGGCAGGCCGTCGATGCTCACCTTGCCGGCGCCGATCAACTCCGCGGCCTGCTGGCGGGACCGCGCGAGCCCCCGGCGGACCAGCTCGGCGTCGACGCGGGCGCGCCGTGCCACGGCCGCGCTCAGCCCTTCTCCGCCGACTCCAGCGCGGCCAGCAGCACGTCGTGCGCCTCGGACAGCCGGCGCGCGATCTCCTCGAGCTGGGCGAGCGACGGCCCGTCCTCCGGGCTTGGCGCGTCCCCGGGCTCGGGCAGCTGGGCCAGCAGGGCGTCGATTTCAGCGCGAATTCGATCGGGATCGATAGTCATGGCGTACCTACGCTAGTCCAGACACCACCGCCGCAGCGCGTCGCGGGCGCGGTCGTCGGCGGCCCGGACGCGCACGTCGTCGCCTCGGGCGTCCCACACCGCGGCGGCGACCGCGCGGACCACCGCCAGCCCGTCCCCCTCGTCCGCGCCGTCGGCGCGGACGGTCACCGCGCCGTCCCCGGCGTCGACCCGCCAGCCCGGCTGCGGGCCCACCGCGAGCGCGTCGCCGTCCTCGTGCAGCGAGCGCAGGTCGTGCCCGATGTAGGTCGGCCGGCAGGCGGGGGCGGCGTAGACCGCGTCCCGCACGGTGCTGACGCCGGTGAGCACCATCAGGCTGGGCAGCCCGGCGGCGTTGGCGCCCTCGATGTCGGTGTCCAACCGGTCCCCGACCACCAGCGGCGCGCGGAAATCGCCGCGGCCCACCGCGTCCCGCAGGAGCCGCGGCGCCGGCTTGCCCGCGACCCGCGGTTCGGCGCCGGTGGCCGCCCGCAGCGCCGCCACGAACGATCCGTTGCCGGGCAGCAGGCCCCGCTCGGTGGGCAACGTGGGGTCGACGTTGGCCGCTACCCACAGCGCGCCCGCCCGGATCGCCAGCGCGGCCTCCGCGAGGTCCGGCCAGCCGATGGTGGTGGACAGCCCCTGTACGACCGCGACCGGGTCCTCCTCGTAGCGGCGCACCGGGCACAGCCCGACCGCGGCGATCTCGTCGGCCAACGCGTCGGTGCCCACGATCAGCACCCGCGAGCCCGGCGCCAACTCGCCCGCCAGCAACCCGGCCGCGCTCTGCGCGCTGGTGACGACGTCCGAACCGGTGGCGGCGAAGCCCAGGTCGCGCAGGTGCGACGCCACCTCGTCGGCGCTGCGCGAGGCGTTGTTGGTGACATACAGCTTGCGGCCGGTGACCTCGTCGAGCGCCCGCACCGCGCCCTCGGTGGGCCGCGCGCCGCGAAAGACCGTCCCGTCCAGATCGATAAGCAGGCAATCGTATTGTTGCGCAAGGTTTTTCACGCGAGTTCGCCGACTCGTTCCTCGGCGTCGGTTTCGCCGTCGATGTCGGCGGCCGCCGAGCGCAGAAACCATTGCAGCGCATCGTCTTTGCGGTCCAGCGCCAGCAGCGTGTCGGCGTAGGCGTAGAACAGCCGCGCCGCCGTCGAGCCCGTGCGGTTGGGGTCCAGCTGCGGCGTGGACAGGATCGTCAGCGCCTGCTCCAGCTGGCCCAGGTCCGCACGGGCGCCGGCGGCGACGATGCGCAACTCGTCGGCGTCGTCACCGGACAGCTGGGCCGCCTCGGGGCCGCGCGCAAGTTCGATCGCCCGCTCCGGGCGGCCAAGCCCGCGTTCGCAATCCACGATCAGCGGCAACAGCAGCGACTTGCTGCCCATCCTTCGGGCGGCGCGCAATTCGGCCAGCGCCTGGGACCAGTCGCCGCAGCGGTAGGCGGCGATGCCAACGGCCTCGCGCACCGCGGCGATCCTGCTGGAGCGGGCGCGCGCCGCGCGGGCGTGACTCAGCGCGGCCTCGGGGTCGTCGTCGAGCAGCTCGCCCGCGGCGACCAGGTGGCGCGCCACCGCGTCGGCGGTGGCGCGGTCCAGGGTGCTCAGCTCGCGCCGGATCTCGGGCGCCAGCTGGTTGGCCTCCACGCCGGGCGGTATCGGGGGGCCGTCCCGGGCCGCGCGCTCCTTGCGCGGCCCACGCCGCTGCCCGTTGTCGATCACGCAGCCGAGAATACGACGTGGTTAGGCGGGGACCCGGTTGGACAGCAACGGCGCCAGCACCGCCGGGCAATAGGTTGCGATCGCGATGATGGTGAACACGCCGGCCGCGTCGTGCGACAGCCCGCCGCCGTCGGCCATCGCGGCGAGCACGGAGTCGAACGACCCACCCGGCTGCACGAGCAGCGGGCACACCGACTGCCCCCGCGCCGTCGCGCTGTCCGGCTCGAAAACCGGAACGCCCGCGTTGGTCAGGGCCCGCAGGAACGCGTCGCCCATCAGGTCGGCGTGGACCGGCGCGGCCAGCGCCGCCGCCAGCCCGGCCACGCCCGCACCCACCCCGACGGCCCGCAGCACCCGCGTCGCGCCAGTCACCGTGACCACAGTGGTCGGCGCCGGTCACGTCCGGGGCACGGCGCGGTAAAGGTTTGGCCTAGCCGCTAGAGCTTCTCTAGACCTTCTCTATGCCCGCGATGTTGCGCTTGCCGCGCCGCAGCACCAGCCACCGGCCGTGCAGGAAGTCCGAGGGCCGAGGCGCCCACTCCTCGCTGTCGATGCGGACGTTGTTGACCGAGACGCCGCCCTCGCCGATCGTGCGGCGCGCGGCTCCCTTGCTGGCCGACAGGCCGCTGGCCACCAGCAGGTCGACGATGCCGTCGGGGCTGCCGGGCTTGAGCTCGGCGACCGGGGTCTCGCGCAGCGCCGCGGCCAGCGTCGCCTCGTCCAGCCGGTCCAGCTCGCCCTGCCCGAACAGGGCCCGGCTGGCGTGCTCGACCGCCTCGGTGGCCGCCTCCCCGTGCACCAGCACGGTCAGCTCGCGCGCCAGCCGGCGCTGGGCGGCGCGCCGCTGCGGGCGCTCGGCCGTCGCGGCTTCCAGCTCGGCCAGCTCGTCGGCCGACAGGAAGGTGAACCACCGCAGGTAGCGGATCACGTCGGCGTCGGCGGTGTTGACGAAGTACTGGTACCAGGCGTACGGGGTGGTCATCTGGGGGTCCAGCCACAGGCTGCCGCCCCCGGTGGACTTGCCGAACTTGGTGCCGTCGGCGGCGGTCACCAGCGGGACGGTCAGCGCGTGCACCGTCGCGCCGAGCTTCTGGCGGACCAGGCGCACGCCGGCGATGATGTTGCCCCACTGATCGGAGCCGCCGATCTGCAGCGTGCAGCCGTGCCGCCGGTGCAGCTCCACGTAGTCGTTGGCCTGCAACAGCATGTAGCTGAACTCCGTGTACGAGATGCCCTCGCCCTCCAGGCGGCGCCGGACGGTGTCGCGGTCCAGCATCACGTTGACCGAGAAGTGCTTGCCGATGTCGCGCAGGAACTCGATGGCCGACAGCGGGCCCGTCCAGTCCAGGTTGTCGACGACGAGGGCCCCGGTCGGCGAGGTGTCCTCGAAGTCGACGAAGCGCTCCAGCTGGCCGCGGATGCGCTCGGTCCATGCGGCGACGGTGTCGGCCTCGTTGAGGCTGCGCTCGCCGGCGTCGCGGGGGTCGCCGATCATGCCGGTGGCCCCGCCGGCCAGCACGATCGGGCGGTGGCCGGCGCGCTGGAAGCGGCGCAACGCCAGCAGCGGGACCAGGTGCCCGGCGTGCAGGCTGGGCGCGGTGGGGTCGAACCCGGCGTAGACCGTCATCGGCCCGCGCCGCGCCTCGGCGGCCAGCGCGTCGAGGTCGGTGGACTGGGCGATCAGCCCGCGCCAGGCCAGCTCGTCGAGGATCCCGGAAGACATCGCGCCAAACTCTAGTCGCTGGTCCCGGGGGCGGGAGCCCGCGGACTTCGCCGGTAGGCCGACACTTCGGGCCGCCCGGCCAGCCAGAATCGCCACGGCCGGTCGGCGGCCTGGCTGACCCCGACGCGGGGGCCGGACACGGCGGTCAGCGGGTCGTGCAGCTCGAGGGTGACGGGGCTGCCCGGGTCGAACAGGTCGATCCCGTTGTCGTCCATGGTGATTCCCAGCGCCGAGCACAGGTTGCCCGGGCCGCGCGCCAGCGCGGTGGCGCGCACCAGCTCACCGCGGCGGGCACGGGCGGCGTCGGCTCCGTCCTCGATGGCCGCCGCGCGCAGCAGGACGGCCGCGGCGGTGCCGTCGGGCCCGCACGACACGTTGGCGCAGACGTGGATGCCGTGGCTGCGGTAGGTGTAGAGCCGCCCGGGCGGCCCGAACATGACGGCGTTGCGGCCGTTGCGGCCGCGGTAGGAGTGGGCCGCGGCGTCCGGCCAGGGGCCGTCGGGAACCCCGCCGTAGGCCTCCACTTCGACGACGACGGCGCGCACGCCCCGACCGGTCAGCGTGGCGCCGAGAAGTCGGTGCGCGGCGGTGACCGGGTCGACGCCTATCGCCTCTACCTGCATGGATGAATCACCCTAGGGCACGGGGGCCGCGGGCTCCAAAGTGAGCTTTCTGTAACCCCCCGGCAACACGAAACATGGCGGTAACCGCGTTGCCGCACGGCTGAAACGTGGGCCGGACATGGTATCTCGGTGCATTCGATCGATCCCGCCGCCACCGCGTGGCTGCTGGCCAGCACCGCACTGGTCCTGCTGATGACCCCCGGCCTGGCGATCTTCTACGGCGGGATGGTCCGCAGCACCGGGGTGCTCAACATGATCATGATGAGCTTCATCTCCATCCCGCTGGTGACCCTGGCGTGGCTGTTGGTCGGCTACACCATCGCCTTCTCCGACGACGGGGCGGACGGGCTGGTCGGCAATCTCCGACACATCGGGATGCTCGGCATCGCCCCCGACACGGTCCACGGCGCGGTGCCCGAACTGCTCTACGCCACGTTCCAGTTGGCGTTCGCGATCGTGACGGCCGCGCTGGTCAGCGGCGCGATCGCCGACCGCGCCAGGTTCGCCGCCTGGATGGTGTTCGTCACGGTGTGGGCGGTCGTGGTGTATTCCGTTGTGGCGCACTGGGTATGGGGGCCCGGCGGCTGGCTGGCCAAGCTGGGCGTGCTCGACTACGCGGGCGGACTCGTCGTCGAAATCGTCTCCGGGGCGTCGGCCCTGGCGCTGGCGCTGGTGGTCGGCCCCCGCATCGGCTTCAAGAAGGAAGCGATGCGGCCGCACAACCTGCCGTTCGTGTTGCTCGGGGTCGGGCTGCTGTGGTTCGGCTGGTTCGGGTTCAACGCGGGCTCGGCGCTGGCCGCCAGCGGAACGGCCGCGGCCATCTTTTTGAACACGCTCGTCGCCGGTTGCCTCGGCATGCTCGGCTGGCTGTCGGTCGAGCGCGTCCGCGACGGCAGGCCCACGACGTTCGGCGCGGCGTCCGGCGTGGTGGCCGGGCTGGTCGCCATCACCCCGTCGTGCGGGACCGTGAACACGCTCGGCGCGGCGGCGGTCGGCGTCGCGGCGGGCGTCGTGTGCTCCTTCGCGGTGGGCGCGAAATTCCGCTTCAACTACGACGATTCGCTCGACGTGGTCGGGGTGCACTTCGTCGGCGGCGTCGTCGGTGTGTCGCTGATCGGGCTGCTCGCCACCGCGGTGATGACGTCGGGTCCGCGAGGTGTCCTGTTCGGCGGCGGCTTCGGCCTGCTGGGCAAGCAGGCGCTCGCGATCGTCGCGGTCGCGGTCTACGCGTTCACGGCGTCGTTCGTTCTCGCCAAGGTGGTCGACCGGATCATGGGCTTCCGTCTCAGCGCCGAGGACGAGACCACCGGCATCGACCTCGCCCAGCACGCCGAGACCGCCTACGCCGAGGGTGTGCACGGACACTCGCCGTTGCACCGCCCGGAATTCGGCGGACGCAGGACAGCCGAGGCGGAGGCGGCGGACCCTCAGCTGCATCAGTAGTCACACCAGCACCGTGAGCCGGTCATGAGGTGATTGCGGATTGCGATATCGCCGGCGATATCGCACGGCTGGGGTGGTCGAGGCTTCGGGTGTGAATGCAGGGCGCTGGGTGTGAGCCCACGGCTTTCGGTGTGAACACCGGGCGGCATTTCGGCCGATTGCGCCGCCCAGGCTTCACACCCAAAACGGTGCGGCAGGGGTGCGGTGACCGCAGGGCCGCGACTGTGAACCCAGGGCGCGACTGTGAACGCAGCGCCCGAGCCCCCGGGCCGGCGCCCCACCCTTGACAACCCGGCCGCCGAGGACGATTATTCATCGCATGATGAGTTCATCGAGTGATGAATTACTGGCGCGAGGCCGCCCTCTCGCGGTCAGCATCGAGCACCTGCGCGTCACGCGCTTCAAACGCCCCGTGTTGCACGACTTTTCGGTACAGATCGCCCAGGGCACCATCACCGGCATCCTCGGCCCGTCCGGCTGCGGCAAGACCACGCTGATGCGCTGCATCGTCGGAACCCAGATCGTGTCGTCCAAGAGCGCCGTCACCGTGCTGGGCCGTCCGGCGGGCAGCCCCGCGCTGCGCCGCCGGGTGGGGTACATGCCGCAGGACCCGACGATCTACAACGACGTGCGGATCGTCGACAACGTCCGCTACTTCGCCGCGCTCTACGGGTTCGGCGCGGAGGCCGCCGACGCCGCCATCGAGCGGGTCGGTCTCACCGATCACCGGACGGCCTTCTGCGGCAACCTCTCCGGTGGCCAGCGCACCCGGGCGTCGCTGGCGTGCGCGTTGGTCTGCCAGCCGGAGCTGCTCGTGCTCGACGAGCCCACCGTGGGCTTGGACCCGGTGCTGCGCGTCGATCTCTGGGAGCAGTTCGCCGCCCTCGCCCGCGGCGGCACGACGCTGCTGGTCTCCAGCCACGTGATGGACGAGGCCGACCACTGCGGCGACTTGTTGCTGATGCGCGAGGGTCACCTCGTCGCGCACACCACCCCTAACCGACTACGAGAGGACACCGGATGTCCGTCACTGGAGGACGCGTTTCTGTCCATCATCAGGCGCAGCACCACGCAAAAAGCCGGATGAGCCTGACGGGATACACCGCGACCACGGCGCGGATCCTGCGTCAGCTCGCCGCCGACCACCGCAGCGTCGCGCTGATCCTGGTGGTGCCGGTGCTCGTCATCACGCTGATGTACTTCATGTTCGAAAACGCCCCGCACCGGCCGGGCGCGCCGACACCGTTCAACAACGCCTGCCTGATCCTGCTCGGCCTGTTCCCGCTGTTCGTGATGTTCATCATCACGTCGATCACAATGCAGCGGGAGCGGGCGTCCGGCACGCTGGAGCGCATCCTGACCACGCCGCTGCGCCGGCTCGACCTCCTGATCGCCTATGGCAGCGCGTTTTCGGTCGCCGCCGCGGCGCAGGCGATCCTGGCCTGCGTCGTGTCGTTCTGGTGCCTCGGGTTCAACACTGCCGGCAGCCCGGTGTGGGTGTTCGCGATCGCCATCATCAACGCCATGCTGGGCGTCGGTCTGGGGCTGCTGTGTAGTGCGTTCGCGCGCACCGAGTTTCAGGCCGTGCAGTTCATCCCGCTGGTGATGGTCCCCCAGCTGCTGCTGGCCGGCATCATCGTGCCGCGGGGGCTGATGGCGCACTGGCTGCAGTGGATCAGCAACGTGCTGCCCGCCAGCTACGCGCTGGAGGCCCTGCAGCAGGTGGGCGCGCACCCGGAACTGACCTACACCGCGGTGCGCGACATCGTCGTCGTGCTGGGCTTCGCGGTCGCGGCGCTGTGCCTGGCCGCGGCCACCCTGCGGCGACGGACGCCGTAGTGGCGGTTACCAACACGGGCCGCCGGCGGCGCGGGCGGCCGGCCGGGAGCTCCGACACCCGGGACCGGATCCTGGCCAGTGCGCGAGAGCTGTTCGCGCGCAACGGTATCGACCGGACGTCTATACGCGCGGTCGCCGCCGGGGCCGGGGTGGACTCCGCGCTGGTGCATCACTACTTCGGGACCAAGCAGCAGTTGTTCGCCGCCGCCATCCGCATCCCGATCGATCCGATGACGGTGCTGGTGCCCCTGCGCGAAGTACCGGTCGACGAGCTCGGCTACCAACTGCCGTCGATGTTGCTGCCGATCTGGGATTCCGAGCTGGGCGCCGGCCTTATCGCGACGCTGCGGTCCCTGCTCGCCGGCGCCGAAGTGAGCCTGGCTCGCTCCTTTTTGCAGGAGGTCGTCACCGCCGAAGTGGCTGCGCGCGTGGATAATCCGCCGGGCACGGGCGTGATCCGCGCGCAGTTCGTGGCGTCGCAGCTGATGGGCGTGGTGATGGCGCGCTACATCGTCAAGGTGGAGCCGTTCGCGTCGCTGCCGGCCGACCAGATCGCGCGAACGATCGCGCCGAACCTGCAGCGCTACCTCACCGGGGATCTGCCGGACGCGCCCGCGCCATGAGCCGCTCGTGCTCGTCGTCGCCGACGTCGCGGGCCTCGTCGATGAGCAGCACCGGGATGTCGTCGTCGATCCGGTAGGCGCGCCGCAGCCGCGGGTTGTAGAGCTCGTTGTCGATCAGCAGCAGCGGACCGCGGTCCTGGGGGCACACCAGGATGTCGAGCAGGGTCTGATCAATCATCATCGCCTCGATACACGGCGCTCAATTCGGCCCGCACGGCCGCCGTCAACCGGCGGTACTGCCCGCCGGTGGTGTCGAAGTACCACGCCTGGCGTCTCGCCTTCGGGATCCCCGCCGCGCGCAGGGCGCTGACGGTCGGACGGTAGGTCGCGCTCAACGTCATTTCCGGGCACACGTGCACGATGTCGGGTCCCACCCCGATCGGCAGGTCCGAGAGCGCTTCGGTCAGGTCCGCCGCGGTGATGCTGGCCCCCGGCAACAACGTCACCGCCGAGACCGCGACATCCAGGTCGCCGTACGGCACGTTGTAGGTGACCGCGAGGTCGACGCCGTTGATGCAGCTCAGCGCGTCGGTGACGGGCTCGGCGAACACCATCCCCCGCGCGGTGTGCACCACCGAGCCGCGCCGGCCCGCCAGCCAGTAGTCGCCGTCGCCGTCGCGGTAGAACAGGTACTCGGTCGATATCCAGGTGTCGGCGGGGGCGAAGACCCCCCGCTTGACCGACGCGTTCGGGTCGATCGGCCCGTTGGACACGGCCAGCAGCACCCCGACCTCGTGAGGCGCGGCGACCTGGACGAAGCCCCGCTCGTCCTCGAGGATCAGGTCGTGCTCGGCGTCGTAGGCCCCGAGCTCGACGCGTCCCACGCCGGGCAGCGGGCGACCCTTGCTGCCGATCTTGTGGCCGGACACGTTGGCCAGCACCGCCTGTCCGTCGGTGGTGGCGAAGAACTCGACGACGTGGGCGGGGGCGAACGCGTCGAGGACCCGCTGCCACAGCCCGGTCGGCATGCCCGAGCCGATGAACAGCCGCACCGGATGGTTGCCGTGCAGCACGAAGGCGGGGTCGTCCGGATCGTTCAGGACCTCGCGCAGCATCGCCCAGGTGTAGGACACCACCGTCACGCCGTACTGGCGGATTTCCTGCACGAACCGGTCGGGACGCAGGCCGCGCGACAGCGCGATGCGGGTGCCGCCGACGACCGCGCCGCCCAGGCTGACCAGCAGTGCGGACTCGTGGTGCAGCGGCGTCAGGCAGTAGACGGTGTCGCGCCGGTCGAGCGATGCCGTCGACGCGGTCCCGAACGCCGACACCGCCCACCGGTAGTTGGTGATCTGTCGGGCGACCAGCTCGCCGCCGGCCGCGCTGAACGCGATGAACGCCAGGTCACGCGCCAGCCCGGGGTTGGGGCGGTACCACGCGGGGAGCTCGACGGCGTCCGGGTCGATCTGCTCCATGTCGATGACTTGGCCTTCGGACGCGTCCTCGGGGAGGTGCAGGTCGCGCGCCTCGCCACCGCCCAGCACCAGCACCTGGCCCGGAAGTTGCCGCGCCGCTTCGAGATTGGTGGGGTCGGTCAGGATCTCGCTCACTCCCCCGAGCCGCACCGACGCTGCCAGGTCGGCGTCGGGCCGCATCACCACGGCGATGGCGCCGAGCCGCGACAGCGCGGCGATGGCGACGAGCGCGCTGGGCCGCGTCTCCATCAGCACGCCCACCCGGTCGCCCTGCCGCACGCCGACCTCGATGAGGCCGCGGACCACGTTGTTGATGCGTCGGTTGACGGCCTCGTAGGTGTGCACGCGGCCGTCGAACAATAGGAATTCGCCCTGCGGGGCGTCGTGCGCCTGCTCGTCGATGATGCGGCCCAACGAGATTCGGGTGTGGTCGTTGATCTGACCGAGCCGCACCAGCCGCGGCAGCGTGCGGACCGTCTCGACGGCCAGGGTGCGCATCGACTTGTTGGCGGCGGCGACCGTGTTGGCCGCGCCGCGCACCAACCCCAGCGCCGCTTCGGACGCCTCGCCGATCTCGTGTGCGATCCGGGAACTCAGCGCGACCCCGCTGTCGGTGTGTTCGGCCGGCTGGTCGGCCATCGGGTCGATGCCGTCGGGCTTGTCCCCGCCCTCGGACAGCCAGCGCACCCACGCGGCGACGGTCGGCCAGCTCTCCTTCGCCGCCTTGGATCCGACGACCAGGCCGAAATGTCCTGTGCGGATGGGGCGTTCGTAGACTTCGGCGTAGGGCGCCGCCCGCCGGATGCCGCGCACCGAGGCCGGCTGCCCGATGTCGTCCACCTCGCCGACGAAGGCCAGCACCGGGCAGGTGATGTCGGTGAGCGTGACCATCTGACCGTTGATGGCAAAGCCGCCGGTCATCATGCGGTTGTGCGCGATGAACTGCTTGAGCAGCTCGGAGATCGCCGGCCCCGACCACGCGATCCAGCCCTCGCGCTCCAAGAACCTGCGCTGCTGCTCGCGCGGCAGTAGCGCCTCCCGGTCGTGCAGCTGGCGCACGAAGTCCACCCGGGCCTTGGCGGTCTTGAGCGGATCCATCAGCTGAAAACCGGTGCGCGCCATCCAACTTGGGATGGCCAGCCGGCTGAAGACGTGGTCGGCCATGAAATTGGCTGCCGCCGCCCCGAAGTTGGCCGGAATGCCCATCGGCAGGGCGGCCAGCGTGTCCACCGGCGAGCCGAAGGCCACGATGGAGGCGATGTTCTTCGACCGCCGGTACGCGGCGACCTGGTAGCACCACATCCCGCCCTGCGAATAGCCGACCAGGTGCACGTCGCTGCCCGTGGCGTCCTTGACCGTGTCGATCGCCTGGCTCAGCGCGACGATGTGGTCGGCGAGGTTGCGGCGCATGCCGCCCTCGACCTTGTCCGGTGAGCCGAAGTCGATGACCCACGGGTCCAGCCCGTTGGCGTGCAGGATGCCCACCGCGCCGTCCTGGCGCGTGACGTCCCACATGTCCGCCGACATCATCATCGGGTGGACCATCAGCACGGGCGGGCCCGGCGGTGCCTGCCCGGGCCGGCTGTCCGGCGGGAAATACCGCCGCAGCTTGTACATCGGAACGCTCTCGACGATCTGGGACGGCGACGGGACGCTCTCGGTTTCCAAGCCCCCCAGCCGCAGCACCTCCAGGCCGTTCTGCGCCGTGGCGATCAGCCGCCCGACCGGTCGGGTGACCATCGAAATGTTGAGATCCACCGCTGCTCCCTGAGTGTTGACAGCTCCGACATCATGGCACATCAGGGCAGTCGGCGGCGCTGGCCAGGCTGTTTGCCGGGGCCGACGATCCGGGAGCCCGGCCGTGCCCGGGGGTGGTTCAGTTCATCAGCGCGGCGGCCGGTCTCCTGGGCGTCATTTCGGCGATGTCGGCACCCCCGGCGCCGAACCGCACGCCCAGGCCGTGCAGCACCGCCGCACGGCTGATGTCGCTGGGGGAAACGATGCCGACCATGGTGTCGCCGGCGAACACCAGCGCGCGGCCGTCGGTACAGCCGCCCAGCCTGGGCAACAGCTCCGAAAGCGGTTCCTCGGGTCTGGCCCGCGGAATCTCGTCCGGCGGGCACGCCACGTCGCTCAGCAGGGTGCTCCCGCGCCGCTCGGCCGGCACGGCGCGGATCCGGTTCAGCGTGACCAGGCCCTGCAGCCTGCCGGCCTCGTCGAGCAGCGGAAATGACGAGTGCCGGCGCAGCATCGCGATGTCGCGGAGGAACTCGGCGACGGTGAAGTTGCCGTCCACCGTCTCAGGCTGCGCGGCCATGACGTCGCGGACCCGGATTCCGGCCAGCGCGGTGCTGCTGCGGGCCTGGTGCTCCTCCGCGCTGGCCATCGTGACCACGAACAATCCCAGCAGGATCCACCACAGGCCGCCGCCCGCGCCGCCGATCACGTTGAGGATGCCGAGCGCGATCAGGGTGAATCCGAAGACCCGCCCCGCCCGGGCCGCGGCCACCGTCGCGGCGAGCCGATCACCCCGCCAGGCCCACACGCCGGCGCGCAGGATCCGACCGCCATCCAGCGGCGCCGCCGGGATCGAGTTGAACACCGCCAGCACCACGTTGATCGCGGCCAAATAGCTGGGCACCGCCACCACCAGCGCGCTCATGCCGGCCAGGTCAGCCACCCACGCCGCGGCGCCGAACACCGCCGCCACCAGCAGGCTGGTGACCGGCCCGATCGCGGAAATGCGGAAATCCGCGCCCGGCGTCTTGGCTTCACTGCGCAGCCGGGCGACGCCGCCGAGCAGCCACAGGGTAATGCCCTCCACCTCGACGCCGTTGCGTTGTGCCACGATCGCGTGGGCCATCTCGTGGGCCAGCAGCGACAGCACGAACAGCACGGCGGCCAGCGACGCGACCAGCAGGTAGGCCGCCCCCGGATATCCCGGGACCATCCGGGGAAAGCGCGTCGACAACCCGACGACCAGCAGTGCCACGATGGCCAGCACGCTCCAGTGCACACCGACTGCCACGCCGGCGATCCGGCCCAGCCTCACCGTTGATCTCATCGTTGCTCCCTCTCTATTCGGCGCGGGAAGCCGGACCGGCCCTCACCGCGGTGGAGCGGCCCCCAAGGGTGGCCGCCATTGTCGTCTCGGGCCGGGAGTGCCCCTCCTTCAGATTCCCAGCGCTGCAACGCGATAAGGGCGTTGCAGCGATCGTCGACGCGGGGTGCGGCGACATGCTCAGTGATCGTCATGGGTTGCCTTTCTTGGCGGCTCTCGCGTATGCGTTTCGGGCACCGGTGTTTTGGTGTGTGCGACGTCAACTAGGGTCGTCTTGCGCACGGCCGGAGCGCATTTCACCGACTCCATTGCCGATCCGGTGCCGTCGTAATCCATGATGGTATGGATTGCGCGGGCTGACTTGTCGCAGCGCGACAAAGGGGCGGCCCGCGTTTGTGGCCCGCGCAAAAGCGCGGGCCACGTCGCCGGGGTCGATACCTGGTGGGCGGTGCCTACCAGCGCAGCAGCGCGGCAATGCCGTCGGCGTCCTTGAGCCCGGTTTCGGCGGCGCCGTCGACGGGAATGATGCGGGCCCCGGTCATCAGCGCGCGTTCGACCAGCCGCTCGGTCAGCCGCGGCTCCGGGGTCACCGGATGTCCGTTCGGACCGACCTCGTCACCGCCGTAGAGGGACCCGTCGGCGCCCACGGTGCCCTGGTAGCGGACCTGCGGGTCGTACACCAGGTGTGCGGCCCGGCCGGCGTTCAGCGCCGCGGTCACCTCGGACAAGCCCAGCGCCGCGCGCCCCGACCCGGCGATATCGCGCACCCGTTCCAACAGCTGCCGCTGGTGCTCGGCGCGCTGGTCGTGAACCCATTCGGTCACCGCCGCGGCCAGTTCAGCGTCGCTGCGCCCGTTGAAGATCCGGGCGTCCGCGAACACCTTGCCCCGAAGCGCCCGGGGGAACCTCGCCACCGCCGGCTCGGTCCAGCGCTCGCCGCCACTGACGAGTATCCGCTCCCAGCCGCGGTATCCCGCGAGGTCCGCGGCCACTTCGGCGACCCGTTCCAACAATTGCAGCATCCGGTCGCGCTCACGCGCCCGACGTTGTTCGCGCACCGGTGTGTGGAACTGCCCCTGGGGACCGCCCCCGATCTGTCCGGCGCGCTCATGTGGCGCCTGAACGTAGGGCTGTTCGATTCGCCGCAGCAGCCCCAATGACCCCGCTCGCCATTCGAACAGCCGGACCTCCTTCTCCGAAATCAGGACGACGCCGGCCGCCCGCCCCTCGTCGAGCAGTTCCAGCAGCGGGTGGATGAATGGACCGTCGCCCAGGACCACCCGATTGCTCACCGGCATCGGGCTCTCCAGCCGCAGCGTCCACCCGCTGCTCAACGCGGCGAAGACAATTCGGCTTCGCCCCGATGCCGCCGGGCTTGTCAGGTCCTCGATTCGCGGCCAAAGCCGGTCGAGCGCGGCAACGACGTCTCGGCCCCCCTCGGCCCCTCTGTCCTCGAGGACGCGGCTGCGCAGCTCCCGGAATCGGTTCTTCACGTCGATCGCCGCGCCGTGCAAAGTCGGGTCCCGACGCGGATCGGCGTTGAGGTAGACCGACAAGACGCCCAGCTTGTCGGTTCGCCGGGACAGGGCCCATAGAATGTCTTGGTCGAGCCACTCGATCGCGACCATGTTCATCACCTCTTTCTTCTCGGCCCGTGGGCCAATTGCGCTGTGTGCCAATCCGTCTGCTCGGGTCAGCATCTCGTGAGCTCCCTGGTCGTCGTGGCCACCCGGTGCGGCAGGGACCAACCCGGGTCGCGAAACGTCAACCGCCGCATGGCCCCCTCCATCGAGGCCGCGACGGGTAGCCGGTAGGTACTGCGGGTGGAGCCGCGGAGCCGGTCGACGGCGTCGCTGGTCACCAGCGCCCAGGCCATCCCGGTCCGGTGCGCGTGCTCGGCGATCCTGACCAGCGCATAGAACCCGTCGTCGTTGATGAAATTCACCCCGCGAAGGTCGAGGATCAGGGGGCGGTCGGGGTTGGCCAGCCCGGTGACGTAGTCGTTCAGCCGGGCGGCATTGCACTCCTCGATCGCCCCCGTCACCTGCACCACGACCAGGCCCGGCTGGAAGTGTGCGCGCAGCGACATGCCGGGGTGGCCCGACCGCACGCGCTGGGTGCCCGCACGCGGGTCAAAACGTAGTTCGTCATGGCGTTTGTAGTCGGTGAGCATGAAGACCTCGATTTCACTTGTGGTTACCGGTAATTCGGGTTCGCTCGGGTGTCGGCGCGGCGCGGCGCCGCACGCGTCACGGCCGGCAAGGCCCGTGCCGGGGAGGTTTCGGCCGATACCACTCGTAGGGCACGGCTTCCAGCAGCGTCACGACGCGACCCCCCTCGTGAGGGATCGAGTACACGCGTTGGTCACCGGGACGCGCCCCGACGATCACGCGGCCCAGCGGCGACGCCATCGAGTACGCGGTGATGGCGGCGCCCTCGGCGCCACGCCTGCCGAGCAGGAAGGTTTCGGTTTCGCCGGTGGCGTCGTAGCGCATCGTCACGACCATGCCCGCCCGGGCGACGGGCTGACCGACGGGATCCCCGTCGACGACCGCGCCGGTCAGCGAGGCCTCGATCTCGCGGATGCGAGCTTGCCGCCCCATGAGGTCGACGTCGCATGTCATGACGTCGTCAGCGCCTTCGCTACCGCGCCGCAGCGAGGCGAGCTCGCGTTGCAGGCGGGCGTATTCCTGGCGCGTCAACGACCGTTGGGTGCTTGTCATCGTGCTTGCTGTCCTTTCGCGGGGTAAGGGAATCGTCGGGGCGCGGCGGTGCCGCCGGCCCGACGACTCCGGGTCCGTGGTCAAGATGCGGTTTGGGGGTTAGGCCGCCGGATATCGGGAGTGGCGGCCGCCGCCGAGGCGCAGCGGATCGAACGGGGCCAGCGCCTCGGGGAGCTTGCCCGTCGTGATCTGTTCGGCCAACAGCCGACCGGTCACCGGCCCGTGCGCGAAGCCCCATACGCCGTGTCCGCCGGCCACGTAGACACCGGGCGACACCTCGCCGATCAGGGGAAGGCCGTCGGGTGTCACCGCGTACGCATCCACCCGCACGTCGAACAGGTCGTCCCAGCGCACTCCGTCCAGCAGGGGGGCGGCCGAGGCGACGATCGCGCCCACCCGTTCCCGGATGGCCGCCCGGTGCGGGTGACGGAATTCCAGCGTGCCCGAAACGCGCATGGCGCCCTGCAGCGGTGTGCACGCCACCATGGCGCCCGGCAGGCAGATTGGAGCCGGTAGCGGATGATCCACGGGCACGGTGAACGAGTAGCCGCGACCGACCTGCACCGGGACGCGCAACCAGCGCCCCGCCAGCCGCGCTAACCGCGGCCCGGTCGCGATCACCGCCGCGTCGGCGGTCAGCGGCCGGCGGCGCGAGTGCACAGCGACCTCGCTGCCCGAGCTGACGACGTCGCCGGCTTCCAGCCGGTGCACCGTCGCGCCCCAATCGAGCACGGCGCGCCTCAGGGCATCCAGAAACCGGCGCGGGTCGGCGAAGCGCTGGCCGTCGACGTTCAGCGCCGCCGTGATCGCCGGTGACGCCAGGGGCATCCGCCCACGTAACGCTTCGCCCGACAACGCGGTGACATGGGTTGCCTGCCCGTCATTTTCGAGCTGGCGAAGCTGCCACGACAGTTGCTCCGCCTCAGCGGCTGTGCGAAAGACGGCGGTGATCGGTGTGTCGGTCACCGGCGCGTCGACGCCGTTGGCGACGAGCACGTCGAAGGCCTCGATGGCGTCTGCGTTGAGCGGCGCGTTGGCCCGCATCGCCCGCTGCCACGGTGAGCGCTCGCTGTTGGCCAGGAACTGGGTCAGGAACACCCGCGACCCCGTCTCGGCGGACAGCGGGAAGTGCAGCGGGGCGGTCGAGTCACGCAACGCGCGCAGCCCATGGCGCAACACGTCCGGGGAGTTCAACGGGAGGGCCAGTCCCGGGGCCACCCAGCCCCCGTTTCCACACGAGGCGCCGACGGGCCGGTCGGAGCGGTCCACCACCGTGACCGCGACCCCCCGCTCCTGCAAAAACCAGGCCGTCGACAATCCCGCGATGCCCGCGCCTACGACGATTGCCGATCGCGGTGCGCCGCCGATTCGATCGACGCCGACCATCACACACACCTCCAGAATCTGGGCTTTGGTTTCCGATTCCCATGGTGGTGCGGGCGGGCGCGGCGGGCTTGCCCTAACCGGACAACGCCGCCGCGGGCCGTTGTCGCCATCCGACAATGACCGCCGGGCCCGGCCCGGTGGAGGTGCGTTCGCCCAGCGCATTCGCCGAGCGCACGCGTTCGACCGTGCGCGGCGCGGCCGGGCGGGCGCCGAATGCGTACGCGGGTCGATGACCACACACGACGTTCCCGGTTAACCAGGGGCACAACGGGGTACCTACCGAGGGCGCAAGGTTCGCGACGCATGCCCGCATGCCGTCAGGACCCACGGTTGAAACACGCAGCTGGGCGCCAACCAGTCCTCTGGGCGGCCATCTCGACTCGTCGCAACCCAGGGTGTCGGCAGCTGCAGCGTGTTTGCTTGCGGGAGTGAGGTGGCCCGATGTGCATGACCCGACACCTCGACGACCGCCGAGTGGGCAATTCCAAATCACCCAGAAAGGGAAGCCAATGTTGTTGTTGAGCAACGGCGATCGGCGCAAGGGCGAGGCCGAGCAGCTGACCGAGCGGGCGTTGTACAACGTCGCGCACGGCCGCTTCGAGCGTTCGCTGTCGGGGCTGACGGCCATTTCGGCCGTCGTCACGACGGCCGAAATCTACTTCGAGCACTACAAGGCCAGCTTCGGCAACAAGTGGATGTGGAGCCCGATCGTGGTGACGCCGCCGGTGGTCGTCGCCGGCATCGGCGGGGTGTTCTCGCGGCGCTGGGCCAAGGTGTGGCTGCCGATCACCGCCGCCATCTACACGGCCAACGGCCTCATGGGCGAATACCTGCACGCCCGCGGCGTCGCGCGCAGACCCGGCGGGTGGAAGCACGCGTCCTACAACGTTCCGATGGGCCCCCCGATCGCCGCGCCGGGCTTGATGTGCATGGTCGGCGGGATGGGTTTGCTGGCGTCGATCCTGCGCCGCGAACGGTTCCGGGGATAGGTCATGATGGCCGACACCTCACGCCCCGACCACCTGCCCAATTTGCGCGCGGACCGCAAGCCCCCGCACCCGTCCTGGCTGCCCAAGCAACGCCGCGGCACCACGCCGCAGATGATCGGGCGCTACCCCGATTACGACGTGCTGGAGAACGCCGACAACTGGGACGAGGCCACCCGCAAGGTGGTGCTGGCCCGGCTGGAGCCGCCCGGGCCGCTGCGGTTTTTCACCGCGGGCGAGGAAGCGTGCCTGCGCGCGTTCTGCGACACGGTGCTCGCGCAGGACAAGGAGCCGCGGGTGCCGGCGGCCGAGTCGGTCGACTCCAAGCTCGCCGACGGGCGGCTCGACGGATACCAATACGCCGACATGCCCGACGACCGCGACACCTGGCGGTTGGTGCTGCGCGGCCTCGATGAGACCGCGTCGAGCCGCTACGGCACGGCCTCGTTCGCCGCGGCCGGGCCCGAGCTGCGCGAGGACATCATCGGCGACTTCGCGCAGGGCAACCTGGAGGGCGGGACCTGGGAGCGGCTGAACGTCAAGCGCGCCTGGTCGGTGTGCATGCGAATGACGCTGTCGGGCTTCTACTCCCACCCCTGGGCCTGGAACGAGATCGGGTTCGGCGGCCCGGCCTACCCGCACGGGTTCATGCGCCTGGGCGGCGCCACCGGACCGGCCGCCGCGCGCGAACCGTACGAGACCCCGGGCGCCACCGACGAGGACCCGGTCCAGGTCGTGCAAGAGGGCGAGGTGTGATGGGCGACTTCTGGCGTGGCCTGCTCAAGGGGGCGGTCGGACCGAAGGACAACGACTCCCGGTTTCTGCTCGACGTGCATTCGCGCGACCTGCCCGGCGAGCGGACCATGCGCCGCTACCGCGACGACGACGAGGTCGACCTCGTCGTCGTCGGGGCGGGCGCGGGCGGATCGGTGCTCGCGCAACGCCTGGCGCGCGCGGGCTGGCGAATCGTGATCCTCGAGGCCGGCCCGTTCTGGCACCCCGACGAGGACTGGGTGTCCGACGAGGCGGGCGCCCACGAGCTGTACTGGACGCAGAAGCGCATCATCGGCGGCGAAGACCCGATCGAGTTGGGCAAGAACAACTCCGGGCGGGGCGTGGGCGGCTCGATGGTGCACTACGCCGGGTACTGCCCGCGGTTCCATCCCAGCGACTTTCGGACCTACACCCTCGACGGGGTCGGGGCCGACTGGCCGATCCGCTACGAGGACATCCGCAGCCACTACGAGCGCGTCGAGCTCGAACTCCCGGTGGCCGGCCAGAATTGGCCTTGGGGCGACCCGCATCGCTATCCGTTTGCCCCCCATCCGATTTCGGGAGCGGCCGCCAAGATGTGGGAGGGCGCGCTGAAGCTCGGCATCGAGATGCGGGTGGGACCGGTCGGCATCGTCAACGGCACCTTCGGCAACCGCCCGCACTGCATCTACCGCGGCTATTGCCTGCAGGGTTGCAAGGTCAACGCCAAGGCCAGCCCGTACGTGACGCACCTGCCCGACGCGCTGGCCCACGACGTGGAGATCCGCGCCAACTGCATGGCCGCGCGCGTCGAGCTCGACGAGACCGGCGCGGCCCGAGGCGTGGTCTACTACGACGAGGTCGGCGGCGCCGAACGGCTGCAGCGCGCCAGGGCCGTCGCGATCGCGGGCTATTCCATCGAAACGCCCCGCCTGCTGCTGAACTCGGCCTGCGAGCGCTTCCCGAACGGGCTGGGCAACAACGACGACCAGGTCGGGCGCTATGTGATGGTGCAGGGTGCCACCCAGTCGGCGGGACGGTGGTCCGAAGAGGTTCGCATGTACAAGGCGCCGCCGCCGGAGGTGTCCTCCGAGCAGTTCTACGAGACCGACCCCGCACGCGGGTTCGCCCGCGGCTTTTCCATCCAGACCGTTTCGCCGATGCCCATCGGCTGGGCCGAACACGTGCTCGCCGAGGGACTTTGGGGCCGCGCCTTGCGGGAGTACATGCGCGACTACAACCACTGGGCGACCATCGGCGTGCTCAACGAGCTGCTGCCGCGGCCCGACAACCGGGTCACCCTCGCCTCTGGCGACGAAGCGAAGGACCCCTACGGCCTGCCGGTGGCCCGGTTCGACTACACGCTGTGCGACAACGACAAGGCGAACATGGAGTACTCCACCAAGGTGATCGCGGACATCCTGCGCGCCGCCGACGCCCAGGACGTGCTCACCATCGAGCGCTTCGCCCACCTGATCGGTGGCGCCCGCATGGGCACCGGCCCGGAAAACTCGGTGGTCGACCCCGACCACCGGGTGTGGGGAGTGCCCAACCTGTTCATCGCCGACGGTTCCGTCTGCCCGACGCAGGGGTCGGCCAATCCGGCCCTGACCATCATGGCGCTGGCCTCCCGGCTCGCCGAACGCATGGCCACCGGCAAGATCCGCACCGACGCAACCGGAGGCCTTCGGGCGGGACGGTCGAAGGCGGGGGTTCGTGGCTGAGCAGACGATCGACGTCGAGGCGGCGTTCCCACCCCGGGTGCTGCGCGAGTACGCGCTCATCGCCGACGGCGAACGCGGCGCGTTGATCGGCCCGCGTGGCGACGTGGCGTGGCTGTGCGCGCCGCGATGGGATTCCGAGGCGGTGTTCTCGTCCCTGATCGGCGGCGGCGGGGTGTATGCCATCAGCCCCGCCGACGTGCGCAACGTCTGGGGCGGGTATTACGAGCCGGGCACCCTGATCTGGCGGGACCGCTGGACCACGCGCGACACGATCGTGGAATGCCGTGAGGCGCTTGCGTTTCCGGGCGACCCCGACCGCGTGGTGCTGCTGCGGCGCGTGCGGAGCTGCCGAGGGACGGCCCGCGTGCGGGTGCTGCTGCGGCCGAGCGCCGCATTCGGCGGCCACGGTCTGGGCCAGCCGACCCGCGAGGGCGGGGTGTGGAGCGGCCGGTCCGGGCGACTGCGCTGGCGCTGGACGGGCGGGCGCGGCGCGCGGCCCGCGCACACGGCGCGCGACCGGGCCGAGTTGTTGACCTGCGAGCTCACCATCGAGGAGGGCCGGCATCACGACCTCGTGCTGGAGCTCTCCGAACGGGCACTGCCCGACGACCCGCCCGACCCCGACATCGCCTGGGAGGCAACCGCGGCCACCTGGCACCGCAGCGTGCCCGAGCTGAACTGCACCATCGCCCCGCGCGACGGGCGCCACTCCTACGCGGTGCTACGCGGGCTGACCAGCAGCGGCGGCGGCATGGTCGCCGCGGCCACCATGAGCCTGCCCGAACGCGCGCACACCAACCAGAACTACGACTACCGCTACGCGTGGATCCGCGACCAGGTGTACGCGGGCATCGCCGCCTCGGCGGTCGGGGCGAGCGAGCTGTTGGACCGCGCGGTCGAATTCGTCGGTGCCCGGCTGCTGCAGGACGGGCCGGACCTCAAGCCCGCCTACACCGTCACCGGCCAGAGCGTGCCCGGCGAGGAGACCCTCGACCTGCCCGGCTACCCGGGCGGCGCCGACAAGGTCGGCAACTGGGTCAACCAGCAATTCCAGCTCGACGTCTTCGGCGAGGCGCTGCAGCTGCTGGCCAGGGCCGGCGCCGCCGACCGGCTCGACGCCGAGGGCTGGCGCGCCGCCCAGGCCGCCATCGGCGCCATCGAAAAGCGTTGGCGCGAGCCGGATGCCGGAATCTGGGAGATCGACGACGAACACTGGACGCAGTCCCGCCTGGCGTGTGTGGCGGGGCTGCGCGCCATCGCCAAGGTGGCCGGCGCCGGTCCCGAGGTCGCCTCCTGCGCCTCCCTGGCCGACGCGATCCTCGCCGACACCGCGGCCGGCAGCCTGCACCCGCAGGGCTACTGGCAGCGCAGCCCGCGGCTGCGCGGGGTCGACGCGTCGCTGCTGCTGCCGCCCGTGCGCGGGGCCGTGCCGGCCGAGGACCCGCGCACCCGCGCCACGCTGGACGCCGTTCGCGAGCAGCTCAGCGACGACGGGTTCGTCTACCGCTTCCGCCACGACGAGCGCGACCTCGGCGATGCCGAGGGCGCGTTTTTGCTGTGCGGGTTCATGATGGCGCTCGCCGAACACCAGCTGGGCCATTCCCATTGCGCGATGCGCTGGTTCGAGCGCAACCGCTCCGCGTGCGGGCCGCCGGGGTTGTTCTGCGAGGAGTACGACGTCCGGCAGCGCCAGCTGCGCGGCAACCTGCCGCAGGCCTTCGCGCACGCCCTGCTCCTGGAGTGCACGGCCACCCTCGCCGAGGACGCCGTGCACCACGCCTGACCGGGACTGAAAGACCGAACAAGACCGAAAAGAGCTGAAGAAGACTGAAAAGAAAGGGCATTTCCCCATGACAGAGACAGTCGTCATCACCGGAGCCAGCGCCGGCATCGGCCGTGCCACCGCCCAGCTGTACGGGCGGCGCGGCGCAAACGTCGCCCTGCTCGCGCGCGGCGCGGCCGGGCTGGAGGGCGCTTCCAAGGACGTCGAGGCCGGCGGCGGCAAGGCGCTGGCCATCCCGACCGACGTGGCCGACCACAAGGCCGTCGCGGCCGCCGCCGACGAGGCGGAGGCCGCCTTCGGGCCGATCGACACGTGGATCAACGTCGCGTTCACGTCGGTGTTCGCGCCGTTCAGCGAGATCAGCCCCGAGGAGTTCAAACGCGTCACCGAGGTGGCCTACCTCGGGTACGTCTACGGCACCATGGCGGCGCTGGCGAAGATGAAGCCGCGCGACCGCGGCACCGTCGTGCAGGTCGGCTCCGCGCTCAGCCAGCGCTCCATCCCGCTGCAGTCGGCCTACTGCGGCGCCAAGCACGCCGTCAACGGTTTCACCGAATCGGTGCGCTGCGAACTGCTGCACGAGGGCTCCAACGTGCGCATCACCGTGGTGCAGATGCCCGCGGTCAACACCCCGCAGTTCTCCTGGGTGCTGTCCCGCCTGCCCCGGCATCCCCAGCCCGTGCCGCCGATCTACCAGCCCGAGGTCGCCGCCCGCGGCGTCGTCTACGCCGCGGATCACCCGGAACGCAAACAGTATTGGGTCGGCGACAGCACCGCGGTCACCATCCTCGGGCAGAAGTTCCTCGCTCCCCTGCTGGACCGCTACCTGGGCCGCACCGGCTACGACTCGCAGCAGACCGACGAACGCGTCAACGGCCAACGGCCGAGCAACCTGTGGGAGCCCGTCGACCAGGAGCCCGGCACCGACCACGGCGCCCACGGCGAGTTCGACGACCAGTCCCATGCGCACAGCCCGCAGGCGTGGTTCTCCCAGCACCCCGTCATCGGCGGGGCCGGGGCGGCCGGGGCGCTGGGTGTCGGCCTGAGCGCGCTCGGCGCGCTGCTCGGGAGGCGCGCCGCGCGATGACCGCGTGGGCCCGAATCGTCTACGGGGCGGTGCTGCTGGCCCTCCCCGCCCGGGCGCTGCGGCTGATCACCGACCGGATCACGGCGCGGGAGCGGGCGGTGACCCGGATCCTGGGGGCGCGGCTGCTGGCGCAGGCGGCGGCGACGGACGTCCGCCCCGACGCCGTGTCGCTGGCCCTGGGCGCCGAGGTCGACTTGGTGCACTCCGCCACGATGCTCGCCTGGGCCGCGGTGGACGGCGGGTCGCGGCGGCTGACGCTGCTCAGCGCCGCGGTCGCCGGGCTGTTCGCCGCCGCCGGCGCCGCCGACGCGCGCAGGGCGGACCCCGGGCCGTCGCAAACCGACGACGCGCTCGGAGCTCTCGCCCGCCTGCGCCACCGGGTCGCCGCCCCGATCACCCGGCACACCCTGCCCGGCGCCGCCCGCGCCGCCCTGAACATCCCCTAAGACATCTCGGAGGGAATCATGACGCGCCCGGACGCCTGCATCGACGAGATCACCGCGCAGGTGTACGAAATCCCCACCGACGCACCGGAAGCCGACGGCACCTTCGCCTGGTCGTCGACCACCCTGGTGCTGGCCGAGGTCGTCGCGGGCGGCCGGCGCGGGCTCGGCTACACCTACGCCTCCGGCGCCTGCGGCCAGCTGATCACCGGGCCGCTGGCCGGCGCCGTCCGGGGGCACAGCGCCCTGGACATTCCCGGCGCGTGGGAGTCGATGGTCACCGCGATCCGCAACAGCGGCCGGCCCGGCCTGGTGTCCTGCGCGATCTCGGCCGTCGACACCGCGCTGTGGGACGTCAAGGGCAAGCTGCTCGACCTGCCGGTGTGCCGGCTGCTCGGGGTGGCGCGGCCCGAGGTGCCGATCTATGGCAGCGGCGGCTTCACCACCTACGACGAGCACGCGACGCGCACGCAGCTGGAGCGCTGGGTCGACGCGTGGAAGGTCCCGAGGGTGAAGATCAAGATCGGCGAGTCCTGGGGTTCCGACGAGCGCCGCGACCTGAACCGAATCGCCTTGGCGCGCAAGGTGATCGGGCCCGACACTGAGCTGTATGTCGACGCCAACGGGGGCTACCGGCGCAAGCAGGCGATCCGGGTCGCGCACGCGATGGCCGACCACGACGTCACCTGGTTCGAGGAGCCGGTGTCCTCCGACGACCTCGCCGGCCTGCGCGAGGTGCGCGACCAGGTGACCCCCGACGTCACCGCCGGCGAGTACGGCTACGACCTCACCTACTTCCGGCGGATGCTGGCCGCCGACGCGGTCGACTGCCTGCAGATCGACGTGACCCGCTGCGGCGGCATCACCGACTGGCTGCGCGCCGCGGGCGTCGCCGCCGCCCACAACGTCGACGTGTCCGGGCACTGCGCCCCCAACCTGCACGCCCACGTCGCCGCCGCGATCCCCAACCTGCGGCACCTGGAGTACTTCCACGACCACCACCGCATCGAGCACATGCTCTTCGACGGCGCCCTGGCCCCCGACGGGGGCGCGCTGCGGCCGGACCAGCAGCGGCCGGGGCTCGGGCTAGAGTTCAAGCACCGCGACGCCGAACAGTACCGGGTCAAGTGACGGCCCTGAGGCCCACGAAAGAAGCGTGCATGGAAGACGGCGAAAATGGGCATTTTTAGCCAATGAGTGTGAATTCCGAAGGAGGCGCCTGTGAGCGCCGCGACGGGCAGGCCGGCGCCGACCGCCCCGCGCCGCCGTCGGATGCGCTCATGTCCGACGTCCTCGAGCAACACGAGTTCGGCGCGGTCGACCTGGTTTTGGGTCTGGGCGATCCGCAGCGGGTGGGCAGGTTCCGGTTCTTCCTGCACGGCCAGCGCTGGGAATGGTCGGACCCGGTCGCGCGCATGCACGGGTACGAGCCGGGCGAGGTCGAGCCCACCACCGAACTGCTGCTGCGACACAAACACCCCGACGACCGCGAACGCGTCGCGGCCGTCCTCGACCACGTCCACAAGGGCAAGCCGTTCAGCAGCCGGCACCGCATCGTCGACACCGCGGGCCACACCCACTGCGTCGTCGTCGCGGGCGACCGGATGGTCGACGACGCCGGCGCCCTGATCGGCACCTCGGGGTTCTACGTCGACGTCACCGACTCGTTGCACTCCGACATCACCAACGTGCTGGAGGCCGTGGCCGACGCCCGCGCCCGCATCGAGCAGGCCAAGGGCGTGCTGATGGCCGCCTACGGCATCTCCGCGGAGCGGGCCTTCGACATCCTGGTGTGGCGGTCGCAGGAGAGCAACCTCAAGGTGCGCGAACTGGCCGCCCGCTTCCTGGACGCGGTGGCCGGCAAGACTTCCCCCGACACCCGGGCCCACGTCGACCAGGCGCTGCTCACTCTCGAATAATTGCCCGGTGGCACACCTGCTGGGAGCCGAGGACGTACGTCTGCAATACCCGACTCGGGTGGTGTTCGAGTCGGTCACGCTGGGCGTCGGCGACGGCGCGCGCGTCGGCATCGTCGGGCGAAACGGCGACGGCAAGTCCAGCCTGCTCGGCCTGCTGACGGGTCAGCTGCGGCCCGACGCCGGACGGGTCACCCGTCGCGGCGGGCTGCGGGTCAGCGCGCTGAGCCAGGGCGACACCCTCGAGGAAGACCGCACGGTCGGCTGGACGCTGGTCGGCGAGGCCCCCGAGCACCAGTGGGCGGGCGACGCGCGGGTGCGCGACGTGGTCGGCGGGCTGGTGTCCGACATCGCCTGGGACGCCAAGGTCGCCACGCTGTCCGGTGGCCAGCGCCGGCGGGTCCAGCTGGCCCGGCTGCTGGTCGGCGAGTGGGACGTCATCGCGCTCGACGAGCCCACCAACCACCTGGACATCGAGGGCATCACCTGGCTGGCCGGCCACCTGCGGCAGCGCTGGGCGCGCAACACCGGCGGGCTGCTGGTGGTGACGCACGACCGCTGGTTCCTCGACGAGGTCGCCACCAGCACGTGGGAGGTGCACGACGGGATCGTCGAGCCGTTCGAGGGCGGCTACGCGGCCTACGTGCTGCAGCGCGTGGAGCGCGACCGGGTGGCCGCCGCGGCCGAGGCCAAGCGGCAGAACCTGATGCGCAAGGAGCTGGCCTGGCTGCGCCGCGGCGCGCCGGCGCGGACGTCCAAGCCCAAGTTCCGGATCGAGGCCGCCAACCAGCTCATCGCCGACGTGCCGCCGCTGCGCAACACGGTCGAGCTGGCCAGGCTGGCCACCGCGCGGCTCGGCAAGGACGTCGTCGACCTGCTCGACGTGTCGGTGACGTTCGGGGGGCGCGCCGTGCTGCGCGACGTCGAATGGCGGATCGCCCCCGGCGAACGCACCGGCATCGTCGGGGCCAACGGCGCCGGGAAGTCGACGCTGCTGGGCCTGATCGCCGGCACCGTCACACCGGACAGCGGGCGCGTCAAGCGCGGCAAGACCGTCCGGCTGGCCGTGCTCGACCAGCGGGGCGAGAACCTGGCCGCGGTCGACGGCGACCGGATCGCCGACGTGCTCGGCCGGCTCCCCGGCGGCTACCGGGTCGACGGCCGCGAGGTCACCCCGGCCCAGCTGCTGGAGCGGCTCGGGTTCGGCCGGGGACAGCTGTCCGCGCGCGTCGGTGACCTGTCCGGTGGACAGCGGCGCCGGCTGCAGCTGATGCTCACGCTGCTGTCCGAACCGAACGTGCTGCTCCTCGACGAGCCCACCAACGACGTCGACACCGAGATGCTCACCGCGACGGAAGACCTGCTCGACTCGTGGGCGGGCACGCTGATCGTCGTGTCCCACGACCGCTACCTGCTCGAGCGGGTCACCGACCAGCAGTACGCGATCCTCGACGGCCGCCTGCGTCACCTGCCCGGCGGCGTCGACGAGTACCTGCGGCTGGCGGCCGAAGCGGCCGATTCCCCACCCGTGAAACCGCAAGCGTCGCAGCCCCCGGCGATGTCGGGGGCACAGCGCCGCGCCGCCGAGAAGCAGCTGGCCTCCCTCGACCGCCAGCTCGCCCGCCTCGCCGACCGGATCGCGGCCAAACACCGCGAACTGGCCGATCACGACCAGTCCGACCACGCCGGCCTGACGCGGCTGACGCGGGAGCTGCGCGCGCTCGAAGACGAGACCGCGATGATGGAGGGGCAATGGCTGGAGCTGTCGGAGCACCTCGAGTGAACGCGCACCCGCCGGTGCGGTACCCGCCCGGCGAGGCGCTGCTCGCGCTGTACCGGCGGCGGGGCCCGGTGATCGGCGCGGGGGTGGGCCGGCGCGGCTACACCTACCTGCTGGGCGCCGAGGCGAACCGGTTCGTGTTCGCCAACGCCGACGCGTTCAGCTGGCGCGAGACGTTCGGCAACCTGGCCCTGGTCGACGGGCCCACCGCGCTGATCGTCAGCGACGGCGACGACCACCGGCGCCGGCGCAGCGTGGTGGCGCCCGGCCTGCGCCACCGCCAGATCCAGGAGTACGTGGCGACGATGGTCGCCAGCATCGATGCCGTCATCGACGGGTGGCGGCCCGGCCAGCGCGTCGACGCCTACCGGCAGTGCCGGTCGGCGGTCCGGCGCAGCACCGCGGCGAGCCTCTTCGGCGAGCGGCTGGCCGCCCACTCGGACTTCCTCGGCGAGCACCTCCAGCCGTTGCTGGACCTCACCCACCGCCTCCCCCCGGTGGTGGCGCTGCAGCGGCGCCTCAACACCCCGGCCTGGCGGCGGGGCGAGCGGGCCCGCGCCCGCCTCCACGACCTCGTCGACACCCAGATCGCGGCCGCCCGCGCGCGACCCGCGCCGGACGACCACATGCTGACCATGCTGATCGAGGGCCGCGGCGAGGAGGGCTACGCGCTGGGCGATGACGAGATCCGGGACGCGGTCATCTCGCTGATCACCGCCGGCTACGAGACCACCAGCGGCGCCCTGGCGTGGGCGATCCACACGCTGCTGTCGCTGCCCGGCGCCTGGGACGCCGCCGTCGCGGAGGTGCGCCGCGTGCTCGGCGACCGGCCGCCCCGCACCTGGTCCGGGGCCGATCTGGGCGCGCTGACCTTCCTCAACGGCGTCGTGCACGAGACGCTGCGGCTGTACCCGCCCGGGGTGATCTCCGCCCGCAAGGTGATGCGCGACCTGCGTTTCGACGGGCACCGCATCCCGGCGGGCCGGTTGCTGATCTTCAGCCCGTACGTCACCCACCGCCTGCCCGAGCTGTGGCCGGACCCCACGGACTTCCGGCCGTCGCGCTGGGATCCCGGGTCACCGGATTTCCGCAAGCCCGCCGCGGGGGAATTCATTCCGTTCAGCGGGGGCCTGCACCGCTGCATCGGGTCGGTGATGGCCACCACCGAGATGACCGTCATGCTCGCCCGGCTGGTCGCCCGGACCCGGCTGCGGCTGCCCGCGCAGCGGATCCGCGCGCACAACATGGCCGCGCTGTCACCCCGGCCGGGGCTGGCCGTCGACGTCGTCGAGGTCGGAGGCGCGGGCGGCTCAGCGCCAGCGCAGTAGCACCAGCTCGGAGCAGAACCCGGGGCCCATCGCCAGCATCAACCCGGGGCTTCCGCTCGGCGGCGGCTTGGCGATCGTGTCGCGCAGGATGTGCAGCACCGAGGCCGACGACAGGTTGGCGATCTCGCCCAACGACCGCCAGGTCAGCTCGAGCGCGTCGGGGCCGAGCTCGAGGTTGCGGGTGATCGCGTCGATGACCTTGGGACCGCCCGGGTGGGTGACCCAGGCGCCGATGTCGTCCTTGGCCAGCCCGTGGGTGGCCAAAAAGCCGTTGACGTCGTCGGCGAGGTACTGGTCGATGAGCGTCGTCAGCTCCGGGGAAAGCACCAGCTGGAAGCCCGACGAGCCGACGTTCCAGCCCATGATGTGCAGCGACTCGGGGTACATGCGGCTGCGCGACGCCACGATGTCCGGGCCGGCGGCGCGTACCAGTTCGGCCCGGCGATCGCCGACGGCCACCACCGCGGCCGCCCCGTCACCGAACAACGCGCTTCCGACCAGCCCGGAGACGGTCGGCTTCATCGCGGGGTAGGTGAGCGAGCAGAGCTCGACGGCGATCAGCACCGCGACGCCGTCGGGGTCGCCGCGCAGGTAGTCGTGCAGCCGGGCCACGCCCGCGGCGCCGGCCACGCAACCCAGCCCGAACAGCGGCAGCCGGCGCACGTCCGGCCGCAGCCCGAGGCGCCCGGCGATCCGGGCGTCCAGCGACGGCACCGCGACGCCGGTGACCGTCGTGGTCGCGATCAGGTCGATGTCCGTCGGTTGCAGGCCGGCCTCGTCGAGCGCCCCCAGCAGCGCCTCGCAGCCGAGGTTCACCGCCTGCTCGATGAAGATCTCGTTGGCATCGCCGAAGTCGGTCAGCGTCGCGTAGCGCTCCAGCGGCAAGACGAAATGGCGGCTGTTGACCTTCGAGGCGGCGTGCAGCCGCCGAATGATCTCTTCGTGCTCCTTCAGCCCGGGAAACTCAACGAATTGATCGGTGATTTCGCTCTGGCTGTACCGATGCGGTGGCAACGCACCGAACACACCTGCGATAACGCTCATGCCCCTGCCTTTTCAAGGACGCGACCCGAGGAAAACGATTGCTCTCGCGCGCCGCCGAAGCCCCACAGTTAACGTCGGAAGTTTAAAAGTTTTGTTGCGGTATCGCAAAATGGTTGATATTCAACGTCTGTCAAATAAGCGTTTAAGCGCGTCGCGTAATCAGTTTTGTGAACACGTGTTTCACCGTTGCGCGCCGTCGGCCGGGTCTTCGGTGTCGAAGGCCAGCGCAACCAGGGCGTCGGGGCTCAGGGAGTCGATGGCGTCGTCGCTGAGCGACGGGACGGCAAACGGCTTTTCCGGTTCGCCGGCCAACAGCAACAGTTTGTCGAGCAATCCGGTTCTTCGGAGTTCCCGAATCGGAATCTTGCGCAGGACCGACCAGATCCGTTCTTCGTCGGACTCCGGTTGGTCCCCGCGCAGCAGCTGTCGGGCCAAATGTTCGGCGAGCGCCGCCGGGTTGGGATAGTCGAACACGAGGGTGCGCGGCAGCGGTAGCCCGGTGTCGGCCCGCAGTCGGTTACGGAGCTCGACGCCGGTGAGCGAGTCGAATCCGAGTTCGTCGAAGGCGCGTTCGGCGTCGACGGCATGGGCGCCGGAATGTCTCAGCACGGCGGCCGCGTGCGCGCGCACCAGCTCGACCAGCTCGCGACGCCGCTCGGGGGCCGGCAGTCGGTGCAGGCGCTCGGCCAGCCCGCTCCTGGGTGCGGACGGCCGGTCCGGGAGGGAGCCTAACCAAAACCGTTGCCGGGCAAAGCCGTACGTGGGCAAGGGGACCCGGCGGCCGGGCCGCAGCGCGGCGCGCCAATCGACGGGCACGCCGGTGACGAAGAGCCGGCCGGCCGCGGCGAGCAGCGATTCGAATTCGGGCCGGTTCCTGGCCAGCGTCACCACCGCCGCGGGCCGGTCGGTCGCCAGTGACTGCTCCACCGCGGCGACCAGGCCACCGCCCGGCCCGACTTCCACGAACACCTCCGCGCCCAACGACTCGGCGGTGCGCACCCCGTCGGCGAAGCGCACCGGTCGGCGCACGTGCCCGACCCAGTAGTCCGCGGTTCCGTACCCGGGCCCGGCTGGCTGACCGGAAACGTTGGACACCAACGCAATTCGTGCCCGCTGCGGTGCCACGCCCGCGACCACCGCCCCGAAGTCGTCGATCATGGGTTCCATGAGCGGTGAGTGAAACGCGTGCGAGACCGTCAGCGGGCGCACCTTTTTGCCGCGGGCGGCCAGGGTCCGGGCGGCGGCGGTGACGGGAGCCTCCGCGCCCGAGAGCACCACCGCGCCCGGACCGTTGACAGCCGCGACGGTCACGCCGTCGGTCAGCACGGGGGCGACCTCGGCCTCCCCGGCCGCCACGGCGACCATCACGCCGCCGGCGGGCAGCGCGGCCATCAGCCGCCCCCGCGCCGCGACGATCGTGGCCGCGTCGGCCAGCGACAGCACCCCCGCCACGTGGGCCGCGGCGATCTCGCCGACCGAATGGCCCAGTACGACATCGGGGACCACGCCCCAGTGCCGCAGCAGCGCCGCGAGCGCCACCTCGACGGCGAACAGCGCCGGCTGGGCAAATTCGGTGTTGCCCAAAAGGTTTGCGTCACTCCCCCGCAGCACGTCCTTCAGCGGCAGCCGCAGCCCGCCGTCCAGTGCGTCGGCGGCCTCGTCGAAAGCCGTTGCAAACACGGGGAATCGGGCGCACAGCTCGGACCCCATCCCCAGCCACTGCGCCCCCTGTCCGGGAAACACGAACGCGGTCTTGGGCTGCGTGCCCGCCCGTCCGGTCACCGCGTTGGCACGCGGCTCGCCGCGGGCCACGCCCTCCAGCCCGTCGATCAGGGCCTCGCGGTCGGCGCCCGTCACCACGGCCCGGTGCTCGAACACCGCCCGCGTCGTGGCCAGCGACCACGCCACGTCGGCGACCGGCAGGGTATTGGCGGTCGGGTGCGTGCGCAGCCGCGCGGCCTGGTTGGCCGTCGCCCGCTCCGAGCGGCCCGACAGCACCCACGCCGTCGGCGCGACATCGCGTTCGGCGGCGGGGCCTTTCGGCGCTTCGGGGGCCTGCTCGAGGACGACGTGGGCGTTGGTGCCGCCCATTCCGAACGACGACACCCCCGCCCGCCGCGGCCCGTCGCCCGCCGGCCAGGGCGTCAGCGCGGTGTTGACGCGCAGCCCGAGGGCGTCCAGATCGGCCGAGGGCGTGGCGAAGTTGAGGCTCGGTGGGATGGCGTGGTTTTCGAGCGCCAGCACGGTCTTGAGGAGGCCCGCGATGCCGGCGGCGCTCCCGGTGTGACCGATGTTGCTCTTGACCGACCCCAGGCCGATCGGGTCCCGGCGCCCGGCGAACACCTCGCCCAGCGCCGCGGCCTCCACCGGGTCGCCCGCCGTGGTGCCGGTGCCGTGGGCCTCGACATAGTGCACCCCGCCGGCGTCGAGCCCTGCCGTCTCGAGGGCGCGGCGGATGACGTCGGCCTGCGCCGGGACGGAGGGGACGGTCTGCCCGCCCGCGGTGTGCCCCGCGTTGCCGACCGCGCTGCCGCGGATGACGGCGCGGATGGGGTCTTTGTCGTCGAGGGCGGCGTGCAAGGTTTTCAGCAGCACCAGGCCGCCGCCCTCGCTGCGCACGTACCCGTCGGCGCGGGCGTCGAAGGCGTACGTGTGCCCGGAGGCGGACACGGCGCCGAATTCCCGCTCCAGCCCAGCGGTTTCACTCGCCAGGTTGAGGTGGACGCCGCCGGCGATGGCCAGCCTCGACTCACCGGAGCGCAGGCTCTCGCAGGCGAGGTGGACGGCTACCAGCGAGGACGACTGGCCGGAGTCGACGGTCAGGCTCGGGCCGTGCAGCCCGAGGACATAGGAGATCCGGTTCGCGATCAGCGCGCGGCTGACACCGGCGAACGAGTGGTGATCGAGGTCTTCGCCATCGGCCGAGGAGAGCGTCAGCATCGCGTAGTCGTCGGTCATCGCCCCCAGGTAGACGCCGACCCGTTCGCCGCGCAGGGTTTGCGGCACGACGTACGCGTCTTCCAGCACCTCCCACGCGAGTTCCAGGGCCAGCCGCTGCCGCGGGTCCATCGCGGCGGCCTCGCGCGGCGAGACGTTGAAGAAGTCCGCGTCGAATTCGGCGACTTCGCCTGGCAGTTGCGCGGCCTCGAGCCCGTCGCGAAGCAGCCGCCAGAATTCGGAGGGGTCGGCGGCGCCGGGGAATCGGCACGCCAGCCCGATGACCGCTATGTCCGTCGGTGGCACGGGCTACGGTCCGACTTCCTCGTCGAGGATGGCGAAAAGCTCGGCCTCGGTGGCGGTTTCGATGTCGTCGTGGAAGTCGTCGAAGTCGTCGTGGAAGTCGTCGTGTGTCTCGTCGGGGGGCGGGTCGCTCAGGGCGGCGAGCAGGGTGTGGATGCGCCCGCTCAGTTGCGCCTTGTCCTCGGGGCTCCAGTCCGGCCGGTCGATCAGCGTCTGCAGTTCGCGCGCGACGTCGTTGAAGCGTGCCATCCGGTCGGGTGCGGCATCGGTGGTGGTGGTGACGGCCAGCTGGCTATCGAGGTGCCCCGCCAGCGCCGATGGCGTGGGATGGTCGAAGATCAGCGTGGGCGAAAGGGTCAGCCCCGTCGCGGTTTTCAGGCGGTTGCGCAGTTCGACGGCGGTCAGCGAATCAAACCCGAGGTCTGCGAAGTCGCGTTCGGCGTCGACGTCCGCGGTGGCGTGCCCGAGCACGGTGGCGGCGTCGGTGCAGACCAGGTCGACGAGTTCGCGGTGCCGCTGCTCCGCGGTGAGCCCGTGCAGGCGGGCGCGCAGGCCCGACGCCGAGGCCGACGCGGCGCCGGCGTCGGCGATGACCCGCCGGGCCGGGCGGGTCGCCAGCCCACGCAGCAACGGCGGCAGCGCGGCACCGGCACGTCCCAGCGCCGCCGTGTCCAGCCGGGTTGCCACCAGCACGGAGCGATCGGCCAGCAGCGCGTCATCGAAGAGCGCCAACGCCTGTGGGCCGGACAGGGGCGCCAGCCCGACCCGGCTCATGCGGGCCCGGTCCGCGTCGCCGAGGTGCCGCGTCATGGCGCTGGCCTGTTCCCACAGGCCCCAGGCCACCGACGTCGCGGCCAGTCCGCGGGCGCGGCGGTAGGCGGCCAGCGCGTCCAGGAAGCTGTTGGCCGCCGCGTAGTTTGCCTGCCCGGGGGCGCCCACGATGCCCGCCATCGACGAAAACATCACGAACGCGGACAGGTTCAGGTCCGCGGTGAGCTCATGCAGGTTCCAGGCGCCGTCGACCTTGGCCCGCAACACCGCGTCCACCCGATCCGGGGTGAGCGAGGCGATCAGCCCGTCGTCGAGCACGCCCGCGGCGTGGAACACCCCGCGCAGCGGGTGGGCCGCCGGCACCCGCGCCAGCAACGCCGCCACCGCGTCCCGGTCGGCGACGTCGCAGGCGACCACCGACACCGATGCGCCGGCCTCGGTCAGCTCGGCCGCGAGTTCAGTTGCGCCGTCGGTCCGCTCGCCGCCGCGGCTGGCCAGGATCACGTGCGGCACCCGGTGACGTTCGACGAGGTGGCGGGCCAGGGCCGCACCGGCCATGCCGGTCCCACCGGTGATCAGCGCCGTCCCGCCGGCGAGTCCGGCGGGTCCATCGGGCAGGGTGAGCACCACCTTCCCGATGTGGCGGGCGTGGCTGACGAAGCGGTAGGCCTCCGGGGCGTGGCGGATGTCGAAGGCCTTGACCGGCAACGGCGTCAGCGCGCCGGCCGCGAACAGGCTCATCAAGTCGCCCAGCATCTCCGCGATGCGGTCGGGCCCGGCCTCCATCAGATCGAACGCCCGATACCGCACGCCGGGGTGCAGCCCGGCGATCAGCTCCGGGTCGCGCGGGTCGGTCTTGCCCATCTCGATGAACCGGCCGCCACCCACCAGCAGCCGCAGCGACGCGTCGGTGAACTCGCCGGCCAGCGAATTGAGCACCACGTCCACACCGGCCCCGCCGGTGGCGGAGAGGAACTTCTCCTCGAACTCGAGCGTCCGGGAGTCGCCGATGTGGTCGTCGTCGAAACCCATGGCGCGCAACGTGTCCCACTTGCCGCGGCTGGCCGTGGCGAAAACCTCCGCACCCCAGTGCCGCGCCAGCTGCACCGCGGCCATCCCCACTCCGCCCGCGGCCGCGTGCACCAGCACCCGCTCCCCCGCGCGCAGCCCCGCCAGATCCGACAAGCCGTACAGCGCCGTCAAGAACACCACCGGCACCCCCGCGGCCTGCACCAGCGACCACCCCGCCGGCACGCGCGCCACCAGCCGCTGGTCGACGACCGCCTCGGAACCCGTCAGGCCCACGATGCCCGTCACCGCGTCGCCGACGGACAATCCGGTCACGCCGGGCCCGACCTCGACGACCACCCCGGCGCCCTCGGCGCCCAACTCGGCGGCGCCGGGGTACATGCCCAACGCGACCAACACGTCCCGGAAGTTCACCCCGGCCGCGGCGATCGCCACCCGCACCTGCCCCGCGGACAGGTCGACCCGCGGGCAGGGCCGCGCGACGAGGTCCTCGAGCGTGCCCGCGTCGCCCGCGGCCAGCCGCCATCCTTCCGGGGGCAACGCCAAGAGGGGGCCGGCGGCTGCGGATCTCAAACGCGGCGCGTACGCCTCGCCGGCGCGCACCACCAATTGCGGTTCGCCGCAGCCGATCACGGCGTTCACGTCGATCGATCCGTCCGAGTCCACCAAAACCACCCGGCCGGGGTGCTCGGCCTGCGCCGAACGCACCAGCCCCCATACCGCCGCGGCGGCCGGGTCGGTGACCTGGTCGTCGGTGAGCCCGACCGCCCCGTGGGTCAGCACGACCAGCACCCCCGCGGCGTCGGTGGCCAGCCGGGACTGCAGCACGCCCAGCGCCTCGTGCGTGGCCGCGTACACCGACGCCGGCGGACCCGCGCCGTCCCGGGAGCCCGTCTCCCACACCACCGTTCCGTCGCCGGCGGCGTCGGGCGACGCCGACGCGGGCGCCACTCGTGACCACGTGAGCTCGAAGAGGCCCCCGCCGCCGGGCCGGGCCGCCCCCGCCGTCAGCTGCCCGGCCGACACCGGCCGAAGGGCCAGCTCGCGCACCGAGAGCACGGGCAGCCCCGCGGAGTCGGCCAGCTCCACCGACACCGCGCCGGCGCCGGCCGGGGCCAGCCGCACCCTGGCCCGCGCGGCTCCGGCCGCGTGCAGGCACACACCCTGCCAGGAGAACGGCAAGACCGCCTGCGCGTGTTCGTCGTCCATCCCGAGCGCGTGCAGGGCCGCGTCGAGCAGCACCGGGTGGATGCCGTACCCGCCGACCGTCGCGCCGGCGGCCTGCGGCACGACGACCTCGGCGAAGATCTCCTCGCCGCGCCGCCACATCGCCTGCAGGCCCCGAAACGCCGGGCCGTATTGGTAGCCCAGTTCGGCCAGCCGGTCGTAGCCGCCGCCCACGTCCACGGCCGTCGCTCCGGCCGGAGGCCACACCGACGGCTCGGCGGGCGGCTCCACCGGGGTCGCGCTCAGCTCTCCCGCGGCGTGCATTACCCAGTCCGAATCCCCGTGCAGGCCGGCCGAATACACCGAAACCGCCCGGTGCCCCGACTCTGCGGGCGTGCCGACCACGACCTGCACGCGCACCCCGCCGGTCGCCGGCAGCAGCAGCGGGGCGGACAGCGTCAGCTCCTCGATCGCCGAGCAGCCGACCTCGTCGCCGGCGCGCAGCACCAGCTCGACGAACCCGGCACCGGGGAACAACACCGTCCCGGCCACCGCGTGGTCGGCCAGCCACGGCTGCGCGACCGTCGACAGCCGGCCGGTCAACACCACCCCGCCGGAGTCGGGCCGCTCCACCACCGCGCCCAGCAGGGCGTGCTCGGTGCCCGCCAACCCCGACGCGCTCGCGTCGCTCGAGCCGACCAGCTCGGCCGGCAGCCAATACCGGCGCCGCTGAAAGGCGTAGGTGGGCAACGGAACCCGCCGCGGGCTCAGGCCGTCGAACGTCGCCGACCAGTCGATGGCGCCACCGGTCGCGAACAGGTTGGCGGCCGCCACCAGGACCGCGTCGACCTCGGGCCGGTCCTTGGCCATGCTCGGCACCGCCGCGACGCCCGACGATTGGGCCACCGCCGCCGTCAGGGCGGCCCCGGGCCCGACCTCCAAGAACACCCCGGCACCCAGCGACTCGGCCGCCCGCACGCCGTCGGCGAAGCGCACCGGCTCGCGCACGTGGCTGAGCCAGTAGGCCGGCGAACCGTAACCGGGCCCGGCCGGTTGCCCGGTCAGGTTGGACAGCAACGCAATCCGCGGCGCTCGCGGTGACAGGCCCGCCAGCACCGCGGCGAACTCGTCGATCATCGGGTCCATCAGCGCCGAGTGGAACGCGTGCGAGACCGCTAGCCGGTGCACCCGCCGGCCCCGCTGGGCGAGCCCGTCCGCCACCGCGTCCACGGCGTCCCGCTCGCCCGAGAGCACCACCGCGTTCGGGCCGTTGACCGCCGCGATGCTCACCGCGTCCGTCAGCATCGGGGCGACCTCGGCCTCGGTGGCGGCGACGGCCACCATCACGCCGCCGGCGGGCAGCCCCGCCATCAACCGCCCCCGCGCCGCCACCACCCGCGCCGCGTCGGCCAGCGACAGCACCCCGGCCGCGTGCGCCGCCGCGAGCTCCCCGACCGAGTGCCCGAGCACCGCGTCGGGCACCACGCCCCATGAGCGCCACAGGGCCGCCAGCGCCACCTCGACGACGAACAGCGCCGGCTGGGCAAACTCGGTGCTCTGCAACAACTCCGGGTCATTGCCCCACATCACCTGCCGCAACGGCAGCCGCAGGTGACCGTCCACCGCGGCGGCCGCCTCGTCGAAGGCGCGGGCGAACACCGGGAAGCGTTCGTAGAGCGCCGCGCCCATCCCCAGCGCTTGCGAGCCCTGGCCGGGGAACATGAACACGGTCTTGCCCGGCGACCGCGCGATCCCCACCGCCACGGCCGCGCCCTCCGCGCCGGAGGCCAGGCCGGCCAACCCCTCCCGCAGCGCCTCGCGGTCGCCGCCGACGAGCACCGCCCGATGCTCGAAGGTCGACCGCGTGGTCGCCAGCGACCACCCGACGTCGGCGGCACCGAAATCCGCGTCCGCCCCCAGGTGGGCCAGCAGCCGGGCCGCCTGGTCGGCCAGCGCGCGCTCCGAGCGGGCCGACACCACCCACGGCACCACGGGCCCGCCGCCATCCCGTTGGGCCGCAACGCCTTCCAAGCTGCCGGGCTCTACGGGGGCCTTGACTGGGGCCTCCACTGGGGCCTCTACTGGGGCCTCTACTGGGGCCTCTTCAATGATCACGTGCGCGTTGGTCCCGCTGATGCCGAACGACGACACCCCCGCCCGGCGCGGTCCGGCGGCGGCCGGCCAGGGCCGCGCCTCGGTCAGCAGCGACACCGCGCCCGCGGACCAATCCACGTGCGGCGTGGGCACGTCTACGTGCAGCGTCTTGGGCATCAGCCCGTGCCGCATCGCCTGCACCATCTTGATCACCCCGGCCACCCCGGCCGCGGCCGAGGTATGACCGATGTTCGACTTGATCGACCCCAGCCACAGCGGCCGGTCCGCCGGCCGCTCCTGCCCGTAGGTCGCCAGCAGCGCCTGGGCCTCGATCGGGTCGCCCAACACCGTTCCGGTGCCGTGCCCCTCGACGACGTCGACGTCGGCGGCGGTCAGCCCGGCGTCGGCCAGCGCGGCGCCGATCACCCGTTGCTGCGACGGCCCGTTCGGGGCGGTCAGCCCGTTGGAGGCGCCGTCCTGGTTCACCGCCGAACCGCGCAGCACCGCCAGCACCGGATGCCCCAACCGGCGCGCGTCGGCCAGCCGCTCCAGCACCAGCACCCCCGCGCCCTCCGACCACGACGTGCCGTCGGCGGCGCCGGCGTACACCTTGCACCGCCCGTCGGGGGCGAGCGCCCGCTGCCGGCTGAACTCCACGAACGCGGCCGCGGTGGCCATGACCGTCACGCCGCCGGCCAGCGCCAGATCGCACTCCCCCGAACGCAACGCGTGCGCCGCCAGGTGCATCGCCACCAACGACGACGAACACGCCGTGTCCACCGACACCGCCGGGCCCTCCAGCCCCAGCACGTAGGACACCCGGCCCGACGCCACGCTCAGCGTCGAGCCGGTGAGGCCGTAACCCTCCAGCTCGCCCTCGACCTCGCCGCCGTAGCCGGCGTGGATGACCCCGGCGAACACCCCCGTCGCCGACCCGCGCAGCGACTGCGGGTCGATCCCGGCCCGCTCCAACGCTTCCCAGGACACCTCGAGCATGAGCCGTTGCTGCGGGTCCATCGCCAGCGCCTCGCTGGGCCCCACGCCGAAGAAGCCCGCATCGAAGTCGCCGGCGTTGTCCAGGAAGCTGCCCTGGCGCGTGTACATCTTGCCCTGCGCGTCGGGATCCGGGTCGTACAGCGCGTCGACGTCCCAGCCCCGATCGGCGGGAAAGTCCCCCACCGCGTCGCGGCCGTCGATCACCATCTGCCACAAGGATTCCGGCGAGTCCACCCCACCCGCGTAACGGCAGGACATGCCGACCACCGCCACCGGCTCGGACAGCTTGCCCTCGAGCTCGGCGAGCCGCCGCCGGGTCCGCCGGAGATCGGCGGTCAGGCGCTTGAGGTAGTCGACGTGCTTGGAGGTGTTCGGTCCCGTCATGCGTGAGTCATTCCTGGGTCATTCCTCGGTCATTCGTGATGGCCGAGCTCTTCGTCGAGGATCGCGAAGAGCTGGCTTTCGTCGGCGGCGTGCAGGTCCTGGTCAAGCCCGTCAGGCTGGTCGGGGTCGGCCCGGTCGGCGGGCGCAAGCGTGGCCAGCAGGCCCTGGATTCGCGCGCTGAGCCGCGACTTGTCGTCGGGCTTGCAGTCGGGCGCGCCGAGCAGCGCCTGCAGCTCGCGGACGATGTCGTCGAAGCGGGCCATCAGCGCGGGCCGGTCGGTGGTGGTGGTCAGTTCGGCGCCGAGGTGGTCGGCGAGGATGGCCGGCGTGGGGTAGTCGAAGATCAGGGTCGGCGAAAGGGTAAGGCCGGTCGCGGTTTTGAGGCGGTTGCGCAGTTCGACGGCGGTCAGCGAGTCGAAGCCGAGGTCTCGGAACGCGCGGCCGGGTTCGACGTCCGCGGCGCCGGGCAGACCGAGCACGGTCGCGGCGTTGCCGCGCACCAGATCGACCAGCTCGCGCTGGCGCGCCTCGGGGCTCAGCCCGTGCAGGCGGGCCTTGAGCCCGCTCGTCGACGCGGTCACATCGGCGTCGGCGACGACGCGGCGGGCCGGGCGGCCGGCCAGCTCGCGCAGCAGCGGGGGCAGCCCGGCCGCGTTGTCGGACAGGGCGGCCCGGTCCACCCGGACGGCGACTACCACCGGGCGGTCCACCAGCAGCGCGGTGTCGAACGACTCCAGCGCCTGCGCGGTGGACAGGGCCGCCAGGCCGATCCGGCCGATCCGGGCCTTGTCCCGCTCGCCCAGGTGCGCCGTCATCGCCGAGGACTGCTCCCACAGGCCCCAGGCCAGCGACGAGCCGACCAGCCCGTGGGCGCGGCGGTGGGCGATCAGCCCGTCGAGGAAGCTGTTGGCCGCCGCGTAGTTGGCCTGGCCGGGCGTGCCCACGATCCCGGCCATCGACGAAAACACCACGAACGCCGCCAGATCCCGGTCCCGGGTCAGCTCGTGCAGGTTCCACGCGCCGTCGACCTTGGCCCGCAACACCGCCTCCAACCGGTCCGGGGTCAGCGAGGAGATCAGCCCGTCGTCCAGCACCCCGGCCGCGTGGACGACCGCGCGCAGCGGGTATTCCGCGGGGAGCTGCGCCAGCATCGCCGCGACGGCGTCGCGGTCGGCCGCGTCGCAGGCCGCCACCGACACCCGGGCCCCGGCCCGTTCCAGTCGGTCGACGAGCTCGCCGACGCCCGGGGCCCGCCCGCCGGCGCGGCTGGCCAGCACCACGTGGGCCACCCCGTACCGCTCGACGAGGTGGTGGGCCAGCGCCGAGCCGGCCATCCCGGTGCCGCCGGTGATCACGACGCTGCCGCCGGCCAGCCCGCCACCGGGGCCGCTGAGCGACCCGCCGGGCCCGTCGGGGACCGTGAGGACGACCTTGCCGACGTGGCGGGCCGAACTGACGAACCGGTAAGCCGCCGCGGCGCAGCGCACGTCGAACGTGGTGAGCGGCAGGGGTTTTACGGCCCCATCGCGCAACAGTCGCAGCACCTCGGCCAGCATGGCCGCGGTACGCTCCGCGCCGGCCTCGGTCAGGTCGAACGCCCGATACCGCACGCCGGGGTGCAGCCCGGCGATCAGGTCAGGGTCGCGCGGGTCGGTCTTGCCCATCTCGATGAAGTGCCCGCCGCCCACCAGCAGCCGCAGCGACGCGTCGGTGAACTCGCCGGCCAGCGAGTTCAGCACCACGTCCACGCCCGCGCCACCGGTGGCGGAGAGGAACTTCTCCTCGAACTCGAGCGTCCGGGAGTCGCCGATGTGGTCGTCGTCGAAACCCATGGC
>NZ_MVHD01000024.1 GCF_002086635.1 Mycobacterium alsense | reverse complement strand
CACCTTCAACGGCCGGATCACCCCGACCGGCAACTAACCAATGCCAAGGTCGGATCCACCGTTAATCAGACAGCCCCGATGGCGGAAACGGGCATACGGGTGGGGGAGCTGCTCGCTCTGCGGGTTGAGGATGTTTCCCCGGGGGATTGCAGCCTTGTTATTCGCCGCGCTAAGGGCGGCAAGTCGCGGCGGGTGCGGTTTTCAGCGGCCTGCGCCGCGGCGTTGGAGAGATACATTAGATCCCGGCGAATGGCCGGATGGGAAGATGGCCCGCTGTGGATTGGCAAGCGGGCGCCCCTGGACTATAAGGGGCTTACCCAAAGCCTCAAGGGAAGGGCCGGGGAGGCCGGGGTGAAGAATTTTCACCCGCACCGTTTGCGTCATACGGCTGCGGTGCGGTGGTTGAGAAGTGGTGGTTCGGAGACCGGTTTGATGGCGCAGGCGGGCTGGAAGTCACGAGAAATGATCGGCCGCTATGTGTCTACGGCCGCGGAGGAGTTGGCGGCGTCTGAGTTTGATCGGCTGAATTTGGGGTTTGGATAGACACGGCTCGCCAGTCCTATTGCGTTGCTCAAGCTCCGCCTTCAAGAAGTGGCGCGGCACACTCATGCGCCTTGCCCTTAGCGCAGACGTTGTGGTTGGTGCACACTTGAAGTCATTGACAGGAGTGAGTGCATGGTGACGAGACGACCCACACAGCAACTGAAGGCCGGCGTCCGTGTTCGTGTCCGCATTGGTGGCGCGACGTACAACGCTGTCATCACTGACGTCCGCGGCGACCGCATCTTTGTCACGGTCGACCCGGATTCTGACGCGCCGCTGGACACCTTCTACCACCGGGATGAGCTGCTAGCGAAAGCGTAGATTCACCAGGGCGGAGAGACCGCCGTCAGCCGCCACGTTTCTCGGCGATGTCGATAGCCCGTTGAATTCTGCCGAACGTCAAGGCGTAGCCGTGCTCTTCGGGCAGCGGTGGCAGCGGCGGGCTCTCGGGCAGGCGCTAGCCGTTATCTGAACCGGCCGCCTGAAACCGGAGCATTCACCACCGCCTTGTCGCTGAACCGGTCCTCAGCATAGCGATGACGCGGTAGTTATGGTCGCATCAGCAGTAACCAACAGCGAAGCCGCCTCATTTGCCCGTTTCTTTGTAGTATTCGCGGCGTTTCTGATTCAACCGCTCCCTATTGGCCCGCCGGTAGGCCGCCGAGTCCGGGTATTTTTCCTGACAGGCCACCAGGCATCTGGCGCAGCGGCAGTCGTAGTTCGCATAGCCGTTCCATGTGCCGTGAACGTGCTCGGGGATGGGGCGGCGCTTGCGTCGTTCTTTGGCCTCTTTACACCGTTTACGGTAGGCGGCCACACAGTCGTCGCAGCGGCAGCCCTTGTCGTAGGTTCGGGCGAGCCCGTGGTCCTCGGGCAAGAGTGGGATCGCTTCGCCGCGGGCGTTGATCCAGCTCTCAAGTTTCATAGTCACCATTGTAAACTACTGCAGAAGTTTCAGGTCTCCCGTTACCGGGTTGAGGTTTTCGTCGGTGTCGGGCCCGATGGCGGCGCAGGTCAGGGTGGGCACCCCGCCGAATTCGGTTTTGCCGTTGTCGCGGATGGTGACATTAAGGAGGCCGGCGCTCTCCGCGGCGCGGACCACATCTACGAGTTCTTGCTCGGATTCGACGCGGACGCAGATCTTGGTGAAGTTGCCGGCGCACGCCCGCAGCATGGCAAGTACATCCTCATCGGGCAGCGCCGGAACGGGCCCCTGCGTCAATCTGGGCGGCCTAACCGCCAGCAGCCGGGAAACGTCCACCTCTTCTTCAACGCTCACCCATTTGGCGAACTGCTTCACGGCGATCAACCGCAGCCGGATCGTGTTGGTGGACAGGCCGGCATCCATCATGTCAGTCACGAACGCCAGGGCCGCGTCCCTGGTCAGGGCGGGCTTCTCCCGCCGGTGCTCGCAGCGCGTGATGAACGCCTGCACGCCCTCCCGGTAGGCAGCGATGGTTTTGGGCGACTTTTCCTCGGTGCGCAGCAGCCGCAGCCACGATTCTAATAAGACCCGAAGGTCCAGCAAACCCCAATCCACGCAGTTAGTGTACCCAAGAAGCCCCGTGGTGGTAGAAGTGGTTGCGTCGCCGCAGGTCGCAGCGCGTGTCTGTAGATTATTAGCAAACGAGCTAATTACCGGTTAGTAGACCTAATTTGGTCCGTATCAGATCAGACCCAGCTCCGTAACGGCCTTGCGCTCGTCGGCCAGCTCGGCGGTCGACTTGTCGATGCGGGCGCGGGAGAACTCGTCGATGTCCAGGCCCTGGACGATCGACCAGTTGCCGTCCTTGGTGGTCACCGGGAACGACGAGATGAGGCCCTCCGGCACGCCGTAGGAGCCGTCGGAGAGCACCGCCATCGAAACCCAGTCGCCCTTCGGGCTGCCGAGCAGCCAATCGCGGGCGGCGTCGATGGTCGCCGACGCGGCCGAGGCCGCCGACGACGCGCCGCGTGCGTCGATGATCGCCGCGCCGCGCTTGGCGACGGTCGGGATGAAGTCGTTCTCGATCCAGTTTTGGTCGTTGACGACCTCCGCGGCGTTCTGGCCCTTGATTTCGGCGTGGAAGATGTCGGGGTACTGGGTGGCCGAGTGGTTGCCCCAGATCGTCATCTTCGTGATGTCGGTGACCTTGGCGCCGGTCTTTCGGGCCAGCTGCGAGATCGCCCGGTTGTGGTCCAGGCGGGTGAGCGCGGAGAACCGCTCCTTCGGGACGTCGGGGGCGTTGCTCATCGCGATCAGCGCGTTGGTGTTGGCGGGGTTGCCGGTCACGCCGACGCGAACGTCGTCGGCGGCGACGGAGTTGAGCGCCTTGCCCTGGGCGGTGAAGATCGCGCCGTTGGCCTCGAGCAGGTCGCCGCGCTCCATGCCCGGGCCGCGGGGGCGGGCGCCGACGAGCAGGGCGAGGTTCACGCCGTCGAAGATCTTGTTCGGGTCGGCGCCGATCTCAACGCCGGACAGCAGCGGGAAGGCGCAGTCGTCGAGCTCCATCACCACGCCCTCGAGCGCCTTGAGCGCGGGCTCGATCTCGAGCAGGCGCAGCTCGATCGGGCGGTCGGCCCCCAGCAGCGACCCACTGGCCAGGCGGAACAACAGGCTGTAGCCGATCTGGCCGGCGGCGCCGGTGACGGCGACCTTGACAGGACTTGCGCTCACGTCGTGTTACCCCTCTTACCCCGTGCGCGGACGGTTCGTTCGATCAGGTCGAAACTAGCGCACCCGCGCCGGGCCCCGGATCGCGGTCCGTTACCAGGCCGGACGCGTAGCATTGAGCACCGTGTCTCCCGGGTTTGACGCGCTGCCGGAAGCGTTGCGACCGGTGGTGAGACCCCGTGCGGTACCCCACGTCCACCCCGTCGCTCAGCCCGCCGAACCGTTGGTCGACTGCGGCGTCTACGTCGACGGCGAGCGGCTGCCCGGCAGCTACGGCTACGCCGACGCGCTGTGCAAGGTCCGCGAGATCGCGCTGACGGGCCGCGACGCGTTCGTCTGGATCGGACTGCACGAGCCCGACGAGAGCCACATGCAAGAGGTGGCCGACGTGTTCGGGCTGCATCCGTTGGCGGTCGAGGACGCCGTGCACGCCCACCAGCGGCCCAAACTCGAACGCTACGACGACACGCTGTTCCTGGTGCTGAAGACCGTCAACTACGTCCCGCACGAATCGGTCGTGCTGGCCCGCGAGATCGTCGAGACCGGCGAGGTGATGGTCTTCGTCGAGAAGGATTTCGTGGTCACCGTCCGCCACGGCGAGCACGGCGGGCTGTCCGACGTGCGCAAGCAGATGGAAGCCCGCCCCGCGCAGCTGCGGCTGGGACCGTACGCGGTGATGCACGCCATCGCCGACTGCGTGGTGGACCAGTACCTCGCGGTGACCGGCCTGATGGAAAACGACATCGACGCCATCGAGGAGGTGGCGTTCTCGCCGGGCCGCAAGATCGACGTCGAACCGATCTACATGCTGAAGCGTGAGGTCGTCGAGCTGCGCCGCTGTGTCAACCCGTTGAGCGTTGCGTTCCAACGGATTCAGACGGAGTACAAGGACCTGATCTCCAAGGAGGTGCGGCGCTATCTGCGCGACGTCACCGACCACCACACCGAGGCCGCCGACCAGATCGCCAGCTACGACGACATGCTCAACTCGCTGGTGCAGGCCGCGCTGGCCCGGGTCGGCATGCAGCAGAACAACGACATGCGCAAGATGGCGGCCTGGGCCGGCATCTTGGCGGTGCCCACGATGGTCGCCGCGATCTACGGGATGAACTTCCACTTCATGCCCGAGCTGAACTGGACGTGGGGCTACCCCGCGGTCATGGCCGTCATGGCCGTCGTCTGTTTGGTGCTGTACTTCCAGTTCCGCAACCGCGACTGGCTGTAACCTTCTCCGCCGAGCGTGCATCTGTTGCGAGATTTCGGCGAAAAATTCGCAACAGATGCACGCTCGATGAAGGGGGCGGTGGGCGTCAGCGTGGCTGTGCCGCGGGGCGTTTGGGGTCCAGCACGTCGACGCCGTCGTTGTCCCAGGCCTGGTGCATCGCCTCGGGGCCCTTGAGGCGCACCCACGCGGCCTCGGTCGCGGTGATCGGGGTCGCCGCCAGGAAGGTCACCGGCTCCGCGGGCGGGTCCAGCGGTAACGCCGGGATATCGCTGGGGCCCAACAACACCGCGGTGAACGGCGCGCGCGCCCATAGCGATGCGCCGAGGTCGATCAGCGCGTCGGGCACCAGTACCGTTCCCTCGACGGCCGGCGCGGCGGCGACAATCGCGAGACTGCGCGCCAGCCCCGGTACCGATCCCGGGTTGCGCAGCCGCAGCACGACTTCGGCGCGCGGACCACGCAGCGGGTCGGCGACGATCTCCGCGGGATCGGTCATCGGATGCCGCGAACACCCCGCCGAGATGTAGTGCACCAATCCCCCGGTGGCAAACCGCAGCACCTCGATGGGCTCGACACCGAGAAACGTCACGCTCGCCGAATCGGGCTGCAACCCAGCGAAGTGCTCCCGCAGGTGCGCGCGAACGCGGTCCGGGATCGCGGTCACGGCGCGACGGTCAGGTTCGCCCCGGAGCCGGCGTCGAACACCGCCACCTTCGACGTGTCGAGGGCCAGCTGGACCGACTGTCCGAGGGCCGCCTTTGACTCGGCGGGAACCCTTGCCACGAACTGGTTTTCGTGTACCTCGCCCTCGGCCTCCAGCTCGTCGAGCTGGGCGGCGTGCACGGCCGGGCCCGCGGTGGTGAAGTACACGTACTTGTCCGCGCCCAGCGACTCGACCAGGTCGACCTTCACCTCGAAGGTCAGCGCCCTGATCCGCTGGTACCCGTCGATCAGCGCGGCGTCGGCCAGGTGCTCGGGGCGGACCCCGACGATGACGCCGGCCGGTTTCGGATGCCCCTCGATCACCTGCTGGACCTCCGGCGGCAACGTCACCTCGCCGAAGGGCAGCCGCAGCCCGAAGGACGTCAGGGTCGCGGGGAAGAAGTTCATCGCCGGCGAGCCGATGAACCCCGCGACGAACAGGTTGGCGGGGCGCTCGTAAAGCTCCTCGGGGGTGCCGATCTGCTGTGCCACGCCGCCGTGCATCACCACCACGCGGTCACCCAGCGTCATGGCCTCGGTCTGATCGTGGGTGACGTAGACGGTGGTGGTGCCCAACCTGCGCTGGAGCCGGGCGATCTCGCCGCGCACCTGCACCCGCAGCTTGGCGTCGAGGTTGGACAGCGGCTCGTCCATCAGGAACGCCTTGGGGTGCCGAACGATCGCGCGGCCCATCGCGACCCGCTGCCGCTGCCCGCCCGAAAGCTGGGCGGGCTTGCGGTCCAGAAGTTCGGTGAGGTCAAGGGTTTTCGCCGTCTCGGCCACCTTCTGCGCGATCTCGGCCTTCTTCATCTTGGCCAGGGTCAGCGGGAACGCGATGTTCTGCCGCACGGTCATGTGCGGGTAGAGCGCGTAGGACTGGAACACCATCGCGATATCGCGGTCCTTGGGCGCCTTCTCGTTCACCCGCACGCCGTCGATGCGCAGTTCGCCCGACGATATATCCTCAAGCCCGGCAATCATATTCAGCGTTGTCGTCTTGCCGCAGCCGGACGGCCCCACCAGGATCAGGAATTCGCCGTCGGCGATCGTGATGCTCAGGTCGCGCACCGCCGACGAGCCGTCCGCGTAGCTTTTGCTGATGTGCTCCAGCACAATCTCCGCCATCGCGCTATCCCTTCACAGCGCCAGAGGTCAACCCGGCGACAATACGTCGTTGGAAAATTAGAACAAATACGATGATCGGGACGGTAATCACGACGGCGCCGGCCGCGATCGATCCGGTGGGCTCCTCGAACTGCGAGCTGCCGCTGAAGTTCGCGATGGCCACCGGCGCGGTGATCGCCGCCTCGGTGGCGGTCAGCGACAGCGCCAGCAGCAGGTCGTTCCAGGCGAAGATGAACACCAGGATGGCCGCGGTGACCAGCCCGGGGGCCGCCAGCGGCACGATCACCTTGCGGAACGCCTGACCCGGCGTGGCGCCGTCCACCTTGGCCGCCCTTTCCAGGTCCCACGGGATCTCCCTGAAGAAGGCCGACAACGTGTAAATGGCCAGGGGCAGCGCGAAAGCGATGTAGGGCAGGATCAGCCCGCCCCACGTATCGAACAGCCCCCCCCGCCGCTCGATGTTGAACAACGGGGTGACCAGCGAGATGGCCGGGAACATGGTGATCAGCAGGGCGGCGCCGATCAGCAGCCGCTTGCCGGGAAAGTCCAGCCGGGCAACGGCGTAGGCGGCCATCGCGCCGATCACCACCGCGATCGCCGTGGTGATCAACCCGACCCCGATGGAATTGATCAGCGCCGAACTGAAGAACTCGCCCCGGAAGATGCCGCGGTAGTTCTCGAGGGTCACCGACGACGGAATCAGCTTGCCGTCCTTGACCGTTGACGACGGTTTGAGCGACAGCGACACAATCCACAGCACCGGGACGAGCGCGTACAGCACGACCGCCGTGTCGACCGCCGCCCAGAAGGCGCGCCTCCCGTTCATACGCCCTCGCCCGGCGGCGGTGAAGTAGGTTGGGAGGCGCCGAAAAGCTTGATGTAGACCAGCGCGATGACGCCCGCGAACAGGAAGATCAGCACGCTGATCGCCGAACCCAGCCCCAGGTTGAAGCCCTTGAACAGGTTGTCGTAGCCCAGGATCGACACCGAGGCGGTGGTGTTGGCGCCATCGGTCAGCACGTAGATGTTGTCGAAGATGCGGAAGGCGTCCAGCGTCCGGAACAGCAGCGCCACCACGACCGCCGGCTTGATGATGGGCAGGATGACTTTCGTCAGCCGCCGCCAGGCGCCTGCCCCGTCGACGTGCGCTGCCTTCACCAGATCCTCGGGCACCAGCGCCAGCCCCGCGAGCAGCAGCAGCGACATGAACGGCGTGGTCTTCCACACCTCGGCGAGCACAACGATGCCCAGTGACGGAATCTGTTGCGTCAGCGGGGCGCTCCCCTGCGGCAACAGGTTCGCCAAATACCCGGTTCCCGGGGTCCACGCGTAATACCAGCTGTACGACGCGACGACGGTGACGATCCCGTAGGGGATCAGCACCGCGGTGCGCACCAGGCCCCTGCCGACGAGCGTGCGGTGCATCACCAGCGCCAGCGCCAGGCCCAGCACGAATTCGATCGACACCGACACCACCGTGATTCCCAGCGTCACCGCCAGCGCCGTCCACCAATACCGGTCGGACAGGATCGTCTGGTAGTTACCCAGCCCGACGAAGGTGGTGTCGTTCGGGGTCGCAAAGTTGTTGCGCTGCAGGCTAAGCCACACCGCATAGGCGATGGGGTAACCCGTCACCACCAGCATCAGCACCGCCGCAGGGGCGACCAGCGCCAGGCCAAGCCGCCGTTCGGTCACGGCAGCAGCCCCTTGCCGTCGATGGCCCGCTGCGCCTGAGCGGTGAGTTCGTCGGCCGTGCGCTCGGGGTCGATCCGGGTGATCGGGCTCAGCACCGACGACAGCCGCAGCGACAACGCCTGGTACACCGGCGTCGCCGGGCGCACGGCCGCGTCGGTGAGCTGCCGACGGATGATGGTGTACATCGGATACTTGGCCTGAAACTGGGGATCGCCGTACAGCGTGGTGCGCACCGCGGGCAGGCCGCCCTGGATCGAAACGTACTTCTGGCTCTGCAGGCTGCGCAGGCAGCGCACCGCCTCGAACGCCTCCGCACGGTGGCGGGTGGTGCTGGCCACCGCCAGGTTCAGGCCGCCGATGGTCACCTTGGCCGGCCGGCCCGGGGCCACGGCGGGATACGGTGCGAAACCGAACACCTTCTTGCTGGCGTCGTAGGCGATGCGGAACTGCTCGTCGGTGGGCACGAACGTCCCGACGTCGTCGATGCTGCCGGCCAGCGCGGGGTCGCGGTTCAGCGGGAGGAACGGCACGCCGCCCTTCGCCGCGTTCTCCAGCATCGACGCGAGCACATAGGGCCAGTTGACCTCGAGCGCAGCCCTGCCCTGCTCCACGGCCAGCCGCGCGGTGCCCTCGTCGGTACGGCTGATCGACGGGTCGGCGCCCGGGGCGGTGGCCACCGACTTGAGGATCCGCAGCGCGCGCACGGTGGCGTCGCGGTGGGCGGGCGTGTCGGTCAGCGTGACCTGTCGGCCGTCGTCGGAGAGCACCTGACCACCCGCGCTCACCAGCAGCGTGTTGAACCACACCACCAGGCCCTCGCCCTCGTTGGCCTGCACGGCGATCCACGCCGGCCGGCCCGCGGCGTGCAGCTTGGCGGCCTCGGCCACCACGGCGTCCCAGGTCGCCGGCGGTTGGCCCACCAAATCCGGCCGGTACCACAGCAACTGGGTGTTGGTGGTCACGGGCGCGCCGTACAACTCGTGCTTCCACCGGGCCGTCGCCAGCGGGCCCGGCAAGGTGTCGACGGTGGCGTCGGCCTCGGCTCGCCCGGCCGGGTCGTCCGTCAACGGCAGCGCCCAACCCGCCTCGGCGAACTCCGCGGTCCACACCACGTCGAGCGCCATCACGTCCAGGCCGCGGTCGTGGGCGCTCAGCCGCCGCGCCAGCTGCACCCGCTGCTCGCCCGGCCCCCTGGGCAGACTCACGTGCCGGACCGCGAAGCGGCCCCGAAACTGCTTGGTGCACTCCTGGGCGATCGCGGTGAAGGTGGCCGCGTCGGTGGCCGGCGTGTAGAAGCTGATCACCAGCCCGTGACCGGTCGAGCCGCACGCGGACAGCGCGACGGTGAGGGTGGCCAGGGCGGTCGCGCCTATCCGGCGTGCGCGCCCATGACGAATCACAGCCTCAGATCGCCAGGCGCGCCAGCAGATCCCGCGCCTTTTCTGCGTTTTGCGGATCGCAGAGCACGTCGTAGCGGCCGGCCACCAATTGCATGGTCGAGCTGAAATCTCTCGTGCCCCTTGCCATTGCGTACGGAACGGCAGAGGTGATGAGGCCGAAGAACACGCCTGCGACCAGGCCGGTGGCCAGCGCGGCCCAGGGATTGGGGCTGAAGAAGCCGAGCACCAGCCCGATGAACAGGCCGAGCCAGGCCCCGCTGAGAACGCCGCCGCCGAGCACCTTCGGCCACGTCAGCCGGCCCGTGACGCGTTCGACCTGCATGAGGTCGACGCCGACGATGGTCACCTGCTGCACCGGGAATTCCTGTTCGGACAGGTAGTCGACCGCGCGCTGCGCCTCGGCGTAGGTGGGATACGACCCGACCGGCCAGCCCTTGGGCGGTGTCGGCAATGAGGGCACGCCGCGCCGGGCGGCCGCGGGGCCCGCGGGCGTGGCGCCGGGAACCTGACCCGGCTGGAACGGACTAGTCATCGCTGCTCACTCTCCTCCGCCTCCGCCATCTTCTCACTTCCGGGCCGTCGATTCGCGACGGAGGCGGCCGCGGCGCATGGGTTAGGTTGAACCCATGTCAGCTTCCGGCGGCGGCTTCGGCGACGACTCGGGCGGCCGGGACGACTGGACACCGCCGTGGGATCCGCCGGCCGACTACCCCCCGGCCTATGCGCCCCAGCCGCCCGGCTATGCGCCGCCGCCCGGCTACGCGCCCCCGCCCGCCTATCCCGACGGTCCTTACCCGACGCCGGACTACCCGGTTCAGGCCGGGACCAACGGGCTGGCAATCGCGTCGCTCATCGCGTCGTTCAGCGGGTTCCTCTTGTGCGTCGTCGGCTCGATCCTGGCCATCGTGCTGGGCGTGATCGCGCTGAACCAGATCAAGCAGACCCGCCAGGAGGGCTACGGCCTGGCCGTGGCCGGCATAGTGATCGGCGTCGGCAGCCTGGTGGTGTTTTTGATCATCGCGATGTTCAGCATCCATTCCCACTAGCGGAACTGATCGGACCGCGGCGACCCGCCACTGCGGCATGGTCGACTGCCATCGCGGCCTCGGCTGAATAGGCTCTTCTGCATGGCATCGGTCAACAGGGTCTACGTGGCGCGGCTCGCCCGGATGTTGGTGCTGGGCCCGCTCGGCGAAAGCTTTGGCCGCGTGCGCGATGTCGTGATCAGCATCAGCATCGTCCGCCAGCAGCCCCGCGTCCTGGGACTGGTCGTCGACCTCGCGACGCGGCGCAGCATCTTCATCCCGATGCTGCGCGTCGCGGCGATCGAGCCCAACGCGGTGACGCTCAACACCGGCAACGTGTCGCTGCGCCACTTCGAGCAGCGGCCCGGCGAGGTGCTGGCGATCGGCCAGGTGCTCGACACCCCCGTCAAGGTCAGCGATCCCGAACTGCCCGAGCTGGCCGGCGTCGAGGTCGTCATCACCGACCTGGGCATCGAGCAAATCCGCACCCGGGACTGGCTGGTGACCCGCGTCGCCGTCCGCACCCACCGGCGGCTGGGACGCCGCGGCCCCGCGCACGTCGTCGACTGGCACAACGTGCAGGGCCTGACCCCGTCGGCGCTGGCGCTGCCGGGGCAGGGGGTGGCGCAACTGCTCGACCAGTTCGCCGGCCGCAAGGCGGTCGACGTGGCCGACGCGATTCGCGGGCTGCCCCCAAAGCGGCGCTACGAGGTGCTCAAGGCGCTCGACGACGACCGGCTGGCCGACATCCTGCAGGAGTTGCCCGAGGTGGACCAGGCCGACGTCCTTTCGCAGCTGGGCACCGACCGATCCGCCGACGTGCTCGAGGAGATGGATCCCGACGACGCCGCCGACCTGCTCGGCATGCTGAACCCGACCGACGCCGAGATGCTGCTCACCCGCATGGACCCCGACGAATCCGAACCGGTGCGGCGGCTGCTCACCCACTCCCCCGACACCGCCGGCGGCCTGATGACCTCCAACCCGGTGGTGTTGACCCCCGACACCTCGGTCGCCGAGGCGCTGGCGCGCGTCCGCGATCCCGACCTCACCCCGGCGCTGTCGTCCATGGTGTTCGTGGTGCGCCCGCCGACGGCCACCCCCACCGGGCGCTACCTCGGCGTCGTCCAGTTGCAGCGGCTGCTGCGCGAGGCGCCGGCCGAGCTGGTCGGCGGGATCGTCGACAGCGACCTGCTCACCCTGTCGCCGGAGACCCCGCTGGGCGCGGTGACGCGCTACCTCGCCGCCTACAACCTGGTGTGCGGGCCGGTGCTCGACGACCAGAACCACCTGCTGGGCGCGGTGACCGTGGACGACCTGCTCGACCACCTGCTGCCGCACGACTGGCGCCGCGACGCGCAGGAGCTGGACACCACCGGCCGCATCGAACGACGACTGGGAGGATCCGGGTGAGCAAATCCACGGCACCGCGACGCCTGTACACCCCGCGGACGTCGCGCAGATACTCGCCGCGTCTCGATCCCGAGGCCGTCGGGCAGATCACCGAGCAGATCGCGCGTTTCTTCGGCACCGGCCGCTACCTGCTTTTGCAGACGATCCTGGTGGTCGGCTGGATTCTGGTGAACGTGTTCGCGGCCGCGCTGCGGTGGGACCCGTACCCGTTCATCCTGCTGAACCTGGCCTTCTCCACCCAGGCCGCCTATGCGGCGCCGCTGATCCTGCTGGCCCAGAACCGCCAGGAGAACCGCGACCGGGTCGCGCTCGAGGAGGACCGTCGCCGCGCCGCGCAGACCAAGGCCGACACCGAATACCTGGCCCGCGAGCTGGCGGCGCTGCGGCTGGCCGTGGGCGAGGTCGCGACGCGCGAGTACCTGCGCCACGAGCTGGAGGACATCCGCACTATGCTGGCCGAGCTACTGCCGGAAGGCGCGGACGGGGGGGCCGTGGGTGCGGACGAGGACTGGCAGCGGGTGGCTAAGAAATCCCGCTAATCTCAAATCCGCCATTGCGCCACTCCCGTCACGGGGGTTATGTATTGTGATCTGGTTCACGAAGCTAAGCAGGTAGTTTCCCGACCTTAGGACCGTCGAGTGCGCATTGGGGGACGCTGGGGTGCACGCCCGGCCACCGCGGCCGTGCGGCAGCGAGCCCATCGAGTGACGACAAGCCCGGCATTCGGCGTGGCCGTGATCAGTCCCCTGGTGTTCGCCGCAGCGGTCGGGGGCGCGGGCCCCACCGTCCAGGGGCACAACCCGCCGGTGCACAACCAGATTGCGCCGGTGAGCGCGGCCATCTTCCCGGTGGCCGCGGTTTCACCGACGGTCCCCGACACCAGCGGGCCGGTCGTCATCGCCCTCGATCACGCGCCGACGGCGTTCCACATCGCGGAGGCCGCCCCGTCCGCGCCACCGCCGCCGATGATCGTGAATACGCCTGGCGCGCTGGGGATTCCGTCGATCGCCCTGACCGCATACCGCAGGGCGGAAATGAAGATGGCGTCGGTCGCACCCGGCTGCGGCGTCAGCTGGAACCTGCTCGCCGGGATCGGGCGCATCGAGTCGGGCCACGCGGGCGGCGGCGCCGTCGACGCGCGCGGCACCGCGGTCGTCCCGATCTACGGCCCCGCGCTGGACGGCACGCTGCCGGGCAACGAGGTCATCCTGCAGAGCAGCGTGGGCAATCGCCCGACGTACGCGCGTGCGATGGGGCCGATGCAGTTCCTGCCCGGCACGTGGGCGCGCTACGCCGCCGACGGCAAGGGCGACGGGACGGCCGATCCGCAGAACCTGTTCGATTCCGCGCTGGCCGCCGCCAGGTACCTGTGCAGCGGCGGGCTCAACCTGCGCGACCCGTCGCAGGTCATGTCCGCGATCCTGCGCTACAACAACTCGGTGGCCTACGCGCAGAACGTGTTGGGATGGGCCGCCGCTTACGCCACCGGTGTGGTCCCGGTCGACCTGCCACCGCTGACCGGACCCCCGCCGCCGCTGGGCAACGCGCACGACGAGAACCCGGAGGGGCTCGGGCCCGGCTTGCCGATGAACGTCATCGGCCTGCCGACGGACGATCCGTTTGCGCGCACACCGCTGATCGACCTGAGTTCACCGCAGCCCACCCTTGCGCAGCAGCCGATGTTCCCGTGGATGACCCCGCAGCAGCAGGCACCCACGCAGCTGCCCGGCTGCACCGTGATCTGCATCGGTTCGAACCCGCCGACGCCACCCGCGTTCGCGCCACCGCCGTTCGGGCAGCCGGCGTTTGCGCCGCCGCCCTTTGCGCCACCGCCTCCCGCTCCGCCTCCCTTTGCGCCACCGCCTCCCGCGCCGCCGGCATTTGCGCCGCCGCCTCCCCCCGCGCCGCCCGCGCCGCCGGCCGGTGTGGCGGGCCCGGGCCCGGCGGCCGGGGCCCCCAAGCCCGCGGGCCCGGTGGCGGGCGGCTGACCAGCCAACAATCGCGCGCGCCTACACTCGGTGGCGATGTCCACTCATGATGCCGCCGACCTGAGCGAAGCCGTCCGCACCGCGTTGGCGAAGGTGATCGACCCCGAATTGCGCCGTCCCATCACCGAACTCGGGATGGTCAAGAGCGTCGACGTCGAGCCCGACGGCGGCGTGCACGTCGCGATCTACCTGACCACCGCCGCCTGCCCCAAAAAGACCGAGATCAGCGAACGCGTCACCGCGGTGGTCGCCGACGTCCCGGGCACCGGGGCCGTCAAGGTCACCCTCGACGTCATGAGCGACGAGCAGCGCACCGAGTTGCGCAAGCAGTTGCGCGGGGACGCGCGCGAGCCCGTCATCCCGTTCGCCCAACCCAACTCGCTGACCCGCGTCTACGCCGTCGCCTCCGGCAAGGGCGGCGTCGGAAAATCCAGCGTCACAGTCAATCTCGCGGTGGCGATGGCCGCGCGCGGCCTGTCGGTCGGCGTGCTCGACGCCGACATCCACGGCCACTCCGTCCCCCGGATGATGGGCACCACCGACCGGCCCACTCAGGTCGAGTCGATGATCCTGCCGCCCATCGCGCACGACGTGAAGGTCATCTCCATCGCCCAGTTCACCCAGGGCAACACCCCCGTGGTGTGGCGCGGCCCGATGCTGCACCGGGCGCTGCAGCAGTTCCTGGCCGACGTCTACTGGGGCGACCTGGACGTGCTGCTGCTCGACCTGCCGCCGGGGACCGGCGACGTCGCCATCTCGCTGGCACAGCTACTGCCCAGCGCGGAAATCCTGGTGGTGACCACGCCGCAACTGGCCGCGGCCGAGGTCGCCGAGCGGGCCGGCAGCATCGTGCTGCAAACCCGCCAGCGCATCGCCGGTGTGGTGGAGAACATGTCCGGGCTGACGCTGCCCGACGGCACCACCCTCCAGGTGTTCGGTGAGGGAGGCGGCCGGCAGGTCGCCGAGCGGCTGTCGCGCGCGGTCGGCGCCGACGTGCCGCTGCTGGGGCAGATCCCGCTGGACCCGGCGCTCGTCACCGCGGGCGATTCCGGCGTTCCGATCGTGCTCAGCGCGCCCGACTCCCCCGCCGGCAAGGAGCTGCGCAGCGTGGCCGACAGCCTGTCGTCGCGGCGGCGGGGCCTGGCGGGCGTGTCGCTGGGGCTCGACCCGACCAAGCACTGAGCGGCGCGGACCCTTTCTCGACTGTGCGCTCACGGCTTTGGCCGTGCACCCACGGCGGGAATTTCGGCCGTTTCAGCGCCCAGGCTGCACTGCCGAATCCCTGGCCTCACACTCGACGCCCAAGCCGCGCGCTCAGGTCGCGTCGGAGTCGAACGGCGCCGGACCGGCCGCGCGCGGCCCGGCCCCAGCGGCCCCAGAGGCTTCAGGGGCCCCGGACACTGCAGGGCCCTCCACCGGCTTCGGCGGCGCCCCGTTGGTCGGGCGCTCGAAGTTGCCTGTGAAGAACGAGTCGTCGCCGTCGAGCAGGTGCTTGGTCAGCGCGGCGCGCGGAGTCATGCCGCGCAGCTTCTGCAGCTCGCTGAGCGGGCCGCGCAGGTCGTCGAACTCGGGGCCGATGTCCTCGCGCAGCTGGTTGGTCACGCCCGACAGGTAGTCGCGGGTCTGGCGCAGCGCGGTTGCCGTCCAGCGCATGGCGCCGGGCAGCCGTTCGGGGCCGAGGACCAGCAGCCCGACCACCACCAGGACGAGCATTTCTCCCCAGCCCACGTTGGCGAACATCTAGCCTCCAACTAGCCTTTGTCCCCGTCGGGTTTGACCGTCAGCGTGACGTGCCGGCCGTCGCGGACGACCTCGATCGGGGCGTCCTGCCCGATGTTCAGCTGCCGGACGGCGACGACGAACTCGTCGGCGTCGGCGACCTTGCGGTTGCCCACCTTGACGATCACGTCGTTTTCCAGAATCCCGCCCTTTTGGGCCGGGCTGCCCGCCTTCACGTTGGCGACCTGGGCGCCCGACGCGATGGCGTTGCTCACCGACCGGGTGCTGACCCCCAGCGTGGGGTGCACGATCTTGCCGTCCTTGATCAGCGTCTGCGCGACCTCCTTGGCCTCGTTGATCGGGATCGCAAAGCCCAGCCCGCTCGCGCTGTCCGACAATGACTTGCCCGCGGTGTTGATGCCGATCACCTGAGAGTTCATGTCGATCAGCGGGCCACCGGAGTTGCCGTGGTTGATCGACGCGTCGGTCTGGACGGCGTCGATCACGGTGTCGGTGTCGGAGCCCTCCCCCGACAGCGGGACGGGCCGGTGCAGCGCGCTGACGATCCCGTGGGTGACGGTGCTGCGCAGGCCCAGCGGCGCGCCGGCGGCGAGGACCTCGTCACCGACGCGGACCTTGTCGGAGTCGCCCAGCTGGGCCACGCTCAGGTTGTCGACGTTGTCGACCTTGAGCACGGCCAGGTCGGTCTTGGGGTCGCGGCCGACGAGGTTGGCGGGAACCTCCTTGCCGTCGTTGAAGACCACCGTCGTCTTGAACTGGCTGGGGTTGTTGGCCGCCTCGGAGATGACGTGGTTGTTGGTGACGATGTAGCCGCGTCCGTCGATGACGACGCCGGAGCCCTGCATGCCCTCCTGGTCGCTCTTGGACTCGATGGTCACCACAGCGTTGGCCGTCGCGGACGCCACCTTGGCGAACCGGCCGGCCGGGAGTTCACCGTTGTTGCTGGTCGACAGCGTCACCTTCGAGGTGGTGAAGGCCTCGACGACCTCGGCGGTCTTGCGGCCGATCACCCCGCCGATAGCGCCGATCACCAGCGCGATCGCCAGCAGGACGCCGAGTGCCAGGTAGGAGACCTTGTTCCCGAACAGCACGTCGCGCACCCCGAGCTTGCCGCGGTAGCCCGGCACGCCCTGCGGTCCCGACGGCGCCACCGCCGGGGTGCCCAGCGCGGCGGCGGCGGTCGGGTCGCGCCACGGGTCGTCGGCACCTTCCGGCTCGGCACCGTCCCGCTCGCGGACCAGCGCGCCGGCGTCGATCGGGTGGCGCTGCAGCGACTCCGCGGTCCCGGCGGGCCGCCCGAACGCCTCCCCGAGCACCGGATCGACCGGTTGGTCGTGCGGTATGAACTCCACCTCGCTGCGGTACTTCTGCGGGCGGACCCGCTCGGCGACAAAGGAACCCCGCAACCCGGCGGGACGGCTGAACATCTGGCGCGATGCGGCGTCGACCGGAGGTCGAGAAACGGGACGCGGCGGCAGGCGGTCGCCGCCCCTGTCGTCCTGGTTGCCGCTGTTGTTGGCGTCGGAGGTCACATTTTCCTCTTTTGGGAGTCCGTTTTTGGAAGTCCTCGTCGGGAGCGTTCGCGACAGGCTGCCTAGCGGGCGCTTTGCGCCGCGCCAGCGTTGTCCGTGTCCACCCTAGTATCCACGGGGCCGCGTCGATCGGCATGAACGGGCGCGGCGCCGACGCGCACTACCGGCGCTTACGCTGATCGCGCGCGTCGGGGTCGTCGGGGGGGTCCGACTCGTCGTTCGGCGGATAGTGCGGAATCTCCGACAGCAGCCCGAGCAGGTTGCTGGGGATGCGGATCGGGCGGGAGTCGCGCAGCGCCGCACGCGCACGGCTTTGACCCTCCACCTCGGCCGCGCACTCGGCACACAGCGACAGATGATGCGCGGCGCGCAGGTGGGCGTTCATCCGCAGCTCACCGTCGACGAACGCCGCGATCGCCTCGGTGGACAGGTGCTCGGTGGAGCGGAACCGCCGGGGGGCACCGACCGGCGCGTCGCTCTGGGAGGCCAACTGTGCGGGCAGCCAGGAGAACGCGCGGCGAAACACCTCTCCTCGGTCGGCCATCAGCGGATCCTTCCCGCGACCTCGACGTCGCCCATCTTCTGAATGTAGCGCGACGGGGCGGCCGATACCCCTCGACAGCGCGCAAAACGTCGGGATTAACCGGCGCTGCGTGGTCCGGCGACGCGGTGGAAGGGGATCAGATCCGCGCCGCGTCGGCGCGGATGCCGTGCTCGGGGTGCGCGGCCAGGTAGTCGCGCAGCGCCTGACGTCCGCGGTGGATGCGGCTGCGCACGGTGCCCAGCTTGACGCCCAGGGTGGCGCCGATCTCCTCGTACGACAACCCCTCGATGTCACACAGCACGACGGCGGCGCGGAACTCCGGCGGCAGCGAATCCAGTGCGGCCTGCAGGTCGGGCCCGAGCCGCGAATCGTGGTAGATCTGCTCGGGGTTGGGCTCGTCGGCGGGCACCCGGTCGTAATCCTCGGGCAGTGCCTCCATGCGGATGCGCGCGCGCCGGCGCACCATGTCGAGGAACAGGTTGGTGGTGATGCGGTGCAGCCAGCCCTCGAACGTTCCCGGTTGGTAGTTCTGGACCGAGCGGAAAACTCGGATGAACGTCTCCTGGGTCAGGTCCTCGGCGTCCTGCGGATTGCCCGAGAGCCGGTAGGCCAGCCGGTACACCCGGTCGGCGTGCTGGCGGACGAGCTCGTCCCACGACGGCATCGTCGCCTTGTCCCCCGTCGCGTCGAACACCGCGGTGCCCTGCAACTCCTCGGTCGTCTCCACCCACTCGTCGTCGCGGCAGTCCTGGGCGTGCGACATGGTCGTCGGGCTCAAAAGCGCTGTGGTGATTGGATCCTCCAGGTTTGACAGTTCGCTGACGGCGGCAACGCGAAGCTCCCACTGGGTATTCCCATTTCGGGCCGTTCCATTCCGCCGAGTTGCGCCCCCGGCCCCCCGAACTCCGCGCTCCATGCGCCCACCGTCGCCCACCGGCGTATGCGGGGCATAGGAGCAAACTGAGGTTTGCCTGAGAAACCAAATCGTTACCTGCTTTGAACAGGGCGAACCGGCCGCCGAGTGAGCTTGGTCGCCGCCGCGATCCCGGGCGTGTCGCCACCGTCCCGCTCAGGCGCGCCTGCCCGACCGCGGGGCAATTTGGAATACGCTGCGGGCATGAACGGCACCGACGCAGAAACTGGCCAGGCGGCACCGAGTCGAGCCGACTCGCTGTGCGCGCACGCCGAGGCGTCCATATCCGAGGACGCGCTGCTGGCGGCGGCCCGCGAGCGCGCCACCGAGATCGGCGCCGGGGCGGTGACGCCGGCGGTCGGCGCGCTGCTGAGCCTGCTGGTCAAGCTCAGCGGCGGCAAGGCCGTGGCCGAGGTGGGCACGGGCGCGGGCGTGAGCGGGCTGTGGCTGCTGTCCGGCATGAGCGACGACGGCGTGCTGACGACCATCGACATCGAGCCCGAGTACCTGCGGCTGGCCAGGCAGTCGTTCTCCGAAGCCGGCATCGGGCCGTCCCGCACCCGGCTGATCAGCGGCCGCGCCCAGGAGGTGCTCACCCGCCTCGCCGACGAGTCCTACGACCTGGTGTTCATCGACGCCGACCCGATCGACCAGCCGGAGTACGTGGTGCAGGGGGTGCGGCTGCTGCGCTCCGGCGGGGTCATCGTCGTGCACCGCGCGGCGCTGGGCGGCCGGGCGGGCGATCCCGCCGCCCGCGACGCCGAGGTGACCGCGGTGCGCGAGGCCGCCAGGCTCATCGCCGAGGACGAAGGGCTCACCCCCGCGCTGGTGCCGCTGGGCGACGGGCTGCTGGCCGCGGTCCGCGACTGATTCCGCTAATTCCGCCGAGCAGGCAACACCCTTGACCCTTGACGCCCGACTGAACGAGCGTTTAATGTACTGAACATGCGTTCAGCTGACCTGACCGCCGCCGCCCGGATCCGCGACGCGGCCATCGAGCAGTTCGGCCGGCACGGGTTCGGCATCGGGCTGCGCGCCATCGCCGAGGCCGCGGGCGTGAGCGCCGCGCTGGTCATCCATCACTTCGGCTCCAAGGACGGCCTGCGCAACGCCTGCGACGAGTACATCGCCGCCGAGATCCGCAGCACCAAAATCGAGGCGCTGCAGTCCAACGACCCCGCCACCTGGTTCGCGCAGCTGGCCGAGATCGAGGACTACGCACCGCTGATGGCCTACCTGGTGCGCAGCATGCAGTCCGGCGGTCAGCTCGCGACGATGTTGTGGCGCAGGATGATCGACAACGCCGAGGAATACCTCGAGGAGGGCGTGCGGGCCGGCACCATCAAGCCCAGCCGCGATCCCCGTGCCAGGGCCCGGTATCTGGGCATCACCGGGGGCGGCGGTTTTCTCCTGTATCTGCAAATGCACGACACCCCAACGGATATCCGCGCCGTCCTGCGCGACTACGCCAGCGAGATGGTGCTGCCCGCCCTGGAGATCTACACCGAAGGACTGATGGTCGACCACACCATGTACGACGCATTCCTGGCCGCCGATGATCGAGGAGAAGACCATGCCAGCTGATAACCGCACGCCCATCGAAATCCGCGGCCTGACAAAGAACTTCGGTGCGGTGCGGGCGCTGGACGGCCTCGACCTCAGCGTGCGCGAGGGGGAGGTGCACGGCTTCCTCGGACCCAACGGGGCCGGGAAGTCGACGACCATCCGCATCCTGCTGGGCCTGGTGAAGGCCGACGGCGGAACCGTGCGGCTGTTGGGCGGCGACCCGTGGACCGACGCGGTCGAGCTGCACCGCCACATCGCCTACGTGCCCGGCGATGTCACCCTGTGGCCCTCGCTGACCGGAGGCGAGACGATCGACTTGCTGGCCCGCATGCGCGGGGGCATCGACGAACGCCGCCGCGCCGAGCTCATCGAGCGCTTCGACCTGGACCCGCACAAGAAGGCGCGCACCTACTCCAAGGGCAACCGGCAGAAGGTCTCCCTGATTTCGGCCTTCTCGTCGCACGCGCGCCTCCTCCTACTGGACGAGCCCAGCAGTGGCCTGGACCCGTTGATGGAGAACGTGTTTCAGCAGTGCGTGGGCGAGGCCCGCGGCCGCGGTGCGACGGTCCTGCTGTCCAGCCACATCCTGGCCGAGACGGAATCGCTGTGCGACCGGGTGACCATCATCCGCGCCGGCAAGACCGTCGAGAGCGGCACGCTGGAGTCGATGCGTCATCTGAGCCGCACCTCGATCACCGCCGAGATGATCGGCGACCCGGGCGATGTCAGCCGCATCAAGGGCGTCGAGGACGTCAGCGTCGACGGCAACACGCTGCGCGCGCAGGTCGAGAGCGAAAGCCTCGGGGAACTCATCCGTGTCCTGGGCGACGCCGGGGTGCGCAGCCTCGTCAGCCAGCCCCCGACCCTCGAGGAGCTCTTCCTGCGCCACTACAACGGCGCCGAAAGCGACAAGAAGGTCTCCGCATGAGCACCGCGACCCTGGACCTTCCGCGCCCGGCCCAACCGCGCGCCGCTTCCCACTTCTCCGGCACGCTCGGCATGCTGCGCCTCTACCTGCGCCGCGACCGGGTGTCGCTGCCGCTCTGGGTGCTGCTGCTGTCGGTGCCTCTGGCCACGGTCTACGTCGGCAGCATCGAAAAGGTCTACCCCTCCGCGTCGGACCGCGCCAGCTTTGCCGCCTCCATCATGGCCAGCCCCGCCCAGCGCGCGCTGTACGGGCAGGTCTACAACGATAGCCTTGGGGCCGTTGGCATTTGGAAGGCGGGGATGTTCCACCTGCTGATCGCGGTGGCCGTCATCCTCACGATGATCCGCCACACCCGCGCCGACGAGGAGACCGGCCGCACCGAGTTGGTGGGCTCCACCGCCGTGGGCCGGTACGCCTCGCTGAGCGCGGCGCTGCTGCTGTCATTCGGCGCGTCGATCGCCACCGGCGCGATCGGCGCGGCGGGCCTGCTGACCACCGAGGTCCCGGCCGGCGGGTCGCTCGCGTTCGGCGCGGCGCTGGCATGCTCGGGCCTGGTCTTCACCGCCGTGGCGGCGCTGACCGCGCAGCTCTCGCCGAGCGCCCGCTTCGCCCGCGGAGCCGCGTTCGCCGCGTTGGGGGCCGCGTTCACGCTGCGCGCCGTCGGCGACGCCGGTGACGGGCGGCTGTCGTGGCTCTCGCCGTTGGGCTGGTCGCTGCAGGTCCGGCCGTACGCGGGCGACCGTTGGTGGGTGCTGCTGCTGCATCTGCTGACCACGGCCGCGCTGACCCTGGTGGCCTATCGGCTGCTCGCCGGCCGCGACGTGGGCGCCGGACTGATTGCCGAACGCGCCGGGCCCGGCGGTGCCGGAACGCGGCTGCGCGGCGTCGACGGGCTGACGTGGCGGCTCGACCGGGGGGCGCTGCTGCTGTGGACCGTGGGCCTGTGCCTGTACGGCGTGCTGATGGGCAGCGTGGTGCACGGAATCGGCGACCAGCTCGGCGACAACGCCACCGTGCGCGACATCGTCGCGCGCATGGGCGGCACCAGCGCGCTGGAGGAGGCCTTCATCGCGGTGGCGCACGCCATGATCGGCATGGCCGCCGCCGCGTTCGCCATCTCGCTCACCCTGCGGCTGCACCAGGAGGAATCCGGCCAGCGTGCCGAGCCCGTGCTGGCCGGCGCGGTCTCCCGGACCCGCTGGCTGGCAAGCCATTTAGCGGCCGCGCTCCTGGGACCCGCGATCGCGCTGCTGGCCGGCGGCGTGGCGGGCGGGCTCGTCTACGGCGCCGCGGCCGGCGACCTCGGCGGCAGGCTGGCCGTCGTCGCCGGCAGCGCGGCCGTCCAGCTGCCCGCCGTGTGGCTGCTCGCCGCCGTCACGGTGGCGTTGTTCGGTCTGGCACCGCGCTTCACTCCGGTGGCGTGGGGCGTGCTGGTCGGCATCGTCGCGATCTACCTGATCGGGTCGCTGGCGCGGTTCCCGCAGTGGGTGCTCGATCTCGAGCCGTTCGCGCACGTCCCGCGGGTCGGCGCCGACTTCAATGCTGTGCCGCTGCTGTGGCTGCTGGCGATCGACACGGCGCTGATCATCTTGGGGGCCATCGCTTTTCGACGGAGGGATCTGCGACTATGAAAACCGGCATCCGGGCGGCGGCGTCGTCGGTGTGGGGATTGCTCGGGTTGGGCCTCATGCTGTTCCTGCCGGCGGGCACGTTCGCCTATTGGCAGGGATGGGCCTTCGCCGCCACCTTCACCGCGGCGACCACTCTGCCGAGCATCTACCTCCTGCGGACCAACCCCGAAGCCCTGCAGCGCCGCATGCGCGGCGGACCGCTGGCGGAGACCAGACCGGTGCAGAAGGTGGTGATCACCTCTGCGTTCGCGACGCTGTTCGCGTCGGTGGTGTTCAGCGCGGTTGACCACCGGATGGGCTGGTCGTCGGTGCCCGCCTGGGTGTCGGTGCTCGGCGACGGCCTGGTGGCGACGGGCCTGGGCGTCGCCATGCTGGTGGTCATCCAAAACGGTTACGCGGCAGCCACGGTCACCGTCGAGTCGGGCCAAACGCTGACCTCCACAGGGCTCTACCGGCACGTGCGGCACCCGATGTATGTCGGCAACATGATCCTGATGCCCGGCATTCCGCTGGCCCTCGGCTCGTACTGGGGGCTGTTGTTCCTCGTCCCCGGTGTCGTGGTGCACGTGCTGCGCATCCGCGACGAGGAACGGCTGCTCGCCCGGGAGCTGCCGGGGTACCGCGAATACATGCAGCGGGTGCGCTATCGCCTGCTGCCCTACGTGTGGTAGCGCCGAAATCGCTCTAAGGTAGCGGCGTGGCACTCAACACGGCACCCGCGCTCGACCGGCCGTGGCGGCGCCCGGGCGCGCTGCGGTACGCCGTGCGCCGCGTCCGCGGCATCGCCAAGCCGCCGGTCACGGTCACCGACCCGCCGGCCGACCTCGTGGTCGACCGCGACACCGAAGTCCCGACCCGGGACGGAACCGTGTTGCGGATCAACGTCTTTCGCCGCCCTGGCGACCCCCGTCCGGTCATCTTGAGCATCCACCCCTACGGCAAGGACAACCTGCCGAAGCGGCGGGGCAGGAGGTGGACGTTCTCGGCGCAATACCGCGTGTTGCGCCAGCCGCAATCGGTGAGTTTCTCGGCGCTGACCGGCTGGGAGGCACCGGATCCGGCGTGGTGGACGGCGCGCGGTTTCACCGTCGTCAACGCCGACTCCCGCGGCTGCGGGCGCTCGGACGGCACGGGAAAGCTGCTGTCGCGCCAGGAGGCCGAGGACACCTACGACCTGGTGCAGTGGATCGCCGGCCAACCGTGGTGCGACGGCAACGTCGTCATGCTGGGGGTGTCGTATTTGGCCATCAGCCAGTACGCCGTCGCCGCCCTGCAACCGCCGGCGCTGCGGGCGATCTGCCCGTGGGAAGGCTTCACCGACGCCTATCGCGACCTGACCTTCCCCGGCGGCGTCCGCGAAACCGGCTTCACGCGGATGTGGTCGCGCAACGTCCGCCGCGGCACGCGGCAGGCCTACGACCTCGAGCGCGCCCAGGACGAGCACCCGCTGCGCGACGAGTTCTGGCGCTCGCTGGTGCCCGACTTGTCGGCGATCACGGTGCCCATGCTGGTCTGCGGCAGCTTCTCCGACAACAACCTGCACTCCCGCGGCTCGGTGCGGGCGTTCACCCACGCCGGTTCCGCCCACGCCCGCCTCTACACGCATCGCGGCGGCAAGTGGGCGACGTTCTACTCCCAAGCCGCGCTGGACGAACAGCTGCGGTTCTTCCGCGGCGTGCTGGATGGCCCAAATGTCGGGGCCGGCTCGCGCACCGTGCGCCTCGAGGTGCGCGAGGACCGCGACACCGTCGCCGCGGTGCGCGAAGAGGCCGAATGGCCGCTGGCCCGCACCCGTTGGCGGCCAATACATCTCGCCGGGCCCGGGACGCTGACACCCGAGCGGGCGGTGGAGGCGGGTAGCGTCACGTTCGAAACCGGCTCGCGCGCAGCGTCATTCAGCTGGATCCTGCCCGAGGACACCGAACTGACCGGGCCCATGGCCGCGCGGTTGTGGGTCGAATTGGCCGGCTGCGACGACGCCAACCTGTTCGTCGGGGTGGAGAAGTGGCGCGCGGGCCGGTTCGGGGACCGGTTCGTCGGCTTCGAGGGGTCCTACGGCTACGGCCGCGACAGGGTGACCACGGGCTGGCAGCGCGTCGCGTTGCGCGCGCTGGACCCCGAGCTGTCGCGGCCGTGGGAGCCGGTCGCGGCATGCGCCGAGCCGCGGCCCGTCTCCCCCGGCGAGGTCGTGGCGGTCGACGTCGCGCTGGGCCCGTCGGCGACGCTGTTCCGCGCGGGTGAGCAGCTGCGACTGGTGGTGGCCGGGCGCTGGCTGTGCCCGGCCAACCCGCTGACCGGTCAGCTGCCCGCGGCCTACGCCGGCTCGCCGCGCGGCCGCATCACCCTGCACTGGGGGCCGGGTTTCGACGCCCACCTGCTGATCCCGGAGATTCCCTGAGGACGTCGAGCAAGACGAGGGGACCCTAGATCCACACGCCCTTGCCCACGGCGACCACGCCGCCCGCGCTGATCGCGAAGCGCTCGCGGTCCTTTTCCAGGTCCACGCCGACCATCTCCCCGGGCCCGACGACGACGTTCTTGTCCAGGATCGCGTGCCGCACCACCGCGCCACGCCCGACCCGGGCGCCCGGCATGATGACGCTGCCCTCCACGATCGCGCCGTCGTCGACGACGACGTTCGACGACAGCACCGAGTTGCGCACGGACGCCGCCGAGATGATGCTGCCGGCGCCCACCACGGACTCCTGGGCCGAGCCGCCGTTGACGAACTTGGCCGGCGCGAGGTTCTCCGACTCGCCGCGGATCGGCCAGCGCTTGTTGTAGAGGTTGAACACCGGATGCACCGACACCAGGTCCATGTGCGCGTCGTAGAACGCGTCGAGCGTCCCGACGTCGCGCCAGTATCCGCGGTCGCGGTCGGTGGCGCCGGGCACCTCGTTGTCGGAAAAGTCGTAGACCGCGGCCATCCCGTCGGCCACCAGCCGCGGGATGATGTCACCGCCCATGTCGTGATCCGAGTGGTCGTCCTCGGCGTCGGCGCGAATCGCGTCGACGAGCACCTTGGTGGTGAAGATGTAGTTGCCCATCGACGCGAACGTCGAGGCGGGATCGCCGGGGGTCGCGGGCGGATCCAAGGGCTTCTCCACGAAATCGCGGATGCGGCCGGACTCGTCGGAGTCGATGCAGCCGAACGCCGTGGCCTCGGCGCGTGGCACCCGGATGCCGGCCACCGTCGCGCCGGCCCCGCTGTCGATGTGGAACCGGACCATCTGCTCGGGGTCCATCCGGTAGACGTGGTCGGCGCCGAAAACGACTAGGTAATCGGGATCTTCGTCGTAGATCAGGTTGAGCGACTGATAAATCGCGTCGGCCGAGCCGGTGTACCAGCGCGGCCCCAGGCGCTGCTGGGCCGGCACCGGCGTGATGTATTCACCGGCCAGACCCGACAGACGCCAGTTTTGCGAAATGTGGCGGTCGAGTGAATGCGACTTGTATTGGGTCAGAACGCAGATCCGCAAATAGCGGGCGTTGACGAGGTTGGACAGGACGAAATCGATCAGCCGGTAGGCGCCCCCGAAGGGAACGGCGGGTTTGGCCCGGTCCGCGGTCAGGGGGTACAACCGCTTGCCCTCACCGCCGGCCAGGACAATGCCCAGCACGTGTGGCGCTTCCCTCATGGTTCCAAACTATCGGCCGCCGCCAACCGCTGCCAGCGGGAACGGAAGTGGCCCCTGTCCGTCAACGAATTTGGCCCAGTTTTTTCTGCTGCTCGTCCGATTCTTGTTGAGTTCCCGGGACCCGATTCCTCCATTATTGCCCAAGCCCCGACTCGCGGGCGGCCGCGTCGCCGACGCCGCCCAATCCTCCGGCTCCGCACCCGCCCGACTCGCGGGCGGCCGCGTCGCCGACGCCGCCCAACCCTCCGGCTCCGCACCCGCCCGACTCGCGGGCGGCCGCGTCGCCGACGCCGCCCAATCCTCCGGCTCCGCACCCGCCCGACTCGCGTGCGGCCGCGTCGCCGACGCCGCCCAATCCTCCGGCTCCGCACCCGCCCGACTCGCGGGCGGCCGCGTCGCCGACGCCGCCCAATCCTCCGGCTCCGCACCCGCCCGACTCGCGGGCGGCCGCGTCGCCGAACTACGGTGCGGAGTATGCGCGTCGCGATGATGACCCGGGAGTACCCGCCCGAGGTCTACGGCGGCGCCGGGGTACACGTCACCGAGCTCGTCGCCCAGCTGCGGCGGCTGTGCGCGGTCGACGTGCACTGCATCGGCGCGCCCCGCCCGGACGCCTTCGCGCAGCAACCCGACCCGCGCATGCACGGCGCCAACCCGGCGCTGTCCGCGTTGTCGGCGGACCTGATGATGGCCAACGCCGCATCGGCGGCCACCGTCGTGCACTCGCACACCTGGTACGCCGGCCTGGCCGGGCACCTGACCGCGTTGCTCTACGACATCCCGCACGTCCTGACCGCGCACTCGCTCGAGCCGCTGCGCCCGTGGAAGGCCGAGCAGCTCGGCGGCGGCTACCGCGTGTCCACGTGGGTGGAGCGGACGGCGGTGCTGGGCGCCGACGCCGTCATCGCCGTCAGCGCGGCGATGCGGGAGGACATCCTGCGCGTGTATCCCACGCTGGACCCGAGCCTGGTGCACGTCATCCGCAACGGGGTCGACGCCAACGTCTGGTACCCCGCCGCCCCGCGGGAAACCGGGTCGTTGCTGAGCGAACTCGGGGTCGATCCGCGCCGGCCCATCGTGGCGTTCGTCGGGCGGATCACCCGGCAGAAGGGCGTGGCCCACCTGGTGGCCGCCGCGCACCGCTTCGCCCCGGGCGTGCAGGTGGTGCTGTGCGCCGGCGCCGCCGACACCCCGGAGCTGGCCGACGAGGTCGGGACCGCGATCACCGAGCTGGCCCGCGCCCGCGACGAGGTGTTCTGGATCCGGGAAATGCTGCCCATCGCGGAGATACGCGAAATACTCTCGGCGGCAAGGGTCTTCGTTTGCCCGTCGGTGTACGAGCCATTGGGGATCGTGAACCTCGAAGCGATGGCGTGCGCGACCGCGGTGGTGGCCTCCGACGTCGGCGGGATCCCCGAGACGGTCGCCGACGGTGTCACCGGCTCGCTGGTGCATTACGACGCCGACGACCCGACGCGTTTCGAGACCGAACTGGCCGAAGCGGTGAACGAGCTGGTCGCCGAGCCGGACAAGGCGAAGCGCTACGGCGAGGCGGGCCGCCAGCGCTGCGTCGAGGACTTCTCGTGGGCGCAGGTTGCCGAGCAGACGCTGGAGATCTACCGGAAGGTGCGCGCGTAAGCGGCCTCTAGCTGGTGACGCCCTTGAGTTCGTCGCCCAGGGCGGCGGCTTCGTCGGGCGTCAGCTCCACGACCAGCCGACCGCCACCCTCGAGCGGTACCCGCATAACGATGCCGCGCCCCTCCTTGGTCGCTTCCAAAGGACCGTCTCCGGTACGGGGCTTCATCGCCGCCATCGAGTGCTCCCTCCAGATTCGAGCTGGCCCGGCTTCGCGGACCTGGTCGGCGCCGAGCATGCCCCGCCAGTGGATTTCCAGCCATACCCGACGTTGAAGTGCCAAATCACCCCCCCATTGTTCCCTATCCGGGTCCGCGGGAACACAAAGACCCGCTTGTGACGCCCCAACGGGTCGTCAGAGCGTCGCGGCGGGCACCCAGCAATCGCGAACATGGTCGTCGACCATGCCTGTCGCCTGCATCAGCGCATAGGCGGTGGTCGGCCCGACGAAGCGGAACCCGCGCCGTTTCAGCTCCCGGGCCATGGCCCTCGATTCGTCGGTGGCCGAGGGGATTTCGGACGCGTCGGTGGGCCGGGGCCGCGGCGACGGGGCGAACGACCACAGCAGCTTGGACAGGTCCTCCGCGGAACCCAGGTCGGCGGCGGCGCGGGCGTTGGCGATGGTGGCGTCGATCTTGGCGCGGTTGCGCACGATGCCCTGGTCGGCCATCAGGCGCGCCACGTCGGCCTCGGTGTAGCCGGCGACGGTTTCGATGTCGAACCCGGCGAAGGCGCGCCGGAAGTTCTCCCGTTTGCGCAGGATGATCAGCCACGACAGCCCACTCTGGAAGGCCTCGAGGCTCATCCGCTCGAACAGGGCCACCCCGTCGCGCAGCGGGCGCCCCCATTCCTGGTCGTGGTAGTCCCGGTACATCTCGAAGTCCGGCCCGGGCCGGGTGGCCGCCCAGCCGCACCGGACCCGCTCGTCATCGCTCACACTGTGTCCTGACGATCCTCTGCGTCTTGCGGTTCCACCGAATCGCTCCCGCCCTCGGTCTCGCTCCCGGCCCCCGGCGCCGCGTGCGCCTCCAAGGCCGAGGCCAGCTGGCCGCGCAGCGCCTCGAGCTCGCGGGCGAGCCGGTCGAGCACCCAGTCCACCTCGCTGGTCTTGTAGCCGCGCAGCACCTGGGTGAACTTCACGGCGTCGACGTCGGCGCCGGTGACACCGTAGGCGGGCAGCACCGTGGCCGTCGTCCCCCGCGGCAACGGCGGCAGCTGCTCGCCGCGACCGAACAGCAGGCTGGCCGCGCCGAACAACACGATCGCCACCAGGACCAGCACGACCAGGTACAACAACACCAACGCCACGCGTTCGATATTGCCCTATACCGCCGACAGCGGTCAGCGTGGCCGCACGCCGTTCATCGGCGGGCGGTCCTCCAGCGACACCGGCGCGGTGTGCGCGGTGTAGGCCTGCAGATCGGAGCCGTCGGGCCCGTCGGCGAAAAACTGCGTCAGCCCGACCCCGGAGTCGGGGATCCCGCAGCGCGACAGCAGGGTCGCGATGACCTGGCGGCTCATCGCGCCCAGCTCGGCCAGCGGCCGGTTGCGGTGCGCCCGCACCCCGAGGTTGACCTGGGCGATCGCGTCCAGCCCCAGCCGGTCGAAGGTGTCCACCAGCAGGCCGATCTCCACGCCGTAGCCCGGGGCGAACGGCAGCGACGTCAGCAGCTCCCGGCTGGCCGCGTACTCGCCGCCGAGCGGCTGCAGGATGCCGCCGAGCTCCGGTCGCAGCGCCGCGAGCAGCGGCCGCGCCACCAGCTCGGTCACCCGTCCGCCGCCGGTGGCGTCGGCGCCGGCGTCCGCGTCGCCGACCGTCAACGGCCGCCGGTAGAAGCTTTTGACCAGGTGAACGCCGCGGGAGGGTGGGCCGGTGAGCAGCGGGGCCACCAGCCACGGCACGAACATCGGGTGCGGATCGATCAGGTCGGAGTCGACGAACACGACGATGTCGCCGCTGGTGGCCGCGAGCGAACGCCACAGCGCCTCGCCCTTGCCGGGCCGGGTGGGCACCTCGGGCAGCGCCTGTTCGCGGCTGACGACGCGGGCGCCCGCGGCGATCGCGCGGATCTCGGTGTCGTCGGTCGAGCCGGAGTCCAGCACGATGAGCTCGTCGACGAGGCCGTCGACCAGCGGCGTGATGCTCTCGATCACCGACTCGACGGTCGCCTCCTCGTTGAGGGCGGGCAGCACCACCGAGATGGTCCGCCCGGCCTTCGCGTCCTGCAGTTCGCCGACGGTCCAGGCGGGGCGGCTCCAGTTGCGGTCGGACAGCCAGACGTCGCCAGGCCGCGCGGCGAGGACGCCCTCGCTGGCGAGGTCCACCAGCTCCGTCATGCCAGTCCCCTCACCGTGCGCGCCGGCGGGCGGGTCCCCTGGATGGACGACACCATCTCGAGCACCCGGCGGGTGGCCGCGACCTCGTGCACCCGGAACATCCGCACGCCGGCCGCCGCCGCCAGCGCCGTGGCCGCGAGCGTCCCCTCGAGGCGTTCGGTCAATTCCACACCCAGAGTCTCCCCGACGAAGTCCTTGTTGCTCAAAGCGAGCAGAACCGGCCAGCCGGTGTCGACGAGATCGCCCACGTGGCGCAGCAATGCCAGCCCGTGGAAGGTGTTCTTGCCGAAGTCGTGGGCGGGGTCGATCAGCACCCGGTCGCGGGCCACACCGGCCGCGACCGCCCGCCGCGCCGCGGCCGTGACCCGGCGGATGACGTCGTCGACGACCCCGCGGGTGGTGGTCCCGTAGCTCACCCGAAACGGCCGCGTGCGCGGCAGCGCGCCGCCGGTGTGCGAACACACCAGGCCCGCCCCGAACTCCGCGGCGACCTCGGGCAGCCCCGGGTCGATGCCGCCCCAGGTGTCGTTGATCAGGTCCGCGCCGGCCGCGCAGGCCACCTTGGCCACCCGCGAGCGCCAGGTGTCGACGCTGATCAGCTGGTCCGGGTAGGCGCCGCGCAGCCATTCGATGAACGGCACCAGCCGGGCGGTCTCGGTGTCCTCGTCGACGGCGTCGCCCGGCCCGGCCTTGACGCCACCGATGTCGATGACGTCCGCGCCGTCGGCGATGGCGCGGTGGGCGGCGTCGCGGGCGGCCTCGTCGCCGAAGGTCGCACCCCGGTCGTAGAACGAGTCCGGGGTGCGGTTGACGATCGCCATGATCAGCGGGCGATCCCCGGCGACCGGCCGGCCGCAGAGAAGTGACTGCACGCGTCTATGGTGCCTGGTCGGCGGGCGGTGCTGCGGTTCGCCCTCGAGGTGGTGTTGCGTTGGTCATGGCGCGAGCCGCGCTACGGCGTCGGTGGCCGGAATAACGTCGCGGATGCGGTGGATCGTTTCACCGGCGTAGAGCGCCGCGTGATCGACCACCGCGGCGTTCATCCCGGTCAGCGGCAATGCAGGGGTGTACAGCGGTAGCGCGACACGCTGCAGGGAGACAACGGTGCCAAGCGCGTTCAACGGCAGCGCCTTTCCCAGCGGGGCGCTGACTCGGCTGAGTCTCTGCATCCATCGCGGCCCCAAGTCGTCGCCCGCGCACCAACGGTCGGTGACCGCGTTCGGCACCACCCGGTGCGGCAGGTGCCAGCCCATCCCGAAAACCAGCGTGCGGATGGTTCGCCGGGCACCCAGTACCCGCTTTTTGTACTCGGGATGGGCGGACGATTCCTCGGTGAGCAGGAACCGGGTTCCCGCCACCGCGCCGGCCGCTCCGGCCGCCAGCAGCCTGCGCACGTCGGTGGCGTCGGCCACGCCGCCGGCAGCCAGCACCGGAACGTCATCGACCGCCTCGAGCACCTCGGGCAACGTGATGGCCAGTGTCCGGTCGGCCATCAGGTGTCCACCGGCCTCGACGCCTTGCACCACGAGGCCGTCCGCACCGGCGGCCAGTGCGCGGCGCGCCTGCATCGCGCTGCCGACGGTGCAGAACACGCGGGCGCCCGCCGACCGCAGCGCGGCCGTCCACCGCGGCGAGATGCCGCCGTGCAGAACCACCAGGGGAACCCCGGCCGCGGCGCACGCGTCGACGTGGGCCCTGCGGATGAACGGTACCAACAGATTCGCCGCTACCGGCCGTTTCCCGGCCAGCATGGCCGCGCGGCGCAGCTCGGCCGCGAACGTCTGCGGGTCGGCCATGCCCACTGTGCCCAGGGCACCGGCCGCCGACACCGATCCGGCCAGCTCACCGTTGGCCACGCCGCCGCCCATGCCTGCCTGCATCACCGGGTATTGCAGCCCGAGCGCTTCCAACGGGTTCACCTACCGCCCCCTCAAACCGGGCAAAGCATCAGCCATCGCGCTTCCGCGCCGGTTTCTGCCGGGGACGCTGCGCGGCGCGCACCACAACGCAGCATCGGCCCTCGCGGGGCGCCAGCACCGCCCGGCCGGGTCGTTCCCCGGCCGCCTCGAGCATGCCGCGGATCAGCTGCAAGTTGAGATCACAGACCAACTTGGGATACTCGCCCGCCAGGAGATGAAACGGGCAGTTGCGCAATTCGATGTCGCCATCGGCTGTGGGAGCGGGCTCAAACCCGCACCCGCACAGCGCATCGACCACACCGCTGTCTGACCCGCTGGACCGCCCGGCCTTGCGCGCCGCCGCCGCCACCATCGAGCCGACCTTGCCCGACTCGTCGGCGGCCACCGCTTCGGCGAGCAGCTTGGCCAGCAACCGATAATTGCGTGGCGGCACGCTCGCCGACAGTTCCTGTTGCACACGCGCGTAGCGCTTCGCCGGGCGCCCCGCCCCGGGACCCGACCGGCCAGACGGCCGCGCATAACTCACCGCGAGGATCCCAGCGTCTGCCAACTTGTCGAGATGGTAGGCCGCCAGCGTGCGGCTGATGCCGACCGCCGCCGCCGCGGCATCACGCACCACCGGCTCGTCGCGAGAGGCCACGTACTCGTAGAGCAGGCGTCGCACCGGGTCGTCCAAACTACTCAGCCCGGCCACGGCGTCAACGCCATCACCCGCGCTGATACTCATGGTTCCAATCTAACACCAATGAATCTTGACGAAAATGTTCTTGCGCCGTCGGACGACATGCCCACCAGTCCCTCGCCGTTCGTTTCAAGCATTGCTCTCGGCGAGTCCCTTGAGGTTGAGCAGTTGGCGGCGAGCCATCACCAGGTCGCCGACCGAGATCAGCGGTGCAAGCCACCGACCTGTCGCGGTGACGACCTTCATCAGCAGGCGGGTTACGTCACCGTTCGACACGAGTACGTAGGAGATGACCGCGCCCGCGATCCGGCCGGTGAGCTGCTCTGCCGGCGAGACGGACAGGATCCGCCCGAGCCGGCGAGTTGCGGCGGTGCTGAAGTGTTGCCCGACAGCGGGTTCCGGCAGGGCGCGTCGCTCTTGCGGCGACCGCCGCCCCAGGTTGTCGATGCAGTCATAGGAGTACGGCGCGAGCCTGATCTGTCCGACCCACGGCCACAACCCCTCGGGGGTGCAGCGCACGGTGACGCCACGCCACGCCTGCAGAACAGGGACCGGGACGATGTCGTCGCACGGGTAGTGGCTGGCGACCTCGTCGTCGGTCACCCCCATCGGTCGCCGATCACTGGGTCCCCACTACTTGCCGGCCCACTGCCGATCAACGAGGGTGACGTGGCGAACCTCGACGAGGAACCACAACGCCCCGGCGACCACCCCGAGGATTGCTATGAGCGCCGTCGCGCCAAGCCATTCGTAATGCCCGTAGGCGGCGGCAACCACGCTACTGATCATCCCGAAAAATCCGACCGTCAGGAGGATGAAGCCGGGCCAGAAGAAGTTGTCCTTCATCGTGATACCGGCGCGTGGATGCATCGTCCGGAAATGATCCGTCGGGTCGTGATGCGTGTATCCCATTGCTCTCCACCCTTCGTCGCTCACCGAAGAAAACGCATGACGCCTACCGGACGTACACCTCGGGCAGCAAAATGGCGCCGATCGTTGTCGCGAGCCATACCACGATCGTCGCGGCAACCCATGACAGCGTCGGGCCGATGCTCAACCCGTGAGTGAATGCCCCGGCGAGACCCATCGCGACGAAGGTAAGGATCAGGGCGGTGCTGCCGAGGACAAGCGGCGTCCATCCATGGGGCAGCCTCAAGATCCACAGCGACAGGGTCGTCTGCGTTACCGAGAAAAACAGCACGGCGAAGATGACCCCTGAGGCCGACATCGAGACACCGGGGACGACCCACGCCGCCGCCATCAGTCCGAGAGTCCAGGATGCCAGGCGCGCGATGGCCCCCAACAGAATTCGCGTCGGGGCAGCACTCCCACGCCTCCGTGCCGCGAACAACGACGCGTGCCCGCTCATGGGGGTCTTGACAGCTCGGCCCGGTTGTTGCCCGCTCGGCACAGCAGTGGTCATGTTGCCTCTTATCAGGAATCGGCATCCGTTCTCGAATTTTCAAACGCGACGACTTCCCTCGTCAATACTTTTTAGTGTTAGAAAGGACACAGGGTCGCTGTTGGCGCACCCGAAGGGCGCCGGATGTGTGGCGCGCCTGGCGGTTTCGGGCCGCCCGCCCGATCCCGCGCCGGGGCGTACGGCAATGTAACACCAATAGATCTTGACAAAGCGGTCGGCGACCGTCTAAAACCAGTCATCATTGCCGATACAGGAGGAACGATGGCGTCTGCCCGTCTGCCCCGGTCTTTCGTGTCACGAAGGCGGTAATGCTCCATGACCACGCTCAACCACAGGAATCACCGCGCGACCCCGCCTTCGCTGTTACAGCTGGCCGATCGCCCGGTCCGCGATCTGGCCGCCGCCGAACAGGCGGCAGGTGCATTCCTTCAGGCGCTGGGCATATCGCTGAACGGCGAGAGCATGCGTGCCACACCTGCGCGAATGGCCCGCGCCTACGCGGAGTTGTTCAGCGCAGAACCGTTCGAGGCGACCACGTTTCCCAATGACGAGCGTTACGACGAACTGGTGGTGGCGCGCGACATCCCGCTGCGGTCGGTCTGCGAGCACCATCTACTCCCGTTCACCGGCACCGCGTGCGTCGGCTACCTTCCGGGTGAGCGCATCCTTGGGCTGTCCAAGCTCGCCCGGGTGGTCGAGCATTTCGCATGCCGGCCCCAGGTCCAGGAACGGTTGACCAAGCAGGTCGCCGACTGGCTCACCGATCACCTTCAGCCACGCGCGGTCGGTGTCGTGATCCGCGCCGAGCACACCTGCATGACCCTGCGCGGTGTGAATGCCACCGGCTCGACCTCTGTCACCTCCACCCTGCTCGGTACCTTGCGTACCGACCCCAGTTCCCGGCACGAATTCTTCGCGCTCGCCGGCATCGGCCGTTAAAACAGGCGCACTGCCCCAGAGACCGCTACCGGCGCTGCGATCGACTGTGAGCTGACGGCGCCGGGCGTGAAGCGATGGCTTTGGGGGTGAGCTCAGGGCGGGATGTCGGCGCCCTATTCCGCCCGGCGTTCACGCGCGAAGCCCAGGCTTCACAGTCAAACCTGACCGCGGCCCCATTAGCAGACGGGACCTTTAGCCCTGCGGCCGCTTACCTTGAGCCACCTCTTCGGGGTACTCGTCGTAGTACGGCACGTAGCCCTCGTCGCGGCCGGCCAGCACGTACAGCGGGTCGTCGATGTCCGAACCGTAGGCCTGATCCCGCAGCTCGACCTTGCGGCTCTTGAACGTCGTGGTGTGCTCCAGCGACTTCACCACCCGCACGAACAACGGCAGCGCGTAGGCGGGCAGCTGGCCGTACACGGCGCGGGCCAGGGATCCGCCGTCGAACTCGGCGCCGTCGCGCAGCTTGACCGCGGCCATCCCGGCGCGCCCCCCGGTGTGCGGGATCTCCACGCCGAACACCGTGCACTCCTCGACGGAGTCGTCGGAGGCCAGCGCCGCCTCGACCTGCGTGGTGGCGACGTTCTCGCCCTTCCACCGGAACGTGTCGCCGAGCCGATCGACGAACGCGGCGTGCCCCATGCCCTGCGGGCTCATCACGTCACCCGAGTTGAACCAGCAATCGCCCTCACGAAAAGCGTTGCGCACCAACTTCTTTTCGCTCGACTCCTTGTCGGTGTAGCCGTCGAAGGGCTGTAGCCGGTTGACCGGGCTGAGCAGCAGGCCGGGCTGGCCGGGCGGCACCCGGCGCACCCGCCCGCTCTCGTCGCGCAGCGGCTCGCCGGTGTCGGTGTCGTACTCCACGTAGGCCAGCGGCATCGGGAAGATGCCCGTGGTCCGCGGCACGTTGAAGACGTTGATGAACGCGGTGTTGCCCTCGCTGGCGGCGTAGAACTCGCACACCCGCGCGATCCCGAACCGCTTGGTGAACTCGTCCCAGATCTCCGGGCGCAGTCCGTTGCCGGCGATCAGCCGCACCCGATGCGCGCGGTCGGTCGGCTTGGGCGGCTGGTTGAGCAGGTAGCGGCAGATCTCGCCGATGTAGATGAACGCCGTGGCGTCGGAGGCGATCACCTCGTCCCAGAACTTCGACGCCGAGAACGAGCGGCCCAGCGCCAAAGTCGCCCCGGAGTTGATCACCGACGACAACGCCACCGTCAGCGCGTTGTTGTGGTACAGCGGCAGGCAGCAATACAGCGTGTCGGAGCTCTTCAGCCGCAGCCCGATGCCGCCGAACGCCGCGAGCGCCTTGAGCCACCGCAGGTGCGTCATCACGCTGGCCTTGGGGAAGCCCGTCGTGCCCGAGGTGAAGATGTAGAACGCGGTGTCGCGCGCCCGCACGGCCGACGCCGACGCGGGGTTGGTGGCCGGCGCGCTCACCGCGAACCGCTCCAGGTCCTCGACGGTCAGCGTCTCGGTGGCGCCAGCGCCGCCGCACTCGGCCACGGCGCTGACCAGGTCGGTCTCGGCGACCAGGACCTTGGCGTCGAGCAGGCCGAGGCTGTGCGCCAGCACCTCGCCGCGTTGGTGGTAGTTGAGCATGCCGGCGACCGCGCCGCACTTGACCGCGGCAAGCATCGACAGCACGGCCTGGGGCGAGTTGCGCAGCATGATCGCGACCACGTCGCCGTTGCCCACGCCGCGCGCGGCCAGCACCGCGGCGTACCGGTTGGCGGCCGCGTTGGCGTCGCGGTAGGTCAGTTGCTGGTCGCCGAACCGCAGAAAGACCCGGTCACCGTAGCGGGCGGCCCGCTCGGCGAACACCGTGCCGATCGACCGGTGCGAGCCCGGCTGGACCAGCAGCCCGGTCCGCATTCCGCGCACGATCGCCGGGAGGTCGGCAAGGACCCCCGGCACCCGGGCCGCGATGTCGGTCAGTCGGACCGCGGTGCGCGCTCCCCCGTTGTGATCGGACAACTGGTCCCTCTATTCCTGTGATTCCCCTCGGACGCCGGCCCTCAGGCTGGCGCGCACGCCTCCACTGCGGCACCCACCTTATCGACCAGCACCAACCGATCCATCGCTGCTTGGGTGATGTATCCCCTGTCGAGCAGTCCGCACAGCCACAGCCACAGTCCCTCGTAGTGCCCGAACGGGTCCAGCAGGACGATGGGTTTGTCGTGCGCGCCGAGGAAACCGGTGGTCCAGGCGTCGAACAGCTCGTCCAGCGTGCCGATGCCGCCGGGCAACACGATGAATGCGTCGGCGCGGCTCTCCATGATCTGCTTGCGCTCGTGCATGGTGTCGCTGACGATCAGCTCGTCGGCCTCCGCGTCGGCGATCTCGCGGCGCATCAGGTTCTGCGGGATGACGCCGACGGTCCGGCCGCCCCGGGCGCGGGCGGCGCTGGCCACCGCGCCCATCGCCGACACCCGACCGCCGCCCCACACCAGGGTCCAGCCGCGCTCGGCGATCGCCTCGCCGAGTTCCGCAGCGAGCCCTAGCAATTCGGCATGGTCGGGGCCCGACGCGCAATAAACGCACACCGCCCACGGGCTGGAGGGGTCGCGCTGCGCGGGCATACCACGAAAGGTAGACCACGCCGGGTGCGGCCCGCACACCGCGCGCAATAAAATCCGGCGGGTGCCGATTCGATGGGACGTCCCCCAGCACGAGGCGGCGTTGCAGCGGCTGGGCGACGCGCTCGCGGCCGGGCGGGGGGCCGTCGTGCTGGGTCCCGACGGCTGCGGGAAATCCACGCTCGCCCGGTTGGCCGCCGAAAGCTACGCCCGCTCGCGCCCGGCCACGCTCGCCCGCTGGGTCACCGGCACCCCGACCGAGCGCGCCGTCCCGTTCGGGGCTTTCGGCCACCTGATCACCATCTCGGAGATCGGCAAGCCCGCGGCCCTGTTGCGGGCGGCCCGGTCGTCACTCGGGGGCGATGAGCTGCTGCTCGTCGTCGACGACGCCCATGAGCTGGACGTCCTGTCGGCCACGCTCGTGTACCAGCTGGCGCTGGCCGGCACCGCGCGGATGATCGTCACCGCCCGCGCCGAAGCGGCGCCCGCCGCCATCGCGGCGCTGTGGACCGACGACCTGCTGCCGCGGCTCGACATCGAGGCACCGGGAGGGCCGACAAGGCCCTCCGAAATCGCCGCGGTCGACGCGTTCATCGCCGAGTTGCCCGCCGCGGCGCGGGCCGTGCTCGAGTACCTCGCCGTCGCGGAGCCGCTGTCGGTGGCCGACCTGACCGCCCTGGCCGGCGACGGCGCGGTCGGCGAGGCCGAGGACCTGGGGGCCGCCGAAACCCGCGTGCGCGGGGACGGTGACGACCCGGTCGTCTACACCGCGCACCCGCTGTTCGCCGCGCGGGCGCGCGCGGCGCTCGGCGCCGACGATGCGCGCCGGCGGCGCACCGAGGTGGTCGAGCTGCTGGCGCGGCGGCCGTCGGGGCACCTCAGCGACCGGCTGCGGCTGGCCTCGCTGGCGCTCGATAGCGACGCCCCCCAGCGCGTCGCCGAGGTCGTCGCCGCCGCGCAGCAGGCGCTGCGGCTGGGCGACCTCGCGCTCGGCGAGCGACTGGCCCGCTCCGCGCTGCAGCGCTCCGGGGGCCTGGCGGCGCGGCTGGCGCTGGCCCACGCCCTGGCGTGGCAGGGCCGTGGCCGCGAGGCCGACGCGGTGCTGGCCGAGGTCGACTCGGCCGCGCTGGCCGAGCAGGCACTCATGGACTGGACGCTGTTGCGGGCGGCCAACCAGTTCTGGATGCTCAGCGAGCCGGAGCGGGCCACCGCGTTCCTGCGCACCATCCGCGGCCGCGTGTCGGACGGGGGTCCGCGCCTGACCCTCGACGCGCTGAGTGCCACCTTCGCGATGAACGCGGGCAACGTCGGGTACGCGGTCAAGGTCGCCGGCGAGGTCCTCGCGTCGCCGTCGGCCGACGACCAGGCGGTGGCCTGGGCCGCCAGCGCGGCGGCGCTGTGCGCGGCGCGGCAGGGCCGCTTCGGCGACGTCGAGCCCCTGGCGCAGCGCGCGTTGGCCGCCGAGCATCCCGGGCTGCTGCGCTTCACGATCGGGCTCGGCCAGACCACCGCGCTGTTGATGGCCGGCCGGCTCGACGCGGCGCGGGAGCTGGCCCAGCAGTTCACCGACTTCGCCGAACTGCAGCAGCCCGGCCGCGCGATCGGCGAGGTGCTGCTGGCCCACGTGCTGATCGCCGGTGGCGAATTCGGAAGAGCCGCAGCGCTGCTCGGGCCCGCGGCCGCCGCCCTGGAACGCACCGGCTACTCGTGGGGCCCGCTCTCGCTGACGCTGCTGGCGACCGCGCTGGCCCAGCAGGGCGACACCGCGGCGACCGCAAAGGCGTTGAGCCGCGCGGAATCTCGGCACGGCACCAAGTCGGCGCTGTTCAGCCCGGAGCTCGGTGTGGCGCGGGCGTGGCGGCTGGCCACCATGCGCGACGCGCACGGCGCGGTGGACGCCGCCCGCGACGCCGCCCGCGCGGCCGAACGCGGCGGGCAGTCGGCCGTGGCGCTGCGCGCCTGGCACGAGGCCGTCCGCCTCGGTGACACCCGAGCGGCGGATCCGCTGGCCCGGCTGTGCGGCGAAATCGACTGTGCCGCGGGCCGGCTCGCGCTCGCCCACGCACGGGCCCTGGCCGCGGGTGACGAAGCCGCGCTTCGCGCGGTGTCGGACGATCTGGCGGCGGCCGGAATGCGCGCGGCGGCCGCCTCCGCCGACGCGCAGGCGCGCCGCATTGTGCGCGAACCGTGACACCACCGTGCCACCACGGTGACCATGACGCCTCACTGTTTCCCAGAGTGACTTCGCTGGCCGAATTCACCTGGGGGCTTTGGAGGCTCGATGCGTACCCGCCCTTCGCGCGCGGCCGGCCTGCTCGCAGCCGCCCTGCTGATCGCCGCGGCAACGACTGACGCGTCCTCGGTCGTCGCCCCGCCGGCGGCGCGGGCGGCGGCCACCGGGCCGACGCTGCCGCTCGGCCACGTCGGGCGGTGGATGACCGACACCGACGGGCGCGTCGTCATCCTGCACGGGCTCAACCACGTGTACAAGGTGCCGCCCTACGAGCCGGCGGCCGACGGGTTCGGCGACGACGACGCGGCCTTCCTGCAAGCCAACGGGTTCAACGCGATGCGGGTGGGGGTCATCTGGGCGGCGGTGGAGCCGCAGCCGCTCACCTACGACGACAACTACCTCACCTCGATTGCGCAGACCGTGGCGACGCTGGCGGCTCACGGCATCATCAGCCTGCTCGACTTCCATCAGGACCTCTACAACGAGGCCTTCCAGGGCGAGGGCGCGCCGGCGTGGGCGGTGCAGGACGCGGGCCTGCCCAACCCGCAACTCGGCTTTCCCGGCAACTACTTCCTCAACCCGGCCGAGGAGCACGCCTGGCACGCCTTCTGGCGAAACGCCCCGGCGCCGGACGGGATCGGGCTGCAGGACCACTACGCGCGCGCCTGGGCGCACGTCGCCACCTTCTTCCGCGGCAACCCCGGCGTCTTCGGCTACGAGGTGCTCAACGAGCCGTGGCCCGGCTTCATCTGGGAGGGCTGCTTCAACCCGATCCTGGGCTGCCCCCTGCAGGACCACAAGCTGACCGTGTTCTATCGCAAGGTGGTGCCGACGATTCGCGCGGCCGACCCGACCACGCTGGTGTTCTACGAGCCGAACACGTTGTTCGCCGAGGGCATCCACACCGACGTCGGGCGCGTCGTCGACCCGAGCACCGGCTTCACCTTCCACGACTACTGCGCCATCGAATCGGTGCTGCACAAGAACATCACCTGCCGCTTCGAGGACGGCCTCACGATCACCAACGCGAGCCTCTACGCGGACTTCATGCACATCCCCCCGCTGCTGACCGAGTTCGGCGCCACCAACGATCTCAACAACATCGCCGAGGTGATGCGCCACACCGACCGGCACCGGATGGGCTGGTTGGAGTGGGCGTACACCGGCAACGACAAGACGAGTTCGTCGCCCAACGACCAGGCGCTGGTCTTCGATCCCAGCCAGCCGCCGACGGGCGCCAACGTCAACGCCGCCAAGCTCGCCGTGCTCGCCGCACCGTACCCGCAAGTGATCGCCGGCACACCGAGGTTCTGGTTCTTCCGGTCGGGCACGTTCCGGCTGTGCTACACGACGCTACGGGCCGACCGCGCGGGCCGGTTCGCCCCGACCGCGCAGACGCTCGTCTCGGTGCCGCCCATCGAATATCCGAACGGCTACCACGTGAGTGTCGCTGGCGGACAGGTGGTTTCGGCGCCCAACGCCCCGGTGTTGGCCGTCGTCGCGAACGCGGGCGCCGACACCGTCGACGTCACCGTGACGCCGTGATGGCTACCCGCTCAGATAGCGCCGCAGCATCTCCGCCGCGGCGGTGATGTCGCCGACCGCGACCCGTTCGTCGCGGGTGTGCGCCAGGTTGGGGTCGCCCGGGCCGAAGTTGACCGCGGGGATGCCCAGCGCGGCGAAGCGCGCCACGTCGGTCCAGCCGTACTTGGCCCGCACCCGCCCGCCGGCGGCCTCGACCAGCGCCTTGGCTGCGGGCTGCGACAACCCGGGCAGCGCGCCCGCCGCGGCGTCGGTCTGCTCGACGGTCACGTCGAGGCCGTCGAACACCTCGTGGACATGACGCAGCGCGGCGTCCAGGGAACGATCGGGGGCGAAGCGGAAGTTGACGGTCACCGACGCCGCGTCGGGAATCACGTTGCCGGCCACGCCGCCGTCGACGCGCACGGCCGACAGACCCTCGCGGTACTCGCACCCGTCGATGTCGACGCGGCGCGGGCGATATCCGGCCAGCCGGTCCAGCACCGCGCCGAGCTTGTGAATTGCGTTGTCGCCCAACCACGATCGGGCCGAATGAGCGCGGGTCCCCGCCGCGCTGATCACCACACGCAGCGTGCCCTGGCAGCCGGCCTCGATGTACCCGCCGGTCGGTTCGCCCAGGATCGCCACGTCGGCGGACAGCCACTCCGGAAGCTCGCGTTCGATGCGGCCCAAACCGTTTGCGGCGGCATCGATTTCCTCGCAGTCGTAGAACACCAGCGACAGGTCGTGCACCGGCTCGGCCACGGTGGCGGCCAGGTGCAGAAAGACCGCGTCACCGGACTTCATGTCCGCGGTGCCGCAGCCATACAACTCGCCGTCCTCGCGGCGGCTGGGCACGTTGTCGGCGATCGGCACGGTGTCGAGGTGCCCGGCCAGCAGCACCCGGGTCGGCTTGTTCAGCGAAGTGCGAGCCAGCACGGCGTTGCCGTTGCGGACGATGTCGAAGCCGGTCGTCTGCGCCCTCAGCGCCGCCTCCACCTCGTCGGCCAGGCGGGCCTCGTCCCTCGATTCGCTGGGGATGTCGACCAGCGCCGCGGTCAGTTGGACGGGGTCGCCGCGTAGGTCCAGCACGCCCCAAGGGTATCTGGCTCGCCGGGCCAAGTAACCTGGCCGCCGTGACTGGAGCTGCAGGTATCGGGCTGGCGACGCTGGCCTCCGACGGGTCGGTGCTCGACACGTGGTTTCCCGCACCGGAACTGACCGAAGGTGACGGCGCCGGCACGTCGCGACTCGCGCTGTCCGACGTTCCCCCCGAACTGGCCGCGCTGGTCGGCCGCGACGACGACCGCGGCACCGAGACCATCGCGGTGCGCACGACCATCGGCTCGCTGGACGAGGTGGCCGCCGACGCCTACGACGCCTACCTGCGGCTGCATCTGCTGTCGCACCGGTTGGTGGCGCCGCACGGGCTGAACGCCGGCGGCTTGTTCGGGGTATTGACCAATGTCGTGTGGACCAACCGCGGGCCCTGCGCGATCGAGGGTTTCGAGGCCGTGCGGGCGCGGCTGCGCCGCCACGGGCCGGTGGCGGTCTACGGCGTCGACAAGTTCCCGCGGATGGTCGACTACGTGCTGCCGACGGGCGTGCGCATCGCCGACGCGGACCGGGTGCGCCTGGGCGCCCACCTGGCGCCGGGCACCACGGTGATGCACGAGGGCTTCGTCAACTACAACGCGGGCACCCTGGGCGCGTCGATGGTCGAGGGGCGGATCTCGGCCGGCGTGGTGGTGGGCGACGGATCGGACATCGGCGGCGGGGCGTCGATCATGGGAACGCTGTCCGGCGGTGGCACGCAAGTGATTTCGATCGGCAAGCGGTGTCTGCTCGGCGCCAACGCGGGCTTGGGGATCTCATTGGGCGACGACTGCGTCGTCGAGGCCGGCCTGTACCTCACCGCCGGCACCAAGGTCGCCATGCCCGACGGCACCGCGGTCAAGGCCCGCGAGCTCTCCGGGGCAAACAACCTGTTGTTCCGCCGCAATTCGGTCACCGGGGCCGTCGAGGTGGTCGCTCGCGACGGGCGGGGCATCGCCCTGAACGAGGACCTGCACGCCAACTAGGCCGACTGATCCAGGCCCAGCGCCGTTCCGTGGGTTTCCGGCAGCAGGTAGGTGCACACCAGGCTGACCGACGTGAGCGTGGCCAGCATCAGCCCGATCGCCCAGCTGCCGTAGGTGGCCAGCAGCGTCCCGGCGATCAGCGGCGGCGTCGCGCTCCCGACGAGGCCCGCGAGGTTTTGCGCCAGCGCCACCCCGCTGTAGCGGTAGCGGGTGGCGAACAGCTCGGGAAGGAACGCCGCCGTCGGGCCGGAGCCGATCGCCGCGACGGCGCACATGCCGACGATCGCGACCGCGTACCCGGCGGGTTTGCCCGTGTTCAACAGCGGCATCACCGCGAACGCCCACAGCAGGCAGCCGGTCCAGCCCACCAGCATGAGGCGGCGGCGCCCGAGCCGGTCGCACAGGATGGCCGAGCTCGCCATGAACGTCATGCTCGCGAAACCGCCCAGCGCGCCGACGAACCAGATGAAGTTGCGCGAATATCCCAGGTGTGAGTGCGCGTAGGCGGCCAGATAGGTGTTGGCCATGTAGATGAAGCCCAGCGCGCCGAGGATGCTGCCGGCCGCCAGCGCGATCTCGCGGCGTTGCAGCCGCAGCAGCTCGGCCAGCGGCGCCTTGGGCACCAGCTCACGCGCCTTCTCCTCCGCGAACACCGGGGTTTCCTCGATGTTCAGGCGCACGTACAGCGCGAGCGCGATCAGCACCGAGCTGGCCAGGAACGGCAGCCGCCATCCCCAGTGCAGAAACGCGGGGCTGTCCTCGCCGATGGTGACGTTGACCCCCAGGAAGGTCGCGCTGCTCAGCACCGCGGCGGTGCCGCCGCCCATCAGGGTGAACATGCCGTATCGGCCGCGCTGGTCGGCCGGCGCGTATTCGGCGCTCAGCAGCGCCGACCCCGCCCATTCGCCGCCGACGGCGAACCCCTGCAGCAGCCGCAGCGCGACCAGGACCAGCGGGGCCGCCGCGCCGATCGACCCGCTGCTGGGGACCAGGCCGACGCTGACCGTCGACAGGCCCATGATCAGCAGCGTGGCGACCAGGGTCTTCTTGCGGCCCATTCGGTCGCCGAAGTAGCCGAACGCGGCCGCGCCCAGCGGCCGGGACAAAAACGCCGTCGCGAACGTGGCCATCGAGGCGATCGTCGCCGTGGCGGGGGTGAGGTGCGGAAAGAACACCGCCGGGAACACCAGCGCCGCCGCGGTGCCGTAGATCAAGAAGTCGTAGAACTCGATCGCCGAGCCGACCAGGCAGGCGATCGCGACCCGCCGCATCGGGGTGGCGGCGGCCACGACGGTTGGGTTCACCCGTACGACGGTACGTGAATCCCGCGAACGCGCGTGTCTGTACGGCGGCACGCCGCAAATGTGTACATTTGCGGACCCCTCGCGGGGAAAGAGGCTAGCCAAAGGCTAGCCCTCCGACAGCAGCTGCTTCTTCAAAACCTTGCCCATCGCGTTGCGGGGCAGCTCCTGAACCAGCCGCACCTCGCGCGGCCGCTTGTGGATCGAAAGCTCCTGCGCGACATGGTCGATCAGCTCATCGGCGTTCAGGCCCGACGCGCCGACGACGTAGGCGACGATGCGCTGGCCCAGGTCCTCGTCGGGCAGCCCGACGACGGCGGCCTCCTGCACGCCGGGGTGCCCCAGCAGCGACGTCTCGATCTCGCCCGCGCCGATGCGATACCCGCCGGACTTGATCAGGTCGACGGACTCGCGGCCCACGATGCGGTGCATCCCGCCGGCGTCGACGACGGCGACGTCGCCGGTGCGATACCAGCCGTCGGCGTCGAAGGCCTCCGCGGTGGCCTCGGGTCGATTCAGGTAGCCGTCGAACATCGTCGGCCCCCGAACCTGAAGGCGCCCAACGGTTTCCCCGTCGTGCGGCACCGGGTTGCCGTCGTCGTCGAGCAGCCTGGTCGTTACGCCGGGCAGCGGCAGCCCCACCCAGCCCGCGCGGCGTTCGCCGTCGGCGCGGGTGGAGATCGTGATCAGCGATTCCGAGGTGCCGTAGCGCTCGATGGGCTGATGCCCGGTGAGCTCGACCAGCCGGTCGAACACCGGCACCGGCAGCGGCGCGCTGCCGGAAACCAGCAGCCGCGCCGGGCGCAGCGCCTCGGCCGCCGCCGCGTCGGCCACGATCCGCGACCACACCGTGGGCACCCCGAAATACAGCGTGCCCCCCGCCTCCGCGTAGCCGGCGGGCGTCGGTTTTCCGGTGTGCACGAAGCGGTTTCCGACCCGCAGCGACCCCAGCAGGCCCAGCACGAGTCCGTGCACGTGGAACAGCGGCAGGCCGTGCACCAGCACATCGTCGGCCGTCCACTGCCAGGCCTCGGCCAGCGCGTCCAGGTCCGCGGCGATCGCGCGGCGGCTCAGCTGCACGCCCTTGGGCAGCCCGGTGGTGCCCGAGGTGTAGATGATCATCGCGGTGGCGTCGGGCGACGGCTCGGGATAGCGGTGCCAGGAGCGGGCGTGCAGCCGAACCGGGATGTGCGGCAACCCTTCTCGCTCCACGGGTTCCGGGCCCAGCCACGCGTGCGCGCCCGAGTCGGTGAGCATGTGCCTACGCTCGGCGACGCCGACGTCGGAGGGCACGGGGACGAAGGGCACGCCGGCGATCAGGCAGCCGGTGACCGCCAGCACCGTCGACGCGGTCGGCGTGGCCAGGATCGCCACCCGCTGCGCCCCGGCCACCCGCTCGGCCACCGACGTCGCGGCGCCGACCAGGCCGCTGCGGCTCAGCGCGACACCGTCGATGCGCACGGCGTCGGCGATGTCCGCGGTGGTGGCGGCCGAGGGATTCAGCGACGCGAGCAGCACGTGAGCAGGTTACCCGGCGGGCGGCCACGCAGGTAATGCCTGGGAAATCAGGCATTATGGCTTGACAAGGGGTCAGGACAGGGGCAGCATAGTGCTATGCATGGAAAATCACGCGTAATGTATGTCCGGCCAAGCCCGCAGCCCCGACGGGCCTCTTATGCGTGAAATATCACGCGTTGCACCGGGCAGGAGGGCGCCACGCAGGACTAACCCAGCCCCCCGATCTGCTCTGCCTGAAATCACACGCATAGGGAAAGTATTCGCGACCAGGCGGGTTCATCTGGGGCTCACTCAGCAATTGGTGGCCGACCTATCAGGTGTCTCCCGGTACAGCGTCCAAGCCCTCGAATACGGCACCGGATCCGTGAAACTCGCTTCGCTTGTCGAAATCGCCGACGTACTCGGCCTTCGGCTGGAAGTGATCACGGCTGGCGACGCCAACCTCGCAGCGACATGATCCGACCGTCCGACCTTCGAGAGGTCGGGGAAGCCGACGTCTACCTCGCCGACGCGATCGTCGCCAACCTCGTTCGTCTGCCCGGCGACGAGATCCGCTTTGAATACCGCGACCCGAAGCCGGTGGCCCCCAAGTTGACTGCGTTGACTATCCGCACTCGATCAGTGTCATGGTCCCTTCCCTTGGACGGGGACTACCCCCTGATAACGACGGGCGGCGCGGTTCCTCCATTCTTTGCCGGACTGCTTCCCGAAGGTGTCCGGCTGGGGGTGGTGACCTCGTCCACGAAAACGTCGGTGGACGACCATTTCACGCTGCTCCTTGCGATCGGCGGCGACACGATCGGAAATGTTCGCGTTCTACCTGCCGGCACCTCCCCCCCGGAACGTGAGCCGATGTTCGATCCCGCGCGGGATACCGACTTTCGGAAAGTTTTCCAACGCCTCACCGGCTCTGTCGATGCCGATCCCGTCGGACTTTCCGGAGTTCAGCCCAAAGTCAGCGCGGCCATATGGTCGACACCCGCGAGAACAACGACAGGACCCGCGATCCTCAAGCTAAATCCGCCGACGGGCTTTCCCCGACTCGTCGAAAATGAACACTTCTTCATGCAAATGGCGGTCGATTGCGGACTGCGCGCAGCACAGACTCAACTGATCCACGACGCCGCCGGCCGAAGCGCACTGCTGGTCCACCGATTTGATCGGCAGGGCGATGTCCGGATCGCCCAAGAGGACGCCTGCCAAGTCGCTTCCGTCTACCCCGCCGCGAAGTACCGCATCCACGCCCAAACGGCGATCGCTTCTTTGGCCGACGCCTGCGCGCGCGGCGGAGGTTCGCGGGCTGCGGCCGCCCTCGACCTGCTGCGGACCGTGGTGTTCTCCTGGCTAATCGGCAATGGCGACTTGCATGGGAAGAATCTGTCGATCTATTGCCCGGACGGGCTCTGGCGACCAACGCCCGCTTATGACTTGCTCACAACGCAGCCCTACGCGGGGTGGCGCGACTCGATGGCGTTGCCGCTCTATGGGCGCGCAAATCGCTTGAACCGCAATCATTTCATGGAAGCGGCGGCCCGGCTTGGTCTCCGCGAACGGGCGCCCGCCAGCATGATCAACGACGTCGTCGATGGGGCAGCGCAGTGGCCGGACCGGTGCGACCAAATCGGGTTCGACGAACGTAAGACCGAATTGTTGTCCGAGATGCTTCGATCTCGCATCGCGACCCTGACGTAAATGGCATACACTCGCCCACCGGCTCAGGCACGCTCGTCCCAGACCTTCATCAGGGTGGACAGGATCTCCTCGCCGCGGCCGAGCCCGGCCAGATGGCTTTCCTCCGGTAGGTGGAAGAGTTCGGCGTCGGGCAGCCGGGCCACGACGTGCTCGCCGTGGGCGAACGGCACGATGTGGTCGTGGTCGCCGTGCCACCAGCGGACCGGGACCTTGACCTCCTCGAGCCGGAATCCCCAGTCCCGCGTGAACAGGATGATGTCGTTGAACGGCGCGGCCAGTTGTTTGCGGCTGCCGTTGAGCAGGTCGTCGAGGAACATCGCCCCGAACTCGGGCCGGGTCAGCAGGCGCCGGTCGGCTTCGGGCGAAATCGCGGCATACAGGTACAGCGCCGGGTTCGCGACCGGACGGATGGCCCGGACCATCAGGCTGGCGCCGATCCGCAGCGGGTCGCCGCCCAGCCGCAGCAGGGGCGCCACCCGCTTACCCAGGTTCATCAGGCCGCTGGTGATCCCCTCGTCGCCGAGGAACGGCGCGACGCCGCCCAGCACGCCGACGTCCACCACCCGATCGGGCAACACCGCGGCCGACGCGAGGGCGTACGGGCCGCCGCCCGAAAGGCCGATGACCGCCATCTTGTCGATGCCCAGCGTGTCCGCGACCGTCCGCAGGTCGTCGCCGAACGCGCGGATGTTCTCGTACCGGTGCGGGGTCGACGACCCGATGCCGGGCCGGTCGATGCCGATCAGGCGGATGCCGTGTTGTTCGGCGTAGACGCGGGCCTCGGTGGGGATCTGCCGGCGCGCGCCGGGGGTACCGTGCAGCCAGAACACCGCCCGGCCCTGCGGGTCACCGAATTCGGCGAAGCCGAGCTGGCGGTTCCTCCCGACCGCGACATTGCCTTCGAGCTTGGGGCGGGCGATCTCGAGGGCCATGCCAGCAGCTTTGCACGTGACAAGCGATTTTCGAAATTCCGGCGGCAACGCAGCCCCGCGGGCTCGGCGGCGCCCTCAGGCCGGGACCCCGATGGCCTTCACCTCCATGTACTGGTGCAGGCCGCTGACGCCGCCGCTCTCCCGCCCGAACCCGCTCAGCTTGAACCCGCCGAAGGGGGCGTCGCCGGGCCCGACGCCGTTGACCGCGACCTGGCCGGTGCGGATGCGGCGGGCGACGCCGACGGCCCGATCCACGTCGGCGCCCCACACGGCGCCCGACAGCCCGTAGCGCGAGTTGTTGGCGACCGCGACGGCGTCGTCGTCGTCGCGGTAGCGCAGCACCGACAGCACGGGCCCGAACACCTCCTCCTGGGCGATCGTGGAATCCGGGTCGACGCCGGTGAGGATCGTCGGTTCGAAGTAGTAGCCGGCGCCCAGGCCGGCGGGACGTCCGCCGCCGGCCGCGAGCTTGGCCCCCTCGTCGAGCGCGCCCGCGACGTGCGCCTGGACCCGCTGTAGCTGCGCCGCGCTGATGAGCGGCCCCATCTGGGTTTCGGGGTCCCGGGGGTCGCCGACCTTGACGTCGCGGGCGAGCGCGACGAGCCGGTCGACGACGTCGTCGTGCAGCGAGTCCGGCAGCAGCAACCGGCTGTGCAGGATGCAGGCCTGACCGGCGTGCAGCGAGCAGCAGTCGAACAGCATCTGCCGCAGCATCTCGTCGCTGACCTGCGCGTCGTCGAGGACGATGCTGGCCGATTTCCCGCCGCACTCCAGCAGCAGCCGCTTCATGGCGTCGCCCGCGGCGCGCATCACCTCGCAACCGACGGCCGAGCTGCCGGTGAAGCTGATCATGTCGATGCGCGGGTCGGTGGTGAGCAGCTTGGCGGCGTCGAGGCCCGACGGCGTGACGACATTGACCACACCCGGTGGAATGTCGGTGTGCTCGTCGATGATTCGGGCCAGCGCGAGCCCGGCCAGCGGCGTCAGCGGCGAGGGCTTGAGCACGACGGTGTTGCCGGCGGCCAGCGCGTTGTTGACCTTCATGACGTTGAGGCAGTGCGGGAAGTTCCACGGCGTCAGGATCGACACGACGCCGAGCGGCTCGCGCCGCAGCAGCGTGGTGCCGGCGCCGATCCCGGTGACCGGTTCGTCGGTCAGCTTCGTGGCGAGCTGGGCCGCGTGCATGGACATGTATCCGGCGCCGTCGATCTGCATCATGCGCTCGTTGGCGACGCAGCCCCACTCGGTCTGCGCCAGCGCGAAGAACTCGTCGGCGTGCTTGAGCAGCGCGTCGCCGAGCTGGTTGAGGCAGCCGGCCCGGTCCTCGGGGGTCGCGGTGCCCCACGGCCCGCTGTCGAACGCGCGGCGCGCGGCGCCGATCGCCTCCCTCACCTGCCCGACGCTCGCATCGGGCGCGGTGGCGATGGTTTTTTCGGTGGCCGGGTCGACGTCGTCGTAGCGGCCGTCGTCCGGTTCGACCCAGCCGCCGTCGATGTAGAGCCGGTAAGCGTCAACGAGTCCCATCTAATTCCCTCACCGTCGGTCAGATAAAGACTCAGTGTTCACCCCGCCGGAGCGCGGCGTCAATCGCCGACGGCGCGAAATTCCCGCTATCTCACCGCGTTCGGGCGTATTGACAGTGATGGTCCGCGCAGAGTACACACAAGGTCGCGGACAGATCTGGGCCGTCTGTCCGATCGCGCGTCGACGACGCCAAAAGGGCCGGCCGTGCAGCCCTTCGGGCCACCAACACGTCAGGAGGGCAGCGTTTGTGACCGATTCAGAGACCGTCAGCGCCAAAGTGCGGGCGCTGGTCGGGCAGCCCACTGGCGGCACCGGAAAGCCCTCGGTGGCACCGGATCCCGTCAACCAGCCCATGATCCGGCACTGGGCGCACGCGCTCGACGACCTGAACCCCGTCTACCTCGATCCGGAGTTCGCCGCGTCCTCGCGGTTCGGCGGCATCGTCTCGCCACCGGTCATGCTGCAGACCTGGACGATGCCGTCCCCGAAGCTCGAGGGGATCGGCGACCGCGGCGGCTCCCCGGTCGAGATCACCTCCAACCCCACGGCATTCCTCGACGAGGCGGGCTACACCAGCACCGTGGCGACCAACTCGGAGTTCGAGATCGAGCGCTATCCCCGCCTGGGCGATGTCATCAGCGCGACGGCGGTCTACGAGGGCGTCTCGGAGGAGAAGAAGACCGCGCTGGGCACCGGCTTCTTTCTGACCTGGCTGACCACTTACACCGATCAGAACGGTGAAGTGCTGGGCCGACAGCGCTTCCGCATGCTGCGATTCAGGCCGGCGGGCTGATGGCGCCCCGCCTTGCCCCGGCGATCAGCCCGGACACCGAGTTCTTCTGGAACGGGCTGCGCGAGCACAAGTTGCTGATCCAGCGCTGCAGCGGGTGCGGCGCGCTGCGCCACCCGCCCCGCCCCATGTGCCCCCAATGCCGCTCCCTCGAGTGGGAGGCCATCGAATCGTCGGGCCGCGGCACCCTCTACAGCTACGTCGTGCCGCACGAACCGCGGTTCCCCTTCTTCGACTACCCGTACATCGTTGCGCTGGTACAGCTCGACGAAGGGGTGCGGCTGGTGTCGAACCTGTGCGGCGTCGACCCGGCCGACGCCACCGCCGGGATGCCCGTGGAGGTGTACTTCCAGGCGTTCGAAGGCAGCGATGGAGACCTGGTGTTGCACCAGTTCCGGCCCCGGAAGTAATTGGCCTGCAGCCCAACTCGCTTGCGACACACCCATCCCGGAAGGAATCCGATGACGACCGCCAAGACCCGAACCACCTTGCGGTGGGCCGACATCGAAGTGGGCGACGAGGTCGCGCCGCTCGAAATCCCCGTAACCACAACGTTGATCGTCGCCGGTGCGATCGCGTCGCGGGACTTCATGCCGGTGCACCACGACCGCGACTACGCCAACAAGCAGGGCTCGCCCAACCTGTTCATGAACATCCTGACCACCAACGGGTACTGCGTGCGTTTCCTCACCGACTGGGCCGGACCCGAGGCGATGGTCAAGAACCTCTCGATCCGCCTCGGGGTGCCCAGCTTCCCCGACGACCCGCTGCGCTTCACCGGCACCGTGACCGGCAAAACTCAGGGCTCCGGCGGTGAGGACTTCGTCGAGGTGGCGTTCAAGGGCGCCAACAGCCTGGGCGATCACGTCTCGGGCACCGCGGTGCTCAGCCTGCTCGACGGGGCCGGCTCGTGAGCCGCCTGCCCGGCAGCTGCGCGATCGTGGGGATCGGCCAGACGGAGTTCTCCAAGGAGTCCGGGCGCAGCGAGCTCCAATTGGCCTGCGAGGCGGTCAGTGCCGCACTCGACGACGCCGGCCTGGCGCCGGCGGACGTCGACGGAATGGTCACCTTCACCATGGACTCCAGCGACGAGATCGACATCGCCCGCAACGTGGGCATCGGCGATCTGAGCTTCTTCTCCCGCGTCCATCACGGCGGCGGGGCGGCGGCGGGCACCGTGGTGCACGCGGCGATGGCGGTCGCGACCGGCGTCGCCGACGTGGTGGTCTGCTGGCGCGCCTTCAACGAGCGCTCGGGCTTCCGGTTCGGGGGCAGCGGGCGCACCAGCGCCGAGACCCCGCTGTTCATGGCGCATTACGCGCCGTTCGGATTGCTCACCCCCGCGGCGTGGGTCGCGATGCACGCCCAGCGCTACATGTCCACGTACGGGGTGACCAACGAGGACTTCGGCCGGATCGCCGTCGTCGACCGCGCGCATGCCGCCAACAATCCCGACGCCTGGTTCTACCAGCGCCCCATCACGCTTGAGGACCACCAGAATTCGCGCTGGATCGTCGAACCGGTGCTGCGCCTGCTGGATTGCTGCCAGGAAAGCGACGGCGGCGTCGCGCTGGTGGTGACCAGCGCCGAACGGGCCCGCGACCTGCGGCAGCCGCCGGCGATCATCACCGCGGCCGCTCAGGGCGCGGCCGCCAACGGCGAGATGATGACCAGCTACTACCGCGACGACATCACCGGCCTTCCGGAGATGGGCGTGGTCGCCGACCGGCTGTGGCGCGACTCGGGCCTCAAGCCGCAGGACATCCAAACCGCCTTCATCTACGACCATTTCACGCCGTTCGTGTTCACCCAGCTCGAGGAGCTCGGCTTCTGCGGGCGCGGCGAGGCCAAGGACTTCGCCACCGTCGAGCGGCTCTCGCTCGGTGGCGAATTCCCGATCAACACCAACGGCGGGCTGCTCGGCGAGGCCTATATCCACGGCATGAACGGCATCACCGAGGGCGTGCGTCAGGTACGCGGCACGTCGTACAACCAGGTCGACGACGTCGAGCACGTGCTGGTGACGTCGGGCACCGGGGTGCCGACCAGCGGGCTGATCCTCGCGCCGTCGGACTGAGGTGCCCCGATGACCCGGGCTTCCCCGCCGACCCAGGCGTCCGACACGCGCGAGCTCATCGTGGAGTCGGCGTTCGAGTGCTTCGGCAAGCAGGGACTGCAGAAGGCGACGATCGTCGACATCGCCAGGCGCGCAGGCGTTTCGCGGAGCACCATCTACGAATATTTCGGCGACAAGGCCGCGATCGTCGAGGCGTGCGCCGAGCACGCGTCCGAGCGCTTCTACCGCGAGATGACCAAGGCGATGGACCGCGGAAGCTCGCTCGAGGACAAGCTGAGCCGGGCCGCGGTGTTCGTGACCCAGGCGCGGCGGGTCATCTCCTCGGAGAAGTACTTCGACGAGGACGCGGTCAGCCTGCTGCTGACCAAGGACGCGGCCCTGCTGCTGCGCGAGTGCGTCGACTTCTTCGCGCCCTATCTTTCGGCGGCCAGGCTCACCGGGGAGGTCCGCAAGGATCTCGACGTCGAGGCCGCCGGGGAATGGTTCGCGCGCATACTCTTTTCGCTCTTCAGCACGCCGTCGTCGACGCTGGACTTGGACGACCCCGAGGTGGTTGCGGAATGGGTGCGCGCGCACGTGGTGCGCGGCTTCGCCGCGGAGCGGCCGCGGACCCGGCGCGCCCAATGAGCGTGTGCTAGCCCCCGTCTAGGCCGTTGCTGCCGAAGAACCGGCCGCCGGACCCGCCGGCGCCGCCGTGCTGTCCCCCGCTGCCCTGCCCGCCGTTGCCGCCATTGCCGATCAAAATTCCGCCCGGCCCGCCGGCCTGACCCGTTCCCGATGCGCCGTCGGTGCCGTTGCCGATCAACGGCCGACCCAGCAGCAGGTTCGTGGGCGCATTGATCACACCCAGAACGTCGTCTTCCAGCGTCTGCAACGGCGACACGTTCGCCGCCTCCGCGAGCCCATATGCGCCACCCGCACCCGTGAGCGCCGCCACAAACTGCTCATGGAACGCCGTGGCCTGCGCGCTCAGGGTCTGAAAATCCCGGCCATAGGTGCCGAACATTTCCGCGATCGCCGCGGACACCTCATCCTGAGCCGCCGCCAACACCTGCGTCGTCGACCCCGCCGCCGCCAAATTGGCTGCCCGCACCGCCGAGCCGATCCCGGTCAAATTCCCGGCCGCCGCCGCCATCATCTCGGGCGTTGCGATGACAAACGACGCCATCTCGGGCCCACGTTCCCTGGGCTGCACGACCTCTAATAGCTCGGGGACTGTACGCGCTTAGCACATGACGGTTCCGGTTTCGGGCAAATCTTCCAATTCATTGTTTTCAAAAGAAGACTTCTGAGGCCATCGTGACTGGCGCGACGAAAGGGACAACTGCACCGGGGAGCGCAGACCCAGAGTCGGGGAAACGCGCTGATGGCAGGGCTTCGGTCGGCTAGGCGCCGGATTCGCTCAATTGACGGTACCGCAGATTTTGGCGGGGTCGGGCCGCCCAGCAAACCGCGTCACTCGCTGACCACCAGCGGCAGTGAGATCACTCCGGGGCCGCCGGCCACGACGATCACCCACCGGCCGTCGACGGGCAGGGTCACCTCGACCGGGAAGTACGCAAACCCGATCTCGCCGACCATGGCCTGTCCGGGCATCTCGTAGGCGAGGCGAAGCGGTTCCTCACCGGTCGGGGGCCAGATCTCCACGCGCACCCGAGCGCCGGAATCGTCGGACTCCGACTGGGTCAGGACCACGAGCAGAAACCGGGCCTCCCGGTCGGGCCCGACCACGAACCGGGACAGCACGCCGCCGGTCACGCAAAGCTTGTTGTCGACCACCGAGGCCGCTTCGGCAAGAAAGGCCCCCGTAACGATCACCTAGCCGAAGCTACCGCCCGACCGGCGCGACCCTGCTGGGGGTTCACGCGCGACGGCCGGCCGTGTCGTATGTCTCGCCTAAAGTTGCGGCTGTGTTCGTCACCGGCGACAGCATCGTCTACAGCGCGTCGGACCTTGCCGCCGCGGCCCGGTGCGAATACGCGCTGCTGCGCGATTTCGACGCGAAACTCGGCTGGGGGCCCACCGTGGCCGTCGAGGACGAGCTGCTCGCCCGCACGGCCGCTTTGGGCACCGAGCACGAGCGGCGCCGGCTGGACAGGTTGCGCGACGAGTTCGGCGACGGGGTCGCCATCATCGGGCGTCCGGCCTACACGCTCGCCGGTCTGACGGCCGCCGCCGAGGCGACCCGCCGCGCCATCGCCGAGCGCTCCCCCGTCGTGTATCAGGCCGCGATGTTCGACGGGCGTTTCGTCGGGTTCGCCGACTTCCTGGTCCGCGACGGCGAGCGCTATCGGGTCACCGACACCAAGCTCGCCCGATCGCCGAAGGTCACCGCGCTGCTGCAGCTGGCCGCCTACGCCGACACCCTGGCGGGCTCGGGCGTCCCGGTGGCGCCGGAGGCCGAACTGGAACTGGGCGACGGCACCGTCGTGCGCTACCGGGTCGCCGACCTCGTGCCGGTTTACCGTTCCCAGCGCGCGCAGTTGCAGCGCCTACTCGACGAGCACCACGCGGCGGGCGCCCCGGTCCGCTGGGACGACCAGGGCGTCAACGCGTGTTTCCGCTGCCCGCTGTGCGCCGAGCAGCTGCGTGCGGACGATGACCTGCTTCTCGTCGCCGGGATGCGAATCACGCAGCGCGACACGCTCATTGACGCCGGCATCACCACGGTCGCCGAGCTGGCCGAACACGACACGCTCCCCGGCGCGCTGGGCAGGCTGGCGCAGCAGGCGAAACTGCAAGTGCGTCAACGCGTCACGGGCACACCGCAATTCGAGATCGCCGACGCTCGGCCGCTGGCGCTGCTGCCCGAGCCGGACCCCGGCGACCTGTTCTTCGACTTCGAGGGCGACCCGCTGTGGACGGCCGACGGGCACGACTGGGGCCTGGAGTACCTGTTCGGCGTCCTGGAGGCCGGCGGCGATTTCCACCCGCTGTGGGCGCATAACCGGCTGGACGAGCGCCAGGCCCTCGTCGACTTTCTGGCACTGGTCAAAAAACGCCGGCGACGCCGCCCCAACATGCACATCTACCACTACGCCCCCTACGAGAAGACCGCGCTGCTCAGGCTGGCCGGGCGCTACGGCGTCGGCGAGGACGAGGTCGACGACCTGCTGCGCAGCGGGACGTTGGTCGACCTGTATCCGTTGGTGCGCAAGAGCATTCGCGTCGGCGCGGAGACGTTCAGCCTCAAGGCGCTCGAGCCCCTCTACATGGGCTCCCAGCTGCGCGCCGGTGACGTCACCACCGCGACCGAATCGATCACCTCCTACGCCCGCTACTGCGAGCTACAGGCCGCCGGCCGGGCCGACGACGCCGCATCGGTGCTCAAGGAGATCGAGGACTACAACCACTACGACTGCCGGTCGACCCGTGAACTGCGCAATTGGCTGATGCTGCGCGCCTACGAGTCCGGCGTGATACCCGTTGGCGCCCAACCTGTTCCGGATGGCAACACCGTCGAGGACCGCGACCAGCTGGCGACGGCGTTGGCGACGTTCACCGGCGAGGCCGGCATCGGCGACCGCACGCCCGAGCAGACGGCGGTGGCGCTGATTTCCGCGGCGCGCGGCTACCACCGCCGCGAGGACAAGCCGTTCTGGTGGGCGCATTTCGACCGGCTGAACTTCCCCGTCGACGAGTGGGCCGACGACACCGACGTCTTCCTCGCCGAGAACGCGGAAGTCACCGCCCACTGGCACACCCCACCCCGCGCGCGCAAGCCGCGGCGCGAGGTGCGGCTGCGCGGCACCCTGGCCCGCGGCGACCTGACCACGGAGGTCTTCGCTCTCTACGATCCCCCTGCCCCGCCGGGCATGACCGACAACCCCGACCGGCGCGGCGCCGGCCGCGCCGAGATCGTCGCGGTCGACGATCCGACCGTGCCCACCGAGGTGGTCATCCGCGAGCGAACCGGCGGCGACGGCAACACTTTTGACCAGACGCCCTTCGCGCTGACTCCCGGCCCGCCCGTACAGACCACGTCGCTGCGGGACTCGATCGAGGCGACGGTCGCCGCCGTGGCCGACGGGCTGCCGCGGCTACCCCGCACCGCCGTCGTCGACATCCTGCTGCGCCGCGCGCCCCGCACCCGTAGCGGCGCCCCGCTGCCGCGCACCGCCGCCGCCACCGACTTGACGGCCGACATCACCGACGCGGCACTGGATTTGGACTCGTCATACCTCGCGGTGCACGGCCCGCCCGGCACCGGCAAGACGCACACCGCCGCCCTGGTGATCGGGCGGCTGGTCACCGAGCACGGCTGGCGCGTCGGCGTGGTGGCACAATCGCACGCCACGGTGGAGAACCTGTTGGACTGCGTGATCGACGCCGGATTGGATCCCGCCCGCGTCGCCAAGAAGCCGCACCACCACACCGCGCCGCGCTGGCAGGAGATCGACGCCTCCGAGTACGCCACGTTCATCGCCGGTCACGAAGGCTGCGTGATCGGCGGCACGGCATGGGATTTCGCCAACGCCAACCGAATAAACCCCGGCAGCCTGGACCTGCTGGTGATCGACGAGGCGGGGCAGTTCTGCCTGGCCAACACCATCGCCGTGGCGCCCGCGGCCGCCAACCTCATGCTGCTCGGCGACCCTCAGCAGCTGCCGCAGGTCAGCCAGGGCACACATCCCGAGCCCGTCGACACCTCGGCGCTGGATTGGCTGGTCGACGGGCGCCGCACCCTGCCCGACGAGCGCGGTTACTTCCTGGACCTCTCCTACCGCATGCACCCGGCCGTCTGCGCCGCGGTCTCCGCGCTGTCCTACGAGGGCAGGCTGCACGCCCACGACTGCGCGGCCGCGCGCCGCCTCGACGGGTTCCGGCCCGGAGTGCACGTGAGTTCGGTTGCCCACCAGGGCAACTCGACCGAGAGCCCCGAGGAGGCCGACGCGATCGTCGCGCAGATCCGGCGCGTGCTCGGCCGGGCATGGACCGACGAACACGGCACCCGGCCGCTCACCACCTCCGACGTGCTGGTGCTGGCGCCCTACAACGCCCAGGTGACGCTGATCCGCCGGCGGCTGGGCTCGGCGGGGCTCGGCGCGGTCAGGGTAGGCACCGTCGACAAATTCCAGGGCGGGCAGGCGCCGGTGGTGCTCGTGTCGATGACGGCCTCGTCGATCGACGACGTGCCGCGCGGAATGTCGTTTCTGCTCAACAGGAATCGGCTCAACGTCGCCGTCAGCCGGGCGCAGTACGCCGCGGTGATCGTGCGCTCGCAGCTGCTGACCGAGTACCTGCCCGGCACGCCCGCGGGCCTGATCGACCTGGGCGCGTTCCTGGCGCTGACGCAGCCTACCTAGAGTGCCGGCCGTAGCCGACGGGGTCGACATCGGGGCGGCTACCGGGGCCGACGCGAGAGCCGTTGTGCGCCAAGCCTGCCGGTCGCCCGGCGTCGGGCTCACGAACCAGGACGAACTCGACGTAATCGTCATAGTCGTCATAGCCGTCAAAACCGTCGTCGCCGGCCTGATCGCGAAGCGGCCCGCCGCCCGACGGCGCGAACCCGACCAGGCACAGCGTGGCGAGGATCCCGAACAGCGCGACGAACGCCGGCAACAGCGCCGACTGCGCCATCGCGGCCGAAAACGGGTCGCGCAGGAACTCGGGCAGCTGCAGGCCCACGGCGCCCGCCTCCCCCGTGCCGGCGTCGCCGGACTGCGGCGGCATCTCCGCGCCGATGCGCCACGTCATGAACGCGGCCATCCCGGCGCTGCCCAGGACCGCCCCGAGCTGGCGGACCGAGTTGTACACGGCCGAGCCCGAGCCGGCCAGGTCCGGCGGCAGGTTGCGGGTCGCGGTGGCAGTCAGCGGGGACCACACGAACGCCATCCCGACGCCCACGGCAAAGAACGGCAGCAGCAGCCGCCAGATCGGTGTCGCGGGCGACATCTCGAACGAAAGCCACGTCAGCGCGATCGCCAGCACCGAAAACCCGAAACCCAGGACGGGCCGCGGATCGTATCGGTCGACCAGCTTGCCGACGAACGGCGCGAGCACGCCGTTGGCCACCGCCATCGGCGCGATCAGCAGCGCCGAGCGCGTCGGCGACAACCCACAGACCCCCTGCGCGTAAAAGGTCAGCGGCAGCATGAGGGCGGTCGCGACGAACGACACGACCGCCACCCCGGCGTTGCACAGGCTGAAGTCCCGGTCGGCGAAGATCGCCAGCGGGATCAGCGGCTCGCCGGTATTCACCGACTGCCAGTAGACGAACGCCGAGACGAACCCCACGCCGGCGACGATCATCGCCCAAATCCAGGGCTGCCAGTGCGCGGCCTGCCCCTGCTGCAGGCCGAAGACGATCAGGAAGACGCCCACCCCGGACAGCGCGACGCCGACCAGGTCGAAGCGGTGTATCTGGGTCGGCAGCACCGGAACCAGCCACACCGCCAGCGCCAGCCCGATCACGCCGATCGGGATGTTGACGAAGAAGATCCACTGCCAGCCCAGGCCATCGACGAGCGCGCCGCCGGCCAGCGGACCGACCAGGCTGGCGACGCCGGCGGTCGCGCCCCACAGGCTCACCGCCACGCCGCGGCGCTGCGCCGGGAAGATCCGGGTGATCGTCGACAACGTCTGCGGGGTGAGCACCCCGGCGCCGACGCCCTGCACGACGCGCGCGGCGATCAGCGTGGCGGCGCTGCCCGACAACCCGCACCACATCGAGGCCGCGGTGAACACCACCAGCCCGAGCAGGTAGAGGTTCTTGGGCCCGAACCGGTCGCCGAGGCGCCCCGCCACCAGCAGCACCACCGCATACCCCAGCAGGTAGGCGCTGGTCACCCAGACCACGGTGTCGTAGCCGATGCGCAGGCTGGTCATGATCGTCGGGTTGGCGATGGCGACGATGGTCGAGTCGACCATGATCATGAAGAAGCCGATCATCATCGCCCAGAGCGCGTGCCAGGGGTTCCCCGACCGGGACCTCGCCCAGGTCATATGCCCCACCTCGCTTCGGCTCCCGACGGCACTTCCCCAAACCCTGCCCGCATTATTGCGGGCGGGGCAACGGGCCGCTCGGCCGCGGATCACAAACGGCGGGGTTAGCCTGAAGGGACGAATTGGCAGGAGAGACAATATGCGGGCCCGACGGAACAGAGCCTCACAGATGTCCAAGCTGGACCGGACCCCCGACACGGGTGGCCGGCCCAAGGCGTCGGCGCGGGCGTTGGCGCAGGTCATCGAGCGCAGCACCCGGATCCACGGCCCCGCCGCGCAAGCGTATGTGGCCAGGCTGCGCCGGGCGCACCCCGCCGCGAGCCCGGCCCAGATCGACGCCAAGCTGGAAAAGCGCTACCTGGCCGCGCTTACGGCCAGCGGGGCCGCCGTCGGGTCGGCCGCGACGTTTCCCGGGGTCGGGACGCTGACGGCGGTGTCCGCGGGCGCCGGGGAAACCGTCTTCTTCGTCGAGGCCACCGCCCTGTTCGTGCTGGCCAAGGCCGTGGTGTACAACATCCCGGCCGACCACCGAGAGCGCCGCCGCGCTCTGGTCCTCTCGGTCCTGGTCGGCGACGACAGCAAGCGCGCCATCGGCGAGCTGATCGGGCCGACCCGCACCAACGGCGGCTGGCTGGCCGAGGGCATGGCGTCGCTGCCGCTGCCGACGCTGTCGCGGTTGAACAACCGCATGCTCAGGTACTTCGTCAAGCGGTACACCGTGCGCAAGGGGGCCCTGATGTTCGGCAAGTTGCTGCCGGTCGGCGTCGGCGCCGTGATCGGGGGCGCCGGCAACCGGATGGCGGGCAAGAAGATCGTGCGCAACGCGCGCGAGGCGTTCGGCGATGCGCCCGCCCGCTGGCCGGGCGTCCTGCGGCTGTTGCCGCCTCCGGTCCACGAGGCCGGCTAGCGCCTCGCGGTCGCGAGGGCGGCACCACCGCCTACGCCTCGCCGATCGCGGCGAAAGGATAGCCTTTACTGGGGCGGAAACGTTCCAGGGCCATCGCGGGTGTGAGGCTCCGCGCGATAGCGGCTACCGGACACAAGAATTGAGGCGAACAGCGGCCGTGAGCAACATTTCTCCATTCGGGCAAAACGAATGGCTGGTCGAGGAGATGTACCGGAAGTTCCGCGACGATCCCTCGTCGGTGGACCCGAGCTGGCACGAGTTTTTGGTCGACTACAACCCCGAGCCCACCACCGAGGCGGCCCGGGGCACCTCGACCGCCTCGGGCGACGGACAAGCCGCCCCCGCCCCGGCGGCGAAGCCCGCCGCCCCGGAAGCCAGGCCCGCCGCCCCGGAAGCCAAGCCGACGGGAGGCAACGGCGCTCCGGCGACGCAGGCGCCGTCGGCTCCGCCGGCGCCGAAGCCCGCCGCGCCCAAGCCCGCCGAGGGTGACGAGGTGCAGGTGCTGCGCGGAGCGGCGGCGGCCGTCGTCAAGAACATGTCGGCGTCGCTCGAGGTGCCCACGGCGACCAGCGTGCGGGCGATCCCGGCCAAGCTGCTGATCGACAACCGGATCGTCATCAACAACCAGCTCAAGCGCACCCGCGGCGGCAAGATCTCCTTCACCCACATCCTGGGTTACGCGCTGGTGCAGGCGATCAAGCAATTCCCGAACATGAACCGGCACTACGCAGAGGTCGACGGCAAGCCGAGCGCCGTCACACCCGCCCACACCAACCTCGGGCTGGCCATCGACCTGCAGGGCAAGGACGGCAAGCGCTCGCTGGTGGTGGCCGGCATCAAGCGCTGCGAGACGATGCGCTTCGCGCAATTCGTCACCGCCTACGAGGACATCGTCCGCCGGGCCCGCGACGGCAAGTTGACCGCCGAAGACTTTGCGGGCGTGACGATTTCATTGACCAACCCCGGAACCATCGGCACCGTGCACTCGGTGCCGCGGCTGATGTCCGGCCAGGGCGCCATCATCGGCGTCGGCGCCATGGAGTACCCGGCCGAGTATCAGGGGGCCAGCGAGGAGCGCATCGCCGAGCTGGGCATCGGCAAGCTGATCACCCTGACCTCGACCTACGACCACCGCATCATCCAGGGCGCGGAGTCCGGCGACTTCCTGCGCGTCATCCACGCCATGCTGCTCTCGGACGACTTCTGGGACGAGATCTTCCGCGAGCTGTCCATCCCGTACGTCCCGGTGCGCTGGAGCACCGACAACCCGGACTCGATCGTCGACAAGAACGCCCGGGTGATGGAGCTGATCGCGGCCTACCGCAACCGCGGGCACCTGATGGCCGACATCGACCCGCTGCGCCTGGACGGCACCCGGTTCCGCAGCCATCCCGACCTGGACGTGCAAACCCACGGGCTGACGCTGTGGGACCTCGACCGCGTCTTCAAGGTCAACGGCTTCGCGGGCTCGGAGTACAAGAAGCTGCGCGACGTGCTGGGGCTGCTGCGCGACGCGTACTGCCGCCACATCGGCGTGGAGTACACCCATATCCTCGAGCCCGAGCAGCAGGAGTGGCTGCAGCAACGGGTCGAGACCAAGCACGTCAAACCGACCGTCGCCGAACAGAAGTACATCCTGAGCCGGCTCAACGCCGCCGAGGCCTTCGAGACGTTTCTGCAGACCAAATATGTTGGACAGAAACGCTTTTCGCTGGAAGGCGCCGAGAGCGTGATCCCGATGATGGACGCGGCGATCGATCAGTGCGCCGAATACGGCCTCGACGAGGTGGTCATCGGCATGCCGCACCGCGGCCGGCTCAACGTGCTGGCCAACATCGTCGGCAAGCCGTACTCGCAGATCTTTTCCGAGTTCGAGGGCAACCTCAACCCGTCGCAGGCGCACGGCTCCGGCGACGTCAAGTACCACCTCGGCGCCACCGGTGTGTACCTGCAGATGTTCGGCGACAACGACATTCAGGTGTCGCTGACCGCCAACCCGTCGCACCTGGAGGCGGTCGACCCGGTCCTCGAGGGCCTGGTCCGGGCCAAGCAGGACCTGCTGGACCGCGGCGCCGAGGACCACGGTGACGAGAAGGCCTTCTCCGTGGTGCCGATGATGCTGCACGGCGACGCCGCCTTCGCCGGCCAGGGCGTGGTGGCCGAGACGCTGAACCTGGCCAACCTGCCCGGCTACCGCGTCGGCGGCACCATCCACATCATCGTCAACAACCAGATCGGCTTCACCACCGCGCCGGAGTACTCGCGGTCCAGCGAGTACTGCACCGACGTCGCGAAAATGGTTGGGGCACCCATCTTTCACGTCAACGGCGACGACCCCGAAGCGTGTGTGTGGGTGGCCAAGCTGGCCGTCGACTTCCGGCAGCGGTTCAAGAAGGACGTCGTCATCGACATGCTGTGCTACCGCCGCCGCGGCCACAACGAGGGCGACGACCCGTCGATGACCAACCCGTACATGTACGACGTCGTCGACACCAAGCGCGGCGCCCGCAAGAGCTACACCGAGGCCCTGATCGGCCGCGGCGACATCTCGCTCAAGGAAGCCGAGGATGCGCTGCGCGACTACCAGGGCCAGCTGGAGCGGGTGTTCAACGAGGTCCGCGAGCTGGAGAAGCACGGCGTGCAGCCCAGCGAGTCCGTCGAGGCCGACCAGCTGGTGCCCGCGGGGCTGGCCACCGCGGTGGACAAGTCGCTGCTGGCGCGCATCGGCGACGCGTTCCTGTCCGTGCCCGACGGCTTCACCGTGCACCCACGCGTGCTGCCGGTGCTCGAAAGGCGCCGGGAGATGGCCTACGAGGGCAAGATCGACTGGGCCTTCGGCGAGCTGCTGGCGCTGGGTTCGCTGGTGTCCGAGGGCAAGCTGGTGCGGCTATCGGGGCAGGACACCCGGCGCGGCACCTTCTCCCAACGCCATTCGGTCATCATCGACCGCAACACCGGCGCGGAGTTCACACCGCTGCAGCTGCTGGCGACCAACCTCGACGGCACCCCCACCGGCGGCAGGTTCATGGTCTACGACTCACCGCTGTCGGAGTACGCCGCCGTGGGCTTCGAGTACGGCTACACCGTGGGCAACCCGGACGCACTCGTGTTGTGGGAGGCGCAGTTCGGTGACTTCGTCAACGGCGCGCAGTCGATCATCGACGAGTTCATCAGCTCCGGCGAGGCCAAGTGGGGCCAGCTGTCCAACGTGGTGCTGCTGCTGCCGCACGGCCACGAGGGCCAGGGCCCCGACCACACCTCCGGGCGCATCGAACGCTTCCTGCAGCTGTGGGCGGAGGGGTCGATGACCATCGCGGTGCCCTCGACGCCGTCCAACTACTTCCACCTGTTGCGCCGCCACGCCCTCGACGGGATTCAGCGCCCGCTGATCGTGTTCACGCCGAAGTCGATGTTGCGCAACAAGGCCGTCGTCAGCGACATCAGGGACTTCACCGAGATCAAGTTCCGCTCGGTGCTCGAGGAACCGACCTACGAGGACGGCGACGGCGATCGCGGCAAGGTCCGGCGGATCCTGCTGACCAGCGGCAAGCTGTACTACGAGCTGGTGGCGCGGAAGGCCAAGGACAACCGCGACGACGTGGCGATCGTGCGCATCGAGCAGCTCGCCCCGCTACCCAAGCGCCGGCTCAGCGAGACGCTCGACCGCTACCCGGCCGCCGAGGAGTTCTTCTGGGTGCAGGAGGAGCCGGCCAACCAGGGTGCGTGGCCGCGGTTCGGCCTGGAACTGCCGGAGTTGTTGCCCGACAAGCTGACCGGGCTCAAGCGAATCTCGCGCCGGGCGATGTCGGCGCCGTCGTCGGGCTCGTCGAAGGTGCACGCCGTCGAGCAGCAGGAGATCCTCGACACGGCGTTCCGCTGAGCCATTTATCCGCGAGTGTCCGTGTCTGTACGGCGACACGCCGCGGCGCGTGGCATTTTGCGGCCCCTCGGCGGTTAGTCCGACTGCCCGGCCGGCTGGCCGGGCAGGCCCATCGCGAGGAAGTCCAGTCGCCACAGCGACTGAAACAGCTTGCTTGCGAACGTCTCCACGTCGGCGGAGCTGGCCCGCGGCGACGCACCGGCCTGCGCGACGGATCCGGCGATGTCGCGGATCGTGCGACGGCCGTCGACCCGCTGCACGAACGGGAGCTGGGCGGCGTTGAGAGCCATGCGCCAATCCGGGCGGACGATCTCGTTGCCGGACAACCCGCAGCGCATCCGATACATCGGGACGTAGTCGAGGCAGTCCCGCGTCGAAAAGTCAATCGTATAAGTCGCTTTCGGCCGCTCCGGGCGGCACGCCATGAAGAAATGGCACGCGCCGAACGTGTGTACCCGTTCCATCACCGACCACAGCTGACGCTCCGGCAACGCGTTCAGGGCTCGATTGAGCTCGGTTCCCGGCGCGAACGAGTCGTGCGGGTAGTACGGGGCGTTGAGCAACCAGCCCTGGAAAACCAGTCCGGCGGCGGTGACCAGGTCGATGCACTCGTCGACGTCGTAGCTGCGGTCCCGGCCGTGCAGGAAGGTGTCGACGACGGCGCCGTCGTAACGCAGTTCGGAACCCTCGATGCGCAAGTAACTCCGGATGTGGTGATCGGCCGGCAGCAACGCCATCATCTCTTTCACGATCTGCACCGAGACCTCGTCCTGGCGCAGCCCCAGGTCACGAAAGACCGACTGCAGCATTTCCACGCCGACGCGCCCGTATTTCGCGTAGAGCGTCAAGCCGATCGCGCCGTCGCTGCGCAGGCAGGCGCCGAGCGCCTTCATGCCCACCAGCGGGTCGGCCAGGTGGTGCACGACCCCCGTCGAGACGATCAGGTCGAAATCGAGCCCCAGCGAACCCAGCTCCTCGATCGGAAGCAGATGCAGTTCGAGGTTCCACAGGCCGTGCTTGTCCTTCAGGTATTGCTGATGGTCCAGCGACGGCCGGCTGATGTCGACGCCCACCACTTTCGCCCCCGGGTTCTTGTGCGCGAACACGGCCGCCTGGTTGGTGCCGCAGCCCGCGATGAGGATGTCGAGGTCGGGCTTGTATTCCCGGTCGGGCCACAGGATCCGGTGAAAGTGCGTCGGGTCGTACCAGTGCCAGATGCCGTCGGGCATCTGCGTGAGGTCCGTGATCGGCTGCGGGTAGCGCCACCGCTCGTACTGGCGGGAGACGACGTCGGCGCGCGGATCGTCCTGCATGGCAGCGCTCCTTCCCGGGTTCCCATCGCCGGTCGAGGGGAAGCATCGCAGATTCGCCCGGACCCAGCGGGCATATGGCCGACACCGTCCCCCATGCTCCCGTTACCCCGGGTACCGGCTAGCCTCGACGGGAGCCGACCGAGAGGAAGAGGGTGCTCATGCAGGGTTTTGCCGGCAAGGTCGCCGTGGTCACCGGCGCGGGCTCGGGCATCGGGCAGGCGCTGGCCATCGAACTGGCCCGCTCGGGCGCCAAGGTCGCGATCAGCGACGTCGACACCGAGGGCCTGGCGCAGACCGAGGAAAAGCTGAAGGCGATCGGCGCCGGAGTCAAGTCCGACCGGCTCGACGTCACCGAGCGCGAGGCCTTCCTGGCCTACGCCGACGAGGTCGCCGAGCACTTCGGCAAGGTCAATCAGATCTACAACAACGCCGGCATCGCCTTCACCGGCGACATCGAGATCAGCCAGTTCAAGGACATCGAGCGGGTGATGGACGTCGACTTCTGGGGCGTCGTCAACGGCACCAAGGCGTTCCTGCCGCACCTGATCGCGTCCGGGGACGGCCACGTCGTCAACGTCTCGAGCGTGTTCGGGTTGTTCTCGGTGCCGGGGCAGGCGGCGTACAACGCCGCCAAATTCGCCGTCCGCGGCTTTACCGAGGCGCTGCGCCAGGAGATGACGCTGGCCGGCCACCCGGTCGCGGTGACCACCGTGCACCCGGGCGGCATCAAGACCGCGATCGCCCGCAACGCCACCGCCGCGGAGGGGCTCGACCGCGACGAGCTGGCCAAGCTGTTCGACAAGCGCCTGGCCAAGACCAGCCCGGAGCGGGCCGCCAAGATCATCCTGGACGCGGTGCGCAAGAAGAAGGCCCGCGTGCTGGTCGGCACCGACGCCAAGGTCTTGGACCTGATGGTCCGGGTCGCGGGCCCGTACTACCAGCAGCTCTTCGGCCCCGTGATGGGCCGGTTGATGCCCAAATCCTGACGGCACCCTCGTCGAAACTGCGCCCAGTGCGCCGGATCGGCGGCGAATGTGTGCTGGGCGCAGTCTCGGCGCCCGAACCGGCGCCGGGTCAGCGACCCAGCGGGTGTTCGGCCAGCCAGCCGCCGGCCACCGCCTGCGGGTCCGCGCCGCCGGCCACCTGGCGACGCATTCCGGCCAGCGCCGCGGTGTCCAGCACGCCGGCCACCTCGTTGATCGCCAGCAGCTGCCGATCGGTCAGGGCGTTGCGCCGATACAGCGGCACCACGTTCTCGGCCCGGACCAGCGCGGGCTTGCCGTCGGCCAGCGCGACCAGGTCGGCGGGGTTGTCGGGGTCGGCCGTGGTGGTCCACGCCGCCGTCAGCTCACCGGCCCGCACGGCCGCGAAAAGCGCTGTCTCGCTGGCGAATCCGCGTGCGGCGGGCAACCGGCACGATCCCACCACCCCGGGCGCGGGAAAGTCCGCGACGGCGCCGATCGTCAGGCCGTCGCAATGCTTGGGCAGCGCGCTCAGGTCGGCGGTGAGGTCGTGGCCGCCCCAGGCCTTGGCGGTGGCTTGCGTGACCAGCAGCGCGGGCTTGTCTTCCGCCGCGGTGGTGTAGTCGCCCGCCAGGATGCCCTCGGGCAGCGCCGCGATCATCGCGCGGTAGACCTGGGCGTCGGACAAAACGGTGGTCGCGCCGGGCTGCAGGCGCTGCAGCGTCTGGCCGGTGAACGCGGGGACGACGGTGAACGCGCCGGAGTCGAGCTTCGCGATCGGGTCGGCGGCGGTCTCGGGTCGCGCCGCGAAACCGTAGGAGCGCAGCGCCGCGGTGTAGATGCCGGCCAGCAGCGCCGAATCCGGGCCTTGCGCAGCACCGACCACCAGTTCCGCGGCGGGACGGCGCTCGGCACAGCCCGCCACCGCGAGCAGCGCGGCCAGCAGCAGCGCGGCCAGCCTGGTCACACGGAGGAGTCAGCGGCGATCGCGACGGCGGCGGCGACGGCCTCCCCGACGCGCGCATCCAGCGGGCTGGGGACGATGCGGTCCACGGCGAGCTCGTCGCTGACGACGGAGAAGATCGCCTCTGCCGCGGCCACCATCATCTTCTCGGTGATCCGGCGGGCCCCGGCGTCCAGCGCGCCGCGGAACACCCCGGGGAACGCCAGCACGTTGTTGATCTGGTTCGGGAAGTCGCTGCGGCCGGTGGCCACGACGGCCGCGTACTTGGCCGCGATGTCCGGGTGGATCTCGGGGTCCGGGTTGGACAGCGCGAACACGATCCCGCCGGGCGCCATCGTGGCGATCAGCTCCTCGGGGACCACGCCGCCCGACAGCCCGAGGAACACCTCGGCGCCCTCGAGCGCCTCGACCATGCCGCCGGTGAGGCCATCGGGGTTGGTGCGGCGCGCCAGCTCGGCCTTGACACCGTTCATGTCGTCGCGCCCGGCGTGCAGGATGCCGCGCGAGTCGAGCACGGTGATGTCCGAAACACCCATCGTCAGAAGGAGATTCGTGCATGCGACACCGGCGGCGCCGGCGCCGGAGACCACCACGCGCAGCGAGGACATGTCGCGGCCGAGCAACTTGCCGGCGCCCATCAGCGCGGCCAGCACGACGATCGCGGTGCCGTGCTGGTCGTCGTGCATCACCGGGCAGTCCAGCGCCTCGATGACGCGGCGCTCGATCTCGAAGCAGCGCGGGGCGGAGATGTCCTCGAGGTTGACGGCGCCGAACGTCGGCCGCAGCCGCACCAGGGTCTCGACGATCTCGTCGGGGTCCTTGGTGTCCAGCACGATCGGGATCGCGTTCAGCCCGCCGTAGGCCTGGAACAGGGCGCACTTGCCCTCCATCACGGGCAGCGACGCCTCGGGCCCGATGTCGCCCAGGCCGAGCACCGCGCTGCCGTCGCTGACGACCGCGACCAGCCGGTTCGACCAGGTGTAGCGGGCGGCCAGGGTGCGGTCGGCGGCGATCGCGCGGCTGACCTGCGCCACGCCCGGGGTGTAGGCGACCGACAGAGCGCGCTGGGTGTCCAGCGGGGCCTGCAGCGCCACGGAGAGCTTTCCGCCTACGTGCGCCTCGAAGATCTCGTCGTCTCCGATGGCGGGGAGTGAGTCCACGGTATCTGGCACGGAATCAGGGTACTGATTACCGGTTAGGTGGCCGCAATCGACCCCCTACGCCGGCCCTAACCTGGGCTTTTCCGTTTTGGCATCCGGCCCGGTTAGTACCCCGTCAGCTAATTAGCTTCTCTTACAAACGGCTTGGCCGGGGCGTCAATCAATCAAATCGCCCCAACCCGGCCACTCCGCCACCGGCAGTTCCGCGCGGAGGGCATCAAGGTCACACGCCGGTTCCTCGCCCAACGGATACTCGTCGCACATGATCGGATACTCGTCGTACATGATTCAGTACATGATCGGGCCGACGCCCGGCATGTCTCCTATCGGCGGAATGTAGACAAACCCAGGCGGGCGGTTATCCACCGTGGGCTGCGGGGCGTCCCCGTTATCGCCGCCACACGCGGCGAGCCCAAACACGACCGCGCCGGCGGTCAGCGCCGCAACAATGCGCTTCTTCACATCAATCCCAACATTTTTAAAAACACCGACGCCTCCTCGGGCGAATTCGCATTCGCACAAACAACCACCCGAGCCTGGCATATCTCATCTGGGGTCGGTTCCGGCCCCAAAATAATTTCCTTACTAATCGAGGTATTCGGCCTCATTTCTTCCCCTTCGGGAACCTTTCACCCAACACATTCACCAATTCCTGCCACGCCTGCTTCCAAATGAAGCGATCCAACGGGCTCAAACCGCGATAATCGCGCCAGCGGTCCTCCCAACGGTCAGCCAACTGCCACAGCATCGGCCTGTTTACATCGCCCGGAATATCGGGTTTCTTTGCCACAACCTACCCCGAGAACAAAAGCACTAGAACTATCGCCGCGATGAAAATGAGGATCGCCGCGCTCATCGCCGCGGCCGCCCCATGGCCAGACACAACAGGGAGCTAGCGCCCCAACCAAAGATAGCGCCGCCGATGACGGCAATAACCATACCAAGGGCCCCGCCGGCCAGCGGGGAACCGCCAAACCAGACAAGCAGGCCGAACACAACATATAGAACATATCTTGTTTTATCAGTCATGCTTTGTACTATACCACAAACGCAGAAGATCCCCGCCGCAGCGGGGATCTTCGCTAATAGGATACACGCGGCCGGCGACGATACGGGGCATTCATCGGCGGCGGCCAATGCGCCCTAAACTCGGCCATCGTCGCCGGCCGCCAACCCGGGCCAGAACAACCACACGAGTCATACCGCACGCCCAGCTCAACCATCTGGGCAACCACCCGCCAACCCGAATCGTCACGCTTGCGGGGCGCATGAAAATCCCGCCCCACGTTAACCATGGGCCGGGAGCATTGTGGACAATGTTGGGTTACTTCAGGATAGTGTTTCGCCACAAAACGGCAAGGGACACAAGCCCAATGCGTTCTATAGTGTTTCATCGCATAGCGACACATGTACCCCTACCACGATTCGAACGTGGGCGCATGGCTTCGTAGACCACTGCTCTTCCGCTGAGCTATAAGGGTAGGCGCCCACGGTCCCTCAACCGCGGGCTCTATACCGGGAGTGCCAGGAGGGATGGCCTAACCGGCATGGTGGAATGTAAGAGAATCGAACTCTTCCCGGTAGTTTGCAAAACTTCCAGTCTCACCAGACAACACCCCAAAAAAGTTAGTGCTATAAAAATCGGGGGAGGGGATTCTCAAAATGCCCTACGGGCAACACGTTTCACATCCGGCGCAAATCAAATGCTCGCAGCCCGGACACCAGTAGGCATCCCACTCCCGCTCGTTGTGCAACTCGTGACACAGCGGGCATTCCTGAATGTAACCTGACTTGGCTCACGTTGCCGGATTGACGACGATCGCAGGGCCCTGAGCTGTGGTTTCTTTGTCGGTTCGGGCTGA
>NZ_MVHD01000023.1 GCF_002086635.1 Mycobacterium alsense | reverse complement strand
CGTCGCGGGGACGGCGGCCAGCGGCGCCAGGGACGCGGTGATCAGCGGCAGGAGGGTCACCAGCAGCGCGATGTTCTGTTCCAGCAGGGTCTTGAGCAGCGCGATGGTGTCGGTGATGACCGTGCCGATGGCCTCGACGGTGACGAACACCAGGGTCCAGCCGATGATCGTGGGATTGCCCGAGGCGAACGCCGCGGTGACGTCCAGCGAGATGAACGCGAAGGTTTCCGACAGGAACAGGGAATACGAAGCGAAGTCCATCGGGTAGCCGAGGGCGAACGCGATGTTGAAGGGGCTGAGGAAGCTCAGGGGATTGCCGACCAGGGGCAGCCAGGGATCGAACCCGGAGAACAGCGCCGCGAAGAACGGGTCGTTGGCCACCGAGTCGATCAGCGGCTGTATGGAGGTGTAGTAGAAGTCGGTGAACCCGTTCTGCTGCAACCAATCCAAGATGTCGTTCTGCCGGTCGGGGGGCAACTCGGCGGTGGCCGCGGATGCCATGATCTGCGGCGCCGCGGTGGTCTGGGGCGCCGCCGTCACGGCGGCCGTCGCGACCGCTTGGTAGGTGCTCATCACGGTGGCGGCCTGGATCCACATCCGCGCGTAGTCGGCCTCGTTCAGCGCGATCGGGATCGCGTTGATGCCAAAGAAATTCGTCGCCACCAGCACAGCGTGCGTGGCGTGGTTGGCGGCCAGCTCCGCCAGGGTCGGCATCGCGGCCAGCGCGGCGGCGTAGGCCGCGGCGGCGGTCTCGTGCTGGGCGGCGGTCGCGGCGCTGTTCGCGCCGGCCTGCGCCAGCCACGCGAGGTGTGGGGCGTGGGCGGTCGCGTAGGCGTCGGCCGCGGGGCCGTCCCACCCCGCCCGCGCCGACGCCAGCAGCGCCTCGAGTTCGGTGGCCGCCGCGGCGTATTCGGTGCCGAGCGAACTCCACGCCGCCGCGGCGGCCAGCAGCGCGCCCGGCCCGGGCCCTGCGCTCAGCAGTGCCGAATGCACCTCCGGCGGCGACGCCATCCAGATCGGCGCGGTCACGATGCGTGGGCCGGTTCGGGCGCCGTGGGGGCGCGACGCCATGGCGGACGTGGCATGGGGGCCAGCTCTCTCGGGGTACACCGCCCCGGGTCGCAGGATGCGACGACGCGAGTGTCCTGGCTCTCGGATCGCTGCTCGCCTCGCCTTCCAACTCTGGTGAGCCGTGGCTAGTGAGGGTCGCTCCCCGATGACAGTGGCGGGACCGCGCCGGATTCGCACCGGCTTCCTGCATCGTCATCGCCTTACGCGCCGTATTGTCGCATGGCGTCGTTTGCTGCACCGGTGATTGGCCGAACGTCGACCAGGTGCGCGGAAAACCGCGCATTTCGCGCAACAACTCGACGCTCGCGATCGCGCGCTAGTGCTAGTCCAGCCGGTAGCGGATCAGCCGGGAGCTGTTGGCCACCACCGCAACCGACGACGCGTTGTGCAGGATCGCGGCCAGCACGGGGGACAGGGCGCCGCCCGCGCCGATGATCAGCCCGGCCGCGTTGACGGCGATGGACATGCCGTAGTTCTCGCGGATGACGTCGACGGCGCGGGCGCCCAGGTCCCGCACGTCGAGCAGCCGGTGCAGGTCGTCGTTGGCCAGCGCCACGTCGGCGGTCTCGACGGCCACGTCGGTTCCGGCCAGGCCCATGGCGATCCCGATGTCGGCGGCGGCCAGCGCCGGCGCGTCGTTGATGCCGTCGCCGACCATGCCGACGACGAAGCCGTCGTTCTGCAGCTCGCGCACCACCTCGAGCTTGTCCTCCGGCATCACCTCGGCGCGCCACTCGTCGATGCCCAGCTCACGCGCGACCACCTCGGCGATCTCGGGATGGTCGCCGGTGAGCATGACGATGCGGCGAATCCCATTGTCGCGCAACTTCTTCAGCACCAAGGCGGCCTCGGGCCGCACCTCGTCGCGCAGGCTGATCAGCCCCACCAACTTGCCGTCCACCGCGAGCAGCAACGGCGTCTCGGCCCGCCGGCGCAGCTTGTCCACCCACTCCGACGCCTTCTTGGACACCCGCACCTTCTCCGCGCGCAACAGCGACGGGCTGCCCAGCAGCAGGGTCCGGCCGTCGGCCCACGTCCGCATGCCCAGGCCCACCAGCACCTCGCACTCCTCGTGCGGCGGGATGCTGATGTGGCGTTCCTCGGTGGAGCGGATCACCGCCTCGGCCAGCGGGTGGCGGGAGTGGATTTCCGAGCTGGCCGCGTACGCCAGCACCTGCTCGGGCTGCCAATCCTTGTGCAGCGCAATGATGTTGGTGACCACCGGGCGTCCGACGGTCAGGGTTCTGGTCTTGTCGAACACGATCGCGTCGACCTGGCCCGCCTGCTCGAGATGCGAGCCGCCCTTGATCAGGATGCCGCGGCGCGCGCCGTTGCCGATCGCGGCGCTGATCGCGGTGGGGGTGGCCAGGCCCACCGCGCACGGACACGCGATCAGCAGCATCGTCATCGCCCGGCGGACGTCCCCGGTGACGGCCAGGGTGATGGCCGAAACGACGAACGAGGTGGGAACGAAACGGCGGGAGAAGTTTTCGCCCACGGTCTGGATCGGCGCCCGGTCGTGTTGCGCCTCCTCGACCCGGCTGATGATGCGGCCGATGGCGGTCTGGTTGCCGACGGCCTGGGCGCGCACCACGACGCGCCCGCGCACCACCACCGACCCGGCGTGCACGTGCGCGCCGACGATGACGGAAACGGGCAGGGTCTCGCCGGTGATCGCGGACTGGTCGACGATCGCCTCGCCGTCGACGACCTCGCCGTCCACCGGGATCGCGACGTGGTCGTGCACCACCACCTCGTCGCCGATCTGCACGGTGTCGATCGGCACCTGGATCTCTTTGGCTTCGGGGTCACCGACGCGGATCCAGGCCGTGTCCTGGCTGCCGCGCAGCAGCTCCGAGATGGCCCGCCGGGTGCGGCGCAGCGTCAGATCCTGCAGGTATTCACCGATGTTGAGCAGCCACAGCACGGTGAGCGCGACCACGTTCTCGCGCAGGATCAGGCTCGCCACCGTCGCCGCCGACACCAGCGCGTCGGTGCCCGCGCGGCCGGAGCGCAGCGACCGCAGGGCGCCGCGCAGGAACGGGTACCCGGTGAACACGGTGACGCCGGTGGCGACCGCGCGGCCGCTCGGCCCGAGCAGCGGCGGCCGCGCGAACACGTAGCGGCGCACCCCGAGCAGCGCCAGCGCCGCGCCGCCGACGACCATGCGCAGCACGTCGGCGTTGCGGATCTCCGACGAATGCGGCGCGCGCGCCGGGATCAGCTCGGCGGCGACGCGGGCGGCGGAGCCGATCGCGTCGAGCACCGAGGGCCGGTCGCAGCGTCGGGGCGAGTACCAAACGACCACGGAGCCGGTGCGCGGGTAGGCGTGCACGGCGCGCACGCCCTGCTGTTTCGCTACGGCATCCTCGACCGCGACGGCACGCCGGGAGTTGCCGCGCACCCAGGCCACCGACACCCGCATGCGCCCGGCCGCATCCGAAAGTACCTGCAGGGCGGGGTTTTCCGTGACGACCATGCCTATGGACACGTCCGCCCGGTCAGTGGTCGTGCTGGTGGGGGTCCGTGATGGACGGCGTGGGCGCTTCCTCTCCGATCCGTTCGCGGGCCTCGGCCATGACGTCGGCGATCTTCAGCCGCGCCGACTCGGCGGCCTCCTCGGCCTTGCGGGTGCCGCGCAACCCCAGCTCGGCCGCCGACACCGCGGTCTCGTGCACCGGCGCCTTGGCCATGGCCTTGCGCACCACCTCGTAGGCCGTCACGCCGACGAGGCCGGTGACCACCGTCGATGCCGCTTTCGCCAAGAGCCCGTACGCCGCCATCGCCTGAACCTTCCTGGGTGTTTGTTCCGGTTGGGCACGACATTAACATCGAAATATTGCGATATCAATATGAATCGCTCAGAGGACCCGGGTGACCTTTTCGGTCTCGATCCGCCGCCGCAGCGCGTCGGGATCGGGGTTGGCCACCTGCACCAGCGACGCGCCGGCGGCCAGGATCGCCAGTAGCCCGTCCACCAGCTCGTCGGGCCCGGCCCACGCCGCGCTGGAGAGCACCCGATCGCCGGGCGTCAAACCCTTTGCCGCCGAGGACTTCTCGCAGTCGGATAGCACCCGCTCGACCGATCGCCCGGCCAGCGCGGGCCCCGGGTGGCGTTCGGGGACGATCTGGTCGCCGTGCACCCGCACCGCGGTGGCGTAGTCGGTGACGCCGATCGGCAGGTCGGGTGCCGGCCGGCCGAACGGGTCCAGCGACAGCACGGCCACCTCACCGGCGCCCGTGCCGTCGGCCTCGTCCAACCGGTCGGCCGTGCACAGCGCCAGGTCGGCCTGGCCGTCCAGCACCGCCTCGGCGCCGATCCACCACACCCCGAACAGGACCGCCGCCGTCTGCCAGTGCGCGGGGAGCAGGATCGCGACCCGGCTGGCCGGCCCGGCGCCCAGCTCGTCGCGCAGCAGGTTGCCGGTCTTGGCGGCCCAGTTGGCCAGCGTGGCGGCGGATAGTTCGATGCGCTCGCCGGTCGCATCGTCGTAGTAGGTGATGCGCGGGCCGACGGCGTCGGTCCGCAGCATGGGAGGAAGGACAGCCTCGGAAAGGTTAGTCAGCGTCATCGATTCGTGCACCGGGGGACTAGTTTATGCACTCCGGCTTGTCGGACCCGGCGGTCAGGATCGGCGAGGGCGCCGGCACGTTGGGATCGGCGCCCTGGGCTGCAAAGGTGCCGGCGTTGGACAACCGGGCGGACACCGGCGACCCGCCGCCGGACAGCCCGGAGCCCGGCCCGGTGTAGTCGTTGGCCAGCACCACGCGCACCGATCCGGCCGGGATCGACGAGTCGGCGACGACGGGCAACCCGCCCAGCTCCTTGGAGATCTCCTGGGCGCCCAGGTCGTCGGTCTTGGCGGCCCGCACCTGGCTGCCCTTCACGTGGCCACCCTCGTTGTTGCCGACGGTGCCGGATGCAAAGCCCTTGGCGGCCAACACATCCGACACCGCGGCGGCCAGCCCGTTGATGTCGGTGTCGTTGAACACGTCGGCGGTGGTCTTGGCCGGCGTGTAGGCCAGTTCCTCGGTCTTGCCCTCGGCCTGCTCGTGCAGCAGGCCCGCGACCCAGTCCTGGACCTGGTGGGGGTCCACCCGCACCACGCTCTGCATGCCGTCGTCGCTCCAGCCGGCCCCGTCGAGCACCGGGATGGTGGCGAAGGCGACGTTACCGCCGGCCAGCTTCTGCATCTGCTGGACGAAATCCATGACGTCCCAACCCGAGGAGATCACCACCGAGCGCTGCACGGCGGACTGCAGCCGTCTCAGCGTGGCGGGGCTGGACAGCGTCTGGCCCGAGATGACCCGGTGGGCCAGCGAGGCCATCACCACCTGTTGGCGCACCACCCGGTCCAGGTCGCCGCGCGGCAGGTCGTGGCGCTGGCGCACGAAGCTGAGCGCCTGCGGGCCGTCCAGGCGCTGCTTGCCGGCCGGGAAGTCGGCACCCGAAAGCGGTTCGTACACCGGCTCTTTGAGGCAGACGTCGACGCCGCCGAGCGCGTCGGTGATCAGAGCGAACCCAAGCAGCCCGATCTCGGCGTAGTGGTCGACGGTGACGCCGGTGAGGTCGGCGACGGTCTTGATCAGGGCCTCGCGCCCGGCCTCGGTGCCCTGGGCGGCCGCGTTCCGGGCCGAGTCGCCGGCCTGGACGAGGCTGGCCCGCTTGGCCTCCCGGGTCTGGCCGTAGACGCCGTTGATCTTCGTCTTGCCCAGTCCCGGGGCCTGGACGTAGGAGTCGCGCGGGATCGAGATCGCGGTCGCCGACTTCCCGTTGTTCGGGATGCGGATCAGGATGATCGTGTCGGTGTTGGTCGCCTCCTCGTCGCCGGCGCGCAGGGTCTCCAGCTCCTCCTGCGACAACGGGTTCCCGTGCGCGTCGGTCCGGCTGTCCAGGCCGACCAGCAGGATGTCGATCGCGCCGTCGTTGCCGCCCTTGCCCAGCGACGGTGCGGACATGTGGAAGATGCCGTCCTCGAAGCCCCGCACGTTGCTCCAGGCGAGCCCGGTACCGAGGACCACGGTCAGGGTCAGCACAGCCGCGACCACACGAACCACACGTTGCACAGGCATCACACTAGGTTACTTGTGACACAGCGGCTTCGCGGTTAGCCGACCCCGGTGTGCCCAAGGCGTGACATGACCGTGCGAGACTCGTCCCCATGTCGACCAGGTCAGCACGGCTCGTGATCACCGGCGCCGGGGGACAACTGGGCAGTTGCCTGGCGGCGCTGGCCACCTCCCAGGGGCGCGATGTGCTGGCGCTGACGTCGTCGCAATGGGACATCACCGACCCCGCCATCGCCGAACGGACCATCCGAGCCGGCGACGTGGTGATCAACTGCGCGGCCTACACCAATGTCGACGGCGCCGAGAGCGACGAAGCCCGGGCGTATGCGGTCAACGCCACCGGACCCGAACATCTCGCCCGCGCCTGCGCGCGCGCCGGCGCCCGGCTGATCCACGTCTCCACCGACTACATGTTCACCGGCGAGCCGGCCGCCGACCCGCCGCGCCCGTACGAGCCCAGCGACGAACCCGACGCGCGGGGGGTGTACGCGCTGTCCAAGCTCGCCGGCGAGCGGGCCGTGCTCGCGGCGCTGCCGGACGCCGCGCAAGGGGTCGTCGTCCGGACCGCCTGGCTCTACACCGGCGCAACCGGCAAGGACTTCGTCGCCGTGATGCGCCGGCTGGCCGCGGGCGACGGCCCGGTGACCGTGGTCGACGACCAGACCGGGTCACCGACCTACGTCGGGGACCTGGCCGTCGCGCTGCTGCAGGTCGTCGACGACCGCGTCCCCGGGCCCATCCTGCACGCCGCCAACGAGGGCGCGGTCTCCCGCTTCGAGCAGGCGCGCGCGGTGTTCGAGGAATGCGGCGCCGACCCGGCGCGGGTGCGCCCGGTGCGCACCGACGAATTTCCGCGGCCGGCGCCGCGTCCGACGTACTCCGCCCTGGGCAGCCGGGAGTCCGCCGCGGCGGGCCTGACGCCGTTAAGGCCCTGGCGCCCTGCGCTTGTCGCGGCGCTGGCCGCGTCGCCGAGCGAGCAACGACCGGTACCCTCTACGCGTGACTGACGTCCTGCCGGTCGTGACCGTGACCTATTCGCCGGGCCCGCACCTGGAGAGGTTTTTGGCCTCCCTGTCGCTGGCCACCGAGCGCCCGGTCAGCGTGGTCCTGGCGGACAACGGATCCACCGACGGCACCCCGCAGGCGGCCGTCGAGCGCTACCCGAACGTGCGGCTCTTCGACACCGGCGCCAACCTCGGCTACGGGACCGCGGTGAACCGCGCGATCGCCCAGCTCGACCAGGAGCACGACTGGGTGATCGTGGCCAACCCCGACGTGCAGTGGGGACCGGCCAGCATCGACGCGCTGCTGGACGCCGCCGCCCGCTGGCCGCGCGCCGGCGCGCTGGGCCCGCTCATCCGCGATCCCGACGGGTCGGTGTATCCGTCGGCGCGCCACCTGCCCAGCCTGATCCGCGGCGGCATGCACGCGGTGGTCGGGCCGTTCTGGAAAACCAACCCGTGGACGGCGGCCTACCGCCAGGACCGGCTCGAGCCCAGCGAACGGCCGGTGGGTTGGTTGTCGGGATCGTGCCTGTTGGTGCGCCGGTCGGCCTTCGGCCAGGTCGGCGGTTTCGACGAGCGCTACTTCATGTACATGGAGGACGTCGACCTCGGCGACCGGCTGGGCAGGGCCGGCTGGCTGAGCGTCTACGTGCCGTCGGCGGAAGTCCTGCACCACAAGGGCCATTCCACCGGGGGCGACCCGGCGAGCCACCTGGCGGCGCACCACCGCAGCACCTACACCTTCCTGGCCGACCGGCATTCCGGTTGGTGGCGGGCGCCGCTGCGCTGGACGCTGCGGGGGTCGCTGGCGGTGCGCTCCCGGCTGATGGTGCGCAGCTCACTGCGCAGCCGCCGGCGGAACGTGGCGACGGGGCGGCGCTGAGGTGGCCGGCTCGTCGTTAGGCCGCCAGGTCGACGCGGTGGTTCTCGTCGGGGGCAAGGGCACCCGGCTGCGGCCGCTGACGCTGTCGGCGCCCAAGCCGATGCTGCCCACCGCCGGGCTGCCGTTCCTGACGCATCTGCTGTCGCGGATCGCCGCGGCGGGCATCGAGCACGTCGTGCTGAGCACGTCGTATCAGGCCCAGGTGTTCGAGGCCGAGTTCGGCGACGGGTCGAAGCTGGGCCTGCAGATCGACTACGTGACCGAGGCGGAACCGCTGGGGACGGGCGGCGGCATCGCCAACGTCGCCGACCGCCTGCGCCACGACACCGTGATGGTCTTCAACGGCGACGTGCTGTCCGGCGCCGACCTGGGCCAGCTGCTCGAGTTTCACCGGGCCAACCGCGCCGACGTCACCCTGCACCTGGTGCGGGTGGGCGACCCGCGGGCGTTCGGCTGCGTGCCCACCGACGAAGCGGACCGCGTCGTGGCCTTCCTCGAGAAGACGCAGGACCCGCCGACCGACCAGATCAACGCCGGCTGTTATGTCTTCGAGCGCAACGTCATCGACCGGATCCCGCGCGGCCGCCTGGTCTCGGTGGAGCGCGAGGTGTTCCCGGCCCTGCTGTCGGACACCGACGTGAAGGTGTGCGGTTACGTCGACGCCACCTATTGGCGCGACATGGGCACGCCCGAGGACTTCGTGCGCGGGTCGGCGGACCTGGTGCGCGGCATCGCCCCGTCCCCGGCGCTGCACGGCCACCGCGGCGAGCAGCTGGTGCACGACGGGGCGGCCGTGTCCCCGGGGGCGGTGCTGATCGGCGGCACGGTCGTCGGGCGCGGCGCCGAGATCGGGCCGGGCGTCCGGCTGGACGGCGCGGTGATCTTCGACGGGGTCAAGGTCGAGGCCGGCAGCGTGATCGAGCGCTCGATCATCGGCTTCGGTGCCCGCATCGGCCCGCGGGCGCTGATCCGCGACGGCGTGATCGGCGACGGCGCCGACATCGGCGCCCGTTGCGAGTTGCTGCGCGGCGCCCGGGTGTGGCCGGGCGTCGCCATTCCCGACGGCGGGATCCGCTACTCGTCCGACGTCTGAAACGTCTGGCCCGCTAGCCCGACTGGCCCGTATGGTCCGTATGGCCCCTGCGCCGACCGGCCGCGCGCGAAACCAGATGTGCCAGGGCGTGATCGGTGCCGTCCGGCAAGGCGTCGACGGGCCACCAGCGCAGGTCCTCCGACTCGTCGCTGATCGCGATCCGCGCGCCGGCCGGGGCGTGCGCGACGAATTGCAGGTCGAGGTGGCGGGTCGGCACGCCCAGCGAGCAGGTGACGGGGTGGACGTGCACGGCCGCCAGCCCGGGGTCGATGCGCAGGCCGTCCACGCCGGACTCCTCGGTGGCCTCGCGCAGCGCCGCCGCGACGACGTCGGCGTCACCCTCGTCGCAGTGGCCGCCCAGCTGCACCCAGCGGCCCAGGCGGCGGTGCAGCGTCAGCAGCGTCCGCGACCCCGCGTCGTCGAGCACCAGCGCCGAGGCGGTGACGTGGCCCGGGACGCACTCGCGGCGGCAGGCGTCTTCGCGGGCGAGCACGAAGGCCAGCACGGCGTGCCGCAGCGAGTCCTGCGCCGGATCGGGGGCCCGCCACCCGGCCAGCAATGCCAGCACGGAATCCCGCAGCGTCAACGGGATCCGCGCCTTGCCCGGCGGTCGCGCAGCGCGACAAAGGCCGCGCGGCAGTGCGACACCAGCTCGGGCGACAGGCCCAGGCCGTCGATCAGGACCCGACGGTCGACGAGGTCGAGCGCCTTGTCGATCTCGCCGGCCTTGAGCAACAGGTCGACGTCGCAGGCGAGTTCGGCGCCGGCGTGCGCCGGCGCGGGGAGGGGCAGCTGCTCGGCCTCGCGGGGTTCCAGCTCCAAGATGCCCCCACCGTAGCTGCGGCCGAGGATCTCGGCGAACGCGAACGTCACGCTGTTGTGGAACACGGCGGCCAGCGCGGCCGCATCGACGCCGGGCGCGAGCCGCACCCGATGCACGGTGTCGGTGCTCGTCGCCGCGGCGGCGTTGACGGTCAGCCGCGGCGCCCGGTGGATCTGGCGCAGCAGGAACAGGTCGGGCACCCACACCGACGGGGTGGTCCACCACGGCGTGCGGATTGAGCACTTGTAGCCGCGGTGCACGCCGGCGGCCTCGCCGGCCGCGATGTGCGCGGCCAGGGCGGCGTCGGCGGGCTCGGCCGGCGCGTCGAGCAGCCAGGTGCGGTGGCCGGCGGCGAGATCGGTTGCCCGGCAGTCGGTGTCGTAGACCAGGCCGGACAGCTGGGCGCTGCGCGAGACGAGCGGGACGCAGTGGGCCCGCAGCCCGAGCTGTCGGGCCTGCGCGTCGGTGAAGGTGAAGAAGCTGTTGCGCCCCGTCACGACGCCCACGTCCACCCCGGCGACGGCCCCGAGGCGGGTCAGCGCCGGCGATCCCTTGAGGGAGCGCAGCAGCCGGATCGCGGCGGGGTCGAGGAAGTACTTGGTCCACTTCTCGTTTTCGTGCAGGAGCGCCGGCGCGAAGGGGAGCCGTTGCACGTCGAGGTCGGTGCGCGCCAGCGCGGCGGCGTCCTCGAGGTGGACGGTGCGGATGCGGGCCGGGCCCGGGCCGGTCACGCCGCAGAACAGCACCACCTCCTGCAGCACGCCGTCGAACACCAACCGTTCGAACGTCAGCAGCGTGATGTCGGTGAAGCGGCTGAGCAGGTAGTCGCGCAACTGGGCGGCGTAGCCGACCTGGAGCAACTCGGCCGGCAGCACCAGGCCCACCCGTCCGCCGTCGCGCACCAGCACGGTGCTCGCGACGACGAAGGGCACCCACGCGTTGGTCAGCCTGCTGGGCCGCAGGCCCTCGCGGCGCAGGAATTCCAGGGCCGGGTCGCGCTGCTCGGCCGCCCAGTTGCCGAAGCGGATGTAGGGCGGGTTGCCGGCCACCCCGTCCCAGCCGCCGGGCTCGGTGCCGGCGAGCCAGGTGAACAGGTTCGCGGTGTCCACCCGCGCGAACGCGGCCGCCTTGGCCGCCTCGTCCGCGACCAGTTCCACGCCGCGCACCTCGCCGCCGGGCCCGGCCAGCTCGCGCAGGATGGCACCGTCGCCGCAGGACGGTTCGACGATCCGGGGACCGGCCCGCCCCACCCAGCGCGCCAGGAACCGGGCGACGGGCGCGGGCGTGTAGTAGCCGCCGCGGACCTTGTCGGCCGACGCCGCCGCCTTGCCCGCGAATCGCATGGGCTTCAGTATCCCCTTCCGGGGCGGCTCACTTGCGGATCAGCAGATCGCCGGCGTCGACGGGGCTGCGTGGCCCGGGCGGCTCCGAGGCGTAACCGATCGCGATGGCGCCCAACGGCTCCCAGTCCGCGGGCAACTCGAGCTCGTCGCGCACCACGTCGGCGGCGAAGATCGTCGAGCCGATCCAGCAGCTGCCCAGCCCCCGCACCGCGAGCGCGACCAGCAGCGCCTGCACGGCCGCCCCCACCGCGACCGTGAACATGGCGTGCTCCGCGTCGGTGCGCCTCGCGTCGGGGTAGGCGTGGGCGCCCTCGGGGACTAGGAACGGGACCACCACTTCGGGGGCGTCGTAGAGGATCTGGCCGCGTGCCACCCGGCGCTCGATCGAGTCGGCGGGCCGGCCGTCGCCGGCCAGATCCGCGCGCCATCGCTCGGCCATCTTGTCCAGCAGCCGCTTCCGCGTGGGGCGGGTCCGCAGCCACACGAACCGCACCGGCCGGGTGTGGTGGGGGGCGGGCGCGGTGAGGGCCTCGGCGACGGCGGCCTCGATCAGCTCCGGCGCCACCGGCTCGTCGCTGAAGCGGCGCACCGACCGGCGCAGCAGCTGGGCCTGCCGGCGCCCCATGTCGAGGGCCTCGGCGGTGCCGAGCCAGAACAGGTCTTCGGTGCCCGGGCGCAACAGCCGGCGGGCGGTCGTACCGTCGTCGGTCACCACCTGCCCGGGCAGGCCGCGCACCACGGCCACCGGCATCGCGGTCAGCTTGCCCTTGACCAGATCGGCGGCCGCGGCGACCTCGTCGGCGACCGCGACCTCGGTGACGATCAGCTCGTTGCCGTGCGCGTCGACGGCGCCGGAATAGTTGTGCAGCACACGAAGACCGGCCGCGCCGACCGCCGCGTCGATCTGGCCGTTGCGCCAGGCGCGGCCCATCGTGTCGGTGACGACCACGGCGACGTCGACGCCCAGCCGCTCGCGCAGCGCGGCGCGCAGGGCCGCGGCGCTGGCGTCGGGGTCGAGCGGTAGCAGCGCCAGCTCGTCGCGCCCGACGTTGGATCCGTCCACCCCCGCGGCGGCCTGCACCAGGCCGAGCCGGTTCTCGGTGATCAAGGTCTGGCCCTTGCGCGCCAGCACGCGCACCGCCTCGGCGTCGACGAGCTTGCGGCGCAGCCGATCCCGCTCCTCGGCATCCCGGGGAGCCGGCACCAGGCGCCCCTCGCACTTGGACACCACCTTGCTGGTCACCACCACGACGTCGCCGTCGGACAGCCACGGCGCGGCCGCGGCGACGGCGGCGCCCAGGTCGTCGCCGGGGCGGAACTCGGGGAGCCCCGGCACCGGCAGGATCTCGATGGCGGCTGCCGCGCCGTGTTCGGTCACAGCGCCAGGCCCGCCGACTCCAGCCCCGCGCCGACCATCTCGGCCGTCGCCTTGGGGTCGCTCATCAACAGCGGCACCGCGCGCACATCGACCCCCTCGACCTCGGCCCGGTCCCCCTCGTGGATCAGCCAGCAGTCCAGGATCCCGGTGGCCTTGCGCGCCCCGTAGTGCCGGCCGACGGCCTCCGCGGTGGACTCGACGCCGATGACGGACAGGCAGGCATCGGCCATGCCGCGCAACGGCTTTCCGCCGATGATCGGCGAATAGCCGACGACCGGTGCCCCGGCGGACCGCAGCGCGCCGCGGATGCCGGGGACGGCGAGGATGGCGCCGACGCTCACCACCGGGTTGGACGGGGCCAGCAGGATGACGTCGGCGTCGGCGATGGCGGTCACCGCTTCGGCTGTGGCGTTGGCCTTTTCGGCGCCGACGAACGCGAAGCTGTGCGTGGGCACCTGGGCCCGGTAGCGCACCCACCACTCCTGGAAGTGGATCGCCCGCCGGCCGCCGTCGTCGGGATCGGTGATCACCACGTGGGTCTCGCAGCGGTCGTCGGTGGCGGGCAGCAGCCGCGCGTCCGGCCGCCAGCGGTCGCACAGCGCGATGGTGATCTGTGACAGCGGGTAGCCGGCGTTGAGCATCTGGGTGCGCACCAAATGGGTGGCCAGGTCGCGGTCACCCAGCTGAAACCAGTCCGGCTGCACGCCGTAGCGCGCCAATTCCTCCCTGGCATGCCAGCTTTCGTCGCGGTGACCCCACCCTCGCTCCGGGTCGACGCCTCCACCTAAGGTGTACATGCAGGTGTCCAGATCCGGACAGACACGCAACCCATGGATCCAGGCGTCGTCGCCGACGTTGACGACCGCGGTGAGTTCGTGGCGTTCGGCATCCGGGCCCTGTTCGTTGCGGAACTGACCGAGCCCGAGCAACTGTTGAACCCCCAGCAGGAAGCGGGCGCCGCCCACCCCACCCACCAGAACGGTGACCTTCACTTGACCTTCACAGGGCTCGACAGTACTGCCCTGCGGCGGCGGCTGTTTCGGCCGCTAAAACGGCCACGAAAACGGCCACTAAAACGGTCCGTAAAACGGATTGTGATCGACACGCCGGGGGCCCGAGACAACAGAAACGCCGAAAATTCGTAACGAGATGGTATGGAAATGCTCCATAACGCTTGACCAAGCAGGTCAACAAGTGTCTAATCACAACAGTGTCATTTCCCGGTTGGCCGGCCGGTTCCGGTGTCGCAGACCGAGATTCGATCACTTGTTCGAATTGTCTGTACATCAGAACAGTGGGAATTCATCAACTCTCTCAAATCAAGCTGAGGAGGCGGACGAAGCATGTCTTATGAGCACCTTCGGGGCGTTATGACAGGCACACCGCACACCACCATCGGCCCGGCGCCGGCGGCGACCGTCCGTCCGCACCTGACCGTGGTTCCCGACGCCCCAGTCGCTTTCGAGCCCGAGCCCCTGCCCCTGCCGACGCCCGACCAGTGGCAGGACCGCGCCCTGTGCGCGCAGACGGACCCCGAGGCCTTCTTCCCGGAAAAGGGCGGCTCCACCCGCGAGGCCAAGAAGATCTGCCTGGGGTGCGAGGTGCGCCATGAGTGCCTCGAGTACGCCCTGGCGCACGACGAGCGGTTCGGCATCTGGGGCGGCCTGTCCGAACGCGAGCGCCGCCGCCTCAAGCGCGGCATCATCTGACCGCGGCGCGGCTGCGCGCACCGCCGGGTCATTCGTCGTCGATCGTGGGGTCGATGACCTCGGGTTCGACGTCCAAGTACACGGCCACCTGGGCCACCAGGATCTCGTGCAACAACTCGTCGAGTTCGACGGTGTCCTTGGCCCGTCTCTCGATCGGCTTGCGGAACAAGACGATTCGCGCCCGCGTGGCGTTGCCGCGAACGTCGACGCCGGCCGGGATCAGCCGGGCGAGCGCGATCGGACCGTCGGCGATGACCTCGGGCGGCCACTGCACGCTGTCGGGGTCCTTGGCGGCGATGCGGGGGATTTCGTCGACGGCCACGTCGAGCTCGGACACCCGCTCGTGCCAGCGGCGCTCGATGGGCTCGTAGGCCTCCAGCACCGCCATGTCGAACCGCTCGGCGCGGGTGCGCCAGCCGGGCACGCTCGGTGGCAGCAGCGGGCCGCGCATGTCGCGTCCGCGCCGGGAGGCCCGGTAGGAAGCCGATCGGCGCCGGGACCGACCGCTTTGCGGGGAACCGCGCATATCGCCCACGCGCCGATGGTAACGGTTGCACATCGTGGGTCCGCCGGTTGCGCGTGTCCGGCGCTTCCGGGGCGTTTTTGCACGATAGCCTTTGCGACGTGAACGTTCCCCGTCGCTGTTGCCGGCCCGGGTGTCCGCACTATGCCGTGGCGACCTTGACGTTCGTCTACTCGGACTCGACGGCCGTCGTCGGCCCGCTCGCCACCGCCCGCGAACCGCATTCGTGGGACCTGTGCGTCGGCCACGCCGGCCGGATCACCGCCCCCCGCGGATGGGACCTGGTGCGCCACGCCGGGCCGCTGAATTTTGAGCCCCCCCACCCCGACGAGGACGACCTGGTCGCCCTGGCCGACGCCGTGCGCGAGGGGCGCCCGCGCGCCGGGGCCGGCGCCGCGCCGCCGAACGGCTTCGCCCCGGCGCCGGGCGCCGACGGCGCGCTCCAGCACGCCGGCGTCCACGCCACCGCGCCGAGCAGCGGTCTGCTTGCCCCGCCGGAGCGCCGCTCCGGGCGCCGCCGCGGGCACCTGCGGGTGCTGCCCGACCCCACTGAATAGTCCGGGCCCAGTCCCGGCTTGCGCGCCCCGGGTGCTGCCGGGGCCGATAGGCTGGCGCCAAGAGCCCCGGCAATACGCCGGCATTACCAGGCGTCAGGAGTTTCGCATGTCCCGGTCGGCCGCGACCGTCCGTCGCGTCGTCAAGGCATACGACGTGCGCGGGCTCGTCGGCGAGGAGATCGACGAGCCGTTGGTCGGCGATCTCGGGGCCGCGTTCGCCCGGCTGATGCGTGGCGAGGGTGCCCGGCGGGTGGCGATCGGCCATGACATGCGGGACAGTTCGCCCGCGCTGGCCGCCGCTTTCGGCGGCGGGGTGACGGGCCAGGGCCTGGACGTGGTGCGGATCGGGCTGGCGTCCACCGACCAGCTGTACTTCGCGTCCGGGCTGCTGGACTGCCCCGGCGCGATGTTCACCGCCAGCCACAACCCGGCGGCCTACAACGGCATCAAGCTGTGCCGGGCCGGGGCCAAGCCGGTGGGCGCCGACAGCGGACTCGGCGTCATCGCCGAGGACGTGATCGCCGGCGTGACCGCCCATGGCGGGCCGGCCGGAACCGTCACCGACCGCGACGTGCTGGCCGACTACGGGGAGTTCCTGCGGTCGCTGGTGGACACCTCCGGGCTGCGCCCCCTGCGGGTGGCCGTGGACGCCGGCAACGGCATGGCCGGCCACACCGCCCCGGCCGTGCTCGGCGCGATCGACTCGATCACCTTGTTGCCGCTGTATTTCGAGCTCGACGGGTCGTTCCCCAACCACGAGGCCAACCCGCTCGACCCGGCCAACCTGGTGGACCTGCAGGCGTTCGTGCGTGACAGCGGCGCCGATATCGGGCTGGCCTTCGACGGGGACGCGGACCGGTGCTTCGTGGTCGACGAAGGCGGGCGGGTGGTGTCGCCGTCGACGGTGACCAGTTTGGTGGCGGCCCGCGAGCTGGGCCGTGAGATCGGCGCCACGATCATCCACAACGTGATCACCTCCCGCGCGGTCCCCGAACTGGTCATCGAGCGCGGCGGCACGCCGCTGCGGTCGCGCGTCGGCCATTCCTATATCAAGGGGCTGATGGCCGACACCGGGGCGATCTTCGGCGGCGAGCACTCGGCGCACTACTACTTCCGCGATTTCTGGGGCGCCGACTCCGGGATGCTGGCGGCGCTGTACGTGCTGGCCGCCCTCGGCGAGCAGGACCGGCCGCTTTCGGAGCTGACCGCGGACTACCAGCGCTACGAGTCGTCGGGCGAGATCAATTTCACGGTGGCCGATGCGCCCTATTGTGTTGACGCGGTGCTGAAGTCGTTCGGCACCCGCATTCACTCCATCGATCACCTGGACGGGGTGACGGTCGATTTGGGCGATGGCAGCTGGTTCAACCTGCGCAGCTCGAACACCGAGCCGTTGCTGCGGCTCAACGTGGAGGGCCGCACCGCCGAGGACGTCGACGCGGTGGTCACCCACGTCAGCACCGAAATCGCCGCGATCGACGGGGTCGGGCCGTGAACGCGACGCGGTCGATCGACCTGGAAGACCCCCAGGGTCTGCTCGCCGCCGACACCGAGGGCCTGCTGCGGGCGGCGTCGTCGGCGGGCGCGCAGGTGCGCGCGATCGCCGGCGCGGCCGCCGAGGGGGCGCTGGATCCGGTGCGGGCCGAAGACCGCGCTCGCAGCGTGGTCTGGGTGGCCGGCCGCGGGACCGCCGGTACCGCCGGGGCCATGCTGGCCGCGACGCTGGGCGGGCAGGCCTCCGCGCCGATCGCCGTCGTCGGGGAGGCGCCGCCGTGGATCGGCCCGCTCGACGTGCTGGTCGTCGCGGGCGACGACCCCGGCGACCCGGCGCTGGTCTCCGCCGCCGCGACCGGGGTGCGACGCGGCGCGCGGGTGGTGGTGGCGGCGCCGTACGAGGGGCCGCTGCGCGACTGTTCGGCGGGGCGCGCCGCGGTCCTCGAGCCGCGGGTCTGGGTTCCCGACGAGTTCGGGTTGACCCGCTACCTCGCCGCCGGGCTGGCCGTCCTGCACGCCGTCGACCCGCGGCCGGGCCAACAGGACCTGGGCCGCCTCGCCGACGAGCTGGACGCCGAGGCGCTGCGCAACAGCGCCGGCCGCGAGCTGTTCACCAACCCGGCCAAGACGATCGCCGCGCGCACGGCCGGTCGCCGGGTGGCGCTGGCCGGAGACTGCGCCGCGACGCTGGCGCTGGCCCGCCACGGCAGTTCGGTGCTGCTGCGGCTGGCGCACGAGGTGGTCGCGGCCACCGGGCTGGCGGACGCGGTCGTCGCGCTGCGCGCGGCGGCGGGGTCCGGCCGCGCCGCGTCTGCGACCGACGCCCTCTTCCACGACGAGCAGATCGACGGGCCGCCGCCCGATCGGCTGCGGGTGCTGGCGCTGACGCTGGCCGACGAGCAGACGGTGGTCGCCGCCCGGACCGCCGGGCTCGACGACGTGTACCTGCTGGCGGCCGAGGACGTGCCCGACGGGCCCGGCGGCTCGGCGGGCTCCGAGGTTTCGCCGGCGCTGGGGGGTCCCATCAGCGCCGAGCAACAACTGGCAGTATTGGCCGTCCGGCTGGAGATGGCCGCGGTTTACACGCGACTGGTGCGGGGATAGAGACACAAGTGGAACTTCTTCGGGGGGCGTTGCGGACGTACGCCTGGGGATCTCGGACCGCCCTGGCGGAATTCACCGGGCGCCCGGTTCCGGCCGCTCATCCGGAGGCCGAGCTGTGGTTCGGCGCGCACCCCGGCGACCCGGCGTGGCTGGAAACCGACAAGGGTGAACTGTCGCTGCTGCAGGCCCTGGTCGACGACCCCGAGGGGCAGCTGGGCCCGGGGTCGCGGGCCCGGTTCGGCGACGTGCTGCCGTTTCTGGTGAAGGTGCTGGCCGCCGACGAACCCCTGTCGCTGCAAGCGCACCCCAGCGCCGAGCAGGCGGTCGAGGGTTACCTGCGCGAGGAGCGGCTGGGCATTCCGGTGACCTCGCCGGTGCGCAACTACCGCGACACCTCGCACAAGCCCGAGTTGTTGGTGGCGCTGCAGCCGTTCGAGGCGCTGGCCGGGTTCCGGCAGGTGTCCCGGACCGTCGAGCTGCTGCGGGCGCTGGCGGTCTCCGACCTCGACCCCTACATCGACCTGCTGAACGACCAGTCCGACGCCGACGGCCTGCGCGCGCTGTTCACCACCTGGATCACCGCGCCGCAGCCCGACATCGACGTGCTGGTGCCCGCCGTGCTGGACGGCGCCATCGCCTACGTCAGCTCCGGCGCAACGGAATTCGCGGCCGAGGCCAAGACGGTGCTGGAACTCGGCGAACGCTACCCCGGCGACGCCGGGGTGCTGGCCGCGTTGCTGCTCAACCGCATCACCCTGGCCCCGGGCGAGGCCATCTTCGTGTCGGCCGGCAACCTGCACACCTACCTGCGCGGCTTCGCGCTGGAGGTCATGGCCAACTCCGACAACGTGTTACGCGGCGGGCTCACCCCCAAGCACGTCGACGTGCCCGAGCTGCTGCGGGTGCTGGACTTCGCACCCACCACCGAGGAGCGGCTGCGGCCCCACGTCCGCCGCGAGGGGTTCGGCCAGATCTACGAGACGCCGACCGAGGAGTTCGCGGTCGCGCTGCTCTCGCTCGAGGGCGAATACCTCGGCCACGAGGTCGACGCGTCGTGCAACCACGAGGGTCCGCAGATCCTGTTGTGCGCCGAGGGTTGCACGACGGTGCACGCCAAGTCCGGGTCGCTCACGCTGGAACGCGGGATGGCCGCGTGGGTGGCCGCCGACGACGGGCCCATCCGGCTGGTGGCGGCCGAGCCCGCCAAGCTGTTCAGGGCGACCGTAGGGCTGTGAGGGCCGGGCGCCCGCCGGCGCGGCGCTCGCCCAGCCACAACCGCATGTTGTGGGCCATGGCGCGGCCGATTATCCGCGGCGGCGGCACCATGTAGAGGCTGTCCAGCAGCGAAAACCGGCGCAAAAACCATTCGGCCAGAACGGGTTCGGTCTCGGCGGCGCCGAGGAATTGGTCGAACAGCGCGCCGGACGGCCGCCACCACCGGGGGACGGGGCCGCGGGGGGCGGCGTGGTGGAAGGTGATGTCACCGATCGCGTTCATCATCCACACCGGGTAGGTCGTCTTTGCGGTGGCCCGGTTCAGTTGTCGGGCAACGTCTTTCCCGGGCGATCGCAACGCCCGGCTCAGGTGGCCGGCCTGCAGCGACGTCATCGTCATGCCCTGGCCGAAGGTGGGGTTGAAGCTGGCGACGGCGTCGCCGAAGGGGACGATGCCGGCCGGGAAGCGGCGAAGCTTGTGGTAGCGGCGCCACTTGCTGGCGGGGAACGCGTGATAGGCCGGCTCGCCGACGGGTTCCGCCCGCGCCAGCGCGGCGGTGATATGTGCGGGCAGCAGCTCGTCGGCCAGCGCGAGCATCTCCGGGAACGTCGCGGGCGGCCTGGCGCCGGCCACCCCGAACGTTGTCAGCACCCAGGTGCCGTCCTCGTGAAAAAGCATGCCCAGGCCCAGCGACCGGTCGTGCGATGCGCCGGCGACCACCACCTTCTCCCGGATCAAACCCTCGGGCATGCGGAACCGGTGGGTGGCGTAGTTGATGCCGATGTCGATCGTTTTCTCGACCGGTCGTTCGAATCCCCACTGCGCCAACCACACCGGAAGCCGGGTGCCGCGGCCGGCGGCATCGACGACGAGATCGGCCGGCACGAACTCCGGCTCGCCCCGGTCCTTCGGGTTCAGCAGCACCCCGGTCACCCGCCGGCGCGCGCGGTCGAACCGCGGCTCGAAGACCGACCGCCGCACGATCTCGACGTTGCCGATTTGCTCGACCCGCCGGCGCACCTGCCATTCCAGGTGGGGGCGGCTGGGCACGTAGGCGGTGAACTCGTCGCGCAGCGTGTGCCCGGTCCCGAGGACGTGGCCCGCGGCGCCGAGGTGGATGCAGTCGGGCCGGTTCTCCAGCATGGGCACCCCGGCGGCCACCATGTCGGCCAGCAGTCCCGGAAACAGGCCCTCGAACTCCACGGCGCCCCGGGCCATCAGCATGTGCAGGTGCCGGTCCTGGGGAACCGCCGCGCGGTGCGCCGGGGCGCTGGGCAACTCGTCCCGCTCGTAGACGGTCACCTGCGCGTAGTGGTCCGAGAGCACCCGCGCGGCGCACAGACCCGCGATGCTTCCCCCGATGACCACCGCGTGGCTGCGCGCGTTCCCCCCGCTACCCGGCATGTTCGCAGACTACCCAGTACTGTGCGGACCTACGGGGCCCGACAGGCCCGCAAAAGGCCGGTGAAACGCAAGGAAGGCGCGCGGATGGCCAATCGATGGCGCACGAAGTCGGTCGAACAATCGATCGCCGACACCGACGAGCCGGAAACCCGGCTGCGCAAGGAGCTGACCTGGTGGGACCTGGTCGTGTTCGGCGTGGCGGTGGTGATCGGCGCCGGCATCTTCACCGTCACCGCATCCACCGCGGGCGACATCACCGGGCCGGCGATCTGGATCTCGTTCGTGATCGCGGCGGTCACCTGCGCGCTGGCGGCCCTGTGCTACGCCGAATTCGCCTCGACGCTGCCGGTGGCGGGCAGCGCGTACACGTTCTCCTATGCCACGTTCGGGGAGTTCCTCGCGTGGATCATCGGCTGGAACCTGCTGCTGGAGCTGGCGATCGGCGCCGCGGTGGTGTCCAAGGGCTGGTCGAGCTACCTGGGTTCGGTGTTCGGGTTCGCCGGCGGCACGGTCCAACTCGGGTCGGTGCGGCTCGACTGGGGCGCGCTGGTCATCGTCGGGGTGGTGGCGACCCTCATCGCGCTGGGAACCAAACTGTCGTCGCGGTTTTCGGCGGCGATCACCGCCATCAAGGTGTCGGTGGTGGTGCTGGTCGTGGTCGTCGGCGCCTTCTACATCAAGCGCTCCAACTACTCGCCGTTCATCCCGCCCCCGGAGGCCGGGCACGACGCCACGGGCGTCAACCAGTCGGTGCTGTCGCTGCTGACCGGGGCGCACGGCAGCCACTACGGCCTCTACGGCGTGCTGGCGGGGGCGTCGATCGTGTTCTTCGCGTTCATCGGGTTCGACATCGTCGCCACCATGGCCGAGGAGACCAAGAAGCCCCAGCGCGACGTCCCGCGGGGAATCCTCGCGTCGCTGGCGATCGTGACCCTGCTCTACGTCGCGGTCGCCGTCGTGCTGTCCGGCATGGTGCCCTACACCCGGCTGCGCACGTCGCCCGGGGGAAAGCAGGCGAACCTGGCGACGGCGTTCACCGCCAACGGGATCCACTGGGCCAGCAAAATCATCGCCATCGGGGCGCTGGCCGGGCTGACCACCGTGGTGATGGTGCTGATGCTCGGGCAGTGCCGGGTGCTGTTCGCGATGGCGCGCGACGGGCTGTTGCCGCGCTCGCTGGCAAAGACCGGGCCGCGGGGCACCCCGGTGCGGATCACGGTGCTCGTCGCGCTGGTTGTCGCGCTGACGGCGGCGGTGTTCCCGATCGCCAAGCTCGAGGAGATGGTGAACGTCGGGACGCTGTTCGCGTTCGTCCTGGTGTCGGCGGGCGTGATGGTGCTCCGCCGGACCCGCCCGGACCTGAAGCGCGGATTCCGCGCGCCGTGGGTGCCGGTGCTGCCGATCGCCTCGATCTGCGCGTGCGTGTGGCTGATGGTCAACCTGACCGCCCTGACCTGGGTGCGGTTCGCCGTCTGGCTGGTGGTGGGGACCGCGATCTACGTGGGCTACGGGTGCCGGAACTCGGTGCAGGGGCGCCGGAGCGCCGGCGGCCCGGCGCCGAGCGTGCCCGCCCGGGACGCCCCGGAGGCGGACCCGGTGCCCTGATTCGTTTACAAAACGATGTCATATGTCTAGACACGAGACGTAAAGTGTCGTAATGTCCAACCTCAACGTGGCCTGACGCACAGAGGAGGTTCGGCATATGACCACACTCAGCCCCCAACCGGGCCGGGAGGCCGGGGCGCCGGTCTGGCGCGACAAGAAGCGCCACCTGTGGCTGATGGGACTGATCGCCCCGACGGCGCTGTTCGCGATGCTGCCGATCGTGTGGGCGGCCAACCGGCTCGGCTGGCACGCCGCCGCGCAGGTGCCGCTGTGGATCGGGCCGATCCTGGTGTACGTCCTGCTGCCGCTGCTGGACCTGCGCTTCGGGCCCGACGGGCAGAACCCGCCCGACGAGGTGATGGAGCGGCTGGAGAACGACAAGTACTACCGCTACTGCACCTACGCCTACATCCCGTTCCAGTACGCCAGCGTCGTGCTGGGCGCCTACCTGTTCACCGCGCCCAACCTGAGCTGGCTCGGCTTCGACACCGGGCCCGACGGCGGCCTGGGCTGGGCGGGGAAGCTGGGCCTGGCGCTGTCGGTCGGTGTCCTCGGCGGGGTGGGCATCAACACCGCGCACGAGATGGGGCACAAGAAGGAGTCGCTGGAGCGGTGGCTGTCCAAGATCACGTTGGCGCAGTCGTGGTACGGCCACTTCTACATCGAGCACAACCGCGGCCACCACGTGCGCGTCTCGACCCCGGAGGACCCGGCGTCGGCGCGCTTCGGCGAGACCTTCTGGGAGTTCCTGCCGCGCAGCGTGTTCGGCAGCCTGCGCTCCGCGCTGCGGCTGGAGGCGCAGCGGCTGCGACGGCTGGGCAAGAACCCCTGGAACCCCAGGACGTACCTGGCCAACGACGTGCTCAACGCGTGGCTGATGTCGGTGGTGTTGTGGGGCGCGCTGATCGCGGCCTTCGGCCCGGCGCTGATCGTGTTCATGATCGTCCAGGCCGTCTTCGGGTTCGGGCTGCTGGAGGCGGTCAACTACCTCGAGCACTACGGCCTGCTGCGGCAGCGCAACGCGAACGGCCGCTACGAGCGCTGCGCGCCGGAGCACAGCTGGAACTCCGACCACGTGGTCACCAACCTGTTCCTGTACCACCTGCAGCGGCACAGCGACCACCACGCCAATCCGACGCGGCGCTACCAGACGCTGCGCAGCATGGCGGGCTCGCCCAACCTGCCCAGCGGGTACGCGTCGATGATCACGCTCACCTACTTCCCGCCGCTGTGGCGCAAGGTGATGGACCGGCGGGTGCTGGCGCACTACGACGGCGACATCACCCGGGTCAACCTGCAGCCGCGCAAACGCGAGCGGCTGCTGGCCCGCTACGGCGCTGCCCAAGGGGCTCTGGCGTGATGGCCGCCTACCGCTGCCCGGTCTGTGACTACGTCTACGACGAGGCCAAAGGCGATGCGCGGGAAGGCTTTCCGCCCGGCACGCGCTGGCACGACGTTCCCGACGACTGGTGCTGTCCGGACTGCGCGGTGCGCGAGAAGCCAGATTTCAGTGAGATCTCAGACGGATTTCGAGAAGGGGCGATCCAATGACCGACTACAAACTGTTCCGGTGCATCCAGTGCGGCTTCGAGTACGACGAGGCGCTGGGCTGGCCGGAGGACGGCATCGCGCCGGGCACCCGCTGGGACGACATCCCCGACGATTGGAGCTGCCCGGACTGCGGCGCCGCCAAGTCCGACTTCGAGATGGTTGAGGTGGCCCGATCGTGAGCGCGCCAACGACTATTCTCGCGCCTGTGAAGCGGTTGCCCTACGCCGAGGCTTCGCGCGTGCTGTTGCGCGACTCGGTGTTGGACGCGATGCGCGACCTGCTGCTGGACCGGGACTGGTCGGCCATCACGCTGTCGGACGTGGCCCGCGCCGCGGGCATCAGCCGGCAGACCATCTACAACGAGTTCGGCTCGCGGCAGGGCCTTGCGCAGGGGTACGCCCTGCGCCTGGCCGACCGGCTGGTCGACGCCGTGCACGCCTCGCTGGACGCCAACGTCGGCGACATCGCCGCGGCGTTCCTGCAGGGTTTCCGGGCCTTCTTCGCGGAATCGGCGGCCGACCCGCTGGTGATCTCGTTGCTCACCGGTGTCGCCAAACCCGACCTGCTGCAGCTCATCACCACCGACAGCGCGCCCATCATCACCCGCGCGTCGGCGCGGCTGACCGCGGCGTTCACGCAGAGCTGGATCGCCACCAGCGACGAGGACGCCGGGGTGCTGGCCCGCGCCATCGTGCGGCTGGCGCTGAGCTACGTGTCGATGCCGCCGGAGGCCGACCACGATGTCGCGGCCGACCTGGCCCGGCTGATGACGCCGTTCGCGGAGCGGCACGGGGTCGTCAACGTCGGCTGAGTCGCCGCGACTACAGTGGCGGCGGAACATACCTAAGCTATGTACTACGGCTGTGTGCAGCCGTGGACCGCTCCGAATCCGTTAAGCCGCTAAGGATGAATCACGCATGACGACGACCGAAAACGCCTTGACCCCCGACGTTCGCAACGGCATCGAATTCAAGGTCGCCGACCTGTCGTTGGCGGACTACGGTCGCCGGGACATCGAGCTCTCCGAGCAGGAGATGCCGGGCCTGATGTCGCTGCGCCGGGAGTACGCCGAGGTGCAGCCGCTCAAGGGCGCCCGGATTTCGGGCTCGCTGCACATGACGGTGCAGACCGCGGTGCTCATCGAGACCCTCGTCGAGCTGGGCGCGCAGGTCCGGTGGGCGTCGTGCAACATCTTCTCCACCCAGGACCACGCCGCCGCCGCGGTGGTCGTCGGCAAGCACGGCACCCCCGAGGAGCCCAAGGGCGTCCCGGTGTTCGCCTGGAAGGGCGAGACGCTCGAGGAGTACTGGTGGGCCGCCGAGCAGATGCTCACCTGGCCCGACCAGCCGGCGAACATGATCCTCGACGACGGCGGTGACGCCACCATGCTGGTGCTGCGCGGCGCGCAGTACGAGAAGGCCGGCGTGGTGCCGCCGGCCGAGGACGACGACCCCACCGAGTGGAAGGTCTTCCTCGAGCTGCTGCGCAAGCGCTTCGAGACCGACAAGGACAAGTGGACCAAGATCTCCGAGTCGGTCAAGGGCGTCACCGAGGAGACCACCACCGGCGTGCTGCGCCTGTACCAGTTCGCCGCGGCCGGCGACCTGGCGTTCCCGGCCATCAACGTCAACGACTCGGTGACCAAGTCCAAGTTCGACAACAAGTACGGCTGCCGGCACTCGCTGATCGACGGGATCAACCGCGGCACCGACGTGCTGATCGGCGGCAAGAAGGTGCTGGTCTGCGGCTACGGCGACGTCGGCAAGGGCTGCGCCGAGTCGGTCAAGGGCCAGGGCGCGCGCGTCGTCGTCACCGAGGTCGACCCGATCAACGCGCTGCAGGCCCTGATGGAGGGCTACGACGTCGAGACCGTCGAGGACGCGATCGGCAGCGCCGACATCGTCATCACCGCCACCGGCAACAAGGACATCATCACGCTCGAGCACATGAGGGCGATGAAGGACCACGCGGTCCTCGGCAACATCGGGCACTTCGACAACGAGATCCAGGTCTCCGCGCTGGAGAAGTCCGGCGCCACCAAGGTGAACATCCGGCCGCAGGTCGACGTGTGGACGTTCCCCGACACCGGCAAGTCCATCATCCTGCTCTCCGAGGGCCGGCTGCTGAACCTGGGCAACGCCACCGGCCACCCGTCGTTCGTGATGAGCAACAGCTTCTCCAACCAGGTCATCGCGCAGATCGAGCTGTGGACCAAGAACGACGAGTACGACAACGAGGTGTACCGGCTGCCCAAGCACCTCGACGAGAAGGTGGCCCGCATCCACGTCGAGGCGCTCGGCGGCAAGCTGACCAAGCTGACCAAGGAGCAGGCCGAGTACATCGGCGTGGACGTCGACGGTCCCTACAAGGCCGACCACTACCGCTACTGACGCGACCGGGCAGCGTGTGCGGCATCTGGTGCGCCCGGGGTTAGGCTCGCGCGGTGCTGATCGCGATCGAGGGCGTCGACGGCTCGGGTAAGCGGACGCTGACCGACGGGCTGCGGGCCGCGTTCGAGGCGGCCGGAAAGTCGGTGGCCACGCTGGCCTTTCCGCGCTACGGGCGATCGCTGACCGCCGACGTCGTGGCCGAGGCGCTGCACGGCGAGCACGGCGATTTGGCGTCGTCGGCCTACGCGATGGCGATGCTGTTCGCGCTCGACCGGGCCGGGGCGGCCGGGGAGATCGAGGGCCTCGGCCGCGACCACGACGTGGTGATCCTGGATCGCTACGTCGCCTCCAACGCGGCCTACACGGCCGCGCGGCTGCGCGAGGACGCGGCGGGGGAGGCGGTGGCCTGGGTGTGCCGCCTCGAATACGGGCGGCTGCGGCTGCCGGTACCCGACTGGCAGGTGCTGCTCGCGGTCCCCACCGAGCTGGCCGCGCGGCGGGCCCGCCACCGGGCCGAGCACGAGCCGGGGCGGGCGCGCGACAGCTACGAGCGCGACGACGCACTGCAGGAGCGCACCGGCGCGGTCTACGCCGGGCTGGCCGCGGCGAACTGGGGCGGACGCTGGCTGGTCGTCGACAAAGACGTCGATCCGGATCGCCTGGCCGCCCGTTTGACCGCCGGATAGCACAAAAATGTCACGATTTGCCCCGGTTGCCCACGAAACGCCCGTGTGGTGCGCCGAATTTGTCCCGATCTGGTGACACCATGGACTCCATGAGGCAAAGGATTTTGGTGGTCGACGACGACGCTTCGCTGGCCGAGATGCTCACCATCGTGCTGCGTGGCGAGGGCTTCGACACCGCGGTCATCGGCGACGGCACGCAGGCGCTGACCGCGGTGCGCGAATTGCGCCCCGATTTGGTGCTGCTGGACCTGATGCTGCCCGGCATGAACGGCATCGACGTGTGCCGGGTGCTGCGCGCGGACTCCGGCGTCCCGATCGTGATGCTCACCGCCAAGACCGACACCGTCGACGTGGTGCTCGGCCTGGAGTCGGGCGCCGACGACTACATCATGAAGCCGTTCAAGCCCAAGGAGCTGGTGGCCCGGGTGCGCGCGCGGCTGCGCCGCAACGACGACGAGCCCGCCGAAATGCTGTCCATCGCCGACGTCGACATCGACGTGCCCGCGCACAAGGTCACCCGCAACGGCGAGCAGATCTTCCTCACACCGCTGGAGTTCGACCTGTTGGTCGCGCTGGCACGCAAACCGCGCCAGGTGTTTACTCGTGATGTGCTGCTCGAACAGGTGTGGGGATACCGGCACCCGGCGGACACCCGCCTGGTGAACGTGCACGTCCAGCGCCTGCGGGCCAAGGTCGAAAAAGACCCTGAGAACCCGACCGTGGTGTTGACCGTTCGAGGAGTGGGATACAAGGCCGGACCTCCGTGATCCGCGCCGCGCGACGCGATGAGGTGGGGGCACTTCCCAGCCCCGCGGGGGCGCCACCCGCTCGCGGGGGAGAGCGCCGCAAGTGATCCGAGCCTCGCGGCGGCGCACTCGAAGTCGTTGGGGGCGCTCCGGGCCCATGAGCCGCGGCATGGGCGCCCTGAGTCGCGCCGTCGGCATCGCCTGGCGCCGGTCGCTACAGCTGCGGGTGGTGGCGCTGACCCTGGGGCTATCGCTGGCGGTGATCCTCGCGCTCGGTTTCGTGCTGACCAGCCAGGTCACCAACCGCGTGCTGGACGTGAAAGTCAAGGCCGCCATCGAGCAGATCGAGCGGGCGCGCACCACCGTGAGCGGCATCGTCAACGGCGAGGAGACGCGCTCGCTGGACAGCAGCCTGCAGCTGGCCCGCAACACGTTGACGTCCAAGACCGCCCCGGCCTCGGGCGCCGGGTTGGCCGGCGCGTTCGACGCGGTGCTGATGGTGCCGGGCGACGGCCCGCGCGCCGCCACCACGGCGGGGCCCGTCGACCAGGTGCCCAACTCGCTGCGGGGCTTCGTCAAGGCCGGGCAGGCGGCCTACCAGTACGCCACGGTGCACACCGACGGCTTCTCGGGCCCGGCGCTGGTCATCGGCACGCCGGCATCGGCGCAGGTGGCCAACCTCGAGCTGTACCTGATCTTCCCGCTCAAAAGTGAGCAGGCCACCATCCAGCTGGTGCGCGGCACGATGATCACCGGCGGCGCGCTGTTGCTGGTGTTGCTCGCCGGGATCGCGCTGCTGGTCTCCCGCCAGGTGGTGGTGCCGGTGCGCTCGGCGTCGCGGATCGCCGAGCGGTTCGCCGAGGGGCATCTGTCCGAGCGGATGCCGGTGCGCGGCGAGGACGACATGGCGCGGCTGGCCATGTCGTTCAACGACATGGCCGAGAGCCTGTCGCGGCAGATCACCCAGCTGGAGGAGTTCGGCAACCTGCAGCGCCGCTTCACCTCCGACGTCAGCCACGAACTGCGCACCCCGCTGACCACGGTGCGCATGGCCGCCGACCTGATCTACGACCACAGCGCCGACCTCGATCCCACGCTGGCCCGCTCCACCGAGCTGATGGTCAGCGAGCTGGACCGGTTCGAGACGCTGCTCAACGACCTGCTGGAGATCTCCCGGCACGACGCCGGCGTGGCCGAGCTGTCTGTCGAGGCGGTCGACCTGCGCTCCACCGTGCAAAGCGCGCTGGGCAACGTCGGGCACCTGGCCGAGGAGGCCGGCATCGAGCTGCTCGTCGACCTGCCCGCCGAGGAGGTGATCGCCGAGGTCGACGCGCGCCGCGTGGAACGGATCCTGCGCAACCTGATCGCCAACGCCATCGACCACGCCGAGCACAAGCCGGTGCGCATCCGGATGGCCGCCGACGAGGACACCGTCGCCGTCACGGTTCGCGACCACGGGGTGGGGCTGCGCCCCGGTGAGGAGAAGCTGGTGTTCAGCCGGTTCTGGCGCTCGGACCCGTCGCGGGTGCGTCGCTCCGGTGGCACCGGGCTGGGCCTGGCGATCAGCATCGAGGACGCGCGGCTGCACCAGGGCCGGCTGGAGGCGTGGGGCGAACCCGGCCAGGGCGCCTGCTTCCGGCTGACCCTTCCCCTGGTGCGCGGGCACAAGGTCACCACCAGCCCGCTGCCGTTGAAACCGATTTCGCAACCCGTTCCGCCGCAACCCGAGCCGCCCGCCGCGGCCGCGCCGCAACCGGGTGGCGCCCGCCACCGCGAACACGCCGAAAGGAGCGGCTAGCGTGCGGCGACTGCTGACGATGTCGGTGCTGCTGTGGGTGGCGGTGTTGCCGGGCGGCTGCGCGGGGGTGCCCAGCTCGTCGGCCCCGCAGGCGATCGGCACCGTCGAACGGCCGGCGCCGTCGAACCTGCCCAAGCCCACCCCGGGCATGGATCCCGACGTGCTGCTGCGCGAATTCCTCAAGGCCACGGCGGATCCGGCGAACCGGCACCTGGCGGCGCGGCAGTTTCTCACCCAGTCGGCGTCCAACGCGTGGGACGACGCCGGCAGCGCACTGCTGATCGACCACGTGGTGTTCGTGGAAACCCGTGGCGCCGACCGGGTTTCGGCGACCATGCGGGCGGACATCCTGGGTTCGCTGTCCGACGTCGGCGTCTTCGAAACCGCCGAGGGGGTGCTGCCGGACCCGGGCCCGATCGAGTTGGTCAAGACGTCGGGCGGCTGGCGGATCGACCGCCTGCCCAACGGGGTGTTCCTGGACTGGCAGCAGTTTCAGTCGACCTACAAACGCAACACCCTGTATTTCGCCGACCCGACCGGCAAGACGGTGGTGCCCGACCCCCGCTACGTCGCGGTGTCCGACCACGACCAGCTGCCCACCGAGCTGATCTCCAAGATGCTGGCCGGGCCGCGCCCCGAGATGGCCCACACCGTGCGCAACCTGCTCGCCCCGCCGTTGCGGCTGCGCGGGCCGGTGACGCGGGCCGACGGCGGCAAGAATGGGATCGGGCGCGGGTACGGCGGCGCCCGCATCGACCTGGAGAAGCTGTCCACCACCGACCCCCACAGCCGGCAATTGCTTGCCGCACAGATCATTTGGACGCTCGCCCGGGCCGACATCAGGGGCCCGTACGTCATCAACGCCGACGGCGCGCCGCTGGACGACAGGTTCGCCGAGGGCTGGACCACCTCCGACGTGGCCGCCACCGACCCGGGCGTCGCCGACGGCGCGGGCGCGGGGCTGCACGCCTTGGTCAACGGGTCGCTGGTGGGGCTCGACGGCCAGCACGCCACCACCGTGCCGGGGGCGTTCGGGCGGATGGGCGACCAGACCGGCGCCGCGCTGTCACGCAACGGGCGGCAGGTGGCGTCGGTGGTGACGCTGCGCCGCGGGGCCCCGGACCAGGCGGCGTCGCTGTGGATCGGCGACCTGGGCGGCGAGGCGGTGCAGTCCGCCGACGGGCGCAGCCTGACGCGGCCCAGCTGGGCGCTGGACGACGCCGTGTGGGTGGTGGTCGACAGCAACAACGTGCTGCGCGCGATCCAGGAGCCGGCCTCGGGGCAGCCCGCGCGCATCCCGGTGGACTCCGGGCTGGTGGCCGCCAGCTTCCCGGGGCCGATCACCGACCTGCAGCTGTCCCGCGACGGGACGCGCGCGGCGATGGTGATCGGCGGCCAGGTGATCCTCGCCGGGGTGGAGCAGACGCAGGCCGGCCAGTACGCCCTGACCTATCCGCGCCGGCTGGGGTTCGGCCTCGGCAATTCGGTGATCTCGCTGTCGTGGCGAACCGGCGACGACATCGTGGTGACCCGCACCGACGCCAGCCATCCGGTCTCCTACGTCAACCTCGACGGGGTGAACTCCGACGCGCCGTCCCGGGGCATGCAAACCCCGGTGTCGACGGTCGCGGCCAACCCGTCGACGGTGTACGTCGCCGGCCCGTCGGGGGTGTTGCAGTATTCGGCGTCGGCGCCGGAAAGCCAGCAGAGCTGGTCGGAGGTGTCCGGGCTGTCGGTGGCCGGGGCGGCGCCGGTCATGCCGGGCTGAGCCCGGGCGGTTTGTCACCCCCGCCCGCCACACTGTCGCCATGCTCGACCTCATCCTGCCGGCCGAATGCGGCGGCTGCGGGGCGCCGTCGACCCGCTGGTGTGACGCCTGCGGCGGCGAACTCACCGTCCGGGCGCACCAGCCGCACGTGATCAGCCCGCGCGTCGATCCGGGGGTGCCGGTGTTCGCGCTGGGCCGCTACGCCGGTGCGCGCCGCTCCGCGATCCTCGCCCTGAAGGAGCGCGGGCGCGGCGACCTCGTCGCGCCGCTGGCCCGGGCGCTGGCCGTCGGGCTGCACCGGCTGTTGACGTGGGGGCTGGTCGAAACCCCGCTGACGCTCGTGCCCGCACCGACGAGGCGTTCGGCGGCGCGCCGCCGCGGCGGCGACCCGGTGGCCCGGCTGGCGCGGGCCGCGGTGTCCGGGCACCCCGAGATCGCCGTCGCGCCGGCCCTGCGGATGCGGGCGCTGGCCCGGGACTCGGTGGGCCTCGGCACGTCCGCGCGCGAGCGCAACATCGCCGGCCGGGTGGTGCTGCGCGGCCGGGGCACGGATCCGTCGCGTCTGTCGCGCACCGAGGTCGTGCTCGTCGACGACGTCGTCACCACCGGCGCGACGGCGCGCGAGTCGGTGCGCACGCTGCACGCCGCCGGTGTCCGGGTGGCCGCGGTGCTGGCGATCGCGGCGGCGTGACGCTCGGCGGCGGGGGGGTTTGAGGGGTGCGAGGTTTGTGAAGAACTCGCAACAGCCGGCGAAATTGGTGGCATCCCACCGCGGACACGAGCTAACGTCGAAAACAACTATCGGGAACATCCTCGGACTGCTCGCGGGAGTGGTCATAGCGCACCCGCCGCGATTCCCAGGTTGAGACGCCTTAGGACGCCACTGTCAGAAGGGGGTGAGCAATCGGCACCTTGCAGCGGCGGGCAGCCTGCGGCGGTGAGCACCCTCGACACCGCTCCCAACCCCGTCGTTGCGTCATCCGAAAGCCGGCACGCAGCGCGTGCGACGTGGAAAAGGAAGCGAGTTGACACGAATGTCAAGGCTTACCGTGGATCCCGGTCAGATTCTGGATCAACCCCCGGCAGATAGCCCCGAGCCGGCCGAACTGACCAGCGCCGAAGTCGTGTTCAAAGGCCGCAACGTCGAAATCCCCGATCACTACCGCCTCTACGTCTCCCAAAAGCTCGCCCGCCTCGAACGCTTCGATCGCTCCATCTACCTCTTCGATGTCGAGCTCAAGCACGCGCCCAACCGGCGCCAGCGCAAGTCCTGTCAACGCGTGGAGATCACCGCCCGCGGTCGCGGCCCGGTGAGCCGGGCCGAGGCCTGCGCCGACAGCTTCTACGCCGCCTTCGAGTCGGCGGTCAACAAGCTGGAGAACCGGCTGCGCCGCGTCAAGGACCGCCGCAAGGTCCACTACGGCGACAAGACCCCGGTTTCGCTGGCCGCGGCCACCGCGCTGGCCCCCCGGCCGGAACGGGCCTTCAGCTCCAAGCCGGCCGCGGCGCATCAACACGACGCCGCCGAACCGCACGACGACCACGAGCCGGGCCGGGTGGTGCGCACCAAGGAGCACCAGGCCACGCCGATGTCGGTCGACGAGGCGCTCTACGAGATGGAGCTCGTCGGGCACAATTTCTTCTTGTTCTACGACAAGGAGACCGAACGGCCCTCGGTCGTCTATCGTCGGCACGCCTACGACTACGGCCTGATCCGCCTGGCTTGAGCTCGCCTTGCCAAAAGGCCGGCAGCTGGTCGTCCCCTACGATGGGAGTCGCGTTATCGAAGAAGACTCCTCCTAACGAGGGAACATCCCAAAAGGGGACAACACTGTGCTGTCGAAGTTGCTGCGCCTTGGTGAAGGTCGCATGGTCAAGCGCCTCAAGCGGGTGGCCGACTATGTAGGCACATTGTCCGACGACGTCGAGAAACTCACCGACGCCGAGCTGCGCGCCAAGACCGACGAGTTCCGCACGCGCCTCCAAGACGGAGAGGACCTCGACGATTTGCTGCCCGAGGCGTTCGCCGTGGCCCGCGAGGCCGCCTGGCGGGTGCTGGACCAGCGGCCCTTCGACGTGCAGGTGATGGGCGCGGCCGCGCTGCACCTGGGCAACGTCGCCGAGATGAAGACCGGTGAGGGCAAGACCCTGACCTGTGTGTTGCCCGCCTACCTCAACGCGCTGGCCGGCAAGGGCGTGCACATCGTCACCGTCAACGACTACCTGGCCAAACGCGACAGCGAGTGGATGGGCCGGGTGCACCGCTTCCTGGGCCTGCAGGTCGGCGTCATCCTCGCGCAGATGACCCCCGACGAACGCCGGGTCGCCTACAACGCCGACATCACCTACGGCACCAACAACGAGTTCGGCTTCGACTACCTGCGCGACAACATGGCGCACTCGCTCGACGACCTGGTGCAGCGCGGGCACAACTACGCGATCGTCGACGAGGTGGACTCCATCCTGATCGACGAGGCCCGCACCCCGCTCATCATCTCCGGCCCAGCCGACGGCGCGTCCAACTGGTACACCGAGTTCGCGCGCATCGCCCCGCTGATGGAGAAGGACGTCCACTACGAGGTCGACCTGCGCAAACGCACCGTCGGCGTGCACGAGAAGGGCGTCGAGTTCGTCGAGGACCAGCTCGGCATCGACAACCTCTACGAGGCCGCCAACTCCCCGCTGGTCAGCTACCTCAACAACGCGCTGAAGGCCAAGGAGCTGTTCAACCGCGACAAGGACTACATCGTCCGCGACGGCGAGGTGCTCATCGTCGACGAGTTCACCGGCCGCGTGCTGATCGGGCGGCGCTACAACGAGGGCATGCACCAGGCGATCGAGGCCAAGGAGCACGTCGAGATCAAGGCCGAGAACCAGACACTGGCCACCATCACCCTGCAGAACTACTTCCGGCTCTACGACAAGCTGGCCGGCATGACCGGCACCGCCCAGACCGAGGCGGCCGAGCTGCACGAGATCTACAAGCTGGGCGTGGTCAGCATCCCGACCAACAAGCCGATGATCCGCACCGACTGCTCCGACCTCATCTACAAGACCGAGGAGGCCAAGTACATCGCGGTGGTCGACGACGTCGCCGAGCGCTACGAGAAGGGCCAGCCGGTGCTGATCGGCACCACCAGCGTGGAGCGCTCGGAGTACCTGTCGCGGCAGTTCACCAAGCGGCGCCTGCCGCACAACGTGCTCAACGCCAAGTACCACGAGCAGGAGGCGACGATCATCGCCGTGGCGGGCCGCCGCGGCGGCATCACCGTGGCCACCAACATGGCCGGCCGCGGCACCGACATCGTGCTGGGCGGCAACGTCGACTTCCTCACCGACCAGCGGCTGCGCGAACGCGGCCTGGACCCGGTGGAGACGCCCGAGGACTACGAGGAGGCCTGGCACGCCGAGCTGCCCAAGGTCAAGGAGGAGGCGTCCAGGGAGGCCACCGAGGTGATCGAGGCCGGCGGCCTGTACGTGCTGGGCACCGAGCGCCACGAGTCGCGGCGCATCGACAACCAGCTGCGCGGGCGTTCCGGCCGCCAGGGCGACCCGGGCGAGTCGCGCTTCTACCTGTCGCTGAGCGACGAGCTGATGCGCCGCTTCAACGGCGCCGCGCTGGAAGCGATGCTCAACCGGCTGAACCTGCCCGACGACGTGCCGATCGAGAACAAGATGGTGACCCGCGCCATCAAGAGCGCCCAGACCCAGGTCGAGCAGCAGAACTTCGAGGTCAGAAAGAACGTCCTCAAGTACGACGAGGTGATGAACCAGCAGCGCAAGGTGGTCTACGCCGAGCGCCGCCGCATCCTCGAGGGCGAGAACCTCAAGGAGCAGGCGCTGGACATGGTCCGCGACGTGATCACCGCGTACGTCAACGGCGCGACGGCCGAGGGTTACGCCGAGGACTGGGACCTCGACGCGCTGTGGTCGGCGCTGAAGACGCTCTACCCCGTCGGGATCACGCACGAGAGCCTGACGCATCCCGACGCCGACTCCGACCGCGACGACCTGACCCGCGAGGAGCTGCTCGACGCGCTGATCAAGGACGCCGAACGCGCTTACGGCGCAAGGGAAGCCGAGCTCGAGGAGATCGCCGGCGAGGGCGCGATGCGGCAGCTGGAACGCAACGTGTTGCTCAACGTCATCGACCGCAAGTGGCGGGAGCACCTCTACGAGATGGATTACCTCAAGGAGGGCATCGGGCTGCGCGCGATGGCCCAGCGCGACCCGCTGGTGGAATACCAGCGCGAGGGCTACGACATGTTCATGGCCATGCTCGACGGCATGAAGGAGGAGTCGGTCGGCTTCCTGTTCAACGTCACGGTGGAGGCCGTCCCCGCCCCGCAGCTCGCCCCGCAGGCGGCACCCGAAGGCCTGCAGGAGCTCGCCGAACAGCCGCGGGACGGCGGCGCGACGGACGTGCGCGAAGAGGCCCCAAGCGTGTTGCGCGCCAAGGGAATCGACAACGAGGCCCCCGCCATGACGTATTCCGGCCCGTCCGAGGACGGTTCGGCGCAGGTGCAGCGCAACGGCGGTGGCGCGCAGAAGACCCCCGCCGGCGTTCCCGCGGGCGCCAGCCGCCGCGAACGCCGCGAGGCCGCGCGCCGGCAGGGCCGCGGCGCCAAGCCGCCGAAGTCGGTCAAAAAGCGCTAGCCGCGGAATCGGTCCTGACGCCGCGACCGTGACCGGTTGAGAAAGGGACACCTCTCATGCCCTTCGACGGAGCGGTTTCGCGGACCGAGGTTCTGGCGGCCCTGTCGTTGGCGATCGACCTCGGGCTCGGGCAGCCGATGGATCACATGCTGCGATCGGCGGCGATGGGCGTCAGGATCGCCGAGCGGCTCGGGCTCGGCGAGCGTGACCGCGGCACCGTTTTCTACACGGGTCTGGTCATGTGGATCGGGTGTCATGCCGACTCGCACGAGTACGCGCGGTGGTTCGGCGACGACATCGCGATGCGCCACGACAGCCACTTCATCGACTGGTCCGGCGCACCGTACCGGCGATTTCTGCTGACCAATCTCGGTCGCGGGTCGACGCTGCCCAAGCGGGCCCAGCTGGCGGCCAAACTCTTCGTGGACGCGCGCGGTAACCTCGGCGCGCTGGCGCAATCCCATTGCCTGTCGGCCGCATTGCTCGCCGAGGAGATCGGCTTGGGCGCCGACGTCTGCGAAGCCCTGCCCTACGCGTACGAAAGGTGGGACGGCAGCGGCCTTCCCGCCAGGGCCGCGGGGTCCCAGATACCCGTGGCGATGCGGGTGGCGCAGGTCGCCGACATCGCCGAAGTGCACCATCGCGCCTACGGTGCGGAGGCCGCGACGGCGGAGGTGCGCCGCCGCAGCGGCAAGCAGTTCGACCCGGATATCGTCGCGGTCTTCACCGCCGCGGCCGTCGACCTGCTCGTCGAGAACGACGATGCGTGGTCGACCGCCGCCCAGCTGGCGCCGGACCCGGGCGAAGCCCTGGACGGTCCCGCGCTCGACCGGCTGCTGCGCGCCATGGGCGACTTCGTGGACCTGAAATGCCCCTTCACGCTTGGTCATTCACGTGCGGTGGCCGAGCTGGCGGAGAACGCCGGGAAATGCGCCGGGCTGCCGCAGGACGACATCGACATCCTGCGCCGCGCCGGCCACGTGCACGACCTCGGTCGCATCGGCGTGTCCAACCGGGTGTGGGAAAAGCCCGGTGAGCTCACCCACGCCGAACGGGAGCGGGTGCATCTGCACCCGTATCTGACGGGCAGGATCTTGGCCCGGGTCGGTGGGCTCAAGGCGGTTCGGGAGGTCGCGGTGAACCACCACGAACGACTGGACGGGTCGGGATATCCGAACGGCCTGCGGGGCGACGACCTGTCCGTTCGCGACCGGGTGCTCGCCGCCGCCGAAAGCTACCGCTCCTCGACGGAGCCCCGACCGCATCGCGACGCATTCGACGAGGCCGCCGCGGCCGAGCGCCTGCGCGGTGAAGCGGCGCGCGGGCGCCTCGACGGCGACGCGGTCGAGGCCGTGCTCGAGGCCGCCGGTCACCGGCCGTCGCGGAGGGCCGCCCGGCCGGCGGGATTGACCCGGCGCGAGGCCGAGGTACTGCTGCACGTCGCCCAGGGACGGTCGAACCGCGAGATCGCCTCGGCCCTCTGGATTTCCGAGAAGACGGTGCGCAACCACGTCGAGCACATCTATGCCAAGATCGGGGTCTCGAACCGGATCGGGGCCAGCCTGTACGCGACGCGGCACGGCCTGACCGGCAGCGCACCGGCCGGGACCTGATATTTGGGGCCGATGCCCCATGTGCCTGCGGTGACCGGAGGCGATCATTTGCGCATGACCAGCATCGTGCGCCCGGATCCGGTGACGTCGAGGCTGTGGGACGAGGTGCTCACCGACGGCCACGCGCCTCTGGTCAGAGCCAGGCGCGCATTCCGCTACCTGCCCTCCGCGCCGCGATGCAAGCTGTGCAACAACCCGTTCGGCGGGCCGGTCGGCCGGATCTTCGCCGCCGCGGGATTTCGTCGATCGCGAAAAAACCCCAACCTGTGCATGCGCTGCTGCGACGCATTGCCGCGGGGTGGGGCGGAGGTGGACATCGCGGTGCTGTTCGCCGACGTCCGCGGCTCCACCGCACTGGGTCACCGTCGGGCGCCCGCGGACTTCGCCGCGTTGCTGAACCGGTTCTACACCGCCGCGACGCAGACACTTCTTCGCCATGACGCGGTGATCGACAAACTCATCGGCGACGAGGTGATGGCGTTCTTCGTCCGGGGCATCAGCGGGCCCGCGTATCGGCAGCGAGCCGTCGAGGCGGGGGCGGACCTGCTCGAGGCGGTCGGGTACGGCACACCGGGTGGACCCTGGCTGGACGTCGGCGTGGCGGTGAACGCGGGCATCGCATACGTCGGCAACGTCGGCGATGCCGTGGTCGACTTCACCGCGCTGGGTCGCCCGGTCAACGCCGCGGCGCGCATGCAACAACGCGCCGCCGGCGGTGAGTTGTTGGTCGCAAGCGGGGTCGCCGACGAGCTGATGGCCGGAACGCAGCGACGCACGCTGAGCCTGCGGGGACAGGACGAGCCGATCGACGTCTTCGCCCGAAAGATGTGAGCTTCCCCCAAACGCGTTGCGATCGTTCGGGTTATCGGGTCGAAGCGCCGGGCCGGGATCGCCGGTCGAGCAGCCAGGCGGTCGCCAGCGTGAGGGCCACCGCGAACGAACCGAGCGCGATGAGGCTGGCGGCGGTGCCCCCGTGGAAGGTGTCGTGGTAGGCCGACATGGCCGGCAGCGTGGTGGTGTAGCGATCGAGCCCCAGGTCGCGCCCCAGTGCGTCGAACGCGTGGCGGTTCGACAAGACCAGGCTCATCAGGCGTCCCGGCGTGGCCATCTGGTCGACGGGCACGATGGCGCCACCGAACAGCACCTGCGGGAAGCACAGCATCGGCAGGGCCAGGGCCGCCTGCGCGGCGTTGGAGACGGCGGCCGAGGCGAACAGGCCCAGGGCGAGCGCCGAGGTCGCTTCGATCACGATTGTCGCGAACAGCGCGGCGTACACGTCCCAGCCCGCGGCGGGAAGCCGACCGAGCGCGCGCAGCACCACCAGCAACACCACGCTCACCCCGGCCAGAACCGGAAGCAGCGCCGTCACCTTCGACCCCACGTAGGCGCCCACACTGAGCCCGGCCAGGCGTTCGCGCCGAAAGACCGCCATCTCGCCCACGATCTGGAGCAGGCCGTACGTGAGGCCGAAAAAGAAGCCGTCGAACGCGATCCAGAACACCAGCTGGGCCGGGCCGGCGCCGGTCGCGCCGGCCGGATCGAACGCGCCGCGCCGGAACAACGTCGCCATCATCGCCGTCACGAGCACCGGCGAGCCGAGCAGGATCGCAAGGGTCAGCCGGTTGCGGACCAGGACATCGACGTTGCGCCGGGTCAGCAGCCACCATTGCCTTGTCATGCCGGTGCGCCTGACGTCGGGCCGCGGCGCCGGGGCGGGTCGGCGATCGGGGTGGGGCCGGGTGGCCGGGTTCATCCGGCTGTCCGCGAATCGCTTCGCCCAGATCTGGGGAGTGTGCTCGCCGGCCAGGCGCTCGTAGACCTCGGTGAGGTTTTCCACGCCGAAGTAGTACCGCGCCGCGGCCGGGCTGCCCGTGAACGCCAAGTGGCCGTCGCGAGCGAGGAAGACCACGCGGTCACAGCGGTCGATGCCCGCCGGCTCGTGCGTCGTCAGCACGATGGTGATGCCGCGTTGGCTGAGCTTGCGCAGCAGGCGCATCACGTCGGCCGCGGTGGAGGGATCGAGCCCGGAGGTGGGCTCGTCCAGGAAGAAAAGGCGCGGCCGGGTCAGCAGCTCGACGGCGATGCTGGCCCGCTTGCGTTGTCCGCCGGACAGCGCGCGCACCGGCACGTCGGCCCGATCGGCCAGATCGAGATCGCGCAGGGTCTCGTCGACGATTTGTTCCGCTTCCGCCGTGGTGGTGCCGGCGGGGAGCCGCAGCAGCGCCGCGTAGCGCAGCGTCCGGCGCAGGGGCATCTCCAGGTGGATGATGTCGTCTTGGGGCACGTAGCCGATCGCGGAGCCGGCGTTGGCGCGGGCGCGGGGGGCGGCGCCGTCGTGCAGGAGCTCCCCGGCGGACGGCGGTTGCAGCCCGGCGAGGATTTCGAGCAAGGTGGTCTTGCCCGCTCCGCTGCCGCCGGCGATGGCGACCAATTCCCCGGGTTCCACCGAGAGCGACAGCTCGTGGAGGATCTGTCGCCCGCCGGCGCGCCGGCTCACGTCGATGGCGTCGACCCGAACGCCGGGTGCCGATCGCCGGGTACTGGGCCGCTCGATGGTCGTTGCCTTGCCTGCCGATTCGGTCATGATCCGGTCTCCGTGGTTGCCTCGAAGGAGTGTCGTCATCGGCGATCATCGGCCGACCGTGGGCGCGATCGCATGGGGCATTTGCCTCAACTCGTGCCCCCACTCGCGGGACTAGTCAGAAATGACTAGTGCCCCGGCGCGCGAAATTGAGGCAAATGACCTATGTTCCCGCGAGTCCGCGCGGCGGACACTTGCCTGATGAAGCGTTCACTCATCGTCGCTTACGGCGCGGCGGCGTACCTGCTGTTCCTCGGCGCCTTCTTGTATCTCATTGCCTTCGTGGGCAACCTCGTGGTGCCGCGCACCGTCGATCACGGGCTTTCCGCGCCCATCGGCCAGGCCGTCCTGGTCAACGTGTTGCTGGTGGGCGCGTTCGGCGTCCAGCACAGCGTCATGGCACGGCCGACGTTCAAGGCGTGGTGGACCCGCTTCGTGCCCACCTCGATCGAGCGCAGCACCTACGTGGCGCTGGCGAGCGCGGTGCTGGTGCTGCTGTATTGGCAATGGCGCACGATGCCGGCGGTCATCTGGGACGTCCGCCAGCCGGCCGCCCGCCTGGCGGTGTGGGCCGTGTTCTGGCTGGGCTGGGGGATCGCCCTGGCATCGACCTTCATGGTCAGCCACTTCGACCTGTTCGGGCTGCGGCAGGTGTATCTGGCGTGGCGCGGAAAGCCCTACACCCACATAGGCTTTCACGCACGGTGGCTCTACCGGCTGGTGCGCCACCCGCTGATGCTCGGCCTCCTCATCGCCTTCTGGGCGGCGCCCACCCTGACCGCCGGACACCTGCTCTTCTCGATCGCGATGACGGGCTACGTCCTGATCGCGCTGCAGATGGAGGAGCGCAATCTCGTCGACGCGTTGGGTGACCAGTACCGCGACTACCGCCGCGAGGTGCCGATGCTGGTCCCGCACCCGGCCCGGCACCCGGCCGAAACCGTTGGGCAGCACTAACTCTCGAGCAACCCGGCGATCCGCTCCAGGGTGGCGCGCATGCCCTTCTCGGTCAGTTCGGGCATCGAGCCGCTGGTGATCATCCGCCTCTGCTTGTCCCGCGATACGTCCCAGGTCTCGCGCACCAGCGTGCCGCCTTCGGCGGGCTGAAGCTCGTAGCGCCAGATGCGGCCGCCGAGCAGCCCGCCGATCGCGGTGGTCTGCCAGGCGATGCGACGCCCGGGTTCGTATTCGACGACGGTGTTGATGGTGCGGTACGGGACGAACAGCGTCTCCTTGCGTCCCTTCATCGCCATCCCGAATTTCGAACCCATCGACAGCGGAACCGATTCCCGCGAAGCGTGGTTCAGCGACTCCGACCCGTCGAAGGCGGCGTGCCGCCCGGCGTCGGCCAGCAGCGCGAAGATCCGGTCCGGAGGCGCCTTGACGATTCGCTCCACGCTGAGCGTGTCTCCGTCCATCCGCTCACCCTAGCCCCGCCGCCTGCAAAGATGGACCCATGGATGTCAAGGAGGTGCTGCTCCCGGGGGTCGGTCTCCGATACGAGTTCACCAGCCACCAGGGTGACCGGATCGGCATCATCGCGCGCCGGGGTGGTGACTTCGACGTCGTCCTGTACGGCCCCGAAGACCCCGACCGCGCCCGGCCGGTGCTGCACCTGGCCGACGACGAGGCCGAGGCCGTCGCCCAGATCCTGGGCGCGCCCCGCATCGCCGAGCGGTTCACCGAGCTGTCGCGGCAGGTGCCCGGGCTCGAGACGGGGCAGGTCCGCGTCGTGGCCGGCAGCCCCTACGTCGGGCATCCGCTCGGTGACACCCGAGCCCGCACCCGCACCGGGGCGTCGATCGTCGCGATCGTGCGCAACGACGAAGTGCTCGCCTCGCCCGGCCCGGCCGAAACGCTGCGGGCGCAAGACGTTCTGATCGTCGTCGGCACCGAGGACGGTATCGCCGGCGTCGAACAGATCATCGCCAAGGGCTGAGCCGGTGCAGGTTTCGGAGGCGCTGCTGTTCCAACTCGGCGCCCTTCTCGCCACGCTCGCCGTGTTGGGGGGCCTGGCGCGCTTCCTGGCGCTGTCGCCCATCCCGGTCTACCTGCTGGCGGGTCTCTGCCTGGGCAAGGGCGGCGTGGTGCCGGTCGCCGCGGCCGGCGAGTTCATCGCGACGGCCGCGCCCATCGGCGTGGTGCTGCTCCTGCTGACCCTGGGCCTGGAGTTCTCGGCGACCGAATTCGCCAGCAGCCTGCGCCGCCACCTGCCCTCCGCCGCCGTCGACGTCGTCCTCAACGCCGCGCCCGGCGCGGCGGCCGGCTGGCTGCTCGGCCTGAACGGCGTCGCCATCCTGGCCCTCGCCGGCGTCACCTACATCTCTTCGTCGGGTGTCATCGCCCGACTGGTGCAGGACCTGGGCCGGCTCGGTAACCGCGAAACGCCCGCGGTGCTGTCGGTGCTGGTCCTCGAGGACTTCGCGATGGCCGCCTACCTGCCGCTGTTCGCGGTGCTCGCGGCGGGCGGCGGCTGGGTGGAGGCCGTCGTGGACATGGTCGCCGCGGTCGGCGCGCTGGCGGCCGCGTTCACCGCCTCCTACCGCTGGGGACACCACGTCGGCCGGCTCGTCGAACACCCCGATTCCGAGCAGCTGCTGTTGCGGGTCCTGGGCATCACGCTCATCGTGGCGGCGGTGGCGGAGGTCCTGCACGCGTCGGCCGCCGTCGGCGCGTTCCTGGTGGGCCTCACCCTGACCGGCGCGACGGCCGACCGGGCGCGCCAGGTGCTCGGTCCGCTGCGCGATTTGTTCGCCGCGATCTTTTTCCTGTCGATCGGGCTGTCGGTCGACCCGCACGAGCTCGTGCCGATGCTGCCGGTGGCGCTGGCCCTGGCGGCGGTCACCGCGGCGACGAAGGTGGCCACCGGGGTCGTCGCCGCCCGCCGCGACGGCGTGGCCCGGCGCGGGCAGCTTCGCGCCGGCGCCGCGCTCATCGCCCGCGGCGAGTTCTCCCTGATCATCATCGGCCTGATCGGCACGTCCATCCCCGGGTTCGCCGCGTTGGGGACGTCGTACGTCTTCGTCATGGCGATCGCCGGGCCGGTGCTGGCCCGCTACGCGGGCGGTGCTTCCACGCCCGCGACCGGATCGACCTGACCATCGGCGATGGGGTCAGCCGATGTGCAGGGCAACCACCAGCCACCGCGCCCTCTCGGCGCCGGTGCGCACCCGCTCCACGCGGCAGGCGATGGCGTGGACCCGCTCCCCGCGGCTGAAGGACCCGAACACCTCGGCCGCGGACCCGGGGTCGTGGTGTCCGGCCGGTTGCAGCCGTGTGCGGCGCAGCACCGCGGCGGCACGCGCCTGCCCGGCCGGCCCACGGCCGAGCGAAACCACGGAGTCCACCAGGCCGGGCGCCAGCAGGGGCCGCAGCTGGGCCGCGGGCCGGCGGCGGTCGATGACCTCCAGCACCCGGCGCAGCGCGGCGTCGGCGAAGACGGCCGCCTGGCGCATCGGCGCGGACGCGGCGGCGGGTGCGGCCGCCGGGGCCCCGACCGGCCCGTCCGGCGGCGGCGGACACCCCCGGGGGGACGCCCGCGCGCGGCGCCGCAGCGCCGCGTGGGACGGCTGCCGGCACGGGGGGACGTCTCGCCTCGGCGGCTCGTAGTCGACGACGGGGGTCACGGCGAAAACGGTCAACGCGCACTCTCCATCGAATCGGGGCTGCTGGAGAGTGGCAGACGCGGGGGTCGGTCAGTGGTCATCATGGCACAGGGCGGGCCGGCGCGTATCCGCGCCGATGGACCGGGCGATACCCGCGCCGCGCCCCGTCCCGTTTAGGCGATTACGGTGGGCGGGAACACCCGTTCACTGAACGGCACCGAGGTGGAATGACAAGGAGGACAGCGCCGCAATGGTGACCCGTTTGTCCCAGGCGGACGCCTCCTTCTACCGGCTGGAGAACACGGCCACCCCGATGTACGTGGGTTCGCTGTCGATCCTGCAGCGGCCGCGGGCGGGATTGAGCTACGAAACGCTGCTGGCCACGGTCGAGCAGCGGTTGGCCCAGATCCCGCGTTACCGGCAGAAGGTCCGGGAGGTGCGGATCGGCATGGCCAGGCCGGTGTGGATCGACGACAACGACTTCGACATCACCTACCACGTGCGGCGTTCGGCGCTGCCCTCGCCGGGCAGTGACGAGCAGCTGCACGAGCTGATCGCCCGGCTGGCCGCGCGCCCGCTGGACAAGTCGCGGCCGCTGTGGGAGATGTACCTGGTCGAGGGCCTGGCCAAGAACCGCGTCGCCCTCTACACCAAGTCGCACCAGGCCCTGATCAACGGCATGACAGCGCTGGAGATCGGTCACGTCATCGCCGACCGGACGCGCCGTCCGCCGTCGTTCCCCGAGGACATCTGGATCCCGGAACGCGACCCCGGCCACACGCGGCTGGTGCTCGGCGCGATCGGCGACTGGGTGGCGGGGCCGGGCGCGCAGCTGCGGGCCGTCGGATCCGCCGTGGCCGAGGTGGTGACGGATGCCGGGGCGCTGCTCGAGGCCGGTCGCCGCGCCGCCGACATCGCGCGTGCCGTCGCGCGCGGCACCGCGCCCAGCAGCCCGCTCAACGCCACCGTTTCGCGCAATCGGCGGTTCACCGTCGCCCGCGGCAAGCTCGACGACTACCGGGCGGTGCGCGCCCGCTACGACTGCGACATCAACGACGTGGTGCTCGCCGTCATCGCAGGCGCGCTGGGCAACTGGCTGCTGTCCCGCGGGGAAGCGGTGTCGCCGACGGCGACGGTCCGCGCGATGGCGCCGCTGTCGGTCTACGCCGACGAGCAGCTCGACTCGACGGGGCCCGGCCAGATGATCAGTCAGGTCATACCGTTCCTGGTGGATCTGCCGGTGGGGGAGGCCAACCCGGTGGTGCGGCTGTCGCAGATCGCCCACGCCACCGAATCCAACCCGACGGCCGCCCGCCTGGTCGACGCCCGCACCATCGTCACCCTGTCGGGGTTTGCGCCACCGACGCTGCACGCCATGGGAATTCGCGTGGCAACCGGCTTCCCCAGCTTTTCCAGGCGGACGTTCAATCTGCTGATCACCAACGCACCGGGTGCCCAGTCGCAGATGTACATCGCCGGCACCAAGCTGCTGGAGACCTACGCGGTCCCCCCGCTGCTGAACGACCAGGCTCTGGCGATCAGCGTGACGTCCTACCACGGCATGCTGTACTTCGGCATCAACGCCGACCGGGACGCGATGAGCGACGTCGACCTGCTGCCGGGCCTGTTGAACCAGGCCCTGGAGGAGCTCGTGGAGGCTTCCCGCTGAGCGGCCGGGTGAAATGCGGTGTGACGATCTATCATTCGTGGTGTGGGCACCGAGACAAATGACGGCCCGGCGGCCGCGCGCAAGATCTCCGGTGCCGTCTACGAGGCCGAATTACTGCGGCTTCAAACCGAATTCGTGAAGCTGCAGGAATGGGTGCGGCACACGGGCACGCGTCTGGTCGTCATCTTCGAGGGCCGCGACGGGGCCGGCAAGGGCGGAACCATCAAACGGATCACCGAATACCTCAACCCCCGCGTCGCCCGGATCGCCGCGCTGCCCGCCCCGACCGATCGCGAGCGCGGCCAGTGGTACTACCAGCGCTACGTCGCGCACCTGCCCGCCAAGGGCGAGATCGTGCTGTTCGACCGGTCGTGGTACAACCGCGCCGGCGTCGAAAGGGTGATGGGATTTTGTACGCCGCAAGAGCATGCGCTGTTCTTGCGGCAGACGCCGATCTTCGAGCAGATGCTGATCGACGACGGGATCCTGTTGCGCAAGTATTGGTTTTCGGTTTCCGAGGCCGAGCAGCTGCGCCGATTCAGGGCGCGACTGAATGACCCTGTGCGGCAATGGAAACTCAGCCCGATGGACTTGGAAGCGCTGTATCGGTGGGAGGACTACTCGCGCGCCAAGGACGAGATGATGGTGCACACCGACACCCCGGTAAGCCCTTGGTATGTCGTGGAATCGGACATCAAAAAGCACGCCCGGTTGAACATGATGGCCCATCTGCTGTCCACGATCTCCTACCACGACGTCGGGCGGCCGAAGGTCAAACTGCCCAAACATCCGGTGGTGAGCGGCAACTACCAGCGCCCGCCGCGTGAGCTGTCCACGTATGTCGACGACTACGCGGCCACGCTGATCGGGGATTGAGTGGCCGCCTCGATCCAGGTCTACATCCCGGCGACCCTGGCGATGCTGCAGCGGCTCGTTGCCGACGGCTCGCTGTGGCCGGTCAACGGCACCGCGTTCGCGCTGACGCCGCGGCTGCGCGAGGCGTATGCGGAGGGCGACGACGAGGAGCTCGCCGAGGTCGCGCTGCGCGAGGCGGCGCTGGCGTCGCTGCGGCTGCTGGCCGCCGACGCCGCGGAAGGGGAATCCGGCCTGCCGCCGCGGCGGGCGGTGCTGGCCGCCGAGGCCGACCTGGGCGAATCCGGGGTCACCTACCGGCCCGACCTCGACGACGCCGTCGTCCGGCTGGGCGCGCCCGTCACGATCGATCGGGTGGTCGCCGCCTACGTGGACAACGCCGACGCGGAGCCCGACGTCACCAGGGCGATAGAGGCCATCGACGCCGCCGACCTGGGCGACGAGGACGCCGAGCTACTGGTCGGCGACGCGCTGGACCACGACCTCGCCTGGTACGCGGCCCAGGAGCTGCCGTTCCTGCTCGACCTGCTCTGACGCGGTCCGATGTGACGCGATCGCCGCCGGCCGCACTGGATACGGCACCGTAGGTTACGGTACCGTAGCCTTTTTGGAGGGGCGTAGCGAGCAGGAGCATTTTTTGAGCAAGCAGTACGCACCGATCTCCGCCAATGTCGGGGACACCAGGCGCCCGGTCGTCGCCGGGGCGGACCGCCATCCCGGCTGGCACGCGCTGCGCAAGCTGGCCGCGCGCATCACCACGCCGCTGCTGCCCGACGACTACCTGCGCCTGGCCAACCCGCTGTGGTCGGCGCGGGAATTGCGGGGCCGCATCCTGGACGTGCGCCGGGAAACCGAGGATTCGGCGACCCTGGTGATCAAGCCGGGCTGGGGCTTCAGCTTCGACTACCAGCCCGGGCAGTACATCGGGATCGGGCTGCTGGTCGACGGGCGCTGGCGCTGGCGGTCGTACTCGCTGACTTCGAGTCCGGTAGCGCCCGGCTCCGATCGCACGGTGACCATCACCGTCAAGGCGATGCCCGAGGGGTTCCTGTCGACCCACCTGGTGGCCGGCGTCGAACCCGGGACCATCGTGCGGCTGGCCGCGCCCCAGGGCAACTTCGTCCTGCCGGACCCGGCCCCACCGTCGATCCTGTTCCTGACCGCCGGGTCGGGGATCACGCCGGTGATGTCGATGCTGCGAACGTTGGTGCGCCGCAAACAAATTGGCGACGTCACGCACCTGCATTCGGCACCCACCGAAGCCGAGGTGATGTTCCGCGCCGAGCTGGCCGACCTGGCCGCACGCCACCCGGGCTATCGCCTGCAGGTGCGCGAGACGCGCAGCCAGGGCCGGCTCGACCTCGCCGCGCTGGACCGGGAGGTACCCGACTGGCGCGAGCGTCAGACCTGGGCGTGCGGGCCCGAGGGCATGCTGACCCAGGCCCAGAAGCTGTGGTCGTCGGCGGGCGCCGGCGACCGGCTGCACCTGGAGCGCTTCGCCGTGTCGAAGGCCGCACCGGCCGGGGCCGGCGGGACGGTCACGTTCGCCCGCAGCGGGCGCGCCGTGGCCGCCGACGCCGCGACGTCGCTGATGGACGCGGGGGAGGGCGCCGGCGTGCGGATGCCCTTCGGCTGCCGGATGGGCATCTGCCAGTCCTGCGTGGTGGGCCTGGTCGAGGGCCACGTCCGCGACCTGCGAACCGGGGCCGAGCACGACCCGGGAACGCGGATCCAGACCTGCGTGTCGGCCGCCTCGGGCGACTGCGTGCTCGACATCTAAAGGCTACTCACAGGTAACCTACGGATTCGTAGGTTACGATAGCGTAGGTATTGATAGAGAACCGGACAACGACAGCAGGGAGAAGAAGACGATGGCGATCACCGACGTCGACGTATTCGCCCATCTGACGGACGCCGACATCGAGAGCCTGGCCGTTGAGCTGGACGCCATCCGCCAGGACATCGAAGACTCTCGCGGGGCGCGGGACGCCCGCTACATCCGTCGCACCATCGCCGCGCAGCGCGCGCTGGAGGTGGCCGGCCGCGTCGTGCTGGCCGCCAGTTCGCGGCGTTCGGCGTGGTGGGCCGGGGCCGTCACCCTGGGCGTGGCCAAGATCATCGAGAACATGGAGATCGGCCACAACGTCATGCACGGCCAGTGGGACTGGATGAACGACCCGGAGATCCACTCCTCGACGTGGGAGTGGGACATGAGCGGGTCGTCCAAGCACTGGCGCTACACCCACAACTTCGTGCACCACAAGTACACCAACATCCTCGGGATGGACGACGACGTCGGCTACGGGATGCTGCGCGTCACGCGCGACCAGCGCTGGAAGCGCTTCAACCTGCTGAACCTGGTCTGGAACACGTTGCTGTCCCTGCTTTTCGAGTGGGGCGTGGGCCTGCAGCACGTGGAGATCGGCAAGATCGTCAAGAAGCGGATGGGCCACGAGGAGGCCCGGCAACGGATCGACGAGTTCCTGGCCAAGGCCGGCCGGCAGGTCGTCAAGGACTATGTCGCGTTCCCGGCGCTGACCTCGCTGTCGCCCGGTGCGACGTTCCGGTCGACGCTGACGGCCAACGCGACGGCCAACGTGATCCGCAACGTGTGGGCCAACGCCGTCATCTTCTGCGGCCATTTCCCCGATGGCGCGGAGAAGTTCACCAAGACCGACATGATCGGCGAGACCAAGGGCCAGTGGTATCTGCGCCAGATGCTGGGCAGCGCCAACTTCGAGGCCGGGCCGGTGCTGCGGTTCATGAGCGGCAACCTGTGCCACCAGATCGAGCACCACCTGTATCCCGATCTGCCGAGCAACCGGCTGCACGAGATCTCGGTGCGGGTGCGCCAGGTCTGCGACAAGTACGACTTGCCTTACACCACAGGCTCGTTCCTGCTGCAGTACGCCAAGACGTGGCGCACGCTGGCCAAGCTGTCGCTGCCGGACAAGTACCTGCACGACGACGTCGACGACGCGCCGGAGACCCGCAGCGAGCGGATGTTCGCCGAGCTGGAGCCCGGTTTCGCGGGCACCGACCCGGCGACCGGGCGCCGCCGCGGCCTCAAGACCGCGATCGCCACCGTGCGGGGCTGGCGGCGCGCGCAGCGCGACAAGCGGCGCGCGCCGGCGGCGGGGGCCCGGGACGGCCTGGCCGCCTAAAGCCCTTGCGCCCTTGCGCCCTTGCGCCGAGAGTGAACTGGTTGCGAAATTCGGCGCCGAAACTCGCAACAGTTTCACGTTCGGCGCGGCGAGTACGCTTCGAAAAGGCGCAACGGAAGGGCACGCGATGTTCGCAGCGTTCGGATTCGAAACCCTGGGCGTGGTCGTCGGGGACATGTATTTCGTCGACCCGCGCCCGCTGGCCGGCCAGGAGACCCCGGAGCGGGGCGTCAGGCTGGAACTGCGCCTCGTGGAGCGCGCCGAGCCCCGGGGGTCGATCTATGCGGGCGTTCCGATCTCCTTCGGCCGCCCGGTGTGGCGGGTGGACCTGTTCGGCTCCACCCAGAGCCCGCCGGGGACGCTGGACCGCGCCCACCACCACCCCCGCTTCGACGGTTGGGAACCCGGCCGCCGGCACTTCGTTCCCGAGCTGTCCGCCGACCCGGTGTCGTGGCTGGCCGGTCAGCTGGCCGACCCGGACACCGTGCTGGCCCGCGCGGGCGTCGACGCCGCCGACGTCACCGACGCCGACAAGGCGGGGCTCGTCGCCGCCGCCCCGGACATCGTCGCCGCGGTGCGGCGGATGCTCGACGGCGTACGGGACGGGACGTTGGCGCCGTCCCCTGCCGAGCCTGTCGCCGCCGCCCGCACGGGCTGGCTCTGACTCCGGTGGCGCCGCCGGTGCGAGCCTTGGCGCTCACATCATCGGGGGAAATGGCTGCAGCCAGGTCAGCGAAGGATCGAGCGTGCCCCTGTACTGCGGGCAATATGCCGCAATCGAAGCGCCGAGGAAGAAGCCGGCTTGCTGCCTCGTGGAGATATTCAGCTTCGTGTCGTTGATCAGCTTCAAGGCCAGATAGCCCGCGTCATGCCCTCGATCGAGCCCGGCGCACACCGCGTGCCCGTGCGCAATCGCGGTGTCGCGGCCATCGGTGTGGATCCCGTAATTCTCGAGCGCCGTAACGAAAGCTTCATCGGTCGGATCCGCTGACGCCGGCGCTGCGCAAACGAGCGCAGCAGCGGACAAAACGACCGCGCATACTTTCGACAGATTCCCAGGGCTGACGTTCATATGGACCACGGCCTCCTCTCCGCGGGCGAATCACGTGAGTCGTAAGCGATTCCAGCGAACGCTCCGGGTAAGAACTTGCCCACCTCGCGGGTTGCCACGACGCCCTCTCTCACTGTCGGCCCCGCACCCGGCGGGAGGCAGGGGCCAAAGTCCTCCGCACTGGACCCTTCGTCCTGTGGCCGCACCGCCGGGTCGCCCGATCCGCGCCTCAGCCCGCCACCTTGGCGGCCAGCGCGGCCAGCTTGGCGTCGAGTTGTTGTGCGGCGCCCAGGAGTACGGGGTTTTCCTCGACCACCATCAGCGACGACGCCCTGACGTAGGTCAGGCTGCCGCCCGGCTCGTCGAGGATCAGCAGCGCGACCGGCGCGAACAGGCCCGCGGTCACGTCGTGGCGCAGCATCGTGATCGCGATCAGCGGGTTTCCGAGGATGACGAGCAGCGCCTTGCGGTCGACGCCGGCCTTGCCGATCCACGCCCCGTGGTCCACCGGGCCGAATAGCATGAATCCGCTTGGCGCGACATGGGTTTCGACCGCTGCTAAAACGACTGCCAGTCGTCGGTGGCCGTCGCGATGTCGTTGACGGGCACCGGCGTTTCGCCGATGTCGGCCAGCAGCGCGCCGACCAGCTCGTCGTAGCTCTTGGTGCTGTCGTCGCGCACCCGCACACCGTCGAAGCGGGTTTCCCGCGGCATATCCGCCTTCCTAGAGCCGCTCGACGATGGTGGCGTTGGCCATGCCGCCGCCCTCGCACATGGTCTGCAGGCCGTACCGCCCGCCGCGCTGCTCCAGCGCGTTGACCAGCGTGGTCATGATGCGCGCGCCGCTGGCGCCCAGCGGGTGGCCGATCGCGATGGCGCCGCCGTGGACGTTGGTCTTGGCCAGGTCCGCGCCGGTGTCGTGCGCCCAGGCCAGGACGACGGGCGCGAACGCCTCGTTGACCTCGAACAGGTCGATGTCGGCCAGCGTGAGCCCGGCGCGGGTCAGCACCTTTTCGGTGGCGGGGATGACCCCGGTCAGCATGTACAGCGGGTCGGATCCCACCACGGTGGTGGTGTGGATCCGCGCCAGCGGGCGCAGGCCCAGCCTCTTGGCGACCTCGCTGCTGGTGATCAGCACCGCGGCGCTGCCGTCGGACAGCGGCGAGGAGTTGCCCGGCGTGATCTCCCAATTGATCTGGGGGAAACGGGCTTTGGCCGCCTCGCTGTAGAACGCCGGCTGCAACGCGGCCAGCGTCTCGACCGTCGTGCCGGGCCGGATGATCTCGTCCGTGGCCAGGCCCGCGATCGGGATGAGCTCGTTGTCGAACAGCCCCTCCTTGGTGGCGCGGGCGGCCTTCTCGTGGCTGGACGCGGAGAACTCGTCGAGCTGGGTGCGCGACAGGCCCCACTTCGCGGCGATCAACTCGGCGCTGATGCCCTGCGGCACCAGCCCGTCGGGATAGCGACGCGCCATGTCGTGGCCGAACGGGTCGCTGCCCGGCAACACCGAGGTGCCCATCGGGACGCGGCTCATCGACTCCACGCCGCCGGCGATGACGAGGTCGTAGGCGCCGGCGATCACGCCCTGGGCGGCGAAGCTGATGGCCTGCTGGCTGCTGCCGCACTGGCGGTCGATCGTGACGCCGGGAACCGACTCCGGGAATCCCGCGCCCAGCAGCGCGTTGCGCGCGATGTTGACGGCCTGGTCGCCGACCTGGCCGACGGCACCGGCGATGACGTCGTCGACCTGCGCCGCGTCGATGCCGGTGCGGGCCACCAGTTCGCGAAGGCTGTGGGCCAGCAGGTCGGCGGGCAGCACGTCGTGCAGCGCGCCGGTGGCCTTGCCCTTACCGATGGGGGTGCGGACGGCTCCGACGATCACGGCGTCGCGGTTCATGGCTCCTCCTCGAGTCCCTGGAAGCTGGGTATCGTCAGCTTTACTTAGATAAACAGCTGGGTACACTAAAAGCAACCCAGACCGGGAGGTGATTTATGACACTGCTGCAGGGGCCCCTGGCCGACCGCGACGCGTGGTCGCCGGTCGGCGAGTGCGCGATCGAGAAGACCATGGCGGTGCTCGGCACCAAGTCGGCGATGCTCATCATGCGCGAGGCCTACTACGGGACCACCCGGTTCGACGACTTCGCGCGCCGGGTGGGCATCACCAAGGCGGCCACGTCGGCACGGCTCGCGGAGCTGGTCGGCCTCGGCCTGCTGCAGCGGCGGCCGTACCGGGAGCCCGGGCAGCGCGCCCGCGAGGAATACGTGCTGACCGAGGCCGGCGTCGATTTCATGCCGGTGGTCTGGTCGATGTTCGAGTGGGGCCGGCGCCACCTGCCGGGGCGCCACCGCCTGCGGCTGATGCACCTGGGCTGCGGAGCCGAGGTGGGCGTGGAGATCCGCTGCGCCGTGGGGCATCCGGTGCCGCCGGACGAGCTGGGCATCCGGTTGGCCGGGTCCGTCCCGCGGGGCTCCGCCCCGCGCGGGAGTTAGTGGAGCGCGGTCAGCAGGCGGCGGGCGGCGGCGACGCGGCGGGCGGCGGGCCCGGTCAGCGCGTCCAGCGCGCATTCGGGATCGGCCGGCGGCCCCATGTGCCCGCAGCCGCGGGGGCAGTCGACGATCGCCTCGGCCAGATCGGAGAAGGCCATCAGCACGTCGTCGGGCTCGATGTGGGCCAGCCCGAACGAGCGGATGCCGGGCGTGTCGATCACCCAGCCCCCAGGGGCCAGCGGGCCCCCTAAAGGCAAAGCCACCGACTGCGTGGAGGTGTGGCGGCCCCGGCCGATCTCGGTGACCTCGCCCACGGCCCGATCCGCCTCGGGCACAAGCCGATTCACCAGCGTCGACTTGCCGACCCCGGAGTGCCCGAGCAGCACCGTGATCTTGCCGGCGAGCAGGTCCGCGACCGCCAGCAACGGGTCGTCGACGCCGGCGACGACGACCGTCAGGTCCAGGTCCCCGAACTGCTCGGCGAACGGCCCCGGCGGCGCCAGGTCGGTCTTGGTCAGGCACAGGATCGGCGTCAGGCCGCCGGCGTAGGCGGCGATCAGCGCCCGGTCGACCAGCCCGGTGCGCGGCGGCGGGTCGGCCAGCGCCACCACGATCAGCAGCTGGTCGGCGTTGGCGACCACCACCCGCTCGGTGGGATCGGTGTCATCGGCGGTGCGGCGCAACACCGTTCGCCGCTCGCCGCGGCGCACGATGCGGGCCAGGGTGTCGGTGCGCCCGGACAGATCACCCACCAAATCGACCTCGTCTCCGACGACGATCGGGGTGCGGCCCAGCTCGCGCGCCCGCATGGCCGTGACGCGGCGATCGGGACGCCCGCCCAGCACGCACCCCCAGCGGCCCCGGTCGACGCTGACCACCATCGCGGCCTGGGCGTCGGCGTGCTCCGGGCGGGTCTTGGTGCGCGGCCGCGAGCCCTTGCCGGAGCGGACCTTGACGTCGGACTCGTCGTAGTCGCCGGGCCTCAAACGCGAGACTCCAACATGCGCGCCCACAGCCGCGGAAACTCCGGCAGCGTCTTGCTGGTGGCGCCGATGTCGTCCACCTCGACGCCGCGGACCCGCAGCCCGATGATGGCGCCGGCCGTCGCCATTCGATGGTCGGCGTACGCGCGCCAGGTGCCCGCGCGCAGCGGCGTCGCCGTGATCACCAGGCCGTCGGGCGTCTCGGCGCAGTCGCCGCCCAGTCGGTTGATCTCGGCGCTCAGCGCGGCGAGCCGGTCGGTCTCGTGGCCCCGCAGGTGGGCGATGCCCGAAAGGCGCGACACCGATCCGGGGGCCGCCAGCGCGGCCAGCGCCGCCACCGACGGGGTCAGCTCGCCGACGGCGCTCAGATCGACGTCAAAGCCGGCGTAATCGCCCGATCCTCGCGCCTCGAGGAACGAATCGGTATGGGCGACAACGGCATTCAGCTTGCCCAGGACACCCAGGATGTGGTCTGCGGGTTGCACGCTGGTCGCCGGCCAGCCGGTGATCCGCACCGTTCCGCCGCTGACCACGGCCGCCGCCAGGAACGGAACGGCGTTGGTCAGGTCGGGTTCGACGTCCCAGTGCCGCGCCGCGACCGCGCCGGCGCGCACCCGCCAGCGGTTGGCGACGGAATCGTCGACGTCGACGCCGGCCTGGCGCAGCATCACGATCGTCATCGCGATGTGCGGCGCCGACGGCACCGCCGCACCGGTGTGCCGGACGGTCAGGCCGTCGGTGAACGACGCCGCCGACAACAGCAGGCCCGACACGAACTGCGACGACGCGGAGGCGTCGATGGCCACCGTGCCGCCGGCGACCGATCCGTGGCCGTGGACGCGGAACGGCAGGCCGGTGCCGTCGATGGGCACCCCGAGGCCGCGCAGCGCGTCCAGCAGCGGCGCGATGGGCCGCGCCCGCGCCTGCTCGTCACCGTCGAACTCCACCGGCGAATCGGCCAGCGCCGCCAGCGGCGGAACGAAGCGCAGCACGGTGCCCGCCAGGCCGCAGTCCACCGTCGCGCCGGGGCGGGGGGCGATCCGGCCGCTGACCCGAAGCTCGGTCCCGGGCCCGTCGACGCGCAGGCCCAGGGTGCGCAGCGCCCCGATCATCAGGTCGGTGTCGCGGCTGCGCAGCGCCCCGCCGACGGTGGACGTTCCGTGGCCCTGCGCGGCGGCCAGGCCGGCGAGCACCAGCGCCCGGTTGGTCTGCGACTTCGAGCCCGGCACCGTCACGGTCGCGTGCACCGGTGCGGTCGCCTGCGGGGCCCGCCACGATTCGGTGCTGCTCACGGGGTTCATCCTGCCGTGTCGGCGGGGTTCGTGGGTACCGGGCACCATGGTGATATGTGCGGACGTTTTGCGGTGACGACGGATCCGGCCCTGCTGGCGCAGAAGATCAAGGCGATCGACGAGGCGACCGGGACGGCGCCCGATGTCGGGGCGCCCAACTACAACGTGGCCCCGACCTCGACCATCGCGACCGTGGTCACACGGCACGCCCAGCCGGCGGAGAGTGGGGTCGACCCCACCCGCCGCGTGCGGCTGATGCGCTGGGGGGTGATCCCACCCTGGGCCAAGGCCGGGCCCGACGGGACGCCCGAGGGCAAGGGCCCGCTGCTGATCAACGCCCGCGCCGACAAGGTCACCAGCTCGCCGGCTTTCCGCTCGAGCGCGAAGTCCAAGCGTTGCCTGATCCCGATGGACGGCTACTACGAATGGCGCGTCAATTCCGATGGCGCCGACAAGAAGTCCCGCAAGACGCCGTTCTTCATGTACCGCGAGGACGGCGAGCCGCTGTTGATGGCGGGCCTCTGGTCGGTATGGAAGCCCAAGGACCAGAAAGACGCCCGGCCCCTGCTGAGTTGCACGATCATCACCACCGACGCGCCGGGCGAGCTCGCCGAGATCCACGACCGGATGCCGCTCGTGGTGCCCGAACGCGACTGGGACCGCTGGCTGAACCCCGACGCCCCGGTCGACGAGGAGCTGCTGACCCGCGCGCCCGACGTGCGCGGCATCCGGATGCGCGAGGTGTCGACGCTGGTCAACAGCATCCGCAACAACGGGCCCGAGCTTCTCGAACCGGTCGAACCCCAGTCGGAGCAGATGAAGCTGCTGTAGCGGGACTCACGGCTGCGCGCCCAGGTGGGCCAGCGCGAGCCGGGCGGCGTTGGCGCCGCACATGCCGTGCGCGCCCGGGCCCGGTGGGGTGGCCGCCGAGCAGATGTACATTCCCGGCACCCCAAGGGCGTACGGCGCCAGCGTGACCCGCGGCCCGAAGGTCAGCTGGCGGATGTCCTTGGCGCCGGTCATGATGTCGCCGCCCGCGAAGTTGGGGTTGTAGGCGGCCAGCTGGGTCGTCGAGCGAACCGCCAGCCCGACGACGCGCTCCCGGAAACCCGGGGCGAAGCGCTCGATCTGGGCGATGATCGCCTCGGTCGCGTCCCCGGCGTAGCCGTGCGGGACGTGGGCGTAGCTCCACACCGGATGCGTGTCGCCCACCGAGCGTTGCGGATCGGCCAGATACTGCTGGCCCACGAGCACGAAGGGCCGCTCGGGCATGCGCCCGGCGTGGATCTCCCGCTCGGCCGCGGCCAGTTCGGCGTAGGTGCCGGCCAGGTGCACGGTGCCGGCCCGGCCGGCGTCGGGGTTGGTCCACGGCACGCCGCCCTCGACGGCGAAGTCGACCTTGAACGCGCCAGGGGCGCGGCGAAACCTGGTGAAGGCGCGGGAAATTCGGCGCGGCAGCCGGTCTCCCAGGATCGCGGCGACCGCGCCCGGCGCCAGGTCGAACAGCGTGACGTCCGCGGGCGGCAGCTGCGCCGCCGACGCCACCCGAACCCCGGTCTCGACCTTGCCGCCCAGGTCGCTCAGCAGCCCCACCATCGCGTCGGTGATCGATTGCGATCCGCCCTCCGCCACCGCCCAGCCGTGCCGGTGGCCCGCGGCGATGATGCCCATCCCGATCGCGGACGTCATCGGGTAGTGCAGCGGCCGAAAGGCATGCGCCGCAACGCCGCCGAACAACGCCCGGCCCTCGTCGGTGCGAAGCAGCCGGGCGAACGTCGATGCGGGGAGCAGCGTGGGCGCGCCGAAGCGGGCCAGCATCAGCGGGTGCGACGGCCACCGCAGCAGGGGCCCCATGATGTCCTCGCTCAACGCGTCGAACTTCTCGGCGGCGTAGCCGAACGCCAGCCGCCAGCGCGGCCCGTCGCGACCCAGACCGGCCGCCGTGTCGTCCACCGAGCGATGCAGGACGCCGGCGCCGCAGCCGTCCAGGGGGTGCGCGCAATCGACCTCCGGCCAGCGCCACGCCAGGCCGTACCGCCGCAGGTCGAAGCGGCCCAGGAACGGCGAGCCGACGGCCATCGGGTGGATGGCCGAGCAGTGGTCGTGCAGCAGGCCGGGGACGATCGCCTCGCCGCTGCGGGCGCCCCCGCCGACCTCGTCGGCGGCCTCCAGCACCGTGACCGGCACGCCCTCGGCGGCCAGGCAGATCGCGGCGGCGAGCCCGTTGGGCCCGCCGCCCACCACCAGTGCGGTACTCAAGCTTTCATTGTGCGCCATCCGTGCGCGGCCTTTCCCGGTGCGCAATGCGCGCGCGATACCGAATCGTGTCGCCACGGACATTTTCCTGACGCCCGGGTGGCGAATCATGTTCCGCATGACCAATAGCGAACGGACCGTGTTCGAAGGTCCACTGCAGCAGATTGCTCGCAGCGCGTGGCAACTGCTCTTGTTCATCGGCGTCGCCGCGGTGGCGCTGGGTGTCATCGTCCTGGCCTGGCCGGGCAAGACACTGTTCGTCGCGGGTGTGCTGTTCGGCATCTACCTGGTGGTGTCCGGAATCGGGTACGTGTTCGCCTCGTTCGGCGCCCACGCCGGCGCCGCGATGAGGGTGCTCACGTTCATCACCGGCATCGTGTCGCTGGTGCTGGGCTTCTTCTGCTTCCGCAACGAATTCGAGGCGGTCTGGCTGCTGGCCATCTGGATCGGCATCAGCTGGCTGTTCCGCGGGATGACCCTGCTCACCGCGGCGCTGGCGCTGGACCACATGCCCGGCCGCGGCTGGCAGATCCTGTCCGGGCTGATCATCGTGGTCGGCGGCGCCGTGCTGATCATCTCCCCGCTGCGGTCGATCGCGGTCCTGGCCCTGGTGGCGGGGTGGTGGCTGATCGCCATCGGCATCCTGGACATCATCACGGCCTTCCAGACCCGCAGCCGGGCCAAGAGCCTGACCGACGCATAGCGCGCAGTCGTAACGCCACGGCGAAACCGATTTTCGCCGTGGCGTTACGCTCGCGGACCCCATTACGCCAGGATGTCCGCCGTCACCGCGCCCGTCAGCCGGATCAGGTCGTGCGGTGCGACCGCGACGTCCCAGCCGCGCCGGCCCGCGCTGCAGTAGATCCGCTCCCAGGCGAGCGCGCCGGCGTCGACGACAGTGGGCAGCGGCTTGCGTTGTCCGAACGGCGAAATGGCACCGACGACATAGCCGGTGGCGCGCTGGGCGGCGGCGGGTTCGGCCATGCCGGCCCTCGAAAACCCCAGCGCGGCGGCGGCCGCCCGCAGCGACAGGCGCGCGGAGGCCGGCACGATCGCGACGGCGAGCCCGCCGGGCACCGCGATTACCAGGGTCTTGTAGATCCGCTCGGCCGCAACGCCTTTCTCGGCCAGTGCGCGGACGGCCTCGGCGCCGAACGAGTGTTCCCCCGAACCGCGGTCGAACGTGACGATCTCGTGCGGCACACCGGCTTTCACGAGCGCCGCGATGCCCGGTGTGGCGGCACGCGCCGCGCTCACTCGATGGTCGCGACCCACTGCGCCCGGCTGCGCCGCGCTTGCGATCGCAACTAAGGCCCCGTGTACCCCGGCGGGTTGACGCCGTCGACCCAGAAGTCGACACCGAGCTCCCCGCCCGGCACGCAGTCGTACACCGACAGGTCGGAGACGCCGGATTCCACCAGCACGTCCTCGCACAGCAGCATGTTGCCGGTGTACTCGCGCGCCGGCTTGGTGAGGATGACGTACGCCGCGTCGGCGTAGACCTCGGGCTTGCGGGCGCGCGCCATCGCCTCCTCGCCGCCGAGCAGGTTCTGCACCGCGGCGGTCGCCACCAGCGTGCGCGGCCACAACGTGTTCGACGCGATGCCCTCGTCGCGCATCTCTTCGGCGATTCCCAACGCGCACAGCGTCATCCCGAACTTGGCCATCATGTACGCGGTCGGTTTCAACCACTCGCTGCCGAGCAGCACCGGCGGCGACAGCGTCAGGATGTGCGGGTTCTCCCGGCCCTTCAGGTGCGGGATGCAGGCCCGCGACACCGCGTACGTGCCGCGCACCTGGATGCCGTTCATCAGGTCGAACCGCTTCATGGGGACCTCGGTGATCGACCCCAGGTTGATCGCCGACGCGTTGTTGACGCAGATGTCGATGCCGCCGAACTGCTCGACGGTCTTGGCCACCGCGGCCTCGACCGAATCCGGGTCGCGGACGTCCCCCACGATCGGCAGGGCCTGCCCACCCGCCTCCTCGAGCTCCTTGGCGGCGGTGAACACGGTGCCCGGCAGCTTGGGGTGTGGCTCGGCGGTTTTGGCGATGAGCGCGACGTTGGCGCCGTCCTGCGCGGCGCGCTTGGCGATCGCCAGGCCGATGCCGCGGCTGGCTCCGGAGATGAACATGGTTTTGCCGTTGAGGGACATGGGCGACACACTAACGCCCGCCGGTTCGGGGCCATTCGGGCCCCGGAAATAGCGCGTTGCCCGATGCTGTTGGAGAAGTCGGTCTCTGAAGCAGACACGCCACCGGCCGGCGGGCCGGGACCCGGCCAGTACAAGGCCAGGACAGACACCGTCGGCGGCAGCCTTTAGATTGGGAGGAGCAGTCTGGTGCCAACGGCTACGAGCCTGTTGGGGGACGAGTTGACCCGCTCGCTGGCGAGTCCGGAGCCGTCCGGCGACAGGGCTGCGGAAGGGACCGTGTTAATCGATATGGCCGACCCAGATCGCCTCGACGGCGAGAAACAGCGTTTAGACGCCGATGAACCGGCACCGCGCGAGGAAACGGACGAGGAGCTCACGGCGCGCTTCGAGCGCGACGCGATTCCCCTGCTGGACCAGCTGTACGGCGGTGCGCTGCGGATGACGCGGAACCCCGCCGACGCCGAGGACCTGCTGCAGGAGACGATGGTCAAGGCCTACGCCGGGTTCCGCTCGTTCCGGGCGGGCACCAACCTCAAGGCGTGGCTGTACCGGATTTTGACCAACACCTACATCAACAGCTACCGCAAGCGGCAGCGCCAGCCCGCGGAGTACCCGACCGAGACGATCACCGACTGGCAGCTCGCGTCCAACGCCGAGCACTCCTCGACCGGCCTGCGTTCGGCCGAGGTCGAGGCGCTGGAGTCCCTGCCGGACGACGACATCAAAAAGGCGCTGCAGGCGTTGCCCGAGGAGTTCCGGATGGCGGTTTACTACGCCGACGTCGAGGGCTTCCCGTATAAAGAAATCGCCGAGATCATGGACACGCCGATCGGCACGGTAATGTCCCGGCTGCACCGCGGCCGACGTCAGCTGCGCGGTCTCTTGGCCGACGTGGCCAAGGAGCGGGGTTTCAGCCGCGGTCAGCAGACGCACGAGGAGGTGCCGTCATGAGCGAATTTGCCGGCCCCGCCGACCCGCGCCGCGACGACGGTCATTCCCACGGGCTCGGCTGCGCCGAGGTGATCGCCGAGGTCTGGACCTTGCTCGACGGCGAATGCACCCCCGAAACCAGGGAGAGGCTGCGCCAGCACCTCGAGGCGTGCCCCGGATGCTTCCAGCACTACGGGATCGAGGAACGGCTTAAGGCGCTGATCGCGACCAAGTGCAAAGGCGAGCGGGCCCCCGAGGGCCTCAAGGAGCGCCTGCGACTGGAAATCCGCCGGACCACCATCGTCCGGGGAGTGGAGCAAAGCTAGCTAGGAGTTGGGCCGCTTGCCGTGGTTGGCCTTGCTGTGCTTGCGGTCGCGCTTCTTTCGGCCACGCTTGGCCATGCTTTTCAATCCTCCGTGAATCGCGTTCAATCGGGCGCCCGGCACCCGTTAGGTTGTCGAACAGTCTCTCACGGCGCGCCGCGGGCGGTTGAACGGCCCACGTGCCGCGACCCCGACCGGTCCTGTGGTTCGATATACACCAGTTTGATCGAGCAGCCAGCATGCACGAATCGCCGGGACGAGTGGGGTGAATATGGCCGAGGATGTTCGCGCCGAGATCGTGGCCAGCGTGCTTGAGGTCGTCGTCAACGAGGGTGACCCGATCGGCAAGGGCGACGTCGTGGTGCTGCTGGAGTCGATGAAGATGGAGATCCCCGTCCTCGCGGAGAGCGACGGCACCGTCAGCAAGGTGAGCGTGTCGGTGGGCGACGTCATCCAGGCGGGCGACCTCATCGCTGTGATCAGCTAGACCCCCCATGTCCACGCTCGGTGACCTGCTCGCCGAACACACGATGCTGCCGGGCAGCGCGGTGGACCACCTGCACGCCGTGGTGGGTGAGTGGCAGCTGTTGGCCGACCTGTCGTTCGCCGACTACCTGATGTGGGTGCGCCGCGACGACGGCGTGCTGGTGTGCGTGGCGCAGTGCCGCCCGAATACCGCGCCGACGGTGCTGCAGACCGACGCGGTGGGCACCGTCGTCCCCGCCGAGCGCCTGCCACTGGTCGGCGAGAGCTTCGACTCCGGGGTCACCGTGCGGGAAAGCCATGCGGGACAAGAGCATTCGTGGCAGCTGCCCGGTCCGTACATCGAGGCCTCCCCGGTGCGGTACGGCGACCACGTGGTGGCGGTGCTGACGCGGCACCAAACCGCCGAGGCGGCCGGCCGGGCGTCCGGCCAGCTGGAGACCGCCTACCGCGAGTGCGCCACGGACCTGGTGCACATGCTCGCCGAGGGCACCTTCCCCGACGTGGGGGACGTCGTCATGTCGCGCTCCACCCCGCGGGTGGGCGACGGCTTCATCCGCCTCGACGTCGCCGGCGTCGTCGCCTACGCCAGCCCCAACGCGCTGTCGGCGTACCACCGGATGGGGTTGACGTCGGAGTTGGAGGGGCGCAACTTCATCGACGTGACGCGCCCGCTGATCTCCGACCCGTTCGAGGCGCAGGAGGTGGCGGAGCACGTGCGGGACCTGGTGGCCGGCGGGGAGAGCATGCGCATGGAGGTCGACGCCGGCGGCGCGACGGTGCTGCTGCGGACGCTGCCGCTGGTGGTGCACGGGATCAGCACCGGCGCCGCGGTGCTGATCCGCGACATCACGGAGGTCAAGCGCCGCGACCGGGCCCTGATCTCCAAGGACGCGACGATCCGCGAAATCCACCACCGGGTGAAGAACAACCTGCAAACGGTGGCGGCGCTGCTGCGCCTGCAGGCCAGGCGGACCGCCAACGCCGAGGGACGGGAGGCGCTGATCGAGTCGGTGCGCCGGGTGTCCTCGATCGCCCTGGTGCACGACGCCTTGTCGATGTCGGTGGACGAGCAGGTGAACCTCGACGAGGTCATCGACCGGATCCTGCCGATCATGAACGACGTGGCGTCGGTGGACCGGCCCATCCGGATCAACCGGGTCGGCGACCTCGGGGTGCTGGATTCCGACCGGGCGACCGCCCTGATCATGGTGATCACCGAACTCGTCCAGAACGCCATCGAGCACGCCTTCGACCCGGCGGCCCCGGTGGGGTCGGTGACCATTCGCGCCGAACGCTCGGCACGCTGGCTCGACGTCGTCGTGCACGACGACGGCCGCGGTCTGCCCGAGGGGTTCAGCCTGGAGACCTCCGACAGCCTCGGCCTGCAGATCGTGCGGACGCTGGTGTCGGCGGAACTGGACGGCACGCTGGGCATGCACCGGGCGCCCGCCCGCGGGACCGACGTGGTGCTGCGGGTGCCGATCGGGCGGCGGACGCGGCTGCTGCTGTAGCCGGACGCGCCCCGCGCAACGGTGCGGCCCCGACGAATGTCGGGGCCGCACCGTTGGCAAATCGGATCAGACTCCGCTGCGGGCCTTCGTGCGGGCATTGCGACGCTTGAGCGCGCGCCGCTCGTCTTCGCTCATGCCCCCCCAGACGCCCGCGTCCTGGCCGGTGTTCAGGGCCCAGGACAGGCACTCTGTGGTCACCGGGCACCGATTGCAGACCAGCTTCGCGTCAGCGATCTGCGCGAGCGCGGGGCCGCTGTTCCCTACCGGGAAGAACAGCTCCGGGTCCTCGTCGCGACAGACCGCCTTGTGGCGCCAATCCATAAGTAGTTACTCCTCACTTAGTGCGCAGCAAGACGCACGGCCTTTATTTCTTCGGCTGTTACCGCGTGCACTAGAAAAGGGTCCGCACCCCTACGAAATTTCTGCATGCAACCTTTCGATCGTTTCACAGGCTCAACAGATGTCAATAGTGTCGAGTTGCCTCGTGGGCTATCTCACTTCAGTGGTTTCTTAGTCAGGCCCTTATTCCGTTGTACTACACTGCCGGGCCGCGCCGGCCGTGGCGATTTCGCGGACAGCACGTCAGCGCAGCTCAAAGGCGGTTTTCGTCGGCGGGGCCACCACCGGCAGCACGTCGCGGACCGCCCGGAACGTCATGGTTTCGCGCAGGCCGAGGTAATCCCCGTCGACCTGGCTGGCCACCGGGCCCGCGGTGGAGGTCACCGTCAGGCAGGCGGCGTCGTCGTCGCGGATGAGCTGCTTGTGGGTGCCTTTCGGGCCCTTGGCCAGCAGCTGGCGCACCAGCCGAAGCGTCGGCAACACCCTCATCGCGGTGAGCGCGAACACGCCGAGGCCCGACTCGAAGCTGCAGCCCGGGTTGGTCACCATCGGCCGGCTGTTGCTGTAGGTCCAGGGGGACGTGTTGGAGACCCACGCGAAGTGCACCCCCGAGACGGGCTCGCGGCCCGGCAGCTCGAGCGTGAGGACTGGTTCGCGGCGGCTGAACGCGATCGTGACGGGCACCGCCACGCGCCAATAACGCAGGGGGGTGACCTTGACGCCCTTCCCCCGCTGGGCCTCCACCGCCGCGACCACCTCGGCGTCGACGCCCATCCCCGCGTTGATCACGGCCCACCGCTCGCCGCAGTCGATCAGGCTGATGCGACGCCACGCCTGGTGGCGGCGGTAGTCGTCGAGCAGCTGGATGAGCTGGTTGGTGGCGGCGACCGGGTCCGGGGAGATGCCCAGGGAGCGGGCCAGGACGTTCGCCGAGCCGCCGGGCACCACCGCGAGCGCGGGCAGCGGGGCGCCCGGCGCGGCGGTGGGGGAGTCGGGGCGGCCCAGCAGGCCGTTGACCACCCCGCTCACCGTGCCGTCGCCCCCGTGCACCACGACCACGTCGGTGCCGTCCTCGACCGCCTTCTGGGCGAGTTCCGCGCCGTGACCGCGGTGGGTGGTGTGCTCGACGGTGAGCTGCAGCCGGCTCTTGAGCGCGTGTGCCAGCAGATCGCGAGCGGCCGCCGTGGTGGAGGTGGCGGTGGGGTTGACGATCAGCACGGCGCGCATGGTCCCCGAGCTTATGCGCGGCCGCTGTGCGGGCCGCCGCGCGGAGGGGCGTGGCTACGCTGACGCTGTGAACGATCCCGTCCCGGGCGCCGTGCGCGCCGCGGGCCTCGTCGTCGCGGTGCAGGGTGCGGCCGCGCTGGTGGTGGCCGTGCTGCTGGTGGTGCGCGGCATCGCCGGAGCCGACCAGCGGGTGGTCAACGGCCTCGGCACGGCGGTGTGGTTCGTCCTGGTCGGCGGCGTGGTGCTCGCCGCGGGGCGCGCGCTGGTGGTCGGCAGGCGTTGGGGTCGCGGGCTGGCGGTCGTCACCCAGCTGCTGTTGCTGCCGGTGGCCTGGTACCTGGGGGTCGGCTCGCACCAACCGGCCGTCGGCATTCCGGTGGGCGCCGTGGCGCTGGCGGTGCTGGGCCTGCTGTTCACCCCGGCGGCCGTGCGCTGGGCCGCCGGCGGAGATCAGGGCGGGCCAGCCAGCTCGGCCAGCCGCGGGCCCGAAAGCCGGTAGGTGGTCCACTCGCGCTGCGGCGCGGCGCCGATGCCGTCGTACAGCGCGATGGCGTCGGCGTTCCAGTTCAGCACCGCCCACGACAGCCGCGTGTAGCCGTGGTCGCGGCACTCCCCGGCCAGCGCCGCCAGCAGCGCGCGGGCCAGGCCGCGGCGGCGAAATCGCGGCCGCACGAACAGGTCTTCGAGGTAGATGCCCGCGACACCGTCCCAGGTGGAGAAGTTGACGAACCACAACGCCATGGCCGCGACCTGGCCGTCGAGCTCGGCGACGTGCCCGAACACGGCGGGCGAATCACCGAAAAGCGCTGTGGTGATTTGTGTTTCGGTGACGCTGCATTCGTCGGCGGCGCGCTCGAATGCGGCCAGCGCGTGAATCATGTCGGTGATGTCGGCGGCGTCGTGCGGTGCGGCGCGGCGAATGGTTCCCGTCATTGCCGGACTTCCAGGGCGTTGCAGATGGTGGCGAATTTCGTTGTCGTTTCCGCGACTTCGTCGTCGGGGTCGGATTCGGCGACGATGCCGCCGCCGGCGTGTGCGACGGCCGTGCGGCGGTCCGCCGACAGCTGCGCGCAGCGAATGGACACCACGAAGCGGCCGTCGCCGGCGGCGTCGCACCAGCCCACCGCGCCGGCGTAGAAACCGCGGTCGCCCTCCAGCTCGGCGATGAGATCGGTCGCGGCCTTCGTCGGAACCCCGCCGACCGCCGGCGTGGGGTGCAGCGCAAGCGCCAGATCGATTGCGGTGGTTGACCTCTCGCGCAGCCGGCCGCTGATCGGGGTGCACAGGTGCCAGACGGCCGCGGTGCGGCTAAGCTCCGGCTCGGCGGCGATGCTCAGCTCGTCGCACAGGGGCTCCAGGGCGGCGCGCATGGTGTCGATCACGAGCCGATGCTCGTGGCGGTCCTTGGCCGAGGCGGCCAGCGCCGCCCCGTTGGCGGTGTCGGCGTCGGGGTCGGCGGCGCGCGGGGCCGACCCGGCGAACGGCCGGCACACGACGCGGTCGCCGGTGCGCGCGACCAGCAGCTCGGGGCTGGCGCCCACCAGCGTCGCGCCCGCGTAGCCGTCGCCGGCGGGGCTGAGGTCGACGAGGTAGCCGTAGGCCGCCGGGTCGGCGTCGACGAGGCGGCGCAGGACGACGCGGGCGTCCAAGGGGGCGTCGGCGGCCAGTCGCAGCGCCCGGGCCAGCACCACCTTGTGCAGCGGGGTGTCCGGCGCGGCGAGTTCGTCTCGGGCGCGGGCGATCCGGGCGCGGTAGTCCGCCGGCGGCGGCAGGGCGGTCGCAATGCGCACCGCCGGCAGCGGGCCCGTCGGCCAGTCCGGCGGCCCGGCGCGGTGACGCACGGCGTCCGGCGCCAGCAGGGCCGCGGGACCGCTCACGTCGAAAGGTAACGCGCCCAACACTATCGGGACCGATCCGGCGCGCAGCGCCGCCTGGGCCGCGTCGACGTCGCGGTAGCCGGCGCGCACGCCGTCGGCGACCAGGGTCCCGCGCGGGCCGCACAGCACGAATGGCGGTCGGGTAGCGCTCACCCCGGCGCGACCGCCTGCGGGTTGGCCGTCAATCCGAGCGCGGCGAGCTGCCGCACGCCGTGCTCGAACCCGCACACCGCGATCGAGCCGGCGAGCATCCAGAAGCGGCTGCCCTCGACGAGCGGCAACTCGACCCAGCGCGTGATCACCGAGCGGGAGAAATGGCTGTGGCCCACGAACACCACGTCGCGCGAGGTCATGTGCTCCAGCGCCAGCGCGACCGCGCGATCGGCGCGGTCGCTGACCTGTTGCACGCTCTCGCCGCCGGGGCATCCGTGTGTCCACACCAGCCAATCGGGGTCGGATTCGCGGATCTGCGCGGTCGTCAGCCCCTCGTAGGATCCGTAATCCCATTCGGCGACCAGCGGAGACACCTCGTCGACGGCGAGCCCGGCCAGCTTGGCGGTGGTCAGTGCGCGGATGCGGGGGCTGCTGACCACCAGCGGGTCGGACAGGTTCAGTTCGCGCAGCACGCGGCCGGCGAGCTCGGCCTGGACCCGGCCGTGATCGGTGAGCTCGAGGTCCGTGCGACCCGTGTGCTGGCCGGACTTGGACCACGGCGTCTCGCCGTGGCGCAGCAGGACGAGCCGGTGGTTGTAGATGCCCATGCCGACCGATTCTGCCGGACGGCGCCGGGGGCTCACGGCGCGCAGCGGACGGCGATCGAACATGCCAGGATGGGCACTGTAGTTGCGCGGCGACGATGGGGAGAGGAGCGGCGCTTGTGACCACGACCCGGGTGCTGGCGGTGGCCAACCAGAAGGGCGGTGTCGCCAAGACGACGACGGTCGCCTCGCTGGGCGCGGCGATGGTCGAGGAGGGCGAGCGGGTGCTGCTCGTCGACCTGGATCCGCAGGGTTGTCTGACCTTCTCGCTCGGTCAGGATCCCGACAAGTTGCCGGTGTCGGTGCACGAGGTGCTGCTCGGCGAGGTCGAGCCGAACGCCGCGCTGGTCACCACGATGGAGGGAATGACGCTGCTGCCGGCCAACATTGACCTCGCCGGCGCCGAGGCGATGCTGCTGATGCGGGCCGGCCGCGAATACGCGCTCAAGCGCGCGCTGGCCAAGCTCGACGACCGGTTCGACGTGGTCTTCATCGACTGCCCGCCGTCGCTGGGCGTGCTCACCCTCAACGGGCTGACGGCCGCCGACGAGGTCATCGTGCCGCTGCAGTGCGAGACGCTCGCGCACCGCGGCGTCGGGCAGTTGCTGCGCACGGTCGCCGACGTCCAGCAGATCACCAACCCGGGGCTGCGGCTGCTGGGCGCCCTGCCGACGCTGTACGACTCGCGCACCACCCACACCCGCGACGTGCTGCTCGACGTCGCCGACCGCTACGACCTGCCGGTGCTGGCCCCGCCGATCCCGCGCACGGTGCGCTTCGCCGAGGCCAGCGCGTCGGGCTCGTCGGTGATGGCCGGGCGCAAGAACAAGGGCGCGGCGGCCTACGGCGAACTGGCGCAGGCGCTGATCACGCACTGGAAGTCCGGAAAACCGTTGCCCACCTTCGCCGTCGACGTCTAGTTCCCCGCCGAGCGGCGCGCCGCGGCCGATCACCCTCAGCCCAGGGCCACCACGGTGTCGCCGCGCTGCTCGAACACCCTGGGCCCCGAAACGGCCGGGACCACCGCGGAGTTGCTCGGGGCCCGACTGACCGGGATGTAGCGTTCGTTCGCGCCGCTGAGCGGGTCGTAGACGCCGATGCCGCCGGTGACCGGCACCAGCAGCCGCCCGGCCATCATCGCGCCCGGCCCCAGCGGCGCCCGTTCCCCCGGGGCGATCGTGTAGCGCAGCGTCAGGTTGGCGGCGTCGAAGACCATCAACGAATCGCCCGTCCACCAGGTCACCAGGTTGCCCGCCTGGGACACCGCCGCCGCGCTCGACGGCGGCCTGGGCAGCAGCGTGCTCGCGACGGTGGTGCCGGTGTCGTCGACCACCTCCACCCGCGGCTGCGGCGCGGGCAGGTAGACGGCCGTGTTGTTCTCCCAGACGGTCAGCACGCGGGCGCCCGCGTCCGCGCGGATCCCGGGCTCGGCCACGACGTGCTGCTGGGGTTCGTCGTCTTCCTTGCCCGGGCGCAGCAGGACGAGCCGCAGGTCGGCCTGCTGCGCGCAGCTCTCCAGCACCGACACCGCCGACGAGCTGGCCGCCGCCGAGATCAGCCGGCAGCCGGAGTGCAGCCCGCGCGCCGACGGCTTGACCCGGGCGTCGGTCTCGCCGTAGGCCAGCATCCGGACCATGTCCGAGCGCCACAGCTCCAGCCGGGTATCGCCGGCCGACAGCACCGTCGTGCCGTCGGAGGACAGCCGCACCAGGGGGTCCGCGTAGCCGCTGCGGGCGGCCCCGCGCCGGCCGGTGGCGCCGTCGAGGGTGCTGACCTGCCCGCAACCCCGGTCGTCGCGGTAGACCGCGACGGCGTAGTGGTAGACCCAGGACACCCCGCACAGCTGGCGGTCGCGGGCGTAGCTCCAGCGGGACTGGCCCGTGCCCGGGTCGCGGCCGTCGACCTGGCGTCCGTCACCGGTGGCGATCGTCCCGCTGACCACCACGGGCGCGGTGGTGCCCGGGCTACGGGCGGTCCACAGCTGATTCAGCGCGGCGGGTACCGCCCGGGCGGGCGTCGGGGCGGGTAGCGGAACGGCGGCGGGGCGGCTGATGGTGGCCCGGGCGTCGCTGGTCCACCAGATCACCGCGGCCGCGACCGCGACGACGATCGCGATGGTCGCGGCGGCGACGAGGTCGCCCCTGGTCCGGCGCTCCGGTTTGACCATGCGTTTCCGCGCGGGCGTCAGTTGGCTGGCGCGGCCGCGGATTTCGCCATCGCCGCCGCGGTCCCTTCGGCGGGCTGGCGGCGCCGCCGGCGGCGCCGGGTCGACCCGCCGCTGCCGGCGGGTGCGCTGGCCGACGTCGCGGGCGGCGTCTTCGGGGCCGCCTCGCCGTTGCCGGCGCCGGTCGCGGGGTGCGCGGTCACGGGCTGGCCGGCGCGGGTGCGCCGCCGCCGCGCGCCGGAGCGCGAGCGCCCGGACTTCTCGGGCTTCTCGGACTTACCAGCCCGCTCCGACTTATCGGCGCGGTCCGCACCCTGGCCGGCCGCCCGGCGCTGGCCGTGCGACTTGCGCGCCGCGCCGACCGTGCCGCCCGCCTCGGCGGGGATGCCCAGCTCGGCGTAGAGGTGCGGGGAGCTGGAGTAGGTCTCGGCCGGGTCGGGGGAGCCCAGGCCCAGCGCCTTGTCGATCATCGTCCAGCGGGGCAGCTCGTCCCAGTCCACCAGGGTGACCGCGACGCCGGTCTTGCCGGCGCGGCCGGTGCGGCCGATGCGGTGCACGTAGGCCTGCTCGTCCTCGGGGCACTGGTAGTTGATGACGTGGGTGACGTCGTCGATGTCGATGCCGCGGGCGGCGACGTCGGTCGCGACCAGCACGTCGATCTCCCCCGACCGGAACGCCTTGAGGGCCTTCTCGCGGGCGATCTGGCCGAGGTCGCCGTGCACCGCGCCGACGGCGAAGCCGCGCTCAGCGAGCTCGTCGGCGACCTTCTGCGCGGTGCGCTTGGTGCGGGTGAAGACCATCGTCGCGCCGCGGTCGCGGGCCTGCAGCACCCGGCTGACCAGCTCGACCTTGTCCAACGCGTGGGCGCGGTAGACGAACTGCTCGGTGGTGTCGTGCGTGGCAGCGGAGTGCGGCGCCTCGGCTCGGATGTGGGTGGGCCGGATCATGAAGGTGCGGGCCAGCGTGATGATCGGGCCCGGCATGGTAGCCGAGAACAGCATCGATTGCCGGTCGGCCGGGATTTGGCGCAGGATGCGCTCGATGTCGGGCAGGAAGCCCAGGTCGAGCATCTCGTCGGCCTCGTCGAGGACCAGCGCCGAGAGCCCGCCGAGCTGCAGGTGACCCTGCTGGCACAGGTCGAGCAGCCGGCCCGGGGTGCCCACCACCACGTCGGCGCCGGCGCGCAGCGCGTCGATCTGGGGTTCGTAGGCGCGCCCGCCGTAGATCGAGACCACCGACACGGGCCGGCCGTCCTCGGCGAGCAGGTACTTGGCCGCGGTGGCCAGATCGCCGGTGACCTGCAGGCACAGCTCGCGGGTGGGCACCACGACCAGTGCCCGCGGGGTGCCGTTGAGCGGGCGCGCCGCGCCGTCTTGGGTGGTGATCCGCTGCAGCAGCGGCACCCCGAAGGCGAAGGTCTTGCCCATGCCGGTGCGGGCCTGGCCGATCACGTCGTCGCCGGCGAGCGCCAGCGGCAGCGTCAGCTCCTGAATTGCGAAGGGGCTGTCGATGCCCTTCTCGCCCAGCGCGCGGACGATTTCCTCGCGGACGCCGAGGCTGGCAAAGCTGGTTTCAGGGGTGGTTTCGGGGGTCGCTTCAGTTTTGTCGATGGGTGCGGTCATGCGTGGATGACAAGCCTTTCGGTGACGGTATCGGTGTTGTCGGTGTTTCTCTGTCGCGGTCACGCGCGCACGAGTTCCGACTCCGATTCGTCGCCGAGTCGCGGCCCTCGATACAGCCTGAGCGGGGGCCCAGGCCGGGCGGGCCAGCTGTGCACGCACATTTCGCCGGTACCGGCTCGCCACTGAAATTTCTGAAATTTCTCGGAAATCTCGGCGATGCAGCCAATACCGGGATCCATCATAGCCGGTCGAAAGCTCGTGCCCAGTTTGTCCTGATCCCGCCGACTAGAGTGTTGCCATGACCCCGCCCTCTTCAGCGCCCTCGCCTGCCGGCCGGGTGGACACTTCGCCCACCGCTCGACTGTCGGCGGACCACCCGGGCGTCAACGAGCTGTTCGCGGTGCTCGCCTACGGCGAGATCGCCGCGTTCTACCGGCTCACCGACGAGGCGCGGATGGCGCCCGACCTGCGGGGACGGATCTCCATGGCGTGCATGGCCGCCGCCGAGATGCAGCACTACGAGCTGCTGCGCGACGCCCTGGAGCGCCGTGGCGTCGACGTGGTCGCGGCGATGTCGAAGTATGTCTCGGCGTTGGAGAACTACCACCGGTTGACGATGCCGAGCACGTGGCTGGAAGCGCTGGTGAAGACCTATGTCGGCGACGCGCTGGCCGCCGATTTGTACCTCGAGATCGCCGACGGGCTGCCCGACGAGGTCGCCGACGTGGTGCGCGCGGCGCTGGCGGAGACCGGGCACTCGCAGTTCGTCGTCGCCGAGGTGCGCGCCGCGGTGATGTCCAGCGGCAAGCAGCGCAGCCGGCTGGCGCTGTGGTCCCGCCGCCTGTTCGGCGAGGCCATCACCCAGGCCCAGTACGTGCTGGCCGAGCACGACGAGCTGGTCGACCTGGTGGTGGCGGGCCCGGGCGGCCTGGGCCAGCTCAGCGCGTTCTTCGACCGCCTGCAGCAGACGCACGACCGGCGGATGCGCGAGCTCGGCCTGAGCTGACGCGGCGGGTCAGCGGGTACAGGTCGCCATGACGCCGTTGTGGGCCGACGTCACCACCGGCTGGCCGGCGGCGTTGAGGATCGCGCAGTTGAGCCGGCCGTAGAAGCTGGTGGCGACCACCGACTCCGTCTGGACGCCCGGATTCAAAACGATCACCTTCGACCACGGCAGCGACACGTTGAACTCGGTCTGCGGGTAGCCGCGGGCGTCGGCGACACCGATTTCGACGTAGGCGATCTTGGCGCTCTGGATCAGGAAGCGGCGGCCCCGCTCGTCGC
>NZ_MVHD01000022.1 GCF_002086635.1 Mycobacterium alsense | reverse complement strand
CGCATAAGGAGGGAAGAAACCCGGCGAACCCGCGGCCGCGGGTTCGCCGGGTTTCTTCCCTCCTTATGCGGTCGGGCCTCCCGGCATCGGGTTCGGCTCCGGGATGAGCGCCCAGGCGAGCTCGAGCGCGAAAAGAAAAGCGCCGGAACCGGACACCGCCGCGGCGGCGGCCGCGGCGGCCGCGCGGGAGGCGGCGCGAGCGCGCCGTCGTCAGCGGGCGAAGCAGCGCGGCTACGGCGACGAGTACATGGACATGAATGTCGATGTCGACCCGGACTGGGGCGCCCCGGCGGACGGGCCGGCCGCCTCGGACCGGGGTGCCGGAAATCTAGGGTTCGCCGGCACGGCACACAAGCAAGCCGTCGCGGATGCCGCTGGATTGACCACGCTCGCCAATGACGAGTTCGGCGGTGGCCCGCGAATGCCCATGTTGCCCGGCACTTGGGACCCCGGTGACGCTCGCGGGGGCGCGGACCAAGCGCCCGACAGCGAACCACCCGACAGTTAGCCTTGCGCGCACTTCCCTCCAACGGGCGCACACCGGGCGCGCGGGTGCGTGAACCGCTCACCGACCGCCCGGGCGAATACCGGCCACGGCGCGGAACCCTGACGGGTCGGCGGCGACATTTTTCGCAGGTCCCGATGGGGCGCCCGCGCGCTGACATACTGGGACGATGTCGACGCTGAGGACCCGGCCGAGGCTGCGCGTCGGGTCGATGGAAGTGCTGGTGGGCATTCTGCTCGTCGGCGCTTTCGCGGCGACGAGGCTGCGAAACGCGGTGGCCCTCAGTCCGGCGTTATCGACCGCCGGCACCGTGTTCTGTGGGGTGTTCGTGCAGGCGGTTCCGTTTCTGGCGCTCGGCGTGGTGGTCAGCGGGTTGATCGCGGTGTTCGTGTCGCCGGAACGATTGGCGCGGTGGCTGCCGCGCCGTCCGGCCTTGGCGGTGTTGTCCGCCGGCGTGGGCGGGGCGGCGTTGCCCGGCTGTGAATGCGGCTCGGTTCCGGTGGCGCGGCGGCTGTTCGGCGAAGGAGGGGCCACGGGGGCGGCGGCTTTGACGTTCATGCTGGCCGCGCCGGCGATCAACCCGGTCGTGTTGGTGGCCACCGCGGTCGCGTTTCCCGGTGCGCCCACGATGGTCGTCGCGCGCATGGCGGCGTCGCTGCTGACCGCGGTGATCATGGGCTGGGCGTGGTCACGTTGGGGCCGCGCGGAGTGGATCACCCGTCGGCTGCCCGCGTCGGGAACCCGGACCGAGTCGCGGTGGACGGTCTTCACCGAGGCTGCAAGACACGACTTCCTTCAGGCCGCATCGTATTTGGTGGTGGGCGCCGCCGCGGCGGCCGCGCTTCATGTCGTGGTGCCGCGCTGGGTGTTCACCCATCTGGCGTCGAACCTGATCCTGGGCGTTGCGGTGATGGCCACCCTGGCGGTGGTTCTGGCATTGTGTTCGGAGGCCGATGCCTTCGTGGCGGCCAGCATGATCATGGTGCCGCTGCTGCCCCGGCTCGTGTTTCTGGTTGTGGGTCCGGCGGTTGACGTCAAGTTGTTCGCGATGCAGGCGGGCATGTTCGGCCGGGCCTTCGCGGCCCGCTTCGCCCCCTGCACGTTCCTCGTCGCGATCGTAAGCGCCTGCGGCGTCGGACTGTTCGTCCTGGGCGGTAGGTAATGACCCGCGAAACAGAGAACACCGTGCTGCTGGTGGTAGGCATCAGCATCATCATGATCACGATCACGGGCGAGTTCACCCGCTACGTCAAGCCGGGACTGCTGCCGTGGCTGGTCGCTTCGGCGGTGCTCCTCATCGGTTTGGCGCTCTTGGCGATGCTCCGCGATATCCGCCGCGGCGGTCCACGCATCAGTGATGAGGTCGATGATCACGGCCACCCGCACTCCCATCGGCGCGGCATCGTGTGGTTGCTCGTCGTTCCCATCATGGCCCTGTGTTTCATCACGCCACCGGCGCTCAGGCCGTCGGCCGCCGCGCCGTCGGCGACATCGGTGTCCAACGACGTTCTGAATCGGGCGTTTCCGCCGATCCCCCCCGGCCGGGCACCCGAGCTGTCGCTGCCGGAGGTGCTGATGCGGGAGGCTCAGGACACCACCGGCTCGCTGAAGGGTCGGATGATCACCGTGACGGGTTTTGTGCTGAACGAGGCGCAGGGGGTTGACCTTGGCCGCGTCGTCATCATCTGTTGCGCGGCCGACGCCCAACTGGCCCGCATCCACCTGGGCGGGCCGGCCGCCGCCCAGGCCGCGGGGCTACCCGACAACACATGGATCCGGGTCGAGGGTGAAGTTCCGCCCAGGCAACCGAATTCGCCCAAGATTCCGACGCTGCAGGCGACCGCGATTACCCGCATCGATGCGCCGGCCAACCCCTACGATTATCCGCATTGATCACTCGCCGGAGCCTCAATTGCTTCGACCGGCGTTGCGAGCCCAGAGCTGATGTCGGCTGAGATGTCTTGGGGCGGGGGTGTTTTCCCACTGCCCGCGCTCGAGCCAACTGCACAGGGCCGCGGCTTCGCCGTAATCGGTGATGGGGCCTATCCAATGGGGTGGTCCGCAAGCTGTCCGGTCGTCCGTGCAGGGCTGAACGAGAGCCATGACGCCGCATCCGGTTGGGCGGGACGCGCAGGTGAGTGGCCCGAGCATGCACGTGGCGGAGACCAGCATGGCGCGTGGACAGCGTCGGATGGTGGGGCGAAGTTCTTCGATGACCGAGAGCGCGTCGTCGGCCGCACACGCGGTACAGACAACGACGGTAAACGGGCGGTCGGTACCGCCGTGCGGCGAAGTCAACGGCCATTCCCTTCGTATCGCCCGGATGTCTTGACACCCCGCGCGTTTCAGTGGCCCGCGGTCGGTCCCGGGTAGGGCAGCAGCGCCATTTCGCGCGCGTTCTTGATCGCGGTGGCGACCTGACGTTGTTGTTGGACGGTCAGCCCGGTGACGCGCCGGGAACGGATCTTGCCGCGCTCGGAAATGAACAGCCGAAGCGAGGCGGTGTCCTTGTAGTCGACCGCGCTGAGCCCCATGCTCAGGAGGAGGTTCTTCTTGGGCTTCACGAGCAGTTCCGCGGCTCGCCGACCGCGCTGAGGTTTCTTGGCCATCACCAGCTCGCCTTCCGCACGCCGGGCAACTGCCCGTTGTGGGCCAATTGACGGACCCGCACCCGCGACAGGCCGAACTTGCGCAGGTGCCCGCGCGGGCGCCCGTCGACGGAGTCGCGGTTGCGCAGTCGCACGGGGCTGGCGTCGCGCGGCTGGCGCGCCAGCTCGCGCTGCGCGGCCTCTCGTTGCTCCGCGGTGCTCGACGGTGAGCGAATGGCCTCTTTGAGTTCGGCGCGGCGTTGGGCGTAACGCGCCACGATCGCGCGCCGCTGGTCGTTCTTGACCACCTTGGATTTCTTGGCCATCCTCAGCGCTCCTCGCGGAAGTCGACGTGGCGGCGGATCACGGGGTCGTATTTGCGCAGCACCAGCCGGTCGGGATCGTTGCGCCGGTTCTTGCGGGTGATGTAGGTGTACCCGGTGCCCGCGGTGGAGCGCAGCTTGACGATCGGGCGTATCTCGTTGCGCGCCATCAGATTCGCTGCCCCTGCCGACGCAGCCTGGCCACGACGGCCTCGATGCCGTCACGGTCGATGACCTTGATCCCCTTGGCGCTGACCCGCAGCCGGATCCGGCGGCCCTCCGACGGCAGGTAGTACGTCTTGAGTTGGATGTTGGGTGACCAGCGCCGGCGAGTGCGGCGATGCGAATGCGACACCGCGTTGCCGAAACCCGGCGCGCGGCCGGTCACCTGGCAATGAGCAGACACACTTCCCTTCCCGGGCCCGTTGTTATTGAAAATCATTTTCGACAAGCCTCGCGGGACACGGTACCGTATCGGTGGCGCTAATGAAAATGATTTTCAAAAGGGGGAGCGATGCGGACGCCCGTCATCCTCGTCGCCGGCCAGGCCGGCACCGATCCGGTCGTGGGGGCGCTGCTACGCACTCCCGGGACGCTGGTGGTGGAGCATCGTTTCGACGGGCATGTGGTGCGCCGGACGACGGCGATGCTGCAGCATCGGGTGTTGACGACGGCCGAGGCTGGGATCGAGCTCGCGCACGGGTGCGTGTCGTGCACCATCCGCAACGACCTGCTCGTGCTGCTGCGACAGCTACATCGCCGCGACGACATCGACCGCGTCGTGGTGCACCTGGCGCCGTGGCTGGAACCCGAACCAATCTGCCTGGCCATCAACCATGTCCGGATCCGGGTGGCGCCGGGGTACGTCGACGGGCCGGCGGCCACGGACGTGTCGATCGCTGCCGTGGTGAACTGCGTCGATTCATCGGCGTGGTTGGGCGAGGCGCTCGGCGACGCCGAACTCGACGACGGGCGCACCCGGGCCCAGGTGGTGGTCGGTCAGGCCGAATTCGCCGACGTGGTCGTGCTCAACCGACCCGACCCGCACGTGGCCGGTGTGCTGCGGCGCCTGTCACCTCGCGCGCGCATCCAAGTAGGCCCCGACGACATCGAGCACGCTTTGGACAATCTGGCGTCCGACGCGAGGCGGGGACGAAGCGATGATCCGCACGGTCCCCTGCTGGCCGGAGAGCCGCCACTGGATTCCCGTGGCCCGATCACGTTGGTGGACTTCAATTCCCGCCGCCCCTTTCATCCGCAGCGTCTGCACGCCTGTGTGGACCTGCTGCTTGACGGCGTGATTCGAACCCGGGGACGGCTCTGGCTGGCCAGCCAACCCGAGCACGCGATGTGGTTGGAATCGGCCGGCGGCGGATTGCGGGTGAGCTCCGCCGGCAAATGGCTCGCCGCCCTGACGGCCGCCGAGCTGGCCGGTATCGACGCCGAGCGACGCGCGTTCGCCGAGCTGAGATGGGACGACAGGTACGGCGATCGACACACGGCGATGACCGTACTGCTATGCGGTGCCCAGCTTTCCGACATTCTCGACGGCCTGCACGGCGCGCTGCTCACCGACGAGGAGTACCGGTCCCCGCAGGACTGGATTTACTACGACGACCCGTTCGGCCACTGGCACGAAGACCCCTGCGCGGCCCTGGAAGCCGTCGACGACACACCCGCCCGGCACACCCAGGACGGAGACCGCTGATGAAGCCCGGCATCCACCCCGACTACCACCCCGTCGTCTTCCAAGACGCCACCACCGGTGCGATGTTTTTGACCCGATCGACCCTCACCAGCTCGCGCACCATCGAGTGGCAGACGCCGCACGGGGCGGAAACGTATCCGCTCGTCGTCGTCGAAGTCACCTCCGATTCACACCCGTTCTGGACCGGCGGGCGCCGCATCGTCGACACCGCCGGGCAAGTGGAGAAATTCCGGCGCCGCTACGGCGCCCGGCGCTCGTCCGAATGAAGCGCGGCGGGATGCGGTCGACCCGCGGAGCGTTCGGATCCCGGGGCAGCCCGGCATAGCGGACATATGCCGTAGAGATCGACGTAGTGAGTGACGTCGGTGTAATGGTGTTGGCGGCTCAGGAGGTGGGTGTGCTCTTCGACCTCGACGGGGGTGAATCCCACGGCCGCGCCGCACCGCCGACAGACCAGATAGTGACGGTGACCCGTCCCGGTACGCAGGCGGTAGAGGATCTCGCCGTCCTCGGCGCGCTGCGTCTCGGCGATGCGGTCGTCGGCCAGCGTGCGCAGGATGCGGTAGACGCTGGTCAGACCGATCCGGAGCTGCCGCTTCTGGCGAACGTCCAGATAAAGCTGCTGGGCGCTGCGGAAGTTCTGCTGCTCCCGCAAGACCTCCAGCACGGCCCGTTGCTTGGCCGTGGAGCGTCGCCGCGGGCTTTCAGAAAGCGAAGACACCGGAAACACAACTCCTTTCGGCGCGCGGCATGGCCGTCACATCCCTGACGTAGCGGAACTCGGCCTGGTAGTCGACTCGGTCACGGCGGGTGGCGCGCTGCCCGATTCACTCACTGTCCGGCCGGAACCACGTCGGCGTCGGTCGCTCGCCCAGACGGTTAACCAGACGGCGCAGGCGATCGTGACGATGGGGAAACTCGGCGGCAGGTTGAACATCGCTGACGCGCCGAGCCCGAACCACACCGCGCCCAAGCTGATGGCCGCCGAGGCACACATGGCCACCACCGGGCGGGGCGTCAGCATGATCGCGGTAGCAGCGGGAGTGACGACCAGCGCGAACAACAGCAGCGTGCCGACGGCCTGTACGGCCATGGTCACGGTGACGCCAAGCAGCACCATGAACACCATCGACAGCGCACGCACGGGAACGCCTTTCGCCTCGGCGACGAGGGCATTGACGGAGCTGAACAGCAGCGGTCGGTAGATGATGGCGACGCTGAGGCCCAGCACCACGAGCAGTGCCGCGAAGCTCGCCAATTGATCGCGCGAGATGGCCAGCAGGTTGCCGAACAATACGTTGGTGACGGTGCTGGAGCTTTTGGTGGCCAACGAGCTGAAGAACAGGCCTACCCCGGTCGCCATGGCCAGGACCGTCCCCGTGACCACTTCGCGATCGGAGGCGCGTTTGCCCAGCACGCCGATGACCAGTGCCCCGCCGACACAGAACACCGCGAGCCCGACGCCTACGGGCACGCCCAGTAGGACCGCGCCGGTGGCGCCGGGAAATCCGATGTGCGCCAACGCGTGGGCCGCGAAGGCGGTACGTCGCACGACGACAAAGTAGCCGATCAGGCCCGCGGCCAAGGCGACGATAGTGCCGCCGATCAGAGCGTTGCCCATGAACGCCGACGTCAGAATCGGCCACCAATTATGTTGGTAGCCAAACGCTATGGCGTACGAGGTCACAGTGCGCTCCTCATGTACCGGTCCCCCTGCAACGTGTGCGCGACTTGGATCGGGATGCCGTATAGCTGGGTGAGCAGCGCATCGTCCACCACATCGTCGATGGGTGCGTAGTGAGGGTGCCCGTCGAGGAGATAGATCGCGCTGTCGAGGATGGGCAGCAGCGGGTTGAGGTCATGAGAAACCACCAGGATCGTCACGCCCAACTCGGCGTGCAGCCGGGCCAGCAGCGCGACGATGTCACGCTGGCTGCGAAGATCCAGTGACGCCAGGGGTTCGTCGAGGATCAGCATTTGGGGGCGCGCCACCAGAGCGGCGGCGATCGCGATGCGCTGGCGCTGCCCTCCGGAAAGTGTCGACAGCCGCCGGTCGGCGATTCCGGTGGCTTCGACGGCGGCCAGTGCCCAATCGACCTGGCGGCGTTGGGCTGCGGTGCTGCGCGCAAAAGCCCACCGGCGCCCGGTGAGTCCGAGCAGCACAACGTCGGTGGCACGCACGGCCTCCCCCGACCCGTCCGCATAGTGTTGGGGCACGTAGCCGATGCAGTCGTTGGCCTGCCCGGGGCGGCGGCCAAATACCTCGACGTGACCGCTCGCGGGCGAAACCAGCCCCAGGACCACCTGGAGCAGGGTGGTTTTGCCGGACCCGTTGGGCCCGATGACAGCGACCAGGCCGCCGGCGGGCACGTCAAAGGTGGCGTGCGACCAGATAACCCGTCCGCCGCGTACCGCGCTGACGTCGGTGAATGCGAGCGCGGTGGTAGTTGCGAGAGGCTCAGGTCGAGACACCGAGTGCCTTTCCCACCGCGAGCAGCTGGGCATATTGCCAGCTCTCAAAGGACGTTTGCCCGGGCGGCACGGTCTCGGTGATGTTGACGACGGGTACCCCGGCTTGTTCGGCAGCCGAACGGATCTGCTGCGGGATCGACCCTTCGGTCTGGGTGTTGTAGATCAGGACGTCGACGCGTCGCCCGGCCAGCGCGGTGCGAAATGCGTCGATGTCTGCCGGTGACGGATCCGTATCGTTGGCCGACGCGCGCCGGTAACCCTCCGGGGTCTTGTCGACGAGGCCCAGGGCCTGCGCTTGGTAGTCGAAGATTGTCTCGGTGGCCGCGTACGACTTGCCCGCCGCGGCGGCCTTGATCTTGCCGATCAGGCCGGTGTAAGGCGCAATCGCCGCGATGAATTCCGAGCGGCGCTGGTTGAAGTAGTCACCGGCTTGCGGGTCGACCTTGCGCAACTCGGCGCTCACGGCGTCGGCGACGGCGGTCACCGCCGACGGGAGATACCACAAATGCGGATTGGCGCCGTCCGGAGTCCTCGTGACTTCAGCGGCACTCACCACGTGTGCGCCGCCCGCGGAGCTGGCGGCCAGCCTGGAGGCCCACGAGTCGTAACCAGCCCCGTTGACGACGACAAGTTTGGCGCCCGCGAAGGATTCGGCATCCGCCGGTGACGGTTCGTAGTCGTGCGGGTCCACGGATGAGCTGGCCAGCACCGTTTTGACCATCCCGCATGCGCCGGCCAGTTCCGAGACGATATCGCCCCACTGATCCACGCTGACTACTACGGCGACCGGGGCGGTCGGGCAGGACGCCCCGGCGGCGCCGCGAATGGTTGCGGGCGTGCCGGCGCCGGGCGGCGATGAGGGTTTGGCTTGGTTCGTCGAACAGCCCGCCACGACGAGGGTCAGCGCGGCGGCGACCCATGGGCGGAGGGGTGGGAGCGCAAAGAGACTCACACGGGAAACGATAACCGTTTTCATTATGGGTCCGCGAGGGGCTGGGCGGATTTGTTGGCCGCGTAGTGTCGATTGGGTGCGTAGCGACGGTGATACCTGGGACATCACAACGAGTGTCGGTTCGACCGCGCTGTTTGTGGCCACCGCGCGAGCGCTGGAGGCGCAGAAGCCCGACCCGCTGGCGATCGACCCGTACGCGGAGCTGTTCTGCCGCGCCGTCGGCGGTCACTCGGCCGACGTCCTCGACGGCAAGGACCCCGACCATCCGCTGAAAAGCGCCGACTTCGGCGAGCACTTCGTCAACTTCCAGGGCGCCCGCACCCGGTACTTCGACGAATACTTCCGCCGTGCGGCCGACGCGGGCGTACGACAAGTGGTCATCCTGGCGGCGGGCCTGGACTCGCGCGCCTACCGGCTGGACTGGCCGGCGGGGACCACGATCTTCGAACTGGACCGCCCGCAGGTCCTGGACTTCAAGCGCGAGGTGCTCGCCGGCCACGGCGCCCAGCCGCGTGCCGAGCGCCGCGAAATCGCCGTCGACCTCCGGGACGATTGGCCACAAGCCTTGCGCGACAACGGTTTTGATGTGGCCAAGCCGTCCGCCTGGATCGCCGAGGGCCTGCTGATCTACCTGCCGGCCGCCGCCCAGGAGCAGCTGTTCACCGGCATCGACGGCCTGGCCGGTCACGGCAGCCACGTCGCGATCGAAGACGGCGCTCCCCTCGAGCCGGACGAGTTCGAGGCCGCGGTCGAGGAGGAACGCGTGGCCGCCGCCCAGGGCGACCAGCGCCTGTTCTTTCGGTTGGTCTACAACGAGCGCCACGCGCCGGCCACTGAGTGGTTCGGACAGCGTGGCTGGACCGCCGTGGGCACGCCGCTGGCCGACTACCTGCGGCAGGTCGGCCGGCCGGTGCCCGGTCCGGACACCGAGGCGGGGCCAATGATCGCCCGTAACACGCTGGTGAGCGCCGTCAAGGACTGATCGCACGCGGATGCGATGGGTCGCCGCCGGACCCGCCTCGAGCCCGAGATGGCGGGCCGATCAACTCAACCGCTCCCGAAGGCCGGGATATTCAGAGCGCGCAGCAGCGAGCCGACGCCGGTTGTCACTGCAGACACCGCGGTCACGCTGGGCTGGCCGAGGTTGATCGAAAGGTTCGGGTCCAACGATGGAACGAACGGGTAGGTGTCGGGCATGTCCGATTGCGGCAGCACTCCAGCCAGCACCAAGTCGGCCCGGACCCCTTGCACGGCGCCCTTGATCAGGTAGGTGCCCACATTGACCGGGTTGACCACGTGAAACAGGCTGGCCGGGGTGGGAAGATCCGCATATTCGGTGTTGGCTCCGCCGATGTCGCCGTAGCCCATGTCGATGAGCACCCGCAAGTCTGGCTGAATCAAGTTGAGCACCGGCTGCGGTAAGTTCAGCGGCCGCAGCAGCGGCAGGTCCTGTGTCGGAACCATGTAGTAGGTGGTATCGCCGGTGGCCCCGGGAGACACCGGCGCGACGACTGCTGTCGCAATCTGCTGGGGCGTGAGGCTCTGGTATCCGGGAACCGGACTCAGCAGGTGGTCGTAATAGATGCCGGCGATGGCGTTGGCGTCTGCCAGGAGATTGAGCGGGTAGCGGGGGAAGTTGGCGTAACCGTCGTATTGGATGGTGTAGACAGACGTCGGGTACCCCAGATCGGGCGTCGCCCCGTTGAACGTCTCGTTGAAGCCGGGGATGTACAGCCCGGCGAATCGTTCGAACAAACCGCCGTTGGGATTGTTGGGATTACCCGCCAGCACGAATCGCAAATCGGAAAGCGGCGGCCCCTGTATGGAACCGTTGGCTACGCCCTGCAGGTAATTGTTGACGATGGTGGCGCTTTGGGAAAACCCGAAAACGACGGTCTGTGTGCCCGGCGGTTGTGCTGCGATCGCCTGCTTGAGAATGTCGAGTCCCTGAGCGACCGACGTATCGAAGGTCAAGCTGTGCAGACCGGTCAGCGGCCAGCCCTGCTCGGGGGTGACCAGGCCGGTCGGGATGGCGGTATGCGGCGCGATATTCGGCGCAATGTAGGTGTTGTAGATGGTGGTCAGATAGGTGCTGTTCGGCACGGGGTTGCCGGTGCCCCCCATAATCAGCGTGGCGACGCTGGCCGGTGCGGGGCCTGGTGGGGGCGTCCCGACTGCTCCGTAGTTGCTCAGCGGGCTCGCCAACAGCGCCTCGCGGGGCGCGTTGACCGCCGCGAGCAAGTTTCCCCACGCCGTCTCCAACGGCGACGCGTTGAGCTCCTCTGCGGCCAGATAGTCTTCAGCGCCCGCACTCAGCGACTGAATGAACTGTTGATGCAATGCGTTGGCCCGCGCGCCGAGTCCCTGGAACTGCCGGCCGTACTCGCCAAATAGCGCCGCCACCGCCGCCGATACCTCATCGGCGCCGGCCGCGGCTAGCCCGGTGGTCGGCGCGGCCGCCGCCGCGTGCGCCTCATCCAACGCGAAACGGATGTTCTCCAGCTCCGTTGCCGCCGACCCTATTAAGTCGGGTGTCACGACCAGTAGTGACACACGGCCCCCTCCCTATTCGCAGCAAGCTTATTTGTCGCGGTCTTCCGCCTGCCCGGGATCCAGCGTCCTACCGGATCCCGGTGGGTGGTCCTTGGCGACGTTGCCCCAGGTGTGCGGCAGTCGCGGTGCGCTGGGTCCGGCGCCGAAGCTGTCGGCGAGGGTGATCAATCCTTCCGGGCGTGCCGTGTCGGGGACCGATGCCGTCCCGGTGAACCCCAACGGCCCGCCCGCCCGGTTTGAGGCAGTTGTCGCGGTGGGCGCGCCGTCCGGCGGAGCGTCCAGCTCGGAGTCGATATCCATGTATTCGTGGCCGCGGCCCGGCAGCACGGCCTGTCGGCGTCGCCGCGATCGCTCCCGGGTTGCGGCGCGCCGTGGGGCGGCGGCGGCCGCGGCGATGTCCGGCGCCGACGCCGTCGCCTTGCCGCGGCCGGTCAGCGTCGGGCCGCCCCCTTCGTCAGGGCCGCCGCCGGACACCAGATATGCGGCCGTGCCGGCTGTGGCTGCCGGTGCCGTCGCCGGGGCGGACGCGGGCGCCGATGCGGGCGTCGGCGCTCCAACCGCGGTCGGCGCGACGGTCCCGGGCGTGGCGAGCGCAGCGGCGATCCCCGCGGGTGGCTGCGCCTGCGCTGCAGAGGATTCCGGAATCGGATTGCCGATATCGGGCAGCGGTCCCGGGTGAGGTATTCCGGCCAGCCCGGCCAGACCCGCGAGACCGGCCAGGCCGACCAACGGCAGAAACGGGGTAGCCAACAGCGCCGCGGGCGCGAAGAACAAGGTGTCGAAGGTGACCTCGAAAGTCGCGGCAAACACGAGGGCGCCAAGCAGCGCCGGTGAGGGACTCGTCAAGAAATCCATCACCCCCACCGGGAATGTGCTGGAAGAATCCAGTGGCGGCGGGCCCGGGACGCCGAACAACTGATCCGCGATGCTCTGGACCACATTCGACCAGCCGTTGAGGACATTGTTGAGGATGTCGCTGGGGGAGAGGTCCGCGGCGGGGGACGGATCAGCGGATTTGACGACCGCGGGTGCCGGCGGCGTGTTCGGCGCCGCCGCTACGGCCTGGGTGGAGACCGCTTGATAGACGGACATGGTGGTGGCGGCCTGAATCCACATCCGCGCGTAGTCGGCCTCGTTGACCGCGATGGGAATGGTGTTGATCCCAAAGAAATTCGTCGCCAGTAGCGCTGCGTGGGTCGCGTTGTTGGCGGCCAGCTCGCCCAGGGTGGGCATGGCGGCCAGCGCGCCGGTGTAGGCGGTCGCCGAGGTCTCGTGTTGGGCGGCCGTGGTGGCGGCGTCGGTGGCCGCTTGGGCCAGCCATGCCACGTACGGCGCATGGGCGGCCGCATATGATTCGGCGGTGGGTCCCTCCCACGCTCCGGCTTGCACGCCCGACACCAGCGCCGACAAGTCCTCCGCCGCCTCGGCGTACGCGGCGCTCAACGAGCCCCATGCTCCCGCCGCCGCCAGCAGCGGGCCGGGTCCCGGTCCACTGCTCAGCAACGCCGAATGCACCTCGGGCGGCGATGCCATCCACACCGGCCCGGTCAATGTTGACCAGGCACGATCAGATCCCGGACGGCGACAGCCCCCCAAGCGGCCGCGGCCCGGCCGAACACCTCCGGCGCCCTGGCAGCAACGCGGTTTCCCCGGCGTTGTGTCGATGCCGATGGGAGGTTCGGGCACCCGCCGCGGCGGCGGTAAACCGGCATGCCTATTAGTCGCCTGCGACGTATCAGGAGTTCCGCGGAATCTTGCGGAAGCGTGAGTTGATCGCCCCGAGGCGATCGCGCTGCGGACGGTGTGCCGGTGCCCCCCGGCGTCTACCGGAAGGGTCTCGGGCCGCTGGCTTGCACATCCTTACCGCTCCGGCGCGTGTCGCGGTCAACGTGGATGCAGGACGCCGATGATTGGGTGCAGCTGTTGAAACGTCATGTCGTGCGCGTCTGCTTCTTGGGCGAGTTCGGCGATTCCCACGGTGTGCCACGTGTATTCGGCGGTGAAATCCCTGACGACCTTGTCGTCTTCCCGTACTAGGTAGCGCATCGTCCAATGCTCCGCGTCCTCGCCGGCGGGTTCACCAGAAATGCGTACTTCGTTCTCGCGTCCGCCGATGCGCTGCTGGGCGATCGTCATCTCGGGCAGTGACATGGGCTGATCGAGGGCCATCACCTCCACGATCGCGGGTGCCTGGGGCGTGAGCCGCGGTCGCAGCTCCGTCCAAAAACGTTGGCGCGCTTCCCGATCAAGGAATCCGATGACCCCCATCAGCACGGCGGCCCCGACGCGGTCGGGGAGGTCGACCTCCTCGATGCTGACCGGATGCACGGTGACCCGGTCGATCAGGTCACCGCGGCCGAGGATTCGTGAGACGAGCGCGGCGCGCATACCCGCCGAGGGCTCGACCGCATGGATCGGAACGTCAGGAATGGTGTCAGCGATGGTGGTCGTCGAAAGCCCGGTCCCCGCCCCGATGTCGAGCACTGGCTCGGTCACCGCCCCACGAGCTGTCAACGCGGATACCAGCACCTCTCGCTTCATATTCCAGTGTGGAATCGCCATCACTTCGTAGAATTCCGCGGACTGAGCGTACGGATCGGTGTTTGGGGTAGCTGCCATCGTGTCACTGCCCTCCCTGGATAAGTCCATTGTCAAGCGCAGAGCGTATAGCGCATCCGGATAGGTCGGTCAGCACGGTTCCCCTTGCCGTTGGACGCTTACTCGTGTCCTTCTTCCGTTCGCCCTGGACCCTGCGTTCCGCCAAACCTTGGCGAGTCTCGATCAGGGTCGCCGCCCCAGGTCTGTGGCAGCCTCGGCGCGACCGGTCCGGCGCTGAGGCCACCGGCGAGGGTGATCAATCCTTCCGGACGGACTTTGTCCGCGGTGGACACCGTGCCGGTGAATCCCAGCGATTTCGCACCCTGGTTTGAGGCAGCCGTCGCGGCGGGCGCGTCGGGCGCCGGAGCGTCCAGGTCGGAGTCCAGGTCCATGTATTCGTCGGCGTCGCCTCTCATGACGGTCCGTCGGCGTCGCCGCGCCCGCTGCTGGGTTGGTGCAGGCGCCGTGGCCGCGGCGGCCGCGGTGATATCGGCCGCCGGCGCGGTGGCTTTTCCGCGGTCGATCAGGGTCGGACCTTCTTCGTCCGGTCCCGCGCCGGCCACCAGGTAGCCGAAACCGGTTGTGCCGACGGCCGATGCCGATGTGGATGTGCTCGCGGCCGTCGGCGCCGACGCGGGCGTCGAAGCGGCCGTGGCGGCCGGTGTGGCGGCACCGGGTAGTGCAATCGGCGATGCGATCCCCGTCGCCCGCGCCGGGCCCGCAGGGGATTCCGGTATCTGGTCGCTTGTGTCGGGCAGCTGGCTCGGGTGAGGGAGTCCCGCGAGCCCGGCCATACCCGCAAGACCGGCCAGACCGGCCAACGGCAAGAGCGGCGTACCCAGCAGCGCCGCGGGCGCGAAGAACAACGTGTCGAAGGCGACTTCGTAAGGCAGGGCGAACAAAAGGGCAACGAAGGCCTCCGGGGAAGGATTCGCCAACAGATTTGTCAGCGCCGTAGAGGCGTAGATCGGGCTCTGGGTGCCGAACAGCTGATTCGTGAAGTTCTCAACGAAATTCTCCCAGCCGGCGAGGATGCCAGCGGGGGAAAGGTCTGCCGCGGTGGACGGGTCGCCGGATTTCAGTATTGCCGGGGCCGGCGGTGTGCTGGGCGCCGCGGCGACGGTCTCGGCGGAGGCCGCTTGATAGATGGTCATGGTCGTGGCGGCCTGAAGCCACATCCGTACGTAGTCGGCCTCGTTGACCGCGATGGGGATGGTGTTGATTCCGAAGAAATTTGTTGCCAGCAACACCGCGTGGGTGGCGTGGTTGGCGGCGAGTTCGGCCAGGGTGGGCATGGCGGCCAGGGCCGCGGCATAGGCGGCGGCCGCGGTTTCGTGCTGGTTGGCTGTCGCGGCGCTGTTGGCGCTGGCTTGCATCAGCCACGCCAGATATGGCGTGTGCGTTGCCACGTAGGTCTCGGCGGTCGGACCGTCCCAGGACCCGGCCTGTACCGCGGCCAACAGCGCGTTCAGCTCATCGGCCGCCTCGGTGTATTCGGCGCTCAGTGAACTCCACGCCGCGGCGGAGGCCAGGAGCGGACCCGCTCCCGGTCCAGTCGAGAGCAGTGCGGAGTGCACCTCGGGCGGGGATGCCGCCCAGATCGGGCCGGTCATCGCGGCCGGCCCCGGGTGCCAATCGCGCGCGCGGCGGGCGGTTCAACGGTACGGTCACCGCGGCCGCCGGATATGCCGTGCAGCGTCATGAGGCGAAAGCTCTCTCCGGGATGCTCCGCCCCGGTGTCGCAGGACGCGATGACGCGAGTCTCCTGGCTCTCGGATCGCCGCTCGCCTCGCCTTCCAGCCAGTGGCCGTGGCCTATTGAGGGTCGCTCCCCGATGACAGTGGCGGGACCGCGCCGGATTTGCACCGGCTTCCTGCGTCGTCATCGCCTTACCGGCGACATTGTTGCATTCCAACTGACCCAATGGGTCACGCTGGAGCGAATCGTGCAGGCTGCTTGTGGCTATCCTGCGAATTGCTTGCAGGTGGGCGACGCGAGTCAGGTTAGCGCAGTTGCGTGCGATCCCGCCACCGGCGGCACGGGTACGCACCTGTCGTTTCCGGCGTAGCGCATTATTGCGACGTCGGCCCGACGGCGGATGGTAGCGACGAAGGGATAGTTGTGCGACCAAGCGCGGCACCAGGACCCGGGCAGGAGCCGGAGATTCTCAAATCAGCCCGCACAACTCTCATTTCGTGCGGTCTGCTGTCGGCGGTCAGCTCCCTGGCCGGTATGGCGCCGCTGTTCGCCGTCGTGGAAGTGAGCAGACGACTCCTTGCGGGCGACACCAACGTCTGGCCGATTGTCGTCGTGGCGGTCGTCGCGCTGGCCGTCAAACAGCTGGGCGTCCTGGCCGCCGGCGTGCTGACACACCTGGCCGACATCAAGGTGTCCTTTCGGGTCCGCCGTGACCTCCTGGCCAAGCTGAGCAAGGTGCCGCTCAGCTGGTTCAGCGATCGCAACTCCGGCATCGTCAAGAAGGCCGTAGAAGACGACGTCGCGGCCCTGCATCGGCTCATCGCGCATTCGATCGTGGAACTCAGCGCCGCCGCAGTGCCGCCGCTGGTGGCGTTCGCCTATCTCTTCGCCCTGGACTGGCGGATGGCGTTGGCGACGTTGCTCCCGGTGGTCGCCGGGCTGGCCGCATACCGGCGTGCGATGGCCAGTTCGGGGACCAAGTATCCGGAATTCATGGATTGGCTGGCACGTCTCAACGGCGCCGCGGTGGAATTCGTGAACGGCATCGGCGTTGTGAAGGCGTTCGGCACGCCGGGCGAAGCGAGCCGCCGTTTCCAGGAAGTCTCGCGCGGTTTCGCGCGTTTCTTCCTCGACTGGGCCAAAGCGACAAGCGCCGCAAGCGTCGCCGCCGAGATATTCCTGTCGCCGCCGAGCATTCTGTTTGCCGTCGCGACGACGGGCGGCATCCTCACCGCAAGCGGTCATCTTTCCCTGGTGAACTTCATCGCGTTTCTGGTGTTCGGCACCGTCATGACTTCGGCATGGATGACCGTGCTGATGTCGGTGCAGCCCTTGGTCACCGCGCTGAAGGTCTACCGCGAAATTCGCGAATTGCTTGCCACCCCGGAGCTTCCGACGCCGGACGAGCCGGTCGAACTCGATCCCGCCGGGGTCACCGGTGCCGGGCCGGTGGTACGGATGCGCGGCGTGCGCGTCACGTATGGCGACACCGTCGCACTCACCGGCGTCGATCTGAGCCTCGATCGGGGGACCATCACCGCGCTGGTGGGGCCATCCGGATCCGGAAAGTCCACCCTGGCCAGGCTGCTTCCCCGGTTCAACGATCCGTGCGAAGGTTCGGTTGAACTGTACGGAGTCGATCTGCGCCGGATCGACCCCGCGCAGCTGTACCGGCACGTCGCCTTCGTCTTCCAGGACTCGCACCTGTTGTCGGAGATGAGCATCCGCGACAACATTCGCCTCGGCCGTCCCGGCGCCGACGACGCGGCGGTGCGTGATGCGGCCGGGAAAGCCCAGATTTTGTCGAGGATCGCGATGTTGCCGCGCGGGCTCGATTCCGTCGTCGGCCAGGACGCGGCGCTCTCGGCGGGTGAACGACAGCGCGTCTGCATCGCCCGGGCGATCCTCGCCGATCGCCCGATACTGGTTCTCGACGAGGCCACGGCCAGCGCCGACCCGGAAAACGAGGCTCGCATCCAGGAGGCGCTCAGCGAGGTCGCGCGCGGCCGGACCGTGCTGGTGATCGCGCACCGGCTCAGCACCGTACGAGGCGCCGACGCCATCGTCGTCCTCGATGGCGGCCGGATCGCCGAGCGCGGCCGGCACTCCGAATTGCTCGAGAACGACGGAATCTATGCGCGACTGTGGCGGCAGGAAAGGAACGCCGAACGCGAAGTGGCCGAGCAGCTGGAGGCTGGTCGGTGAGCATCATCATTCGCTACCTCAGTGCGCTGTTGGATGATCGTGGGCGCCGCCGTCTGCGCGCGATGCTGGCATTGCAAGCCGCACAAGGAGTTCTGCAGGGCCTCGGATTCCTGTTCGTCATCCCCCTTCTCGCAGCACTCATCGAACGACCCGCGTCCTGGGGCCAGGTGTGGTTCTGGATAGCCGCGATCGCCGTGACGGTAAGCCTCCATCACGGATTGCTCACGCGCAGCACTTCATTGGGCTATCTCATCGGGACCGATCTGCTGACCGGCTTTCACACCCGGATCGGGAACCATCTGGCCACGCTGCCGCTCGGCTGGTTCGGCGCCGTCCGCACCGGACCGGTGGGGCGTCTGATCACCAAAGACGCCGTCGACGTCGCGGACTTTCCGGCGCATCTGCTGCGGCATGTGGTCGTCGGCGTCAGTGCACCGGCGACCCTCATCGTGGGCAGCTACGCGGGCGACTGGCGTATCGGGATCGCATTGACCCTGGGCGCCCTGCTCTGCGCGGCAGCACTGCGGCTTTACATGCTCGTCGTGCACCGCAACGACGCGCAGTATGACCATGACATCGGCGCCACCGCATCCCGGATCGTTGAGTACGCCCGTCTTCAACCGACGCTACGGGCCTATGGGGTTCTCACTCACCGGCAGCTCGGTACGCTCGAGGAATCCCTTGCCCGCCAACAACGCTCACAGTCCCGGCTCACCATTCGCGGGGCTTGGGGCCTGATCGGGTGCTTCGGCACGATGCAGCTTGTCGTCACGGCCATCATCGCGTTCACCGTCGCCCTGACGCTGAAGGGCGAGCTGGCGCTGCCCACCATGATCGGCCTGCTGATCATCACCTTGCGCATGATCGATCCGATCTCCCAGCTCGGTGATCTGGCCGGCCACGTCCAAGTCACCGCCGACGCGATTGTGCGAGTGCGCGATCTGCTCGCGGTGCCGGCTCTGCCAGAACCGGACCGGGAGATTGCACCCGCCAGTGCCGACATCGAATTACGTGGTGTGCGCTTCGGTTACGGCGACGGCGATGCCGTGATCAAAGGCGTTGACGCGATTATCCCGAGTGGCCGCCTCACCGCCATCGTCGGCCCATCCGGTTCGGGGAAGACCACGCTGCTTCGGCTGATCAGCCGCTTCTTCGACGTCGACGACGGCAGCATCGCGCTCGGCGGCTACGACCTGCGCGAGCTCGGCACCAGCACCGTCGCGCACCTGACCGCGCAAGTGTTTGACGACGCCTACCTTTTCGACGGCACCATCGCCGAAAACCTGCGGATGGCGGACCCCGACACGGAAGAATCGGAGCTGCACCGCGTCGCCGCCGTTGCGCGCCTCGACGAGGTGATCGACCGTCTCCCCGACGGCTGGGACACCCGGGTCGGTGAGGCCGGATCGATCCTTTCCGGTGGGGAAAGGCAGCGTGTCGCCATTGCGCGCGCGTTGCTCAAGAACGCACCCGTCGTGCTGCTGGACGAAGCCACGGCCGCGCTCGACGCCGTGAACGAGGCCGCGGTATCGGCCGCCATCCATGAACTGGCTCGCGACCGCACCGTCGTTGTTGTCGCGCATCGGCTTTCGACGGTGATTGACGCTGACCAAATCCTCGTTCTCGACAACGGTCGGATCACAGCACGCGGACGCCACGACCAACTTGTCACCGCGGGTGGGACCTACGCCCGGTTCTGGCAGGAACGCCTGCGCGCGCGCGGCTGGCAACTGCGGTGACTCAGACCGGGCGATTCACCAAAGTGTGTGGCCGTGCAGGAGCGCATCGATGACGAGCGCGGCTCCGGCCGTCAAACACAGTGCCCGCACCCACGTGGGGCCGTAGCGGGTGATGACGCGTACGAGGCCGCGCTGAACGCGCTGCGCTCGTGCTGACCGCCTGGTGGCCAGGAAGAGCACCAGCAGCGGCGGCCATAGCTCGATGATGCAGTACGCAACGACGATCAGCGGCCAGATCAAAGGCCGCGGATGGTGGGCGCTGAGCATTGCGAGGGCAGCCAGATACACCACGTCGGTCGCCGCCTGGCCGAATCCAAGTGCCGCGCCGGCGCCCCCGAGCAGCCACGGGTTTTGCCGCATAGCCGCGAACGCCGGCCCCGGCGACGTTCTTTTGGCCGCCGAGGGAAAGCACGCCACGCCGACGAGAACTACACCGATCACCAGCTCGCCGCGATAGCGCAGCGTCGGGGTCATCCTGAAAGCGGTCAGCTCGGTGAGCAGGTCCACACCCAGCACCACGGCGATGCCGACGGCCAGGGTCGCCGCGAAGAGGCCGGCCAGGAAACTCAGACCGCCCGGCAGCGGGGAACGGCGACGCAGCCGACTGTCATAGGCGATCCCCGAGGTGACTCCGAGGTTGAGAACGTTCAGCGATTCGACAAGCGCAATCCCCGACAGGCTAATGAGTAGCTTCAGCATTCGCCCAGCGTGATCACCGCGCGGCGGCTCTGAACAAGTTGAACTTGTAGGTGTTGACCATCCCCGGCGCCAGGCGCGCCAGCAGCGGCATACCGTAACGGCGTTGCGGTGGCCAGGTTTTGGCGATCTCGGGTTGCGGTGTCGCGAGCGTTCGGGTGTCGAGCAGTTCGAGGCCCCAGGGCTCGACGTCGTGTGGGTCGTCGCAGACCCACTGCAGCCGCGCGCTCACCTGCGCCAGTGTCTTGTTGCGGTCTTGGCCGGCGACCATCCGTTTGCCCGCGGTGTCGAATGCGATCAACGAACCAGGGAAGCGCTGGGCCAGGCGGGTGAGGGTGTTACGTACCTCAGCGCCGGTGAGGTATATCAGCACGGCTTCGCTGAGGAACAGCCGCGGGGCGGGCGAGGCGGCCACGGCGTCGAACCAGTCGGTGTCGGTGACCGAGCCGGCGAGCATCGTGTATCGCTCGCTGTCGCCGAAGAACCGGCGGCGCAACGCAATTGCGTCGGGAAGGTCGAGGTCGAACCAGTGGATGCGACCGTTGTCGAGGCGGTCAAACCTGGTATTGAGCCCGGTGCCGAGTTCGACGATGGTTCCTTCGGGATGCTCGCGGAGGAATCGCGCCGCCCAGCAGTCGAAGATCGACGATCGAAACACAGAGCCGGACAGAGAGGAACCGCCGAAACGACTGAAGTCGTAGTCGATGGCGTCGACCAGTTCGCGCGCCCGACGGTCGCCGAGCACCGGACGACGCGAGGCCGCGTCACACGCTCGGGCGTAGAGCGGGATCAGCAACGTTTCCTGCACGTCGCCGAGGTCGGGCACGCTCCCGCTCATCAAGCCACCTTCCGTGAACCCCTTAGGTTCTAGTAGTCGACCAGTCGCCGCCGGCAACGGCTGACTCAACGAGTTGGAGACTAGCTGGACCGCCCTGCGGGCTTCGGGCTGGCGGTGGCAACGGCAGCGTGGAGCCTAGATGGGGCCGTACCCGGCGACGTCCGGGCTGGTGATCAGGTTGCCCGCCAGTTGTTGCCCGAAGATATCTATCAGATTCGCCACGGCACCGATCGGGCCTACCGGCAGCCCGGGGAAGGCGATGGTGGCCCCCGCGTCGTCGTCGGGCGGGGAGAAGCTGAAACCCATTCCCAGGGAATTGAGGAGCGAACCACCGGTGCCGTTGTACATCGGCCCGTTGGCACCGAAGGCCACCTGGCCGGGGCTGAACAGCCCGCCGAAGGCGATGCTGAGGCCCGTGAGCGTCTGTCCACCGGCGTCGCCGGCACTGACGAACGGGTTGATGACGGGTGCCAGCGGGTCGAGGTTGAGGGTGGCGCCGTTGAAGAAGGCGTTGGTGAGGTCGGCGGGCGTGTTGATCAGCTCGGTCAGCGCGGCCGCCGGATTGCCGCCGGTGAGGTCGGTGGCGATGGCCCCCGCGTTGTTGAGCAGCTGCACCCCGGGGCTCACGATCGGGCCCGCGAAACCGATGAGCACCCCGCTGAGCGGTGACGCGGCGAAATTGGCAAGCGCCCCGACCAAGCCAGCCTGCATACCGGTCCCCGGCGTGAAACCGCTGCCGAGAAGACCCAACAAGATTTGGTAATGGATGTCGTTAATCTGGACCGGTTGCCCGTTGAAGAGAATGCCGGGAGTCGCCACTGTCGTACCGCCAAGGGTGTGTTGCGTCACGGCGGACGAGAGGTTTTGGAACGAGACGTCGTTGGGATTGCCGATCAGTGCCACGGATTGCAGGGCGTTTCGCAGGTTCCCGAAAGCCGTTGCCGGACTGGTCAACAGCTGGCCGAACTCCACCGCGATGCCACCAGACAGCGTAGTGAGGGCCTGCTGGGAGGCGGCGAACACCGTCTGGGCGTTGCCCGTCGTCGTGGTCAGCACCTGCTGCCACGGCCCGAGCAGCTCGGTCACCTGCGCGGGCGCTGCCACCGCGCCCAGGGTCTGCTGCGCATTGGCCACCTCCGCGCTCACGTAGGCCCCCGCGCTCGCATTCAGCACCTCGACGAACTGTGCATGAAACGCCCGCGCCTGAGCACCCAGAGCCTGAAACTCCTGCCCCACGCCACCGAACAACGACGCGATCGCCACCGACACCTCGTCGTGGGCTGCCGCCGCGATCCCCGTCGTCGGACCCGCCACGCGCGCGGCGGCCTCGGCCAGCGACGAACCAAGACCCGCCAGATCCTGGGCCGCACCCTGCACCAACTCCGGCACTGCGATCACGAACGACATCTCCGGCCCCTTCCGCCGTACGGCCATGACGGAGGGTCATGGGCGCGACCGATCAAGACATAACGGGCGCAACGAGTTACGACGCTGCATGCCGAAGACAGTCAGCGCCGTCGCAGCGATGAGGCGGCCGGCGCCGCTCGAGTCGGCGGTATCGCGGCGACCTTTGTGCTCCATCCGGCTTCTTCGGGACCTGCGCAAGTGCTCCGAGCAGAACCCGTGATGCGACTGGTTTGCATGTAGTAATCTGCGCGTCGAACCGCCTTTTGTCAACTGCTGCGGGCCGTCGCATAGGTTCGACTCGATCTATGGAGCCTTCGGGCCGGAAACCGGTCTGAGGCGACCATTTGGGGTTTCGGCTGGAGCGAGACGGCGACTCCTCCACGTCGAAGGAGTCACGGCTACGCACCGGCATGAATCCGTCACGGGCAGCCAACCCGCTCGGATGATCCCGTGGGGCTGCCGGGAACTTCTTCGGCGTCTGAACCGACTACTTAACTCGATGGGAAAGACTTTCGCCACGGCTGCGCCCGCGCGGGACAGTGCGACCCTGCAGCGCGATCGCATGTCAACACGGACTGATGGAGGTTTCAAGTGTCGTTTGTGATCGCTGTGCCGGAGTTGGTGCAGGGTGCGGCCCAGGATCTGGCGGGTCTTGGTTCGTCGCTGGCCGAGGCCGCCGCGAGCGTGGCGGGTCCGACGACGGGGATCGCGGCGGCAGCCCACGACGAGGTGTCGGTGGCGATCGCGTCGTTGTTCGGTGGCGTGGGGCAGGAGTTTCAGGCTCTGGGTGCTCAGGCGCGGGCGTTTCATGCACAGTTCGTCGAGGTGCTGAATGCGAGTGCCGGGGCCTACGTGAGCGCGGAGGTGGCCAATGCGCAGCAGACCCTGGGCGCGGTGGCAGCGCCCGCGCAGGTGACCGAGCTGCTCGGGCCGTGGCAGCAGGTGCTGACCACGACGACGGGCAACGCCCAGACGGTGTTCGCCGCCTCCCAGCAGGCCCTCACTACGCTGTCTGGTGGCATCGCGGTGGAGTTCAGCCAGCTGTTGACCAGTCCGGCAACGGCTTTCGGGAACCTCCAGAACGCGCTGCAATCCGTGGCCCTGGTCGGCGCGCCCAGCGCCCTCCAGTCGGCTGTGGTCAACCACACGCTTGGTGGTGTCACGACGATAGCCGGCGACGGCCCCGATGCCGGCACTCTTGTACCCGACGTGCATCTCCACATTTACCAGGGCTTGGTCGGGGTCGGGGATTTTGCGCCACCGACCGGTCCGGCGGGTCAGTTCGTCTCGGCCTTGACGAATTTCGCCGCGTCACCGCTCAGCGGGGTGCTCATCGGTTTCGCGGGCCCGATCGTGAGCCCCGGCGTGCAGCTGCTCAACAATGCGGGGGCCATCGCCACCGACCTCACCGGCGGCAATCCGGCGGCCGCGCTGACCGAGCTGATCAATACGCCCGCCGACCTCACCAACGCCTTCTTCAACGGCGCCACGCTCAACCTGGATCCCCTGGCACCGGTCTTCAGCCCGTTCGTCAGTGCCGGCGACGCCGGTGGCGAGCAACTCACCGGCCTCAGCATCGCCTTCGGCGGGCTGTTCAGCCCCGGCCAGGTGATCAACGGTGTCAACGGCCCGATGTACTACGGCACCGGTGGTTCGCTGTTCAACTCCCTGGGTATGGATCTCAGCCTCATACCGCCCGACGACGGCGCGGGCGACATCATCCATGTCCCCGCAATCCCGGTGGGTCCGATCGGCGCCACCGCGGGGCTGATCGACATCTTTGGGCAAGCACTCGGTGGCAGCCTGCTCGGCTGACCGCTGGTCGGCTAGCGGCGACGGGATTTCTTACGGGGAGGCGGCTGTTTGTCGGCGTCGCTAGGGCGTTGCGGATGATGGTCAAAGACGTACCGGTCGGGCCCGATTCGCCGCCCGTATCGCTCACCGGTTCTGCATATGATTCGCATGTAGCACCGCGCTTCCAAGTTCCTTCCTTGTCGCCGCACGTGAGACGGAGCATGGGTGCGGGCTGTGGTAGGCGTGTATTTGGCCGAAAGCCGGCCAGTTCGCCCGCATCGAGGCTGATCGGAGGCGTAGGGGATGGTGTTCACGGTTAGTGGGACACCGATTTCTGCGACCCGGGGCGGCCAGTTCGAGCACCGGCCAGATGGGTCGACGGACGATCGGCTCGTCCACGACGTGATTGCCGAGTGGGTCGGCCGGCGGCCCGACTCCGTCGCGCTTCGCATGGTCGACACCGCCGGAACGGACGTCTGGACGTATCGGCGGCTGTGGGACCGGGTCGGCTGGATCAGGGACGGCTCCTTCGCCGACCTTCCGTTCGGCTCGCGGGTACTGATGGCACAGGCCGGCGACGCCGACTACGTGGCTGGGTTCGTCGCCGCGTTGGCTGCCGGGCTCATCCCCGTCCCGTTGTTCCTCCCCTCCGCTGATGCGCCCGAACGGTTTCTTCGACGGGCGCAGCACATACTGCGGGACTGTGCACCGGCGGCGGTCTACACCAGTGCCGACTTTGCCGATGTGCTCGGACGCGATCCCTTGCTGAGCGGGCTTGCCATCCGTACTCCGGATTCCACGCCCGCCGCCTCGCCACGCCCACCCGTCGATGCGACGACGACCAACAAACGGGTCGCGTTCCTGCAGTACACCTCGGGCTCAACGGGCGAACCGAAGGGCATCGTCAACACGCACGAGTCGATGTTGCATCAGCGCGCCATCGGCTTGGCCCTGTGGAACCGCCCCGACGATGTCAACACCGTCAGTTGGCTTCCCCTCTACCACGATTTGGGCATCTTCTGGGGGGTCCTGCTGGCGCTGGCCACCGGCGGGACCGCCACCGTCATCCCACCACTCGAATTCGTGCGCAATCCGCGGATCTGGCTGCAGACCGTCACCGAGGTGCGCGGAAACTGGATCGCCGGACCAGATTTCGGCTACCGGCGTTGCATCGATGCGTTCGACGAAGAGACGATCGAACCCCTCGACCTGTCCTGTCTTCACCTGGCGACCAATGGCGCCGAGCCCGTCCGCCCCTCCACCCTGCGTGATTTCGCGGCGAAGTTTGAACCGGCGGGCTTTCGGGCCGATGCCATGGCGCCCCAATACGGGCTCGCAGAAGCCGGCCTTGCGGTTACCGGGATGTCCACACCCCGGCTGTGGGTGCAGTCGAGCTTCGATGCCGAGCAACTCAACCGCGGGCGGGCCGTCGCGGTCAGCGAACGACCCGACGAGAGCACTCGCGCACGCACGCTGGTGAGTTGTGGCGACAGCACATTCGGGTGGGACGTGCGCATCGTCGATCCGGAGCGGCGGACGGTGGTACCCGACGGCGAAGTCGGCGAAGTCTGGGTAGGGGGAGTCGGCCTGCCGCAAGGATACTGGGGGCGGCCGGAGCAGACCGCGGAAACATTCGGCGCCACCACCGCGGACGGGATGGGGCCCTACCTACGCACCGGCGACGCCGCATTTCGGAGCGACGGCGAAATGTACATCTGCGGGCGCTATCGCGACCTGATCATCGTCGGCGGCGGCAACTACTTCCCGAACGACATCGAGTCGACCGTCGAGGAGGCACGCTGCGGGGTGGAAAGCGGTGGGGCCTGCGCCGTTCAGCCGGAGGCATTCACCTCGGGCGAAGAATGGTGGTTGATCGTCGAAACCGATTATCCGGCATCGGATCTCGGCGACATCAGTCGGATACTGCGACGCAGAATTCTTCAGGTACACCAGACCGCACCCGAGCGCATCGTCTGGGTCCGCCGGCGCGTGCTGCCCAGGACGACGTCAGGGAAGATCAGGCGTCGCAAGGCGCTCGCCATGCTCAACGCCGGAGACTTCGATGTCGTCCGCGAGGTATCGGCTCGGCCCGCGCCGTCGGGAATAGCCTCAGCGCCAACCGAATTGGCCGAACACGTCGCCGGCCTGCTCGGCGTGCAAGCGCATGAACTGGCGGGTGACGCCGATCTGACCGAGTGGGGCCTGACGTCGATGCTGACGGCACAGGTCGTCGAGTGGTCAGCGGCCCGGTCGCGGCGCCTCGACTTCGCGGACCTGTATGCCGAACCGACGCTGGACGACTGGCAGCGGCTCTTCGACGGCGCGCCGCCGGCCCCGGCGCTGAATCCAAGCGGGACCGGATCCGATTCGTTCGCCCTGACGGCGCTGCAACGCGCCTATTGGATCGGCCGCGGTGCGGAACAACCGCTCGGCGGAGTGGGCTGCCAGACCTACTTCGAACTCGCCGGCGTCGTCATCGACCCGCGGCGCCTCGCCACTGCCCTGGACGCGCTCGCGCACCGGCACCCGATGTTGCGCAGCAGGTTTCCCGACGCCGATCGATGTCGGATCGCGCCATACAACATCCACGTCCCGGTGCGGCTGCACGACTTCGCCGAGGCCACCGACGCCGTGCGCGTCCGCCACCTCGACGAGGTCCGAAACAGGTTGCGCACCCACCGATTCGGGCTCGAGACGGGAGACACCTGGCGCGTCGAACTCACTCGCCTGCCCGACGGCTGCATACTGCACTTCGCGCTGGACCTCATCATCGCCGATCTGACCAGCATCGGTATCCTGCTGCGTGACCTGGCCGCGCTGTACCGCGGTGAGCGACTGCCCGCCGTGTCGGCGGAATTCGGCGATCTCGTCTGCGTGACACCGCCACAGCCGGCCGACGACGTCGAACGGCTTCCCGAAGGTCCGCAGCTACCCCGGGCCGAGGAACGAGAGATCGCGTTCCGGCGTCATCAGCACACGCTCGACGCGTCCGTGATCCGGGCCATCGACGCGTCCTGCCGGGCCCACGGAGTCACCCGTGCCGCGGTGTTCCTGGCCGCCTACGCCTCGGTGTTGCGACGCTGGTCCAGCACCGAGGATTTCCTGATCAACGTGACGACGTTCGGCCGCCCGCCGGGTGTTTCGGACGTGATCGGCGATTTCACCAAGACCCAGCTGCATCGCACCGGGGTCGAGGAGCCGGCGGGCTTCGCCGACCAGGCACGCGGCGCGCAGCGCGGCCTGCGCGCCGCGCTGGCGGCGCCCGAAGCCACCGACCTGCTGGCGGCCCAGCTGCACGGCGGCACCGGGCACAGCGGGATCGCCCCCGTGGTCTTCACCTACGCCGCCGACACAAGCGTCCTTGCGCCGCGCGACGCCGAAACGCTCGGCACCGTCGGCGAAGTGGCGTCCATGACCCCGCAGGTGATCATCGACAACCAGGTGGGCGCCGTCGGGGACGACCTGATCGTGTCGTGGGATTACCGCGCGGGCTGTTTCCCGCCCGGTGTGGTCGCGGACATGTTCCATGCCTATGTCACGTTGCTGGAGAGTCTGGGCACCCACGATTGGTCCGGCCCCGCGGTGATCGATCTGCCGGAGCATTCGCGACGGATCCGCCGGCAACGCAACGCCACGACCGCGCCGCGGCCGGTGGGACTGCTCTACGACGCGTTCCGGGAGCAGACGCAAGCCGATCCCACCCGGATCGCGCTGCGCTGGGCGACGGACGAATTCGACGGCGGACCCTACCGCGACCCGATCTCGGCCGCATGCTCCCAGTTGTCTTACGGCGCACTCGACGAACACGCGCGTCGCGTTGCGGGGGTGCTGGCCGATCGGCATGCCCCCGGCTCGGTCATCGGGGTCCAGCTGCCCAAGGGACCCGCCCAGGTCGTCGCCGTGCTCGGCGTGTTGATGGCCGGCTGCAGCTACCTACCGGTCGGTGTGGACCAACCGGAGGACCGGTTCGCGCGCATCTGCGCCCTGTCCGGCATGTCGGGGGCTATCCGCTCGAGCCAGGTGGCGCACGGAGAGACAACCGTGCGTCCGATGGTTCACGATATCGAGTCGATGCTTGGGTGCGCGCCGGTCAATCCCGTTCCCGCTCATCCCGGCGACATCGCCTATGTGATCTATACTTCCGGGTCCACCGGTGACCCCAAAGGCGTGCTGGTTTCGCATTCGGCCGCCTTGAACACGATCATCGATGTGAACCGTCGCAACGGAATTCGCGGCACCGACTCGCTGTTGGCGGTGTCGGCACTGGATTTCGACCTCAGCGTTTACGACATATTCGGCCCGCTCAGCTGCGGTGCGAACGTGATAGCCATAGCCGAGCGATCTCGTCGCGATGCTTTCCGCTGGAATCAGCTGATCGCCGACTTTGGTGTCACCCTATGGGATTCGGTCCCGGCGTTGATGGACATGCTGCTGATCGCCGCGGGGGAGGGAGCCGCGCCGCTGTCGAGTCTGCGGACGGTGTTTCTCTCCGGCGACTGGATCCCGCTGGACCTGCCGCGCCGTCTGCGCCGAGCCGCGCCGGAGGCGCGACTGGTTGCGATGGGCGGGGCCACGGAAGCCGCGATTTGGTCGAACGAATTCGTGCTCGATTCCGACGTCGACCATGACTGGGTTTCGGTACCCTACGGATATCCGTTGGCCAACCAGATGTTTCGTGTCGTCGACGACAGAGGCCGCGATTGCCCCGACTACGTGGCGGGTGAGCTGTGGATCGGCGGCGCGGGTGTCGCGCAGGGGTATCAGAACGCGCCCGCACTGACCGTCGAGCGATTTTTGACGGACCGGGCGGGCAACCGGTGGTACCGCACCGGCGATCTCGGCTGTTACTGGCCCGACGGCACCCTGCAGTTCCTGGGCCGGGTCGATTCCCAGGTCAAGATCAACGGCCACCGTGTGGAGTGTGGCGAGATCGAGCACGTTCTGCGTGAGCATCCCCTGATCGCCGGGGCGGCGGTGGTGCCGGTTCAGGGCAACTCGGCGCTTGGGGCTGCAGTCGTAAGCCGCAGCAGCACAACGGGATTTACCGATTCGATGCCGGCCCAGCTGCGCCATTACCTGGCGGATCGGCTCCCGCAGTACATGGTTCCGCGATGGTTCGTCCCGCTCGCCGAGCTACCACTCACCGCAAACGGGAAGGTCGATCGGCGCCGCGTCGCGTCGGAAGTGGATGCCTACTCGCGAACGGCGGCAGGGCGGGAGCCGGCCGTCGGGCTGAGCCCGGTCGAGCGCTTGGTCGCCGGTGTCTGGTCCGAGGTGCTCGCAACGCCGATCACAAACCGAGACGACAACTTCTTCCAGCACGGCGGCGACAGCCTGCGCGCAACGCAGGTGGCCGTGCAGCTGACACGCCGGGGGGTGCTCGGCGCGGACGTCGGTCAACTGCTGGGCAGGCAGACGCTCGCGGAGTTCAGCTCCGTGTGTGTCCTCGGCGGGCTCGCGCAGGACCCGGCCGTGCCCGCCGTCGAACCCGTGTCGTGCGCAACCGGTTTCCCGCTGACGCGCCTGCAGCAGGCCTACGTCCTCGGCAGCGCGGGGCTTAACGGCAGCCTTTGTGCCCCGACGTATTTCGCTATCGTCCTGGCGGCGAATGCGCCCGGGGACGCCGTCGCGCTCGACCGCTTCGCGGCCGTGGTCGGCCGCTGTATCGACGAGTTCGCGGTCCTCCGCTGCACACTGGACGCCGACACGACCCAGCGCGTGCACGCCGCCGGCGCCCCCGTGTCCGTCAACGTCGTCGACGCCGAGGGCCCGGACGCATTGATGCGACACATGGCCGACGCATCCTTCGATCCGCGGGCGGTTCCGGTCATTCAGTGTTTTGCGCCGTCGGGTTCGTCGCGGTACGTCGGTTTGCTGGTCAACTATCTGAGCCTCGATGCCCGTAGCCTCGCCACCGTCATCGCGACGATCATCGCCGACTACCAGCAGGCGCCCCGGCCGCGGCAGGTCGATCCCAGCGCCGACGTCTTCGCGCGCTACGCGGCCGAAAGCCAGCGGCGAGATGAGAGCGTCGACCATGGGGTCGGCGCGCCGCCGGCGCTGCCGCTGACGGGGCGTCGCATCGACTCGGCCACCCGCGCCGGCTTCGCACGCACCAGCTTCACCCTGGGCCCGCACGAATTCGCCGGCCTGCGCGACCGGGCCTCGCGGCTGCGGGTCACTCCCACCGCCCTGATCTTCGAGGCGTTCACCGACGCGCTGCACTCGATCGGCGCCGGCGAGCGGTTCGCGGTCGTCGTCCCCACGTCACACCGACCCGACTACGCACCAGCGGACCGCGAGGTGCTGGGCAACTTCACCAGGCTTGCGCTGTGCGACGTCGACTACGTTGCCGCGCAACCCGGTTCACGGCAGGCGGTGATCGCCGCGCAGGAGCAGCTCTGGCGTGCCGTCGGCAGCGCTAGCGATGCAACCGGGCATCTCGCCGCGTCGCGCGCGGCCGGCTCGGCCGGTCACCCGGTCGTGTTCACCAGCACGCTGGGGCTTGCCCCCCAGGGGGAGGCCGTGTTGTCGAATGTTCTCACCTTGACCCAGACCCCCGGGGTCTGGTTGGACTGCCAGGTCGAGGACCACCTCGAAGGCGGGGCCGCCGCGGCCCGGGTCAGCTGGGACGCGGCCACGGGCATCATCGCCGATGAATCGCTGGCGGAGGCGTTTTCGCGCTTCGAGCACGCGGTGCGCCGCCACGCGGGGCAGGTGAGCGAGGATACCGGGCCGGTCGTGCGGTCGGAGTCGCAGCCTGCGGATTCCGGCTGGGCCGGCGCGGTGATCGCCGCGGCGGCCGGTCTGTGTGAGGGCGAGCAGGTCCATCCGGAGTACGAGGTGCTGGTGCGGCGCTGGCAGCAGGTGGGCGGAACTGCAACGGCGGGCGGGGACACCGCGCGCGCGGCGCGCAGGTTGGCCGACATCGTCATCGGAGCGGCCTCGCCGCAGACGCTCGTCGGCGACCCGCAACTCGCCCCCGAGGCGATGCTGCTCGCCGAAGCCCGCGTGCAATGGGCGCTCGACGATCTCTGCGAGCGCGTTTTCGCGCATGCGCGCCTGGCCGGTCGGCGGCTTCGCGTGTTGGAGGTCGGTTCACGCACCGGGTTGATCACCCAACGTGTCACCGGCATGGTCGGCGCGGTCGTCGACGAGTACCTGTGCTACGAGCCGAACCCCGTGCTGGCCGAAATCGCCGCCGGGCGGCGCGTCGCGACGGCCACCCGGCCGGTCGCTTCGCCGGAACACATCGCGGCTGTCCGGGTGGACATCGTGATCTGCTGCGGGTCGCTGCACCAACTTGTCGACGCGGGGACCGTGCTAGATGCGCTCACCGTGGCCGACGACGGCTGGCTGTGGGTCGCCGAGTCCTGCGAGATCACCGCGGCGACGCTGGCCAGCGCCGCCGTCCTCAACCCCGTTCTGCTGTCGGCTGATTCGGAGTACCCGCGGGCACCCGATCGGTGGTGGCGCTTCCTGGCGGAACACCGCTGGCGGCCGGTGCAGATGACACAGGACGGGCCGGGCCTGACAATCATCGCCCGCCCACCACTCGGATCCACGCCGCCGCGAGCGGTCTCGCGGCCCGATGTCGCGCCGACTGCAGCGCTGCCGCAGCGAAGGCCGGTGATCGACGAGGCGGTGCTGGCCGCGATAGCCGGGGCCTGGCAACGGCACCTGAACATCCCGGGGCCCGACTTGCCCTCCGCCACAGACGATTTCTTCCTGCTCGGCGGTGACAGCCTCGTGGCGACGCGGGTATATGCCGACTTGCGGGCCGCCGGCTTCGAGCGGCTGGCGCTGGTCGACCTGTTTAATTACCCGGTGCTGGGCGACCTCGCCGCGCACGCCGGTGCGCCCGTTACGCCGCGGCGCACCGAGGACCAGGCCGCGACGGGGTCTGAGTCGCACCACGAAACCGAATTCCCGCTGACGGTCGTGCAGCACGCATATCTCGCAGGGCGTGAGGGCGGTTTCATGCTCAGCGGCGTCGCCGCGCACTGCTATTTCGAGTTCGCGCCGAACGACTTCGACCGGGCCAGGTTCGAGAAGGCCGCGCGGCAACTCATCGAGCACCATCCGGGATTGCGCACCACCGTGGCGACCACGACGAACGGCGCTGCACCGTCGCGCCTTCGCGCCACGGTGCACCCGGCGCCGATCGAACCGGTGGTGCGCGAATACGACAACATGCGAGCGCGAATGCGTGATCAGGTCATCGACCTCACAGCGCGGCCGGGAATCGATTTCGGGGTTCAAGTGTCCGAAGACGGGCGCAGCGTGGTGGGGATCAGCATGGACAACGTCATGCTCGACGGCACCAGCATGATGATCGCCCTTGCGCAGCTGGACCACCTGTATCGGGGTGGAAGCATCGATGAACTACCGCCGCCGAAAGCATCTTTCGCCCAGTACGTGAACAGCCACCCCGAGCTGTGGCCCGGCGCGGACGAGCTGACACTGCCACACCTCGCGGCAAGCCGCGCCTACTGGCGCGCCCGCCTGCCCGCGCTGCCGCCGGCACCCGAACTCGTTCCGATGCAGGTGATCCTCGCTATCGACACACCGGTGTTTGATCGGGTGGAAGCGACTGTGGTCCAAACGGATTGGGAACGGATCACACAGAAGTGCCGGACCGAAAGGGTCACCGCCGCCGCGTTTTTGCTGGCCAACTACACCCGGGTGCTGGCTCGATGGGCAGGAACGGCCGACTTCTGCGTCAACGTCACGCTGTTCGACCGGGACCCCGGCGTTCCCGGAATCGAGGACGTCATCGGAGATTTCACGTCGCTGCTGCTGCTGGAATGTCACGCCGACGCGGGCGTGTCGATCTGGGAGCAGGCGCGTCGCCTGCAGCACCAGCTGATCACGGACCTACCGCATCGCACCGCGGACGCCGTATGGCTGCAGCGCGAACTGCTGCGCCACCACGGCCAGCCGGCGCACGCGGTGTTTCCGGTGGTCTTCACCAGCGGGCTCGGGCTGATCGATACTGCGGGCAGGTCAACGTTTGAGTTCGGCGACCTGGTCTTCGGCCTGTCCCAGACGCCCCAGACGGTCCTGGACTTTCAGATGTGGGAGAAAGCCGGATCGCTATCGTTGTCGTGGGACTTCGTCACTCAGGCGATTCCCCGCGACACCGCGCGGCGCAATCTCGACATGATGGTGGCCGCCATGGTCGCCTCCGTCAATCCACCCGAGGACGCGGCGCAACCGGACAACCCGGGCACCGGTGACGAACACGTCGAACGTGTCTTGCGCAGCTGCGCGGCCGCCCTCGGCGTGTCGCGGGTCGAGCCCCGCGACAACTTCTTCTTGCTCGGCGGTGACTCGGCAACCGCGACGAGGGTGGTCGAGCAGCTGCGCCGGGATGTGTCGGCCACGGCGACACTGCGGCTGCTGTTCGAGAACCCGGTCATCGGGGAGTTCGCGGAGAAGCTCCGGACCGTCGCGGAGAGCACGGCCGGTTGGGCTTCCGAGGACGGCTTCGAAGAAGGTGTGCTGTGAGCGCCGCCCAGCTGATCGACCAGGTGCGCCGCAGCGGAGTTCAACTCTGGGTCGACGGCGACAACCTGCGCTTCCGGGCGCCGCAGGGCGCGCTCGGCGCGGACCTCAAAGCACAACTGTCCGCGGCCAAGGCGGACGTGATCGCCGAGCTGACGCGCGAGACTCAGGTGCTGCGGGCACCGCAGGACAGGTTCGAGCCGTTCCCGCTGACCGACGTGCAGGCCGCCTACTCGGTCGGACGCACATCGGCGTTCCGCTGGGGCGGCGTCGGGTGTCACGGCTACGCGGAGTTCGCCGTCGACCACACCGTCGCGACGCCGACTGCCGACGAATATCGGTCCGCGTGGCGCAAGGTCGTCGACGCGCACGACATGCTCCGCTGTGTCGTGCACCCCGACGGCTACCAAGTCATCCGTCCCGACCTTCCCGATGGCCTCACGGTCCACGAAAGCTCCGACGGCCGGCACATCGCGCACGAGCGCGTCCGCGTCGCGAACGAGCTGCGCAACCGCACCTACCCGCTGGGCGAGGGCCCGATGTATGACATCGTCGTGACGATCGGTCCCGACGACACCGTGCTGCACGTTTCAGTCGATCTGCTGATCGCCGACTTCGTCAGCATCTTCACCTTGATGACCGATTTCGGGCTGTCGCTGCTCGACCGCGAATACACGCCTCCCGCGATCGATTTCAGCTTCCGCGAATACCTGCTGAACCTCGCCCGCCACCGCAACTCCGTCGCCGGATCCGTTCGCCGGCAACGGGACCTGGACTACTGGCAGGCCCGGCTCGGCCGGCTGCCGCCGCCGATTTCGTTGCCGCTGCTGCCGACCGACCGATCGGCGACCGAAGCTCCCGCGGTGGCACCCACCTTCTCGCGGCGCTCAATGCGGTTATCGGCCAACCGGTTCGCGGCCTTCGAGCGTCACGCCACCGAGCATGGCGCCACCGCCAGTGTGGCGATTACCGCGGCTTTCGGCGCGGTCCTCGGGCGATACGGTGACCGAGACCATTTCCTGCTCACGTTGACGACGATGGCCCGCCACCCCTTCACACCCGAGGTCGGCCGACTGGTCGGGGACTTCACCGGCACCAGCGTGCTGGAAGTCGACGTCGGGGGACAGCGCACGTTCACCGAACTCGTGCAGGCGACGGGTGCCCGCCTGTTCGATGACATGGACCATGCGTCCGTCGGGGGCGTCGACATCGCGCGGATGCTGGCGCGAAGCGACGAAAACCGTGGCGAGCACTCGCCCGTGGTGCTCACCTCGACGCTGGGTGTGGGTGGCGGCGTGCGGGACCTCGGTCCCAACGGTTCGTTCCTGCGCCCCATACCGGGCCGGGGGCTGAGCCAGACCCCCCAGGTGTTGCTGGACTGTCAGGTGTTCGAGATCGACGGCGGGTGTGAGGTCAATTGGGACACCCGCGACGAGGCGATCAGCCCCGAGGTGCTCGACTGCGCGTTCGCCGACCTCCGCGGTGTCCTCGAGACGCTGAGCACCGACCCTACGGCCTGGGATCGTCCCGTGCTGCCCGCGCGCGCCCCCGAACCCGCCCGGATGCAGGCGCCGCCGAGCGGCGAGTCTGCCCTGCTCCAGGCCGGTTTCCTGCGCCGGGCCGCCCAGGCCCCGGACGCGGTCGCGATCCGGCAGGGTGATCGGTCGATCAGCTACGGAGAATTGCTCGCCGCGGCCCGCTCGGTCGCCGCCGAGTTGTCGGCGGCCGGCGTTGGTGTGGGTGACTACGTGGGAATTCGACTGCAGGAGAGCCCGAGTCAGGTAGCGGCGATCCTGGGCACCGTGCTCGCAGGCGCCGCGTACGTGCCTTTGGACGTGGAATGGCCGGACCACCGGGTAGCGCAGATCACCGAGCAGTGTGCGCCGGCCGCCTTGTTCGAACCGGGCGGACGAATCGATGAGATGCTCTCCGATCGGGCGGCCTGGACGCCCCGCGCCGCCCCGGCGGCGGGCGCGTCGTGCGGGCCGGATGACACCGCATACGTGATCTTCACGTCTGGGTCGACGGGGATTCCCAAGGGAGTCATGGTAAGTCATCGCGCCGCGGTGAACACCCTCAACGATGTCAACGATCGTCTGAAGATCGGCGCTGCGGACTCGGTGCTTGCGGTATCGCAGCACACCTTCGACCTGTCGGTCTACAACATCTTCGGGATCCTCGCCGCCGGCGGCGCGATCGTGCTCGGCGGCGCACGCAACGACCCGCAGGCCTGGTTCGACGCCATCTCGACGCATCACGTCACCATCTGGAATTCCGTTCCCGCGCAGATGCAGCTCCTGCTCGACCATGTCGGCGATCGGGGGACGCTGCCGACGCTACGACAGATCATGTTGTCCGGCGACTGGATTCCGGTGTCCCAGCCCAGGCGGATCGCGTCGTTGGCGCCGGCGGCTTCGATGCTCAGCCTCGGAGGTGCGACCGAAGCCGCGATCTGGTCGATCTGCCATCCGCTCGACGCGCGCCGGTACGCGCGCAGCGTCCCCTACGGCACCGCGATGCGCAACCAAAGCGTTCACGTCCTGACGCACCGCGGCGAGCCGGCGGCCCCGTGGCAGATCGGCGAGATCCACATCGGTGGAATCGGTCTCGCGCAGGGCTACCTCGGCGACCCGGCGCGCACGGCGGCGGCGTTCATCGAGCATCCGGTCAGCGGCGAGCGGTTGTACCGGACCGGTGATTACGGTCGGCTGACCGACGACGGCGTGGTCGAGTTGCTCGGCCGCCGCGACAACCAGGTCAAGATCCGCGGTCACCGGATCGAATTGGCGGAAGTGGATTCGGCGCTCTGCGCCGTGCCCGGGGTGCGGACCGCCATGAGCACCGTCGTCGGCCGGCCGCCGCACGAACGAGTCATCGCGGCCGCGGTGGTCCCCGCCGCCGCCGGCGGCGACGAGGAATCCGAACGCCGTTGCGGCGCGGCGGCTGTGCGCCGCGCCATCGGCGAAGCGCATCGAGGGCAGACCACCGGTCTTGACACCGAGAAGCTGCTTCGCTTTGCTTCGGCCGCCCGCGCGACCGCGATCGACAGCATGTGCGCGGCGCTGGGCGCCGTCGCTCAACCGGGCGAACGGATCGGCGTCGACGAACTCGCTTGCCGATTGTCGTTGCCGGACCGCTTACACCGCTTGTTCCGCCGTTGGCTGGACGTACTCGTCGACGAGGGCCGGCTGACCCGGCACCCGGGGTCGATCCTGGAACTGACCGAACACCACGAGCTTTCGGAGTGCGCCGCGCGATGGCGACACGTCCGTGACCTGGGCGCGGCCGTCGACTACGGCGACGACCTCCTGGCGTACGTCGGCGAATGCATCCAGAACCTGCCCGGCCTGTTGGCGGGCACCGTCGATCCGCTCGGGTTGCTGTTCCCGGAAGCCACCGTTGACGTCGCGACGGCGGCCTACCGTGAGAACCTGGTGAGCAGATACACCAACGGACTCGTGATATCCGGTGTTGCCGCCCGCGCGAGCCGGGCGACACCCGCACGACCGCTGCGCGTCCTGGAGATCGGGGCCGGTGTCGGCGGCACCAGCGCCGGGCTGGTTGCCGCGCTCGCGCGCTACCACGTGCACTACACGTTCACCGACGTTTCGCACTTCTTCCTCGCGCGGGCCCGGCAGATGTTCGCCGAGCACGACTTCATCGACTACCGAATCTTCGATATCAATCGCCCGCCCGCCGAACAGGGCTTCGCCCCTGGCTCATTCGACGTCGTCGTCAGCGCCAACGTGCTGCACAACGCGGTCGACATCGACGACACGCTCGCCATGCTGAACCGCCTGCTGGCACCGGGTGGCTCGCTGGCCTTCATCGATGCCACCGCCCTCAGCCACCCGCTGATGATCTCGATGGAGTTCAAAGAGGGCCTGCACGGGTTCACCGACGCGCGGGCGGGGACCAACGCGGCGTTTCTCACGTATGCCCAATGGCATCGTGCGCTGCAGCGATCACCGTTCGGCGAGGTGCAGAGCTTCCCGCCGCCCGATCACCGGCTCGGTCTGCTCGGCCAGCACGTGTTCTGGTGCGACTCGGCATCCACTGCGCAGACGCTCCGGCCCGCGGAGCTGATCGAGCGCGCCCGGGCTGTTCTCCCGAGCTACATGGTGCCGCAACAGCTCATCTGCCTGCCGGCGCTGCCGCTGACGGCCAACGGCAAGATCGACCGAGCGGCGGTAACGGCCGAGCTCGAGTCGCTTCGGTCCGCGGCCCGCGGCGGGCGAGGGGACGTCACCGCGCGATCGGGCTCGCTGGACGCGATGCAGTCCCGGATCGCCGAGATCTGGGCCGCGGTCCTTGGCCTGGAGCCGGACCAATCGCTTTCGCCCGCATCGGATTTCTTCGCCCTCGGCGGCGACTCCCTGCTGATGGCTCAGGCGATCGGCCGGATTCGCCGCGAGATCGCCGAGGCCTCGGCGCTTGCCTGGGACGACCTGCTGCGCGCGATGGTCTCCAATCCCACCTTGGCTGCGGCCGCCGACGCGGTGCGCGGGCGCGCCACGGGCGGTCGGGCGAGCCTGTCCGACCCCGCTTCCGCGCCGCTCTCGCCGCTGGTGTATCTCGGCGCGGGTCAGGGCTTTACGCCCGCCCGCGAGATCGCGGTCTGCGTGCACGACGGAAGCGGGGGGCTGGCGCCCTATGACCAGTTGATCCCGCACCTGCGGGCGGTGGACGACCGGGTGCCCGATCTGTATGGGCTGCAAAGGGTTCCCGCGGACGGCTACTCCCAGATCGCCCCGGCTGAGCTGTTCACCACGTTGGCGGCACGCTACAGCGCCCCGATCATCGCCCTGGCGCCCACCAAGGTTCATCTGCTCGGTTACTGCATGGGCGGATTGCTGTCGGCCGAGCTGGCGAAGTGCCTGGAAGAGGCGGGTATCGACGTCGGCACCGTGACGGTGGTCAGTTCCTACCGGGTCCCGATGGATGTCGAAGACGATGACGTCCTGGACTACTGTTTCGCCCAGATTCTGGGGGTTTCACCCGAGGTGCTCGGGATGGAGGTCGACGACGACGAAGTCCGCGGCGCGTTCACCCGCGCCAGGGCGCGCTACGCCGACGTGATACCCGCCGGCGCCCTGCGCAGTGTCGCCGAGCCCGTGCTGGCGGCCTGCCTCGAGCGCAGCGCGGAAGCCGGGGAGCCGCGGCTGAAGCTGCTGGCCGAATCGGGGGCACTGGGCGGGTCATGGGACGTCGGATCGCTCACCGAGTTGCGGTCGATCTTCGTGCACAGCCTGAAGGCTGTGGTGCACGGCGCGGCCGAGCCCTTCCTGGGCGACATCCATTTCCTTCGGCAACGCGGCGACATCCATTTCCTGCCAACGCTGGCCGAAGACATGACCGCGTTCTGGGCCGAGTACTGCCTGGGCAAGCTGACCATCAGCGAGATCAACGGAAACCATTTCGACTGCCTGACCGGAGACAACGCGCAATCCGTCGCCAGGCTGCTGGTTGACTCCTGGGCCGACACGTGACGAAGGTGTTGCTCTTCGGCAGCACCGGGGCGGTCGGGGCGGCCTGCGTCGACGTTCTGGCCCGCCGCGGCGACACCTCCCTGATCATCGCCGGCCGTGACGAAGCCAGGCTGCGCGAACGCGCCTCAACGGTCGCGGCCGATATCGAGACAGCGCGGCTCGACATCACCGACGCGGCCGCCGTTGCCGACGCAATGAAACGTTGCGACGTCGTGGTCAACTGCGCCGGACCGTCACAACGACACAGCGCCCAGGTCGCCGGCGCCGCCGTCGCCGCCGGTGTGCCCTACGTCGACCCGGGCGGCGACTCCGCCCTGCTCCACCGGCTCGCCGGCAGCGGAGTGCCCGTCGTGCTGCAAGCCGGTGTGCAGCCCGGCCTGTCCGGATTGTTGCTACGGGCGGTTGCGCTGCACCGAACCGACCAGATCGACGCCATCACCGCATGGTGTGGCGGACTGCAGCCGCTCACACCGGCGTCGGTGCTCGAGTACGCGGCCAGCCTGCACGATCCACACAGCCACCCGGGTGCGGCGTTGCGCGACGGGGTGATTCGCCGGATCGGCCACGATGAGCGGAAACCCGCTCCGGCGCAGTACTTCCCCGGGCCGGTCACGGTGCATCCGCACCTGGATGCCGAGACCGTCGCCGTGGCGGCGCATCTCGGCGTCGGCAACGTCTGGTGGACGAACGTGTTCGATGGAGTGCACACCGCGCGGGCGATGCAACTGCTGGCGGTCGGCGACCGACGACCGCGTGGCCAGTCCGACACGGACTCGGTGTTGGCGGCGGCCAAGCTTGACTTGTTCGGCCGCCAACCGTATTTCACCATCGTTGGCACCGCACACGGCGGCGTCGGCTCCACGACCGTGGTCTTCACCTGCTCGGACAGCTACCGCATCACCGGCGCTTTGGCCGCGTTCGCCGCCGAACGGGTCGCGGACATGCCGGCGGGCGCACACCCGTTGTGGCGCCTTGACGAGCCGTGGGAAGCGCTGGAGTTCTTGACCGACAACGTGCCCGGTGCTCAGGTCGCGCTCGTCGATGACGCGGCGCTTCCGATGGTCGAGGAGGGCTCGCTGTGACTGCGGGCGGTCAGGGCCGCCCCAGAGCGGTCGTCGTCGGGGCGACCTTCGGCGCCATCTACGCGGAGGCCTTGGCGGCGCTGCAAGCACCGGTCGACTTGGTCGGAGTGGTCTCCACCGGATCGGAGGCGTCGGTGGAGCTGGCTGAGCGCCTCGGGGTTGCGTTGTATACCTCGCTGGAGAGCCTCCCGCCTGTCGACCTCGCGTTTGTCGTGGTGCGCTCGGGGGTGGTTGGCGGAGAGGGTTCCGGCATCTGCGAGCGATTGCTCGCCCGGGGCATCCACGTAATGCAGGAACAACCCGTGCACGCCGACGAGATGCTGTCGCTGTTGCGTGTCGCGAAGGCGAATTCGGCGCGCTACGCCGTCAACGACTTCTACAGCCGCGTCGCGCCGATGCGTCAGTTCATCGGTGCCGCGAGAGTCCTTGATGCCGCGTCGCCCATCCGCTATGTGCATGCCCGTTGCGCGATCCACGTCGCCTATCCCTTGTTCACGATTCTGGGTTCCGTCATCGGCCCCCTGACACCATCGCGGATCATGGTTTCGCCACAACCCGTCGGCGCCGCGAGTTCGTTTGTCTCCGGCCGCATTATGCTCGGCGACGTGGCCGTCGACCTGCTGATCCAAAACGAATTGTGCGCCACCGACCCCGATAATCACGCGCGGCTGATGCACACCATCACCGTCGGCTCGGATGCCGGCGAGTTGGTGCTCGCCCACACTCACGGGTCGACCCGGTGGCATCGGCGACCTAACTCTGCGGCCGGGGCGACGGATGTGCCGATCGCCGAACGTGTCGGTATCGATTTCGAACCGACCACATCGGAGGTGCGAAACAGGTTGTGGCCGAGTGCCGTTCGACTCGCGGCGGCCGATTTCATCGATTCCATCAGCCGCTCCCGCACCCTGGTGTCGCAGAGGTTTGTGCGCGCGACACGATTGTGGTCCGAATTCACATCGGCAATGGGTCCGGCGACTTTGATCGAAGCGCCACCGGCGGTGCAGGTCTCGGCTTCGGACCTGGTCGTTCGGTGACCGCCCGCGTGCGGGCGCTGTCGCGATCGACCCCGGGTAACCACGTCATCGTCGTATTCCCGCACGCGGGCGGCAGCCCACGTTTCTTCTCGTCCTGGTGTCGGGAACTACCGGCGGGAGTTGACCTGTACGGCGTCACTTACCCGGGGCGAGACCTGCTGCTCGACGAACCCGAACCGGATACGTTGGTCGACCTGGCATCGGATTGCGGTACCGAATTGGAACCGATCATCCGGGGGTCGGGCTCGGTCGTGATATTCGGCCATTCGATGGGCGCCTGCGTGGCGCTCGAGGCAGCCCGATCACTGGAGCGGTCGGGAATGCCCGTCACCGCACTGGTCGTATCGGGGGCGGACGCACCGCACCTGGAGCCCCACCCAGGCATTGAGCGGGCGTGGCACCGCGCCTGCGACGACGACCTGGTCCGGCATACGGGTGAACTCGATCTCCGCAGCCTCGAGGTGCTGGCGGTGCCCGAGCTACGACGGTTGTTTTTGCCCGCCATCCGCGACGATTATCGCCTGATCGAGAACTACCGGGCCGAGCCGGATCCCCAGCTGTCGTGCCCCCTGCACGTGATGTACGGCACGTCGGATCCGGAGGTGACGGCGTCGCGTGTCGCGGCGTGGGCGGCGTACACCCGGGCTGACTGGCAGGTGCGGCCGTTTCCCGGCGACCATTTCTATCTCACGGCCCACGCAGCCCAGATCGTGGCCTACCTCTCCGACATCGCCGTCACGTGTGGTCGTCGACGCTGATCCTCACAAAACGCGCTCTCTGACGACCCGCGGCAGATCGATGCCGTAAATCCGCCGCACCGAAGGTATCTGGGCCAGAGCGGCGGCAAGGAGAATGGCGCATGCCACCACCACCGGTGTCGTCGGCTGCATCTCGAGCCGCACATGGTAGCCGCGACTGACATAGGTAGACAGCAGCCGGTCTGCGAGCAGTGCACCGCCCAGAACGCCGAACGGAACCGCCACAAGGGCGAGGCTGAAGTTTTCGGTGGCGATCAACCGGGACAGCATGCCGGCACCCATGCCCTCGGCATGCAACGCGCTGAGTTCGCCAAGGCGCTCGGATATGTTGGCGGACATCGCGTTGTACAGCAGGGCGGCGGCCATGACGGCGGCGAAGGCAAGCATGATGTCGACAAGGGTGTCGTAGAGGCTGAAGGCCTGCCGCATGGTCGATGCCAGCGATGTCGTCGATCGATACGCCACGACTCCCGGTATCGCTGCTATCCGGTCGCCGGCCACACGACCGTCGATCCCCGGTCTGAGCTTGATCAGCGCGCCATTGAGCGGCGGCGGATCCGCTTGTGCTTGCAGTTGGTTCAGCGAGATGTAGACGACCGGCGAGAACGGTTCGTCGACGAATCCCGCCACCCGCTCGCTGAGTTTGAGCCGCGACTGCGGCATCGCTATCTCGATGCGGTCCCCCAACGAGACGGACAGCGTGTCGCGCAGGCCTGCCCCGAGTAGAACCCCGTGGTCGGGCAGGTGATCAGCGCCCGATTGCCCTGGGAACGCGTGCATTTGGGTGGGCGACCTCAGCCCGACCAACAAGGTCTGATATCGGTGCGCACCAGCGGAAACGGTGACGCCGTGGGAACTGAAGGCTTCGGCCGCGACGATGTCGGGATCCGCACGCAGCTTGTCCAGGACCGCGTCGGCAGAGCCGGACACCACGACTTCGCCATCTTGCCGCTCGATCTGGCCGAACTGCCTGTGCACCATGCCGGGAACTGTGTCGCGCATGCCGGCGAACACCATCACCAAGATGATCGAGGCCGCCACCCCGGCCACCGTGAATGCCGATCGCCGACCGTTGCGCAGAATGGCCCTCAGCATCATTCGCCATCGCGCCGGGATGCGTTCAAGCGCCGGAGCCGCGCGTCCACCGATGCTGCGACGGCCCCGGTGCATGGGAGGGGCCACGCGCATGGCTTCCGCGGGCGGCATTCTGGCGGCGGCATGGGCCGGCGCCACCGCGGCCACCAGGGCGACGGCGACGGCGGCGACGGCCGCGAGCAGGTAGGTGAGTGGATGCATCGATGTGAGGTGCATCGGCAGCGCGATCGCCTCGGTGTACTTGGTCGTGATCCATTGTTCGAGCAGGTAACCACCGAGCAGTCCGGGAATTGTCCCCACTACGGCGCAGGCGAGCCCGTATCCCAAATAGTGTCTGCGGATTGCGCCCGGCGAGAGTCCATTGGCGACCAGCGTCCCGACGATGGCTCGCTGCGCCGAAACAATCCGGGAGAGCAGCACATAGGTGCCCAGTACGACGGCCGCGAGGAACAGGAACGGCAGGATCCGGGCGAGGGTGCCGAACTGGACGACGTCGTCACGCAGGGTGAAGTAGGAGGCCAGCTGCTCGCGGGGAACGAACTGCATCCCGGCGCTTCGCGCGAGCTTGCCGACCGCGGCGGTCAGGGCGTCCGCGGCGGAGCGGTCCTGCGCGTAGACGGCAATCTGTTCGACCGGATCCGGCAGCGCGCGCCGCAATTCGCCGTCGGGTAGGAAGACCACACCGAAATCCTCAGGGGTGGTGAGGATCTCCTGACCGGAACGCGCCGGCCACAGGTACTCGGTCGACAGGGCCGAGCCCGCGATCGTAAAGGGCTGCCACCCCTGCCGGCCCAACAGTTCGACGGTGTCGCCGGGGCGAAGGTGGTAGTGCTCGGCGACATGCTGCTCGACGACCAGCTGCCCCGCGTGGGGGAGCGCGCCGGTCCGCATGTCGAGCAACGACACGTTCGGCTGCCGGGAATCGGGCACGCCGACAGCGCGGCCGTACAGCGCGTGCTGGTTCACCCGGATGCCGACGTCGGCTTGATGGCGGATGTCGACGAGTGGCCTGCCCGGCATCTTCGCGACCGAGTCGCTTAGCCCGGCCGCGCCGGGGCCCGACACGATCGCGTCCGGCAAGCGTTGGGTGGTGTAAGAGCGGTCGAAGGATTGATCGAGATTGTGGTAGCCATCGGTGGTGGCGACGAACACGGCCACGCCGATGGCCATGATCGCGGCGATGGCCGCGAAGCGCCATCGTTCGCGCCATACGTCACGGCGCACTTTGCGGCGCAGCGCGCGGCTCACCAGTCCAGTTCCGATGCGTCCACTGGGTTCTGGTTGACCTCGGACTTTCTGATTGAGCCGGAATGCAGCCATAGGACACGGTCGGCCATGCGGGCGATTTCGGAATTGTGGGTCACCACAATGACAGTTTGGGGAACAGCCTGCCGACCGTTTCGTGCCAGGTCGCTCAACGCGGCCAAGACCTGTCGGCCGGTGACCAGATCGAGGCTCCCGGTGGGTTCGTCGCACAGCAGGAGAGGGGGCTGCTTGACGATCGCCCGGGCGATGGCCACTCGTTGCTGCTGGCCGCCGGATAGCTGCGCGGGGAAGCGGTCCGCGATGTCATCGACACCCACCCGTTCCAATGCGACGCGACTGCGGGATCGGGCGTCGGGTCCAGTCAGCTCGGCGAGGATTTCGACATTCTCGCGGGCCGTCAGTGTGGGCACGAGGTTGAAGAATTGGAAGACGAAGCCCACGTTGTCGCGGCGGTATCTGGTGCGGAGTTTGCGGCTCAGCTTGCCGACACTTTGTCCGCCGACCTCGACCGCCCCATTCGACGGCTGATCGATTCCCCCGATGATGTTGAGCAGCGTCGTCTTTCCCGAGCCCGAAGGCCCCAGGAGTACCACGAACTCGCCGGCTCGGACTTCCAAGTTCACCTGATGCAGAGCGACGACTCGGGTGGGTTCGGCGCCGTAGGTTTTGCCGACGTTGATCAATCGCAACGCCAGCGATTCGTCGGAGCGAGGCCTGTGCACGGAGATCGGATACTCTGCGCTCACCCGCTCACTATTTCATCTCCGCCGGTGGGTGACGCGATCGTCCTGATGGCTCCGGGATCACCGGCCGGCGTGTTTTTGGCGCCGGCAAAGGGTTCGCCAGCTCAATCCCGCCGCCACGGCCCCGGCCTGGGCTGTGCCTGCCCGCGGTATCGGCCTCGCGCCGTCATTTCCACACCGCAGTTTCCCTGGCACCCCCGTACCAGACGAAGCTTTGCAGGACGTCCACAGCGTGTTCGGCCGGGGCGTGCGGGAAGGTATTTAGACGAGCGTGGAACTATGCGCCCATTTTCTGCGACCAAACATAAAGTCTGGCGCGGCAGGCCGGGGTGGAGGTGATGGCGAGTCGGGCCGAGAAGTGCGGAGCCCTGACGATGCGACCTTTTGCGACTCCACGAAAAGAAGGGCCTATGAATTCTCCGGCGTCTCCGTACGAGGGGTGGCTGAGCGCGCCGGCGGCGTGGCGGCGCCGAACCGCGGGAGCGTGGCGACGGGGAGACCGGGGGATCAAGTTTTGAAAATGACAATGATTTTCAGTAAGCTCCGATGAGCCGACTCTGAGAGGGGCCATCACATTCTTGCTTTGCCACCAGTGACCAGGGATAACGCGCCTATGGACCGGTCACGGACCGGAGCTGATCGGATGCCTCGGGCGAACCCGAGAGCGCCTCGACAACGAGCTTAGGCAATGCTAACTTCAGGCAGTTAGGTTAGGGGAGGCTACATAGATGGAAAAAGCGGCCGTGGAACGTGGTGACAGCGGCGTGCTCGCAGCTCAGCCCGTCAATTCTCGCTCGGACGGCAGGGTGGACGGCGACGTCGTCAGCCGGTTCGCCACCTGTTGTCGCGCGCTCGGCATCTCGGTCTACGACCGTCAGCGTCCCGCCGACCTCGACGCGGCGCGCTCCGGTTTCACAGCGCTGACGCGCATCGCCCACGACCAATGCGACGCCTGGACCGGGCTGGCCGCCGCGGGCGACGTCTCGCTGCGCGTGCTGGAGGCCGTATCGCGCACCGCGACCACTGCGGGCAGGTTGCAGCGCCAGGTGGAGCTGGCCCCCGGCGCCCTGGGCTTCCGCTACGACACCGGTCTGTACTTGCAGTTCCGCGCGGCCACCCCGGATGAGTTCCACCTCGCCTATGCCGCGGCGCTGGCTACCGACGGGCGGTTTGCCGAAGCGCACGAGATCGTCGCCGGTCTCAGCGAACGCCGCCCCGGCTGGCGCGAGGCCCGCTGGGTCGCGGTCGTCATCAACTACCGCGCCGAGCGTTGGTCGGACGTCGTCAAGCTGCTGACCGCGATCGTCAACGACCCCGATCTCGACGAGACGTTCTCCCACGCGGCGAGGGTGACCCTGGGCATCGCGCTGGCCCGGCTGGGCATGTTCGCGCCGGCGCTGTCCTACCTCGAGGAGCCCGAGGGCCCCGTCGCCGTGGCGGCGGTCGACGGCGCGCTGGCCAAGGGGCTGGTGCTGCGCGCGCACGTCGACGAGGAGTCAGCCAGCGAAGTACTGCAGGACCTGTACGCGGCCCATCCCGAGAACGAGCAGGTCGAACACGCCCTGTCCGACACCAGTTTCGGGTTTGTGACCACCACGGCGGATCGCATTGCGGCACGCACCGACCCGTGGGACCCCAACACCGAGCCGAGTCCCGGTGACTTCGTCGACCCCGGAGCCCAGGAGCGCAAGCACGTGCTGCTCGCGGAGGCCGAACGCGAGCTCGATGAGTTCATCGGCTTGGAGCAGGTCAAAGACCAGGTGGCCCGGCTCAAGAGTGCGGTGGCCATGGAGCTCGTGCGTAAGGCGCGCGGACTGGAGGTGGCGCAGCGCACCCACCACCTGGTGTTCACCGGGCCGCCGGGCACCGGCAAGACCACCATCGCTCGCGTCATCGCCAAAATCTATTGCGGCCTAGGGCTTTTGAAGAAGGAGAACATCCGGGAGGTGCACCGCGCCGACCTGATCGGCCAGCACATCGGCGAGACCGAGGCCAAGACCAACGCGGTCATCGACAGCGCACTGGACGGGGTGCTGTTCCTCGACGAGGCCTACGCGCTGGTGGCCACCGGCGCCAAGAACGACTTCGGGCTGGTGGCCATCGACACCCTGCTGGCCCGGATGGAGAACGACCGGGATCGGCTGGTGGTGATCATCGCCGGGTACCGGGCCGATCTGGACAAGTTCCTCGACACCAACCAAGGCCTGCGATCGCGGTTCACCCGCAGCATCGAATTCCCGTCTTACAAGCCGGCCGAGCTCATCGAGATCGCGAACTTCATGGCCCACAAGCGCGACAGCGCTTTCGATCAGGCCGCGCTCGAGCATCTCGAGGCGTTGTTCACGCACCTGGCCGAAATGTCGAAGCCCGACTTCAATGGCGTCGAACGCCGCGGCCTGGATATCGCGGGCAACGGCCGGTTCGTCCGCAACGTGGTCGAAAAGGCCGAAGAGGAACGCGAATTCCGGCTGGATCACTCCGCGCACGCCGAATCCGGCGAGTTCACCGACGAGGAGCTGATAACGATCACCGACCAGGACGTGCAATATTCGGTCGAGCCGCTGCTGCGAGGCCTGGGCCTCGAGGTGCCGGCATGACGACCAATAACCATGAGCCCGAAGCGGACCGGCGCTCGTTCACCTCGCGGACCCCGGTCAACGACAACCCCGACAGGGTCGAATACCGCCGCGGTTTCGTCACCCGCCATCAGGTGAGCGGCTGGCGCTTCGTGATGCGCCGCATCGCCTCGGGCATCGCCCTGCACGACACCCGGATGCTGGTCGACCCGCTGCGCACCCAGTCGCGCGCGGTGCTGATGGGCGCGGTCATCCTGATCGCCGGCCTCGCGGGCTGCTTCGTGTTCTCGCTGATACGGCCCAACGGGACGGTGGGCAACAACGCGGTGCTCGCCGACCGCTCGACCGCCGCGCTGTACGTGCGGGTCGGGGAGGACCTGCACCCGGTGCTCAACCTGACCTCGGCCCGGCTGATCGTCGGCAAGCCGGTCAACCCCACCACGGTGAAAAGCAGTGAGCTGGACCGGTTTCCGCGGGGCAACCTGATCGGCATCCCCGGCGCGCCGGAGCGCATGGTGCAGAACGCCTCGCACGACGCCAACTGGACGGTGTGCGACGCCGTCAGCGGGACGTCCCGGGGCGCCCACAGCACGGGCGTCACGGTGATCGCAGGCCCGCCCGACGGCAATGGCGCGCGGGCGACCGCGATCCACGCCAATCAGGGCATCCTGGTGGACAACGGCACCACCACCTGGCTGCTCTGGGACGGCAAGCGCAGCCCGATCGACCTGGCCAACCACGCCGTCACCAACGCGCTCGGCCTCGGCGTAGGAAACTCCGAGGTGCCCGCGGCGCGGCCGATCGCGCAGGGCCTGTTCAACGCGATACCCGAGTCCCCGGCGCTGACGGCGCCTTCGATCCCGAATGCTGGTGCCCCCGCTGGCTTCTCGGTGCCGGCACCGATCGGCGCGGTCATCGTCTCCTACGGCTTGGAGCCGAACTCGTCGGGCACCCTGCGTTACTACGCGGTGTTGCCCGACGGCCTGCAGCCGATTTCGCCGGTGCTCGCCGCGATCCTGCGCAACTCCAATTCCTATGGGCTGGAACAACCGCCACGGCTCGGCGCTGACGAGGTGGCCAAGCTGCCGGTGTCTCGGATGCTGGACACGAGCCGCTACCCCGATCAGCAGGTTGCCCTGATCGACGCGGCGAAGAGCCCCGTCGCCTGCGCGTACTGGAGCAAGCCGTCCGGCGCCGCAACGAGCTCGCTGAGCCTGCTGTCCGGGTCGGTGTTGCCGGTACCGGATGCGGTGCGCACCGTGGACCTGGTCGCCGCCGGCTCCCAGGGCACCGCCACCCGCGTCGCCCTGGCGCCGGGAACCGGCTACTTCGCCCAGACGGTGGGCGGCGGGTCGGCGGCACCCGCGGCCGGTTCGTTGTTCTGGATCTCCGACACCGGGGTGCGCTACGGCATCGACAACGAGTCGGAGAGCGGGCCCGGGGCCGTCGGACACGGGAAAACGGTTGAGGCGCTTGGCCTGAACGCGCCCGCGGTGCCGGTCCCGTGGTCGGTGCTGTCGCTGTTTGCGCCCGGCCCGACGCTGTCGCGCGCCGACGCGCTGCTAGCCCACGACGGCCTGGCGCCCGACGCCAAGCCCGGTCGCCCGGTTGCGGCCCAGGGAGAGGGACGATGAGTCGACTGATCTTCGAGGCCCGCCGCCGGCTCGCGCCGCCGGCGACGCGCAAGGGCACCATCACCATCGAGGCGCCCCCGGAGCTGCCGCGGGTGGTTCCCCCGTCGTTCCTGCGCCGCGCCATGCCCTATGTGCTGGTGATCCTGATCGTCGGCATGGTGGTGGCGCTGGTGGCCACCGGCATGCGGGTGATCTCCCCGCAGACGCTGTTCTTCCCGTTCGTGTTGCTGCTGGCCGCGACCGCGCTCTACCGCGGCAACGACAACAAGACCCGCACCGAGGAGGTCGACGCCGAACGCGCCGACTACCTGCGTTACCTGTCGGTCGTGCGCGACAACATCCGCACCCAGGCCGCCCAGCAGCGCGCGGCCGCGGAGTGGTCGCACCCGGATCCGAGTGCGCTCGCGGCGGTGCCCGGCTCGCGACGCCAGTGGGAGCGCGATCCGCACGACCCCGACTTCCTGGTGCTGCGGGCCGGTCGTCACCACGCGCCGCTGGCCACCGCGCTGCGGGTCAACGACACCGCCGACGAGATCGACCTGGAACCGGTGTCGCACAGCGCATTACGCAGCCTGCTTGACACCCAGCGCACGGTCCGCGACGTCCCGACCGGAATCGACCTGGCCAAGGTCTCCCGGATCACGGTGCTCGGCACCGAAGACGAGGTGCGGGCGGCGCTGCGCGCCTGGATCGCCCAGGCGGTGACGTGGCACGACCCCACGGTGCTCGGCGTGGCGCTGGCCTCGCGGGATCTGGAAAGCCAGGACTGGTCCTGGCTGAAGTGGTTGCCGCACGCCGACATTCCCGGCGAGCTCGATGGGGTGGGCCCGGCCCGCTTCTTGTCGACGGACCCCGACGAGCTGATCGCCATGCTGGGGCCGGCGCTCGTCGACCGCCCCGCGTTCACCGGTGCACCCGGGGATGCGTTGCGCCACTTGCTGATCGTCGTCGACGATCCCGACTATGACCTCAACGCCTCGGCACTGGCGGTGGGCCGGGCGGGAGTGACTGTCGTGCACTGCTCCGCCACGCCCCCGCACCGGGAGCAGTATTCGGATCCGGAAAAGCCGATCCTGCGCCTTACCGGCGGCGCCATCGAACGCTGGCAGACCGGCGGCTGGCAGCCCTACGTCGACAGCGCGGATCGACTCGGCGCGGACGACGCCGCGCACCTGGCCCGGCAGCTGTCGCGGTGGGACTCCAACCCGACGCATGCCGGCCTGCGCTCGGCGGCCACCCGCGGCGCGACTTTCACCACGCTGCTGGGCATCCCGGACGCGTCGCGGCTGGACGTGCCGACGCTGTGGGCGCCGCGCCGTCGCGACGACGAGTTGCGCGTCCCGATCGGCGTCACCGCGACCGGCGAGCCGTTGATGTTCGACCTCAAGGACGAGGCCGAGGGCGGGATGGGGCCGCACGGTCTGATGATCGGCATGACGGGGTCCGGGAAGTCGCAGACCCTGATGTCGATCCTGTTGTCGCTGTTGACAACCCATTCGGCGGACCGGCTGATCGTCATCTACGCCGACTTCAAGGGCGAGGCCGGCGCCGACAGCTTCCGCAACTTCCCTCAGGTCGTCGCGGTGATCTCGAACATGGCCGAGAAGAAGTCGCTGGCCGACCGCTTCGCCGACACGCTGCGCGGCGAGGTGGCCCGACGCGAGACACTGCTGCGGGAGGCCGGCCGCCGAGTGCAGGGCAGCGCGTTCAACTCGGTGACCGAATACGAGAACGCGGTAGCGGGCGGGCACGACCTGCCGCCGATCCCCACCCTGTTCGTGGTCGCCGACGAATTCACCCTGATGCTCGCCGACCATCCGGAATACGCGGAGCTGTTCGACTACGTGGCCCGCAAGGGGCGCTCGTTCCGCATCCACATCCTGTTCGCGTCCCAGACGCTGGACGTGGGCAAGATCAAGGACATCGACAAGAACACCTCGTACCGCATCGGTTTGAAGGTGGCCAGCCCCAGCGTGTCGCGCCAGATCATCGGCGTCGAGGACGCGTACCACATCGAATCGGGCAAGGAGCACAAGGGCGTGGCCTTTTTGGTGCCGGCGCCCGGCGCGACCCCGATCAAGTTCCGCAGTACCTACGTCGACGGCATCTACGAGCCACCGCAGGCGGCCAAAGCCCTAGTGGTGCATTCGAACCCGGAGCCCAAGCTGTTCACGGCCGGCATGGTGGAGCCCGACATCGGCACCGTGATATCCACGGGCGAGGACGAGGATGTCGCCGGACCGCCGCGCAAGCTCATCGCGACCATCGGCGAGCAGCTGGCGGGATACGGGCCGCGGGCCCCGCAGCTGTGGCTGCCGCCGCTGGACGAACCGATCCCGCTGACCGCCGTGCTGGCTCGCGCCGGCGTGGCGCCGGGGCAGCGCCGCTGGCCGCTCGGTGAGATCGACAAGCCCTTCGAGATGCGCCGCGACCCGCTGGTCTTCGACGCCTCGTCGGCGGCCGGCAACATGGTGATCCACGGCGGCCCGAAATCCGGGAAATCGACCGCGCTGCAGACGTTCATCATGTCGGCGGCCAACCTGCATTCGCCGCGCGAGGTCACGTTCTACTGCCTGGACTACGGCGGCGGGCAGCTGCGCGGGCTGGAGGACCTCGCACACGTGGGCAGCGTCGCCTCGGCGCTGCAACCCGAACGCATCCGCCGCACCTTCGGCGAGCTGGAGCAGCTGCTGCTGTCGCGGCAGCAGCGCGAGGCCTTCCGCGACCGCCACGGCTCCGCGCCGGACGACGGCTACGGCGAGGTGTTCCTGGTCATCGACAACCTCTACGCGTTCGGCCGGGACAACACCGACCAGTTCAACACCCGTAATCCGTTGCTGGCCAAGGTGACCGAGCTGGTCAACATCGGCCTGGCCTACGGCATCCACGTGGTCATCACCACCCCCAGCTGGCTGGAGGTGCCGCTGGCCATGCGCGACGGCCTCGGACTGCGGCTCGAGCTCAAGTTGCACGACGCGCGGGACAGCAACGTGCGGGTGGTCGGCGCGCTGCGCCGCCCGGCCGACAGCGTTCCGCACGACCAGCCGGGCCGCGGATTGACCATGGCCGCCGAGCATTTCCTGTTCGCGCTTCCCGAGCTCGACCAGGTGGCCGCGATCAACGCCCGCTACCCCGGGGTCTTTGCACCGCCAGTGCGGCTGCTGCCCACCAATCTCGCGCCCGACGCGCTGGGGCCGCTCTACCTGGGCGCGGAGTCGGTGGTCATCGGTCAGCGCGAAGAGGACCTCGCGCCCGTCGCCGTCGACTTCGCCGAGAACCCACTGCTGATGGTGTTCGGCGACAGCAGGTCGGGGAAGACCACGCTGCTGCGCCACATCATCCGCACCATCCGCGAGCACTCCACCGCCGACCAGGTGGCGTTCACGGTGCTGGACCGCCGGCTGCATCTGGTCGACGAGCCGCTGTTCCCCGACAACGAGTACACGGCCAACATCGACCGGGTCGCCCCGGCCATGCTCGGGCTCGCCAACCTGATCGAGTCTCGGCGGCCGCCGGCGGGCTTGTCGCCGGCGGAGCTGTCCCGCTGGACGTACCAGGGCCACACGCACTACCTGATCATCGATGACGTCGACCAGATCCCGGATGCGCCGGCGATGAGCGGTCCGTATGTCGGGCAGCGGCCGTGGACCCCGCTGATCGCCCAGCTGTCGCAGGCCGGCGACCTGGGCCTGCGGGTGATCGTCACGGCGCGCGCCACCGGGTCGGCCCACGCGTTGATGACCAGCCCGTTGCTGCGCCGCTTCAACGACCTGCAGGCGACCACGTTGATGCTTTCGGGCAACCCGCAGGACAGCGGCAAGATCCGCGGGCAGCGGTTTGGCCGGTTGCCCGCCGGTCGGGCAATTCTGCTGGGCGACAGCGACATTCCGACGTATGTGCAGTTGGTCAATCCGCTAGCCGGTGAGGCCGTGATGTCCGGTGAGACGCAACAGAAGGGGAGTTAGTCATGACGTTGCGAGTGGTTCCCGAGGGGCTGGCCGCGACCAGCGCGGCCGTGGAGGCGCTGACGGCGCGGCTGGCGGCCGCGCATGCGGCGGCGGCCCCCGCGATTACCGCGGTGGTGCCGCCGGCGGCGGACCCCGTGTCGCTGCAGACGGCCGCGGGGTTCAGCGCCCAGGGCCAGGAGCACGCCGCCGTCGCCACCCAGGGTGTCGAGGAGTTGGGCCGCGCCGGCGTCGGCGTGGGTGAGTCCGGCGCCAGCTACCTCGCCGGTGACACGGCGGCGGCCGCGAGCTATGGGATGGCGGCCGGCTGACAATGACCGCCCCCGTCTGGATGGCGTCGCCGCCGGAGGTGCACTCGGCATTGCTGAGCGCCGGTCCGGGGCCGGAGTCGCTGCTGGCGGCCTCCGGTGCCTGGTCCGCGCTCAGCGCCGAATACGCTTCGGCGGCGGCCGAACTCAGCGGGATCCTCGGGGCGGCGCAGGCCGGGGCATGGCAGGGCCCGAGCGCGGAGCAATACGCGGCGGCCCACCTGCCCTACCTGATGTGGCTGCAGCAGGCCAGCGCCGACAGCGCGGGCGTGGCCGCCCAGCACGAGGTCGCCGCGACGGCGTACACCGGCGCGCTGGCCGCGATGCCGACCCTGGTAGAGCTGGCCGCCAATCACGTCATCCACGGCGTGCTGCTGGCCACGAATTTCTTTGGGATCAACGCGATTCCGATCGCGCTGAACGAGGCCGACTACGTGCGCATGTGGATCCAGGCGGCCACCACGATGAGCGCCTACCAGGCGGTCTCCGGCGCGGCGCTGGCCTCGGCGCCGCGCACCACCCCGGCTCCGTCCATCGTGAACCAGAGCGGCGCGGCCACCCCGGCCGCCCAGTCGGGTTCGTCGCTCAATGTCTCCGACCTGTTTTCTCAGCTGCTGTCGCAGTACACGAATTTCTACGGCAACATGTTCCAGGAGCTCGCCACGTTCTTCCAGGATCCCATCGGGAACTCGGTGAAGATCATCCAGGCGTTCATGACGAATCCGTCTGAGGCACTGGTGCTTTACGGCCCGCTGCTGTTCGCGATCGCCTACCAGGCGTTCTCCTGGGTCGGAGCGTCGATCACTTACCCGTCGCTGCTGCTCAGTCCTTTCCTTGGGCTCATCCTCCCGGTGACCCTGCAGCCGGCGCTGGCGCTCGCGGCCGCGGCGGCTCCCGCGTTGGCGGCACCCGTGGCGGGAGGCATCGCCGCGAGCGCCGCCCCCGTTTCCGCGGTGTGGCCGGTCGCCGGCGTGGCCCCGACGGCCGCGGCTCCGGCGGCGGCACCGGCATCGGTGGGCGCTGCGGGCGCCGGTGCTCCGGCCGCGCCGGCCCCGGCGACAGCCGCCGGAACCTTCGCCTACATCGTGGGTTTCGGCGGCGGCCCCGGCACCGAGTCCGGCCCGACACTCGGTGGCCGCGGCGGCGCCAAGGCGCCGGCGGCGACCCTACCGGCGGCGGGCGCAGTGGCGCCGATCCGGGCGGAGGCGCGGGCCCGGCGGCGCCGGCGGGCGGCGATGCGCGAGTACGGCGACGAGTTCCTGGACATGGATGCCGACATCGGCCTTCCGCCCGACTTTGCCGCCGAGCAGTTGGTGTCGGCGGTGGCCTCCGGAAACGGGGCCGGGAGCCTGGGATTCGCGGGGACCGCACACAAAGAGTCCGCCGTAAGCGCGGCCGGGTTGACCAAGCTGGCCGGCGACGAATTCGGCGGCGGTCCGCGGGTGCCGATGGTGCCGGGAACGTGGGATTACGAACCGGGGAGAGGGGGAGACGACGGCACCTAACGTGGCAGTCAGCAACCGAAATCCGAAGAGAGCGAAAGGAAACCAATCACCATGAGTATGTTGGACGCTCATATTCCGCAGTTGGTGGCCGCGCAGTCGGCGTTCAGCGCCAAGGCGGCGCTGATGCGCAGCACGATCAGCCAGGCCGAGCAGGAAGCGGTCTCGGCGCAGGCGTTCCACCAGGGCGAGTCCTCGGCTGCGTTTCAGGCCGCCCACGCCCGCTTCGTGGAGGTCGCGGCGCGGATCAACACCCTGCTCGACATCGCCCAGGCCAACCTCGGGGACGCCGCCGGCACCTACGTGGCCGCCGACGCCGCGGCCGCTTCCGGCTACACCGCGTTCTGATCAGACCTCTAAACCGCGAAAGGACTTGCGATGTCGCAAATCATGTACAACTACCCCGCGATGCTGGGCCACGCCGCGGACATGTCGGGCTACGCCGGCACGTTGCAGGCGCTCGGCTCGGACATTGCCAGCGAGCAGGCCACGCTGTCCAACGCCTGGCAGGGCGACACCGGCATGACGTACCAGGTGTGGCAGGCGCAGTGGAACCAGGCGATGGACAGCCTGGTCCGGGCCTACCAGTCGATGGCCGGCACCCACGATGCCAACACCACCGCGATGCTCGCCCGCGACCAGGCCGAGGCCGCCAAATGGGGCGGTTAACCCCCGCCTGATGAACGCAGCACCAAACGCCGTCGAGCTGACGGTTGACCACGCGTGGTATATCGCGGAAACCACTGGGGCGGGCAGCTTCCCGTGGGTTCTCGCGATCACCACGCCCTATCGCGATGCCGCGCAGCGCGCCGAGTTCTTGGAGCGGCAACGCGCCGAGCTGACCCGGATGGGTCTGGTATCGGGGGACGGGCTCGTCAACGCGGCGGTCGCCGGCTGGATCAAGACGGTGTGCTTCCCTGACCGCTGGCTCGACCTGCGGTACGTGGGACCCGGGGCGGCCGCCGGCGCCGGCGAGTTGCTGCGCGGCGTGGTCGCGCAGCGCTGCACCGGTGGGAGCGGCACGGCGCCGCAAACCGTCGTGGCGTTGCGCAGCGCCCAACTGGTCACCTTCACCGCCATGGAGATCGACGACGCGCGGGGGCTGGTCCCAGTCCTCGGCGTCGGGCTGGCGCAGCGGCCGCCGGCCCGGTTCGACGAGTTCAGCATGCCGATGCGGGTGGGGGCCCGCGCCGACGAACGGCTGCGGTCCGGCGCTTCGCTGGCGGAAGTCGTTGACTATCTGGGCATTCCGGCGTCGGCGCGACCGGTCGTGGAGTCGGTGTTCTCCGGCGCGCGCAGCTACGTCGAGATCGTCGCCGGCTCCCACTGCGACGGGCAGCACTCGACCACCGAGGTCGGGATGAGCATCGTCGACACCGCCGCGGGCCGGGTGCTGGTCAGCCCGTCGCGCGCCTTTGACGGCGAGTGGGTCTCCACTTTCGCCCCGGGCACGCCGTTCGCCATCGCCGTCGCCGTCGAACAGCTGGTCGGCCTGCTGCCGGAGGGCCAGTGGTTCCCCGGCCGGCGGCTGTCCCGAGACTTTTCCGCACAGAGTTCATAACCGCCCAACGTTCTGATACAGCAACGAAATAGAGAAGAGAGAACCATGCCAGTGACGTCCGGTGCCGTGATGCCGATCGTGCGCGTCGCCATCCTCGCGGACAGCAGGCTGACGGAGATGGCGCTGCCGGCCGAGCTTCCGCTGCGCGAAATCCTACCGGCGGTCAAGCGGTTGGCGGCCCCGGCGGCCACCAACGGTGACACCGAGGACACCTTGGATGGTCTCGCGGCCTCCCACCTGAGCCTCGCACCGATCGGCGGCGCGCCGTTCAGCCTGGACGCCAGCCTGGACACCGTCGGAGTCGTCGACGGCGACCTGTTGGCGCTGCAGCCGGTGCCCGCCGGGCCGGCCGCGCCGGGCATCGTCGAGGACATCGCCGACGCCGCCATGATCTTCTCGACTTCCCGGTTGCGGCCTTGGGGCACAGCGCATATCCAGCGTGCGGCGCTGGCCGGTGCGATCGCCGTGGCGTTCCTGACCACGGGCCTAGGGGTCACCTACCGGGTGGCCACCGGCGCGCTGGCCGGGCTGGTCGCGGTTGCCGCGATCGCGGCGCTGACCGGGGTGATCGGCCTGCTCATCACCGTGCGCTCCCCGCGCGCCGGAATGGCGCTGTCGATCGCGGCCCTGGTGCCCATCGGCGCCGCACTGGCGCTGGCGGTGCCCGGCGGGTTCGGGCCGGCACAGCTGATGCTTGCGGCGGCCGGCGTGACCGCGTGGTCGCTGATCGCCCTGATGGTCCCGGGCCCGGAGCGCGAACGGGTGGTCGCCTTCTTCACCACGACCGCAACCGTCGGCGCCGCGGTGTCGCTGGCCGCCGGCGCCGAATTGATCTGGCATTTCCCGGTACTGGCCATCGGCTGCGGCCTCATCGTGGCGGCCCTGCTGGTCACCGTCGAGGCCGCTCCGTTGTCGGCGCTGTGGGCGCGCTTCCCGCTGCCCGTCATTCCGGCGCCCGGCGATCCGACCCCGTCGGCGCCGTCGCTGCGCGTGCTCGAGGACCTGCCGCGGCGGGTGCGAATCGGCGACGCGCATCAGAGCGGGTTCATCGCCGCCGCGGTGTTGCTCAGCGCGCTGGGCTCGGTGGCGATCGCGCTGCGCCCGGAGTCGTTGGGGGGCTTCGGCTGGTACGTGGTCGGCGCCACCGCGGCGACGTCCGTGCTGCGCGCCCGCGTGTGGGACTCGGCCGCCTGCAAGGGCTGGCTGCTCGCCCAGCCCTACCTGGTCGCCGGTGTCCTGTTGGTGCTCTACACCGCGACGGGGCGGTACGGCGCCGCCCTCGGCGCCGCGCTGGTACTCGTCGCGCTGGCCCTGGTATGGCTGGTGGTGGCGCTGAATCCGCGCATCGCCGTGCCGGAAAGCTATTCGCTGCCGCTGCGGCGGCTGGTGGGCTTTGCCGCGGCCGGACTCGACGCCTCGCTGATCCCCGTGCTGGCCTACCTGGTCGGTCTGTTCGCCTGGGTGCTCAATCGATGATGAGGCCCCAAGCCGGATTGGCCTGCGTCACAGCCGCTTTGGCGGCCATGATGTGGACCGCTCCGTCGGCGTTGGCCGTCGACCAGCCGAAGGTTGACCCCGGTGTGCCGCCGCCGAGCGGCACCCCGGGACCCGGGCAGCCGATGGAGCAGCGCGGCCCCTGCAGCGCCTCCGGTGTGATCCCGGGCAGCGATCCGGCCGTGACGACGCCCAGCCAGGCGATGCTCAACCTTCCCGCGGCATGGCGGTTTTCGCGGGGCGAGGGCCAACTGGTGGGGGTCATCGACACCGGCGTGCGCCCCGGCCCAAGGCTGCCCAATGTCGATCCCGGCGGGGATTTCGTCGAGACCACCGACGGCCTGACCGACTGCGACGGGCACGGCACCCTGGTGGCCGGCGTCATCGCCGGCCAGCCCGGCGACGATGGGTTCTCGGGGGTCGCGCCCGCGGCGCGGGTGCTCTCCATCAGGACGACGTCCGCGAAATTCTCACCGCGCACGCCGGGCGGCGATCCGTTGCTGGCCAGGGCATCTCAAGACGTCGCCACCCTGGCGCGGGCCATCGTGCACGCCGCCGACCTCGGCGCCCGCGTGATCAACATCTCGGCGATCACCTGCCTGCCCGCCGACCGGACGGTCGACCAGGCCGCACTGGGTGCGGCGATCCGCTACGCCGCGGTGGACAAGGACGCCGTGATCGTGGCCGCCGCGGGCAACAACGGCCCCACTGGATCGGTCGCCGGCGGAACGTCGTGTGAGTCCAACCCGCTCACCGACCTCGGCCGCCCGGACGACCCGCGCAACTGGGCCGGTGTCACGTCGGTCTCCATCCCGTCGTGGTGGCAGCCCTACGTGCTGTCGACGGCCTCCCTCACGCCGGACGCGGAGCCGTCGAAATTCACCATGGCCGGGCCGTGGGTGGGCGTCGCGGCACCCGGCGAAAACATCGTGTCGGTCAGCAACCGCGACGGCGGCGGCCTCGCCAATGGCCTGCCCGACGAACACCAGCAGCTGATCGCCTTGAGCGGCACCAGCTATGCGGCCGGCTACGTGTCGGGCGTTGCGGCCTTGGTGCGCAGCAAGTATCCCCAACTGACCGCGACGCAGGTGGTGCACCGCATCACCGCGACCGCCCACAACGGTGCCCGCGCTCCCTCCAACGTCGTCGGCGCCGGCGCGGTGGACCCCGTGGCGGCGCTGACGTGGGAACTGCCCGCCGGCAACCCATCCGGCGGGCCGGCGGCCAGGCCGGTCGCCGCCCCGCCGACACCCGCACCCGAAAGCACCACCCCGCGAACCGTGGCGTTCGCCGGAACCGCCGCGCTGGCCGTCGTCGTCGCAATCGTCGCCGCCATCACCGCGATCGTCAGAAAGAAGGAGACCACCCCGTGAGCCGCTCGATACCCGCGCCCGGAACGGGCCGGATCACGTTGGCGCTGCTGGCCGTGGTGCCCGCCGCGATGGCATACCCTTGGCGGTCCCCGCGTGACTACTGGGTGCTCGGCATCGCGGCTGCCGTCGTGATCGTGCTGTTCGGCTGGTGGCAGGGCCTGCACCTGACCACCATCCTGCGCCGCCGCCTGGCCATGGCGCGGCGCGCCCGGGGATTCGTGCCCGAATCAGGCCCTGCCACAAGCGTGACCGCCTTGCTGCGCCTCGGGCCGCCGCTCGGTGACTCGGACGTGCTCCCGCTGCAGCTCATCGCGGGCTACCTGGACCGCTACGGCATCCGCGCCGACAAGATCCGAATCACCAGCCGCGACAACGCATCCGACGCCTCCAGACGCCAGACCTGGATCGGGCTCACGGTGTCGGCGGCCGACAACCTGGCGGCGCTGCAGGCGCGCTCGTCGCGGATCCCGTTGACCGAAACCGCCCAGGTGGTCGCGCGCCGGCTGGCCGACCACCTCCGTGAGATCGGCTGGGAAGCCAGCACCGTTGCACCCGACGACGTCCCGCGGCTGCTGGCGCCCAACGCCCGCGAGACCTGGCGGGGCGTGCAGCGCGGCGACTCCGATTACATTGCGGCCTACCGCGTCCGGGTGGACGACGGGTTGGCCGAGACGCTGGACGCGATCCGCTCGCACCCGGTGCGCGAGACCTGCACGGCGCTGGAGATCGCCGGCGACCGCACCCACCGCACCGTCGCGGCCGCGTGTGCGTTCTTGACCGATTCGCCACCCGCGGGCGCGGCGCCGCTGGCCGGGCTGATCCCGCAGCGCGGGAATCACCGGCCGGCGCTGGCGACCCTGGATCTGTCGTCGGCGCAGCGCCTCGACGGGCACGCCGACGAGCCCGCCGGGGTGCTGGCGGGGCTGATCTGGCCGACCCCGGAGGCGGGCGCCCACCGGGCGCGGCTGGCCGAAACCGCTAGAACATAACCCCGCGCAGAAACTGGGTCATCCTGCGCAGGTAGTCCAGCTGGCTCACGTGCAGCACGTGGCTGCCCGGAAACCAGTGCAGCGCACAGCGATTCCAGTGCTCCCACAGCGTGACCGCCTGTCCCGGCGGGGCCATCCGATCGCCGAGGCCGGTGATGATCATCCGGCGGTCCTTTCCGATCAGCGGCGGGTAGTTCAGCGGCGAGTGGTAGGACAACCCGGCGGCGAGCTCGTCCCGGGTGATCTTGGACATCCGCAGGCCCAGCCCCATGAGCTTGTTGGCCGGGAACCATTCGTCGAACATCGTTGCCGGCGTCACGACCGGGCAATTGGGGATGACGGCCTCGAGCCGATCGTCGACCGAGGCCACCAGCGCGGAGGTGTAGCCGCCGAGCGAGATGCCGGTCAGCGCGATGCGCTCGACGCCGGTGTGGCGCAGGTGGTCGATGATGGACCGGAAGTCGTGCACGGCCTGCGCCATCGCCTCGGCGAAGCCGCACAGGCCGCCAGCGAAATACCCGAAACCGCTGAACGGCGAATACTTTTCGGCCCGTGGGCCGTGAAAGGGCAGGGTGTACATCAGGACGTCGTAGCCGGCACGGTAATACCACGGCAGCGTGAAGAACCGCCCGTTGGCCAAATACGACGACCCCATGAAGCCGTGGATGACGCACAGCGTGGGGTGCGGTCCGTCGCCATGGCGCCAGTGCTGCGCGTGCACAACGTTGTTGGCGGACAACGCGTTCCAGCGCGTGCGCAGCGCGGGATTGATGGCCCGGAAGCTGCTGGGGAACGAGATGTTGTCGACGGTGCCGTGGGCGATCCACTCCGCGAGCCGGTTGGCCGGCCGCGATGAGACGGTGGGCAGATCGGTGGGCGCCGGAAACGACCTCGCCGGGTCACGTTCGGCGCCGAGCTCGGCGTAGAAGCGCAGGCTCTCGCGTTCGCTGCCGAAGCGCACCGACGAGGCGAGCACGGCCGGCGTGACCGTGGTGGTCAGCACCGACGCGACCGCGGTGCGCAGCGCGAGGTCGGAGATGGCCGCCGCCTCGACGACCATTCGCTGGCGGGGCGACAGCGCGGAGCGCGGTGGCAATCCCGCCGCGCCGGCCGGCACGTCGGCGCCGGGAACATCCGGAACGGGAACCGGGGGATTGACCGGATCCCGGTCAGGCGGTGTCACAAACGCGATGCTAACGCCCACTCGGTCGGCCGTGGGGCCGCATGCGGTAATACGGTTTACCTATCAGCCCGACCCGTGCTGGTGTTGATCAGGAGGACCGACATGTGGGATCCCGACGTCTACCTGGCCTTTGCTGACCATCGCAGCCGCCCGTTCTATGACCTGGTGTCGCGAGTGGGTGCCAAGCAGGCGCGTCGAGTGGTCGACCTGGGCTGCGGCCCGGGCCACCTGACCAAGTACCTGGCCCGGCGCTGGCCGGAGGCGGCGATCGAGGCGGTGGACAGCTCGCCGGAGATGGTCGCCGCTGCCAAGGAGCGCGGCATCGACGCCGTCATCGGCGACTTGCGGGACTGGAAGCCCAAGCCCGACACCGACGTGGTGATCTGCAACGCCGCCCTGCATTGGGTGCCCGAGCACGCCGATCTGCTGGTGCGGTGGGCCGGCGAGCTGGCGCCCGGCTCGTGGATCGGCGTGCAGATCCCGGGCAACTTCGAGACCCCGTCGCATGCCACCGTGCGGGCGCTGGCCCGTCGCGAGCCCTACGCAAAACTCATGCGCGACATACCGTTTCGCGTGGGCGCGGTGGTTCAGCCGCCCATGAATTACGCCAACCTGCTGTTGGACGCCGGATGCAAGATCGACGTCTGGGAGAGCACCTACCTGCATCAGCTGACCGGTGAGAACCCGGTGCTGGAGTGGATCACCGGCACGGCGCTGGTGCCGGTGCGCGAGCGGCTCGACGACGCGGGCTGGGAGCAGTTTCGCCGCGAGCTGATCCCGTTGTTGGACGACGCGTACCCGCCCCGCGCCGACGGCACCACGATCTTTCCCTTCCGGCGGGTTTTCATCGTCGCCGAGGTCGGCGGCGCCCAGCGCTCCGGCGGTAAGCAGGCGTAGCCGGGCTATTCCTCGATGCCGCGGTCGACGGCGATCGCCGAGCGGCTGCTCGGCCTGATGCGGTGAATCTGCAGATAGGTCTCGGTGTAACGCAGGGCGATGCGGTGGCCGGCAAACTCCGACGGGATGACGTCGCCGGTGCGCTGGCGCCAATCATGCAGGCGCACAGCCAGATCGGCGGCGACCCCTTCCACGTCCGCGTCGCCGCCCGGCGCGTCGGTCAGCAGGTTGGCGGTCTCGCCGGGATCGGTTCGCAGGTCGTAGAGTTCGCGCTCGGGGCGCGGGCCCGAAATGAACGGCGCGACCGCCTGCCCCGACGGGCTTTCCTGGATGTCCAACGGCAGATCGAGCAGCGGACGGGCCGCATAGTTCTCGATGTAGCTGTATTCCTTGGTGCGAATCGCGCGAATGGGGTCGAACGAGTCGTGGTAGGTCTTCATGGTGTAGACCTCGTCGCGGATCGGCTCGGCTTGCGGCTCCGGCGCGAGCAGCGCGTCGGCGTGTGACACGCCCTCGACGTCGGCCGGCAGGTTGAGGCCCAGCAGCCCGAGCAGCGTCGGCACCAAGTCGACTCCGCTGAAGAGTTCGTCGTAGACGTGGGGGGCCACGCTGCGCCGGGTGGGAGGCCGGACGATCATCCCGATCCCCGTTCCGGCGTCGTACAGCGTGGATTTCGCCCGCGGGAAGGCGGCGCCGTGGTCGGTGAAGAACACCACCCAGGTGTTGGCGTCCAGGCCCGTGTCGGCCAGCACGTCCAGCAGGCGCCCGACGGCGGCGTCGGCGGCGGCGATCGACCCGTAGAACTCCGCAAGGTCGCCGCGCACCTCGGGGGTGTCGGGCAGATAGCCGGGCGGATCGACGGCGGCGGTGTCGGCCGGCTGGTAGCGGTCCCGCGGGTAGGGTCGGTGGGTCTCGAAGAACCCCGCCGTCAACAAGAACGGTTGCCCGGCAAGGTTTTCGGCGCTTTCCCGCAGCCACGCCTCGGCTTTGTCGACCACGTACTCGCAGTAGGAGTTGGACACGTCGAATTCGTCGAAGCCCAGCCGCTTCGGGTACGAGGTTTCGTGCTGCATCCCGAAAAGCGCCGAATACCAGCCGGATTCGGACAGTATCTGGGGGAGGGTCCGCACCCCGCTGCGGTATTCCCAGCCGTGGTGGGCCAGGCCGACCAGCCCGTTGCTCTGCGGGTAGCGGCCGGTGAACAGCGATCCGCGCGACGGCGAGCACAGCGGCGCGGTGGCGTGCGCCCTGGTGAACAGGATGCCTTCGGCGGCGAGCCTGTCCAGCCGCGGGCTGGACACGTCGGGGTGGCCGTAGACGCCGAGGTATCGGCCCAGGTCGTGCCAGTGCACGAGCAGCAGGTTTTCTGTCATACGGTCACCTCGACCGGCGACAATACCGCAGGCACCGACGTCGCCGGCCGGCGCTGGCGGTTTACCGTCGGGTTACCCCGGCGGCTGGCCCCAGCGGTTCTCGCAGACGAACTCCGGCAGCGGCCGCGCGTAGGCCCACCCGTCGAGCTCCAGTGCCGGGCGATCCGGAAATTCGGGAACCGGACCCAGGCACAGGATGGCCACCGGCTCGGCGCCGGCGGGCATCTCCAGCAGCTCGGCCAGCCGTCGCGGGTCGAACAGCGAAACCCAGCCCAGGCCAAGGCCTTCCGAGCGCGCCGCCAGCCACAGGTTCTGGATCGCGCACGACACCGACGCGAGATCCATCTGCGGCAGCGTGCGCCGGCCGAAGACGTGCCGGTCGCGGTTGTCGCACAGCGCCACCACGAACAGCTCGGCGCACTCGAGGATGCCCTCGACTTTCAGCGCCATGAACTCCTCGGCCCGATCGCCCAGGGCCGCGGCGGTCAGCGGGCGTTCCTCGTCGACGAGGGCGTGAATGCGCCGCCGCAGCGCGTCGTCGGTGATCCGCACGAAGCGCCAAGGCTGCATCAGGCCGACGCTGGGCGCGGCGTGCGCGGCCTGCAACAAGCGCGCCAGCACCTGCTCGCTCACCACCCCGCCCGGCGCGAACCGGCGCATGTCGCGCCGCTCGGAGATCACCCGATACACGGCCCGCCGCTCCTCGGGGCTGTACGCCTGCTCGCTCACGCCAGCCATGGTAGGAAAGCCGCACTAGCGTGGACCCATGAAGCTTTCCGACGTACTCGACCAGCTGCCCGACGACGCCGCGGGGCGCGTCTACGGCGAGCCGTACGAGACCGCCGCCGGGGCCACCGTGATCCCCGTCGCCAAACCGCTCGGCGTGTTCGTCGTCAGCGGCGGCGAGGCCCGCTGGGTGCCCGCCGTCGACCAGAACCGGATCGCGCTGATCGGCGTCGTCACCGGTCTGCTGGCGGCCGTGATCGGCAGCCTGGCGGTGCTCCGGCAGCCGCCCTGGCCGCGCATGACGATCACGGACTGTAGGTGACGCCGACGGCGCGAAAGACGTAGTCGGGCGGCATGTCGAAGGCCAGCGACCGGCGGGGCAGGCCCGCGAGCACGTCCGCCGGGATGGTCGCCTTGTAGTGCAGCGACAGCTCGCCGCTGAACTTCTTGTCGACCGCGGCGACGTCGACGTGGACCTGCAGGCCGGTCGACGAGATCTCCACCTTCGCCGCGCCGGTCTGCGGCGCGTCCCAGCGCGCGTTGACGGTCGGCCCGGCCAGCCTGGGCAGCATGGACAGCGTCGCCAGCACCCGCTCGGAGGTGAAGACCAGCGAGCCGGCGTAACTGGCGACGCTGTGCGGCAACCGCACACCGGGCAGGACGCCACTGAACCGCCGGGTCACCGCGACGTAGTCGGCGAGGTAGAGCAGGCCCTCCGCCTCGACCTGGGCGTGCAGATCGGCGGGAAGCTTGCCGATACCGAACAACCTGCGGACGAAGACCGCCATGACGCAAGTATGACCGCCCGCGCGCCACCCCGGGGCGCCGGCGACGGCCGGCGTGCTGGTATCGGTGTACCGGTGACCCGTCCGCGGACCGTCCCCATGCTGTGCGTCGCCCTGGTGGCCGCGATCATCTACGCGGTCATGTGGCTCGGTTGCTGCCAGCACTGGAACTGGCTGCAGCGCTGCGATTGGTCGCTGCTGGACGCCGCGCGTGACCTCGCCGCGCAGCACCCGCTCTGGGTGCGGTTCTGGGACGGGGTGTCGCTGGTGCTGGGGCCGGTCCCGTTGCGGCTGGCGGGCGTGGTGGCGACGGCGGCCGCGCTGGTGATGCGGAACCTGCGCGCGGCGCTGGTGCTGCTGGCCTGCGCGCCGCTCAGCGGGCTGGTGACGGTGGCGGCCAAGGCGCTGGTGGACCGGCCGCGACCGGCGACGATGCTGGTGGCGGCGGACTCGTCGTCGTTTCCCTCCGGGCACGCGCTCGAGGTGACGGCCGCGACGCTGGCCCTGCTGGCGTTCCTGCTGCCGATGATGGGCCGCGCGCTGGGTCGCGCCGCGATCGCGGTGGCGGCGCTGAACGTGCTGTCGGTGGGGATCGCCAGGGTGTCGCTGAACGTGCACTACCCGTCGGACGTGCTCGCGGGCTGGTCGCTGGGCTACCTCTATTTCCTGTTGTGCCTGTTGGTGTTTCGGCCGGGTCGGCCGGCCGGCCGCGCGCACGCGGTCACGGCGCAGTTACCCAACCGGGGCTAAAGCTTTACTTGACCCTTAGCTTCGGGTCGCCCGACGATGGAATCCATGCGCCGACTGCTCGTTTCGCTGTGCGCCGCGGCGTGCCTGATCGTGACGCCACTGGTGCCGGCACCGCGCGGCGGCGCGGCGACCCCGTGGTTCGCGAACTCGGTCAGCAATGCCACGCAGGTGGTTTCGGTCGTCAGCACCGGCGGCTCGAATGCGACGATGGACATCTACCAGCGCACCACCGCGGGGTGGCAGGCGCTGGCGACCGGTATCCCGACGCACGTCGGCTCGGCGGGCATGGCGCCGCAGGCCCGCAGCGGGGTGCCGGCCACCCCGATGGGCGTGTACACGCTCGACTCCGCCTTCGGCACGGCACCCAATCCCGGTGGGGGACTGCCGTATACGCAAGTCGGACCCAACCACTGGTGGAGCGGGGACGACCACAGCCCGACCTTCAACAGCATGCAGGTCTGCCAGAAGGCACGGTGCCCGTTCGACACCTCCGCCAGCGAGAACCTGCAGATCCCGCAGTACAAGCACGCCGTGGTGATGGGCGTGAACAAGAACAAGACCCCCGGCGGGGGTTCCGCGTTTTTCTTCCACACCACCGACGGGGCGCCCACCGAGGGGTGCGTGGCCATCGACGATGCCACGCTGGTGCAGATCATCCGCTGGCTGCGGCCCGGCGCGGTGATCGCGATCACGAAATGACCGGCGGCCGCGAGGGGTGTAGGAGCGTCCGCCCCGCCGGGCTAGTGTTACGCAAGGACGAAAGGCGCCTTCGCATGACAGAGCTGGTTACCGGGAAAACGCTGCCAAACGTCGTCGTCACTGGCATGGCCATGACGACCGCGTTGGCGACTGACGCGGAGACCACCTGGAAGTTGTTGCTGGATGGCCAGAGCGGCATCCGCACCCTCGACGACTCGTTTGTCGAGCACTACGACCTGCCGGTGCGCATCGGCGGGCACCTGCTGGAGGAATTCGACGACGGGTTGACCCGCGCCGAGCGGCACCGGATGGGTTATCTGCCGCGAATGTCCACCATGTTGAGCCGCCGGGTGTGGGAGGACGCCGGCGCCCCCGAGGTCGACCCCGACCGGCTGATGGTCTCCGTCGGTACCGGCCTGGGCAGCGCCGAGCAGATCGTCTTCAGCTACGACGACATGCGCGCGCGCGGGAGGAAGGCGGTGTCGCCGCTGGCGGTGCAGAAGTACATGCCCAACAGCGCCGCCGCGGCGGTCGGGCTGGAACGGCACGCGCGGGCCGGCGTGCTCACGTCGGTGTCGGCGTGCGCGTCCGGCTCCGAGGGCATCGCCCAGGCGTGGCGCAGCATCGTGTTCGGCGAGGCCGACATCGCCATCTGCGGCGGCGTGGAGGTCAAGATCGAGGCGGTGGCGATCGCGGCGTTCGCGCAGATGCGCATCGTGATGTCCACCAAGAACGACGACCCCGTGGGCGCGTGCCGCCCGTTCGACCGCGACCGGACCGGTTTCGTGTTCGGCGAGGCGGGCGCGCTGATGGTGATCGAGACCGAGGAGCACGCCAAGGCCCGGGGCGCCCGAATCCTGGCCCGGCTGATGGGCGCGAGCATCACCTCCGACGGCTACCACATGGTGGCCCCGGACCCCAACGGCGAGCGCGCCGGGCACGCGATGAGCCGGGCGATCCAGCTGGCGGGGCTGACGCCGGGCGACATCGGTCACGTCAACGCCCACGCCACCGGCACGTCGGTGGGTGACGTGGCCGAGGGCCAGGCGATCAACAACGCGCTGGGCCCGCACGGCGGGAACGCCGCGGTGTATGCGCCCAAGGCGGCGCTGGGTCACTCGGTGGGCGCGGTCGGCGCGGTGGAGTCGATCCTGACCGTGCTCGCGCTGCGGGACCAGGTGATCCCGCCGACGCTGAACCTGGAAAACCTCGATCCCGAAATCGATTTGGACGTGGTGGCGGGCAAGCCGCGGCAGGCCAATTTCAACTACGCGATCAACAACTCGTTCGGATTCGGCGGCCACAACGTCGCCATGGCCTTCGGCAGGTACTGAGCGGGGCCGGGGCCGTCTATGCCAGCGCGCGGCCCGGCTTGACCTTGAAGTCCATGCCCGCCAACGACATCGTGGCGTCGTAGGTCCGGTCGTAGCCGGTTCCGCTGATCTTCCAGCCGGCGTCGGTGCGCCGGTAGGTGTCGCGGTAGAAGGCGGCGCCGATCAGCATGAAGTTGAGGTCGGCGACGATCACCCGGTCCTGCAGGTACCAGCTGCCCGACGCGGTGTCGCCGGTCACGGTGACCTCCGGGTGGGTGACGCGGTGCTCGGTGATGACGTTCGGGCCGAGCGACGAGCGCATGTAGTCCACCAACTCGGTGCGGTTGGTGAAGTGCAGTTCGTTGCCGATCGATGGGCCGTAGTCGGCCTTGATGTCCTCGGCCAGCGTGTCGGCGAAGTCGTCCCAGTGCTTGGTGTCCAGCGCGCGCAGATAGCGGTACTTGAGCTGCTTGATGGCCTCGATGTCGGCGAGATCTTGAGGGGTCATCCCGTCATTGCAGCACACGGGTCACCATGTCGATCAGGGCGTGCCGTTCCAGGCTCCAGTCGACGGCCGTCCCGGTGATCATCTGCGCCAGCACGACACCGCGCAGGGCGGCCCAGATCACTTCGGCCACACCGGCTTTGGCGGGGTCCTCGGTGATCAGGCGGCCGAGCTGGGCGATCGCGGAGTTCATCTCGAGCAGGTGGCGCCGCGACGATCCGCCGCGGGTGGCACGCAGGATTTCGAAGGCGGCCATCGACGTCGGGCTGCTGTAGCAGGCCCACGCGGTGTCCACGACGACCTCGATGCGGCTGCGCAGCGGAAGGTCGCTGACGTTGGCCGACGACAGGCTCTCGACCAGCCTGGCCACCCCGTCGTCCACGACCGCCATCAACAAGCCGTTGCGGTCCCCGAAGTGGTATTGGATGACCCCCCACGTCACGCCGGCGCGTTCGGCCACGTGCTTGGCGGTCGCGGCGGCGAAGCCTTCCTCCATGATGCAGCGCACCGTCTCGTCGATGATCTTGGTGCGGGTGTCGTCGCCGCGCTTGCGCGGCGCGGTGGTGCGCCGGGTGGGGCCGGCGGGGCGCCCCGGGCCCTTACCCGCGGCGGCCGAGACGGTAGTCATTGTTGACTTTATAACATAGACGCAACTATTTTTGGGCGGTGAGCCCATCCCGATACGCGCGGTTGTCCCGGCGGGAGCTGTCCGTCCTGGTGCCCGAACTGCTCCTGATCGGTCACATGATCGACCGCTCGGGAATGGCCTGGTGCATCCAGGAATTCGGCCGTGAAGAAATGGTGCAGATCGCCATCGAGGAGTGGGCGGGCGCCAGCCCGGTCTACACCAAGCGCATGCAGCGGGCGCTGAACTACGAGGGCGTCGACGTGCCCACCATCTTCAAGGGCCTGCAGCTCGACATCGGCGCCCCGCCGCAGTTCATGGATTTCCGCTACACGATCGACGACCGGTGGCACGGGGAATTCCAGCTCGACCACTGCGGGGCGCTGCTCGACGTCGAGCCCATGGGCGAGGAGTACGTCTTCGGGATGTGCCACACCATCGAGGACCCCACCTTCGACGCCACCGCCGTGGCGACCAACCCGCGCGCGCAGATGCGTCCCATCCACCGGCCGCCGCGCACGCCGGCGGATCGGCACCCGCACTGCGCGTGGACCGTCATCATCGACGACTCCCACCCGGAGGCCCAGGGCATACCCGCGCTGGACACCATCCGCCAAACCCGCGCCGCGACATGGGAACTGGATCCCATCGATCGCTCCGATGACGGGCAGGCGGACTACTCGGGGCCGCTGCTGTCCGACTTCGACTTCTCCGCGTTCTCGCACTCGGCGCTGGTGCGCATGGCCGACGAGGTGTGCTTGCAGATGCACCTGCTGTACCTGTCGTTCGCCGTCGCCGTGCGGGCGCGCGCCTCCGACGATGCACAGGCCGTCTCGGTCGGCACCCGCGGCCTGATCGGCGTGGCCGGGCTGGGCGCGGAGCGGATCCACCGCGCCCTGGGCTCTCCGGGCGGAATCGACGGGGCGCGAACGGTGTTCGAGTTGCACCCGCTGCTCAATCCCGCGGGCTACGTCGTCGCGCAGACGGCGGACGACGAGCTGATCGTGCGTCCGTCGCCGGCCCACGACGACGGCGCCTGGATATCGCTGTGCTCGCCGGAATCCGTGCGGCCGCTGCAGGCGATCGCCACCGCGGTGGATCCGCGCCTTCGGGTTCACGTCAGCGGCACCGGCACCGAGTGGACCGCACGACTGGTCGAAACCGACGCCCCCGCGGCCGAATTGCCCGAGGTTTCGGTGGCCAAATTCAGCGGCGGATCCACGTTCCAGTTCGAGCCGAGGCGCTCGCTGCCGCTCACCGTGGTGTGAACCAGGCCCCCTTCGACCCGATCTGACCAGGTTTGTCAAGGGGTATTTGATACCGCTTCGGTGACACAATCACATCGAGCCGATACCAATGACATTGCAAGCCATCGGCTTTGCGCGTGTCCGCGGCTATGGTTAACGCTGGCCAACGACCTCTATACCCTCAGTAGACGAAGGTTTTCGCTCTATGTACGACCCAGTCGGGTTGTCGATCGGGACCACGAACCTGGTCGCTGCGCGCAACGAAAGCCCACCGGTAGCACGGCGTGCGGTGTTGAGCCTGTATCCGCATTGTGCGCCGAAAATCGGCCTGCCTACGGAAGATCCGAAGCTGGCCGAGCCGGGCGTGCTCATGCGCGGCTTCGTGGAGCGAATCGGGGAGTCGGTCGCGCTGGTTTCGCCCGACGGCTCCACGCACGACCCGGACCTGCTCATGGTCGAGGCGCTGGACGCGATGATGGTGGCGGCGGGCGCGGATTCGGCCGCGTCGGAGATCTCCATCGCCGTCCCCGCGTACTGGAAGCCCGGCACGGTGCAGGCGCTGCGCAACGGCTTGCGCACGCATCTGGGGTTCGTCCGAAGCGGCATGGCGCCCCGGCTGGTCTCGGACGCCATCGCGTCGCTGACCGCGGCGAACGCGGAGCTTTGCCTGGCCGCGACGGGCGTGGTGGCGCTGATCGATTTCGGTGGCGGCGGCACCTCGGCCACCCTGATCAGCCTGGCCGGGGACTTCGAACTCGTCAGCCCGACAATGCGTTACGCGGCGTTCTCCGGTGAGGAGATCGACCAGGCGGTGCTGCTGAAGGTGTTCGAGGAACTCGGACACGGCAGCGGCATCGACCCCGCCAGCACCGCCGGGGTCGGGCAACTCGGCCTGCTCCGGGAGCAGTGCCGCGCGGCCAAGGAGCGGCTGTCCACCGAAACCGCCGTCGAATTCGCGGCCGAGCTCGGTGGGCGGCGGTGCACCATGAAGCTGACGCGCGACGAGCTGGGCGACCTGATTCAGGATCGGCTGTCCGGCTTCATCTACGCGTTCGACGAGATGCTGGCCCGGCACAAGCGGGGCTGGACCGACTTGTCCGCGGTGGTCACCGTCGGCGGCGGCGCGAGCATTCCCCTTGTCACCGAACGCCTTTCGGTGCACGGCCGCCGGCCGGTCGTCAGCCCGGCGCAGCCGGGGCACGCCGCGGCCCTCGGCGCGCTGACGCTGGCGTCCCGCGGCGAGGAGCGGGATTTGCGGACGCGCACGTCCATCGGCCTGCTCACGGCCGCCGCCGGCGAGATCGTCGAACTACCCGCCGGCGACGTGCTGGTGATCGACGACGAGGCCCTCACCGACCGCGAATTGGCTTGGTCGCAAACCGAATTCCCCGGCGACATCCGGGTCCCGTACAGCGCCGCCGCGTTCGAGGAGGACGGTCCGGCCGGGTGGTCGATGCGCCTCAACGTGATCGAGCCGCCCAAGGAAAGGCCATGGCGGCGACTGCGGCTGTCGCAGTTGATCGTCGGGATGTGCGCCGTGGTCGCCGTGACCGCGGTCGGCGGCGTGGCCGTCACGTTGACGGGCATCGAAAACCGCCAGGCCCCGCGCCCGCCGACGGTCGCGCCCCTGCCGCTGCCGCCGGTCAGCTCCCTGGTGCCCAGCCCGGCGCCCCCGCCCCCCACGCCCGTGCCGGCGCCGCCCAGCGC
>NZ_MVHD01000021.1 GCF_002086635.1 Mycobacterium alsense | reverse complement strand
TGCGCCCATCAATCGCGTTGCGCTGACCGGCCAACTCCGCGAGCTCCTCGAACAACACCGCAAGACGCTCCTTGGGGATCACCACCACGGAAGACGACGCGATCGAAGACATGACCTCATCATCGCAGTGGGGTACGACAACTCCCGGCGGCCCGATCCACGCGAGGGCACGACCGTCATCAAACCGGCCGGTGCTCGGCACGGTAGCTTGGCCGAGGCACCTCGAACTAGGCGTTTTTGCGTTTGGCTCTGTCTTCCAGCTCCGAGGTCAAGCCGAACCTCTCAACGAGCGTCAACCAATCCGCCCCCGAGACCACGTAGGCAGGCCGTTCGTTCGGCCGAGACGCATGGCCGCGCCACGAAAAGCGAAATGCCGCCCCCGCCAAGTCAAGACATCCGATCGTCAGTGGTTGCGCGCCGGGAAGATGCACCGCAAGGCCAGGGGTCGCGGGGTAGTCATACGTGCTGCCGTCGCCGCTCGTGACGCTGTCGGCCTGAAAAGTCGCCGGAGTCGCGGTCACGTCCGCGCGCAACGCCGAGGCACGATGCGCAGCGCCGCTCGGGTCGAGCACCCGCATGGCGTCGTCGTCGACGTCAAGGACCAGGCTCGGCTCCGAGAGTGACCGCTGAAATCGACGCTGCTTTCCGAATGCAAACGACCCGAACTCCTCGGCCAGATAGGGGTTGGGAAACAGCAAACACCGAGTCGGTTCCCCCAGTGCGGGACCGCGCAAGTCCAGCCCGCCGCGGTACCCGGCCACGGAGAGAAGCCCATCGAATTGCGCGGCCCACAACCACGCATCGACGGTCTGGACGGGCGGTGCGTCGAGCCGCGTTTCCGGAGCGATGCGACGATCTCGCCCCCCGAGAACAAATCGACGGGAGCCACTGTGCAGGTGCAGGGCCACGCCCATGTTCACCCAGGGGCCCAGCTTTGCATCGACCAAGGGAAAAACAGTGCGCCGCTGATTGAAGGTCAAGCCGCCGCTCACGACGCCGATGAGAACCTTTCGGCGCGACCGCCACCACACGTAGGCGGTCCCCGCCAGAGCGAAAACAGAAAGCGCCGCGAGCCCCGCGGCGGCGAGCGCGAAACCCTGGCTCCGCCCGGTAACGAATGACCCGACCATCGCCAAGATCAACGCCAACATCGCCGCCTGCACGAGGTACCGGCCCTTTCCGGTGGCAAAAGCGGTCATTTGCGCGGACATGGTCGGGGACGACGCCACGAACTGGCGCGATGCAGCAGCTTCGTCGTCGACGCTCATCGGAAAAGTATGGGGCAACGGGCACCTACCGGTCCCAAAGTCGGGCCGGTGCTCGAGTCGCCCGGGACATGCCCCGACGACCTTCACCGCCCTCGGCCGGGGCGATCGCGCAAGACAACGGCAACCGCTTGGCCGCGTCGGGCTGGCGCCGCGAGACGGCGACCACCGCCGCGATGGCACGTACCGTCCCCTCCGGTGCACGGCTCAGGGTTTGGCGAAGCCGTACTGGGCGAGGACGCTTTGCCCCGTGCCGCCGGTCACCATGGCCACGAACTTCTGCGCCAGCGCCTGCTGCGGAGCTTGCTTCAGCACCGCGATCGGATACACGTTCACCGCCCCGGCGGCCTCATCGAAGGCGACGGTGCTGACCTTGTTTCCCGCGCCGCGGGCGTCGGTGACGTACACCAGGCCGGCGTCCGCTTGCCCCGTGGTGACCTTGCTGAGGACGTCGGTCACGCTGGGTTCCTCACTGACCGGGTTCAGGCGCACCCCCGTGCTGTCCTCGACGCGGCGGGTCGCCGCCCCGCACGGCACCGGCTTCTGGCAGAGCACCACGGCCAGCCCCGGCCTGGCGAGATCGGCCAGCGAGCCCACGCGCTTGGGGTTGCCCGGCGCGGTCACGATGACAAGGGTGTTCGACGCGAAGTTCGCCGGGGCGCCGGCCAGCAGGCCCGCCTTGGCGACGACGTCCATCTGCGCGGTGTCCGCGGACGCGAAGACGTCGGCGGTCGCGCCCTGCGTCAACTGCGTGGCCAGCTCCGAGGAGCCCGCGAACTCGAAATCGACGCTGCTGCCGGCATTTTCGGCGTTGAACTGTTGACCGATCTCGGTGAAGGCCGGCTTCAGGGAGGCCGCGGCGAACACCACGACCTTTCCCTGGCTCGGCGCGGGCCGGGCGGGGGTCGACCTCGATCCGCACCCGGTCGGGCCGGTGATCAGCACGGCCGAAACCGCGGCAGCGAGGATCCCGATCCGACGCATGAGGGAACCCTAGCCCGCCGATAATGCGGCCCACTTGGCTGCCGAATCGCCGCAACGTCGTGACGGCCGGGCGACGGCACCCGGGGCGGCCGGGTGGCCGCCAAGTGGCGGCCGAAATAGTTACGAAAAATTATCCGCGCGTCGCGCGGCCCAGGATTTCGCGGAGTAGCTACTGTCCAGTAACATTGACGAAGATCGATGGCATCACGCGCTGATCCAGAGCCTGGGTTCAACAGCCTGGTTCAACGTTGAACACGAGGGAGGTCTGCCAGTGGAGGTGCTGGTCACCGGCGGGGACACCGAGCTGGGGCGCACAGTGGCCGAAGGCTTCCGCGACGACGGTCACAAGGTGACCCTCGTGGGCGCGCGCCGCGACGACGTGGAGATCGCCGCCAAGGAGCTCGAGGTGGACGCCATCGTCTGCGACACCACCGACCCGGCCAGCCTCGGCGAGGCGCGCGGATTGTTCCCCCACCACCTCGACACCATCGTCAACGTGCCGGCACCCGCCTGGGACCCGGGCGACCCGCGCACCTATTCGGTGTCCGACACGGCCAAAGCCTGGCGCAACGCCCTCGACGCGACGGTGCTGTCGGCGGTGCTGACCGTGCAGGCCACCGGCGACCACCTTCGCTCCGGTGGGTCCATCATCAGCGTGGTCGACGAGAACCCCGCCCCCGGCAGCGTCGACGCCGCGATCAAAGCGGCCCTGTCCAACTGGACCGCGGGGCAGGCAAGCGTTTTCGGAACCCGCGGGATCACGGTGAACGTCGTCGCGAGCGGGCGCAGCGCCCAGCCCGGCTACGACGGCCTGTCCCGCACGCCGCCGACGGTCGCGGAGGAGGTCGCCCGCCTGGCGCTGTTCCTCACCACCCCGGCGGCCCGCCACATCACCGGCCAGACTCTGCACGTCAGCCACGGGGCGCTGGCCCGGTTCGCCTGAGAGCGTAATTTCGGCCGTATCCCGCAGCACCGCGCCGCATTACGGTAGAGCGCGTGGCTATTCGACTCGGTCTGCAGATCCCGAACTTCTCCTACGGCACCGGGGTGGAGCAGCTCTTCCCCACCGTGCTGGCCCAGGCCCGCGAGGCCGATGAAGCCGGTTTCGATTCGGTCTTCGTGATGGACCACTTCTACCAGCTGCCCATGCTGGGCGATCCCGACCAGCCGATGCTGGAGGCCTACACCGCGCTGGGCGCGCTGGCCACCGGCACCGAACGGGTGCAGCTGGGCACGCTGGTGACGGGCAACACCTACCGCAACCCCACGCTGCTCGCCAAGATCATCACCACGCTGGACGTGGTGAGCGGCGGCCGGGCCATCCTGGGCATCGGGACCGGCTGGTTCGAGCTCGAGCACGATCAGCTCGGCTTCGAGTTCGGCACCTTCACCGACCGGTTCAACCGGCTCGACGAGGCGCTGCAGATCATCCTGCCGATGATCAAGGGCGAGCGGCCGACCTTCTCCGGCAAGTGGTACCGCGCCGAGCAGGCGATGGCCAATCCCCGCTTCCGCGACCACATTCCGTTGATGATCGGCGGCAGCGGGGAGAAGAAGACGATCCCACTCGCGGCCCGCCACTTCGACCACCTCAACGTGATCGCCGGGTTCGACGAGTTGCCGGCCAAGCTCAAGGTGGTGCGGGAACGATGCGAGGAGATCGGGCGCGATCCGGCCACGCTGGAGACCAGCACGCTGACCACGGTGGTCGTCGACGAGAACTTCAAGGCCGAGCAGATTCCCGCCGAGATGGCCCAGCGGATGGTGGTCGGCAGCGCCGACTCGGTCGCCGACCAGATCAAGACGAAGGTGTTGGACGCCGGGATCGACGGCGTGATCATCAACATGCCGTTCTACACGCCCGGTGTCATCGCCGCGGCCGGCGAAGCCCTGCGCCCGCTGGTCGGCCTGTAACCCACGTCGCATCCCGCGTTGGGCATGACGAGCATCACGTCGGCCCGACCAGCCGCGATGCGGCGATGTGGTTGATTGCACACGGTTGCGATCTGGGTTTTCCGGGTATCGCCTCACTAGCGTGGTAGCTAACCGATTTCGCGTGTCCAGGAGCCCCCGTCAGGAGCAACCCCAACATGAGCCCGCAGGCAGAAATGACTGCTGCACCCAAGCGTCGTCACCAGGTCGTCATCATCGGGTCGGGATTCGGCGGACTCAACGCGGCAAAGAAACTCAAGCACGCCGACGTCGACATCAAGATGATCGCCCGCACCACCCACCACCTGTTCCAGCCGCTGCTGTATCAGGTGGCCACCGGCATCATCTCCGAGGGCGAGATCGCCCCGCCCACCCGCGTGGTGCTGCGCAAGCAGCGCAACGTCCAGGTGCTGCTGGGCAACGTCACCCACATCGACCTGGCCCGCCAGACCGTCGTGTCCGAGTTGCTCGGCCACAACTACGAAACCCCTTACGACAGCCTTATCGTCGCCGCCGGCGCCGGCCAGTCCTACTTCGGCAACGACCATTTCGCCGAGTTCGCCCCGGGCATGAAGTCGATCGACGACGCCCTGGAGCTGCGGGGCCGGATCTTGAGCGCCTTCGAGCAGGCCGAGCGGTCCAGCGACCCGGAGCGCCGCAAGAAGCTGCTGACCTTCACCGTGGTCGGCGCCGGCCCCACCGGCGTCGAAATGGCCGGGCAGATCGCCGAACTGGCCGAACACACCTTGAAGGGCGCGTTTCGGCACATCGACTCGACCAGGGCGCGGGTGATCCTGCTCGACGCCGCCCCGGCCGTATTGCCGCCGATGGGCGAAAAGCTCGGTGAGCGGGCGCGCGCGCGCCTGGAGAAGATGGGGGTCGAGATCCAGCTGGGCGCCATGGTCACCGACGTGGACCGCAACGGGATCACCGTGCGCGACTCCGACGGCACCGTCCGGCGCATCGAGTCGGCGTGCAAGGTGTGGTCGGCGGGGGTGCAGGCCAGCGGGCTGGGCCGGGACCTCGCCGAGCAGTCGGCGGTCGAACTCGACCGCGCCGGCCGGGTCAAGGTCCTCCCCGACCTGTCGATCCCGGGGCATCCGAACGTGTTCGTCGTCGGCGACATGGCGGCGGTCGAGGGCGTGCCGGGCGTGGCACAGGGCGCCATCCAGGGCGCCAAGTACGTCGCCAGCACCATCAAGGCCGAGCTCGGCGGGGCCGACCCGGCCGAGCGCGAGCCCTTCCAGTACTTCGACAAGGGGTCGATGGCCACGGTCTCGCGGTTCTCCGCGGTCGCCAAGATCGGCCCGCTGGAGTTCAGCGGCTTCATCGCCTGGCTGATGTGGCTGGTGCTGCACCTCGTGTACCTGATCGGGTTCAAGACCAAGATCACCACGCTGCTGTCGTGGACGGTGACGTTCCTCAGCACCCGGCGCGGCCAGCTGACGATCACCGAGCAGCAGGCGTTCGCCCGGACGCGGCTCGAACAGCTGGCCGAACTGGCCGCGGAGGCCCGCGGCTCCGCCGCCGTCGAACGCGTCGCCAGCTAGCCGGCCAGCCGGTCGCCCTGCCAGGTGCTGAGCGTCCCGCCGCCGGCCAGCTCCAGCACGGTCGACCCGTCGTCGATGGCGCCGTCCGGGAGGTCGAAATCCCCTGCGGGGTAGCGTAATTCGTTGACCGTCGCGCGCGGCGCGGAGATGGCGTCGTCGGCCAACGATCCCGCTCCCAGTTCCACCCGGTGACGCAACAGCGGGCGGCCGTCGCGGTCGGCGTGCAGCGACCCCGACCAAAACCCTTCGTGCTCACGGCATCTGCCGATCTGCACCCGCTCACGCAACCGGATCCGGCCGTCGTCCTGCAGGAAAAGGGCCACGCTGGACACGTGCCGGGCGTCGGCGGCGACCACCGTCGGCTCGAGGTCGAGGTCGAGGCATCCGCTCACCTCGATCCGCCAGTGCGCGTGCGACGTCGGGGTGTCCGGCCCCGGCAGGGCCACGGCGGCCGCTGCGCTGCGCAGCCGCAACCGGCCGCCCCGTTCGACGACGACGCGAATGTCGATGGCGTCGCCGCCCAGCGGGGTGGCTGCCGCCGACACCAGGTGCACGGTGTCGGCCGCGGTGCACCGCCCCGCCACGGCGCCGCGGCACTCGATGCGCGGCACCCGACCGCCGGACGCGACCAGCAGGACCTCGGAGCGCATCTACGGCGACGCGGCCAGCTGGGTGCGGACCCAGGCCAGCGCCTCGGTGGCCGCGGGGTCCTTCGTCAACGACTGCAGGATCGTCGGCCGCCCCCCGCGCACGGCGTCCGCGTCTCGCGCCATCACCTCCAGGTCGGCGCCGACCAACGGCGCCAGATCGATCTTGTTGACCACCAACAGGTCCGAGTAGGTCACCCCCGGGCCGCCCTTGCGCGGTACCTTGTCCCCGCCGGCGACGTCGATGACGAAGATCTGCGCGTCCACCAGGCCCGACGAGAAGGTGGCCGTCAGGTTGTCGCCGCCGGACTCGACCAGGATCAGGTCCAGCGCGTCGTGGGCGGCGATCAGGTCGTCGATCGCGTCCAGGTTGGCGGTGATGTCGTCGCGGATCGCCGTGTGCGGGCAGCCCCCGGTCCGCACGGCCGTGATGCGGTCGTCGGGCAGCACCGCGTTGCGGCGCAGGAAGTCGGCGTCCTCGGTCGTGTAGATGTCGTTGGTCAGCACCGCCACTGACAGCTCGTCGCGCAGCTGCCGGCACAGGGCGGCCACCAGCGCGGTCTTGCCGGAGCCGACCGGTCCCCCGACGCCGATGCGCAGCGGCTCCCCCGGCCGCCGGGCCCGCCTCGGCCGGTCCTGGACGGGGTGCGGGTGCGCGTGGGAATGCGTTGGCATGGTGTGCCTTTCAGGACGCGAATAGGGGCCGCTCGCGCTCCGCGTGGTGCTGGGCGAGCGCGTCGAGCAAGGGATCGGACAGGTCGGCCAGCCCGGCGGTGGCCTCGGTGGCGGTGTGCTCGCACAGGCCGGACAGCTCGAAGGTGAGGGCCGCGACGGCGGCGGGGTCCAGCGCCAGCAGCCGCTGGGCCGCGGTGGCCGAGGCGGTCATCGTGGTGTACACGACGTGCAGCGCGCTGTGTTCGGGCAGCAGGCCGCTCACCGCCCCGACCCGGCCGGCGGCCACCGCGAGATGCGGGCGCGCGCCCAGGTCGTCGAAGTCCGCGCCCGGCCACACCCGGCGCGCCAGCCGCGCCAGGCCCCGCCCCTGGCTGCGTGACGCGGCCCGGGCCGCGGGCGCGGGCGTGCGCGCGTCGGTCTCGCAATCCGCGTCGTCGACGGAGATGTCGCCGCGATGCACCGCCGCGGCCACCGACCCCGACACCAGTCCCTGCGTGCGAATCTTGCGCACCAGGAACGCCTTCAGCGTGACGAGGTCGGTGACGACGCCGCGGGTGACCGCCTCCTCGATGCCGCCGGAGTGCACATGCGCACCGGTGGGCAGCCGCGAGTCCGCCAGCGCGAGCAGGGTGGTCAGTGGGGTATGGGCCATCGAAACCATCAGAACAGGAAATATCGTTGCGCCATGGGAAGTTCGGTGGCCGGCTGCTCCGGCCAGACCTCGCCGTCGATGCGCACGGTGAACGTGTCGGGGTCGATGTCGATGACCGGCATGGCGTCGTTGAGCGGCAGATCGGCCTTGCCGACGTGGCGGACGTCCTTGACGGGCACCAACTGCCTTGTGAGGGACAGCCTTTCGGCCAGCCCGGCCTCGAGGGCGTGCGGGGCCACGAAGTGCACCGAGGTGGCGGCGGCGGTCGCCGGCGCGGCGCCGAACATCGGGCGCGCAAGGACCGGTTGGGGGGTCGGGATCGAGGCATTGGCGTCGCCCATCGCCGCCCACGCGATCACGCCGCCCTTGAGCACCAGGTGCGGCCGGACCCCGAAGAACGCGGGCTCCCACAACACCAGGTCGGCGAGCTTCCCAACCGCGACCGAGCCGATCTCGTGATCGAGCCCGTGCGTGATCGCGGGGCAGATGGTGTATTTGGCGACGTAGCGCCGCGCCCGGTTGTTGTCCGCCGCGTTTGGGCCGGAGCCGTCGCCGGGCAGCGCGCCGCGGCGGCGTTTCATCACGTGCGCGGTCTGCCAGGTGCGGATCACCACCTCGCCGATGCGGCCCATCGCCTGCGAGTCGCTGCCGATCATCGAGATCGCGCCAAGGTCGTGCAGCAGGTCCTCGGCGGCCATCGTCGACGGCCTGATGCGGCTCTCGGCGAACGCCAAATCCTCGGGCACCGCGGGATTGAGGTGATGGCAGACCATGAGCATGTCCAGGTGCTCGTCGAGCGTGTTCACCGTGTGCGGGCGGGTCGGGTTGGTCGAGCTCGGCAATACGTTCGGTTCGGCCGCAACCCGCATGATGTCGGGCGCGTGGCCGCCCCCGGCGCCCTCGGTGTGGTAGGTGTGGATCGAGCGGCCCGCGATGGCGGCGAGGGTGTCTTCGACGAACCCCATTTCGTTGAGGGTGTCGGTGTGCAGCGCGACCTGCACGCCCGCGGCGTCGGAGACGGTCAGGCAGGCGTCGATGGCCGCGGGCGTCGATCCCCAGTCCTCGTGCAACTTGAAACCCGAAGCGCCGCCGCGCAACTGCTCCCACAACCCCTCGGCGCTGACGGTGTTGCCCTTGCCGAGCAGCGCGAAGTTCAACGGCCAGGAATCCAGCGCCTCGAGCATCCGGGCCAGATGCCATTCGCCGGGCGTGACGGTGGTGGCCTTGGTGCCCTCCGCGGGCCCGGTGCCGCCGCCGATGATGGTGGTGATGCCGGACCCCAGCGCCTCGGGCATCAGCTGCGGGCAGATCAGATGGACGTGGCAGTCAATCGCGCCCGCGGTGAGGATTCGTCCGTTGCCGCCGATGACTTCGGTGGACGGGCCGACCACCAGGTCCGGATGCACGCCCGACATGACGTCGGGGTTGCCGGCCTTGCCGATGGCGACGATGCGGCCGTCACGAATCCCGATGTCGGCCTTGATGATTCCCCAATGGTCGATGATCACCGCGCCGGTGATGACGGTGTCGGGGGCGCCGTCGGCGCGGCTTACGCGCCCCTGGCCCATCGATTCGCGCAGCACCTTGCCGCCGCCGAACACCGCCTCGTCACCGGCCAGACCCGGTCCCCCGCTGCGGTCTTCGGTGATTTCCACCAGCAGGTCGGTGTCGGCCAGCCGGATCCGGTCGCCGGTGGTCGGGCCGAAAAGATCGGCGTAACGCTCCCTGGACAGCCGCGTCATGCGGGGTCGAGCCGTCCGGGCGGGTCCAGGGTCAGACCGTGCACTTCGCGCCGCCCCCGCAGCGGGACGAGCCGGACCGTCTGGGCGATGCCCGGCTCGAAACGAACCGCGGTGGCCGCCGGAACGTCCAGCCGGTGTCCGTGGGCGGCCGCACGGTCGAACGACAGCGCGGCGTTGGCCTGCGGAAGGTGGACGTGGCTGCCGACCTGAACCGGACGGTCACCGGTGTTCACGATCGTCATCTCGAGGCGCTGCGCGGCAGCATTGATGTCGATATCGCCTGTGCCATAAATGATTTCGCCGGGAATCATGGGATCGGGTGATGGACGGTGACCAGCTTGGTGCCATCCGGGAACGTCGCTTCCACCTGTACGTCGTCGATCATCTCCGGCACTCCCTCCATCACGTCGTCGCGGCCCAGCACGTCACACCCGCTGGCCATCAGTTCGGCGACGCTGCGGCCGTCCCGTGCGCCTTCGAGGATGTGGTCGGTGATGACGGCGACGGCCTCCGGGAAATTGAGGCGGAGGCCCCGGCCCCGGCGTCGGCGGGCCAGCTCGGCGGCGTAGGACAGCATCAGTCGCTCTTGCTCGTGCGGGGTGAGGAGCATGTCTGTAAATCCTGCCAGTCGGGGCCTTGCAGCCCCAACGTGCTACACCGTCCGCCGCGGCCGTTACCGCGCCGGAATGGCGTCGGCGTGTGGGGCGTCGCTGTTGGCGTAGGCCCGGGTGGACGCCATGTACAGCACGCCGACGCCGATGATGAGGCCCGACATGAGCAGCACGACCCAGTTGTCGTACCACGGGGCCTCGGGGGTCCGCGGCCAGCAGACGTTGACGATCGCCGCCACCCCGTAGACCAGGGCCCCGACGTTGACGGGCATCCCCCAGCGGCCCAGCTGGTACTTGCCGGACGGCTTCCAGCCCTTGATCCTGGCCCGCAGGGCGGCCAGCACCACCATCTGGAACCCGAGGTAGACCCCGACCGTGCCGAAGCTGACCAGCTTGTTGAGCGGGTGCTCGGACAACAGCGAACCGATGATCAACCCGGCCGGGATGATGACCGCGGCCAACAGGGAGTACGGCGGCACGTGCCGCTTGTGGTCGAAGTGCGCCAGCAGCCGGGAGCCCGCGATCATGCCGTCGCGTCCGTAGGAGAAGATCAGCCGGCTCGCGGCGGCCTGCAGGCTCAGCGCGCACGACACGAACGAGATCAACACGATCCCCAGCACGATCCGGGATCCGACGTCCCCGAATGCGCTTTGTAGGACGGTGTCGATCGGGTTGGTGTCCTCGCCGCGGATCACCGCGCCGAAGTCGGTGACCGACAGGATCAGGCTCAGGCAGACGAATGTCGAGGCGGCCCCGCCGATGTAGATGGTGCGCCGCATCGCCTTCGGGATCTGGATGCCGGGGTTGCGGACCTCCTCGGCGACGTCGCCGCACGCCTCGAACCCGAAGAACTGGTAGAGGCCGATGAGGCCGGCGGCCAGGAAGGCGCCGAGGAAGCTGTGATGGCCCTCGGCCCCGAAGCTGTGGAACAGCACGCCGAGGCCGTGATGCCGGTGCGCGATGAGCAGCCACATGCCGACCACCAGGGCGCCGATGAGCTCGGCGGTGAATCCGAAGATCGCGAAGTAGCCCAGGATCTTGGTCCCGGTCAGGTTGATGAGGGTCGCCACCGCCAGCACGGCCAGTCCGCAACAGACCTTGGCCGGCACGGTGGGCGCGAAGCCGAACATCGCAGCCACGTAGGGGCCCGCGCCGAAGGCCGCGTCGGCGATGAGGGCCAACAGGCAGAACATATAGATCCACCCCGTCATCCACGCCCATTTGCGGCCCCACAGCCGGCGCGCCCACGGGTACACACCACCGGCCACTGGGAATTGCGCGACGACCTCGCTGAAGACGAGCGCCACCAGCATCTGTCCCGCGCCGACGATCAGCAGGCTCCAGATCATCGGCGGGCCGGCGGTGGCCCGGGCGAACGCGAACACCGTGTAGATGCCGACCACGGGCGACAGGTAGGTGAAGCCCAGGGAGAAATTCGCCCACGGGCTCATGTCGCGCTTGAACTCCGAGGAGAAGCCCAGCGCCTTCAGCTGCGCGAGGTCCTCGTCGTCGCTGGCGGTGTCGGGCACGACGCCGGCGGCCGCCGCACCCGCCGGGAGCCGCGTGTCCTCCGCGCCGTCGTGCACCGGGGCGCCGCCCGCCATGTCGACGGCCACGTCGCCCTCCAGACTGTTATCAGTACCGGCGAACTTCATGAAAAACAATTGAACCGACCCCAATCGTCGAAAACTGTTGTGCTATTGAAGGTTTCGCAACCACTTCCCACTACTTTTCCGAGGCCTCCTTGATCAGCGCGGAGGCCGTGCGCTTGAGCACATCGCGCTGCCTGGTCACGTCGGCCATCGCCTTGCGCAGCTGGTTGAGCTCGTCGCGTTCGCTCAGCGCGGCCGCCTCGGTCACGCTGTCGGCGCTCGTGTTCGGCTTGACCCAGCGGGCCGCCGCGTCGTCGTCCATGCCCGATTCGCCGGGCAGCGCCGCGACCACCTTCTGGCGCCCGCCGGCCCGAAGGCGGCTCTGGTCGCCCCGCGGCGCGTTGACGACGCTGGCCACCGGGCCCATCGGCATGCCGCCCATGAACCCGCCCGGCCCGGCCTGGGGCAACCCGTCCAGCCCGGCGGCCGGCAACGCGGTGGCGGCCAACCGGATCGCAGGCGAGGCATTCGCGGCGTTCCACGCCGCGGGCACCGACAACTTGCCGACGGTGGCCGCCTCGCCCAGGCCGGCCGAGGGGCCTGCTGTCGACGAGCCCGCCAGCGTCGAGCCGACGCCTCCCGCCCCCGTCACGTCGGACGCCGCAGTCGCGGGTGCCGACAGCGCACTCACCAACGGGTTCCAGGCAGCGGCGACCGGCGGCGCGAGGGTCAGCATGGCGCCGGACGCGTCGAAGTTGAGACCCTCGGAGAGGAGCTGATAGCCGACCGTCCCCGCGCTCAACGTGTGGAACGTCTGGAACGGACCGCTGGTCAGCACATTCAGGATCGGATTCGGACCATTGAGGTAGTCAATGATCGGATTCGACGCCGCAGCCGGTGTCGGCGAACCCGACGAGAGACTGTGCAGCAGGTTCGGCACGGTCGACTGGGCGCTCGACCCGGCCGCGGTGGCCGCGTTGTTGACCGCGGTGTCCTGCGTCGTCGTCCCGGCCTGGTTGGTGGTCTGCGGCGGTGTGGTGAAAGCGGTCAGCTTCGTCGCGGCCGCCGAGGCGCCGGCGTAGCCGTACATCGCGGCGGCGTCCTGGGCCCACATCTCGGCGTACTGCGCCTCGGTGGTCGCGATCGCCGGGGTGTTCTGCCCGAAAGTGTTGGTGGCCACCAAGGATGCCAACAGCGCCCGGTTCACCTCGATCTCAAGCGGGGGCACTGTGGCCGCAAACGCCGCCTCGTAGGCCGCGACCGCCGACCCGAGTTGGCTGGCGGTTTGCCCGGCCTGCGTGGCGGTCGCGTTCATCCAGGACAGATACGGAGTCACCGCCGCGGCCATCGCCCCCGACGACGGGCCCACCCAGGGCCCACTCGTGAGCGCGGCCACCACCGCCCGGTAGGAGCTCGCCGTCGAATTCAGCTCCGTGGCCAACGTGGTCCAGGCGGTCGCTGCCGCCGCCAGCGACCCCGCCCCCGGGCCCGTGTACATCCGGGCGGAGTTGATCTCGGGCGGCAATCCCGCGAAATCCAGGCCGATCACAGCATGGCCTCCTTGATCAGGCGGGCCGCCGCATCGCGCTCCATCGCCGCTTCGGCGATCTCCTTGCGCAGCTTGTCGAGCTCCTGGCGTTCCCCGTCGCTCAACGCGCTGGCGACGTGACGGACCGTTCGCTGTGGCTGCGCGGCCGGGGCGAGGGGCATGCCCTCGGCGCCGTCTTCCCCGGGCATCGTCGGGATGACCTTTTGACCCGTCCCCGACCGCGCCCGGGTCTGCTCGCCGCGGGGCGCGTTGACCAGGCTGCCGACCGGCGGGATGCCGCCGACGAAGCCCCCCGGCGCCTCGGCCTGCGGCACCGCGCCCAGCCCGGCCGTCGCCAGCGGCGACGCGCTGCTGGCGAGCCGGATGCCCGGCCCGGACGTCCAGGATTGCGGCACCGACAGCTTGCCGATCGAGTCGGCCCCGCCCACGCTCGCCGCGACGGATCCACCCGTTCCCGGGCCGGCCGAGCTCACCAGCGCGCCGAGTCCCGCGTCGGGCGCCACGTCAGCGGCCGTGGCCGCGGCCGCGGGCAGCGCGAGCCCGTACAGGCCGCCCAGCAGGGGTGTGATCCCCGAAGCGGTGAACAATGGCCCACTGATGGTGAGGGCCCAGTTGCCCACATCGGTGGTGAACACGTTGAGGGCCTGACCCGTGGTGGTGCCCAGCACTTCTTCCACGAAGGAGAACGGGTCGAACGCGCCACCGGTCCCGAGGGTCTGCAGCGCGCCGGGCACCAGGTCCATCGCCTGCGTGAGGCCCGACTGGACGCCCGGTCCGGCGGCGGCGTTCGCGGCTTCGGTGACCGCGGCGGCCTGGGCGGCCGTCCCGCCCGGGTCGGTGGTCTGCGGTGGTGTGGTGAAAGCGGTCAGCTTCGTCGCGGCCGCCGAGGCGCCGGCGTAGCCGTACATCGCGGCGGCGTCCTGCGCCCACATCTCGGCGTACTGCGCCTCGGTGGCCGCGATGGCCGGGGTGTTCTGCCCCAGGATGTTGGTGGCCACCAGCGCCGCCAGCAGCGCGCGATTGACCTCGATCTCCGGCGGCGGCACCGTGGCCATGAACGCCGCCTCGTAGGCGGCCACCGCGGATTTGAGCTGAGTTGCGGTCTGCTCGGCCTGGGCGGCCGTGGCGGTCATCCACGACAGGTAGGGAGTCATCGCGGCCGTCATCACGGTCGACGACGGGCCCACCCACGGTCCGCCGGTGAGCTCGACAAGCGCCGACCGGTACGCGCTAGTCGCGAAATTCAGCTCGGCCGCCAGCCCGTCCCACGCCGAGGCGGCCGCCACCATCGGGCCCGAGCCCGCTCCGGCATACATCCGTCCGGAATTGAACTCGGGTGGAAACAACGCGAAATCCACCGCTAACTCCCCCTAGCCAGCGCGCCGGGCGCAAACGTTGCGGCCGCCACCACCGCCCGAATGGTGGTTTGGCGCTCGCCTTTGAATTCAAGACGCGGCGCGCGATATGGTGTCCCCCTCGATGTGCGTGTCACCGCACCGATGTGTATGTCGCCATACCGGCGCCCAGGTTGCCGCACAAGTGCTTAATAGTGACAGCCAACGCTGTAGTAACCCTGGTTAACTCCTGGGAATTAGCTGGGAGATGTCGACTCGAGGCCTGAGCGCCCGCGCGCCGGCGAACTCAATAGAGCTCGAAGGACGTCGCCGGCCAACGGTAGGCCGGGGGGCTGACCGACCCCATCCGGCCGTCGCGGCGGGCGACGCGAGGGCCAGCGGTCGGCTTGGGCGACCCAGCGGCAAAGTACTTGTGCGGCAACGAATTAGTTACGCCAGAACGCGAGCACGCCGACAACGGCAGCGCGGGTGGCCGGCATTCGCGGCGACCGCTCAGCGGAGCCGATCATCCCGGCCCATCCCCGCGCGCGCCGTACACGCCCGGCGAACCGCGCTCCCGTTTCGAAGTCGCCGTCGAGACGAAATTGGACCGCCGCGCCGGATTTGCCATTGATCGACCGAGCAACCGCCGGACCATCGGGGCGGATAGTCGGGCGGCGCCCGTCGAACCCGGATAACGCACCTAGTCGTTGAACGGCCCCCACGCGTGCCGCTTCAGGGCGGCCGGTTTCTTGCCGAGCTTGCCGGCCCGCACCATCACGGCCAGGCTGTCCAGGATCACCCGGCTGCTCATCAGGGCGGTCTGCTCGGCCCAGTCGTAGGGCGGGGAGCACTCCACCACCTCGATGCCGTTGAGCCCGGGTTCGGAGATCAGCCGGATCAGGTTGAGGGCTTCGCGCGGCAGGAGCCCGCCGGGTTCGGGCCAGCCGGTGCCGGGCACGAACCCCGCGTCGATCACGTCGATGTCGAACGACAGGTAGACCGCCTTGGCGTCCTTCCACGCGGTTTCGAGCGCGATCTCGGCGACCTTCTCGATCCCGACCCGCTCGACGTCGCCGACGGTGATGACGGTGCTCCCGCGCTGGCGGCCGACCTGGACGCCCGCGCGCGGCGCCTGCCAGCCGCCGATGCCGATCTGCACGAGGTTGGTCGCCGGCGCGTTCTTGATGTTGGTGGCGTGGAACCACGGGGTGGTGTGCATCCGCTCGTCGAGATCGCTCTCCTGGGTGTCGACGTGGCGGTCGAAGTGGATGATGCCCACGTTGCCGTCCATGTGCGGGGCCAGGCCGCGCACGGTCGGGAACCCGATCGAGTGGTCGCCGCCGAGGATCACCGGGAACACGCCGTGGGAGACCACGTGCGACATGGCCGTGCTGATCTGATCGAACGACTTCTCGATGTTGGCGGGAATGGTGACCACGTCGCCGATGTCGACGATGTTGAGCTGCTCCCGGAGGTCGACCCCGAGCTCGTAGCAATAGGTGCCGAACAGGTTGGTCGAGCGGCGGATCCCCATCGGGCCGAACCGGGTGCCGGGCCGGTAGGTCGTCCCCGCGTCCAGCGGCGCGCCGAAGACCGCCACCTCGGCGTCGCCCACGTCGTGCACGTCTTCCAGGAACGGGCACTTCAGAAACGTGCCCCGCTCCCCGGCGAAGTGCGGAAGCTCGCCGCGCGCGAAGGTCGACAGCGTGCGGTCGTTGATCGTGGGGGCGGCTTCCAGCCCGTGGCTGATGCACCGGTCGATCTCTTCGCGGTGGCGGCGCGTGGACAGCTCGGCTTCGGCCTGCTGGGCCCACGCACCTTCGCGGTTGGGAATGTCGGCTTGGCCGGCGAACGGATTGATCATCGATTTCCTCTCGTCGAGTTCCAATTCACGGTGGAGGATGCCCCGACGACGGAACCAAACGAAAGGATTCGGCGCGCCAGGCATCCCGCGGTCACCGTCTTGTCGCTCTCCGGGTACGGCGAACTCGTCCGGGCGGCCACTGCGGCGCGCCGGTATAGAAGGTACCGGGTCGTTCCGCGACCGCAACGTAGGTGGTGGCCGTGTCCCGCCGCGTCGATCGTGACGCGATGGGGCGCGCGCTGTGCATCCCGAAAGACCTTCTGCCCCAAGTTATTTCGTGATCCGGCCAGTCCTGGCCGGCAGCTGGGAATTTGCTGGGAATTTCGCCTCGCGCTTTTCCGGCGAGCGCGCGTGGTTGCTGCTCGAGCTACGCCCCGAGGTTCTGCAGGCGCACCTGACCCCGGGCCACGACCCGGTCGGCGTCGTCGGTGATGCTGACCAGCCACAGCTGCTGACGCCGCCCGCGGTGAATCGGTTCGGCGGCGCCGTACACCATCCCGGAGCTGATCGAGCGCAAAAAGTCCGTATTGTTGTTGACGCCCACCACGTTGCCACCGTCGCCGTTGGTGTTCAGCCAGGTGTAGGCGGCCACGCTGGCCATGCTCTCGATCATCGAGCAGTAGACCCCGCCGTGCACGAGGCCCATCGGCTGCAGCAGCTTGGGGGTGACCGCGAGTTGGGCGCGGGCGCGGTCGGGGCTGAGTTCGGTGAACCGCAGGCCTAACTCGCTGTCGAACGGCGCGGTGAAGTCGGGCGGCAGGATCGCGTCGGGCGGCGGCACCTTCATTGTCTACACCATCCACCGCGGCGCCCCGACCGAGGGCGAGATCGGCGACGCCCAACGTGGGCGCGCGCCGCTACGACTTGGAGAGCTGCTGGGGGCAATAGAACTTCGCGGCGATCATCGCGAAGTTCGACGCGCTCTCCATGTCGAAGCCGGGATTATGGGCTTTCACGTCGTGGACCAGCTCCAGGCCCGATTCACCGCCGTTCAGGCAGGTGCACACCGCTTTGCCCGATGTGACGGCCGCGCCCGCGTCGGGGTAATGGATGCCGACTTGGCTCAGAGCGGCCAGGAAGCCCGCGTCGTCCCCGTCGGGCGCCGGGGGCGGGCCGCCATAGGCCGGCGCGGCGAGGCCAATCGCGGCGCAGGCGCCGAACAACGCTAGTAACAATCGCATGTTTTCTCCATCTCCCAACATCTCCCAACATCTCCCAACCAAATTGGGCCCTAACCCGACCGCGTCTCCGACGGAACGACTTGAGGCTGGCCGCCCTTTCGCAGGTGCACCGCGTGGACGCCGGGCTGCTTCGCCAGCTGCTCGAGCAACGCGTCGAGACCGTCCTGGTCGACGTTGTGGTGCTGCACGCTTTCGGGCTTCTCCGATATCTGTGCGACCACGCGCTGGAGTGCTTCCGGTGAGTGCGCGTCTTTGAGGTCCTTGATCGGTTTGACGCGACCGCGAACGCCGGTGCGGCCCATCGCGTCCGGAGCCCCGGCGCCCAGGGCGCTCCCGAGCATCGCCGCCACCGACATCGAACTGAGCAGGCCGCCCTGGCCGAGCGCGGCCGCCGGCACGGCATCCGGACCGGCGGCCGACAACGCCGCGGCGACGGTCCGGATGGCCGGGGTGGCCGTGGCCCAGCTGGGGGGAACGGACAACTTTCCGACCAGGGTGCCCGCATTGCCCATGCCCGCCGATACCGCGTTGTACAGCGTGCCCCGGCCGAAGCCCAGCGCCCCCAGCCCGGCGCCCAACGCGTCCTTCGGCAGCGCGCCATAGGGCACGGGTGGGGCGAACTTGAGCCACTGCGACAGCGGGAAGTTGATCAGCAACCCGATGTCGTTGAAGGTGGTGGTCAAGCCGACCGGAACCTTCACCGCGTTGTAGAGGGCCTGGTAGGTGGTCGCCCCGGCTGATCCAAAGAGGCTGTTCAGCAAGCCGTTGATGGTGGTGGTGTAATCCGTGCTGAGGTTTGCCAGCCACGTCAGCATCGGATTGGCGGTGGTCAGCGGGGCGGCCGCGGCCGATACCAGCGACCCCACGCCGCCTGCCGGGGTGGCGGCGGCTTGGGTGAGCGCGGCAGCTTGGGTGGCCAGCCCCCCGGCGTTGGTCATTTGCGGCGCGGCGGTGAACGGCGTCACCTCGGAAGCGGCCGCCGACGCGCCGGCGTAGCTGTCCATCGCCTGGGCGTCCTGGGCCCACATTTCCGCGTATTGGATCTCGGTCGCCGCGATCGCGGGGCTGTTTTGCCCGAAGACGTTGGTGGCGACCAACATTGCGAGCCGGCTGCGGTTGGCCGCGATCTCGGTCGGTGGCACGTGCGCGGCGAAGGCCGCCTCGTATGCGGTGGCCGCGGCTGTGGCCTGGCCGGCGGCCTCGGTGGCCTGGGCGGCGGTGGCCTGCATCCACGCCAGATACGGCGTGACCGCGGCCGTCATGGACAGCGACGACGGACCCACCCACGGCCCGCCGGCCAGGGCGTCGATCACCGCGGAATACGACGACACCGTCGACTGCAATTCGGTGGCCAGCCCCTGCCAGGCTGCGGCGGCCGACCGCAGTGAACCGGATCCGGGCCCGGCGTAGATCCTGCCCGAGTTGAACTCGGGCGGAAACGCTGCGTAGAACATCGGCTATACCCTCCGACTGGCTGTTGCGTGCGTGGATTTGATGCCCTTCATCCCCGTCATGCCTCCAGTGCGGGGATGACGATGATGGTGGCCGCGGCGGGGTCGGCCTCGGCGACACCGCCCAGTGATCGCGCCGCGGCGCCGGTGCCGGCCGCGGACTGCGAAGCGGCGGCACCGACCGCGCGTCCGGCCAGGCTCGACAGGGCCATCTGGCCGAAGACGCCTTCGCCGGCCAGCGAGGCGGTCGGCGCGGCCGCGGCGTTGGCCGGCAGCACCTGGGCCAGCGTCCTGATCGCGGGCGCTGCCTCGGTCCAGCCCTGGGGCACCGACATGCTGCCGACGAGTGCCGCCTTGCCCATCGAGCCCGAGGCCGGCGCGCCGACAGCCGAGCTCAACATCGCGGCCGCCCCGCCGTTGCCCTGCGCCAGTGGCGCCAACGCCCCACTGATCGCTTTCGGGCCGGCCAGATACGCCGCCGCACCCTGCCCGTTCTGGCCCCACGCGTACGCCTGACCGAACGACAGGAACGGGCCGCCGGGAATCGTGCTCCACGACTGGATGGAATACGGCCCGGTGAGTGCCCCGAAGATCGTGTTCCAGTTGCCGACGTCGGTCATCAGCCCGGGCGGCAGTGACGTCGCCGAGGCCAGTTGCGGCAGGCCGAGGCCGGACAGCAGGTTCGTCGAACCCGTCGTGGGCGAGCTCAGGAGGCCGCCGCCGAGGCTCTGCAGCGCCGTCGGCAGCGAGCTGCCCAGCTGGGACAGCTGCGCCCCGATGTTCAGGCCGCCCGCGCCGCCGGCCTGGGAAACCACGGCCGCCTGCGCCGGCGCGGCGGCGGCATTGGTAGTCGGCGGCGGTTCGGTGAACGGGGTGAACTGCGAGGCTGTCGCCGACGATGCGGCATAGGCATACATCGCGGTGGCGTCCTGGGCCCACATCTCGGCGTACTGCGCCTCGGTGGCCGCGATCGCCGGGGTGTTTTGACCCAGGAAATTGGTGGCGATCAAGGCCATGAGGAGGGCCCGATTCGCCGCGATCACCGGCGGGGGGACCGTGGCCGCGAACGCCGTTTCATACGCGCCCGCCGCGGCCTTGGCCTGGGTGGCCGCTTGCTCGGCCTGAGCGCCGGTCGCAGCCATCCACCCCACGTACGGCGCGGCCGCCGCCGCCATCGCGATCGACGACGGCCCCGTCCACGGCCCGGCGGCCAGGCTTTCCACCGTCGAGCCGTACGAGGCCGCCGCCGACTGCAGCTCCGTGGCCAATTCGTCCCAGGCCGCGGCGGCCGCCAGCATCGGCCCGGAGCCCGCGCCGACATACATCCGACCCGAATTGATCTCCGGCGGTAGCGCCCCGAAATCGAACATCTACTCCCCTTTGTCCCGAGTGGCCGCCACGGTGGGCACCGCTTTCCGGCCGCACGTGCAAACGCCGCGCCACAGCTCTACTGGAATACGTCGGGCCGCTCGTTGAATTAATACGGTGACCCCATGTATTTAATTGCGGCAGGTCCTCCATGCTTTTGCCCAAATGTGGTCAGACGTGGCGGCCTGCGCATTATTCAGGCGCCGTTGCCCAAGCCAAGAATCATCGTAATTCGACGCTCCCCGACCGGCGTCTCCACGAGGTAATAACGGAGTAAAAAAGAAGTGTCTTACCGCTACTTGTTGCTGTGAGGTTTTATGTCTCCGGCTAATGCATGGACATGCTAAACACATTGTTCAGCAAGTTAGTAGCGAGCGTCCAGCAATCAGACAGAATGGTGCGTTAGGATTGCGCATAGTTAGGCGCAGGCTCATTAGTCGTATGGCGCTGCCCGCCGTTCTGCGCGGCGGCAGAAACTGCGTTACCGCTAGGCCGACCGAGCGATTTTATTTCATCACTTTAAGCGATCGAATAGTTCGTTATGCGACACCGTCATGGGTACGAGGCGATCCGGCAGTGCATTCCCAAAAGATCGGTGTGAAAAAGGTCAGGGGTCGGGTTCGCGTTGTGCGTGCCGCGCCGGCCATATTGATAGTCGGTCGTCATGCACCGTCCTCCTAGCCCCTGTCGCGCCCAGCGTACGCATCCATCGCTGGGCTAACACTGGTTAGCTGCTGGGAACTTGCTAGGAAGCGGATCTGTCCGATTCGCGGTGGTTACCGCCGCAAAAGCGCGGATCACGCGGGGGATGTCGGTGTCACCAGCATGTTGCGGAGAGCTCAATCCGCCGGGGCGCTGGGTGTGAGGTGGCTTAGGGTGCCGGCGTGTTTTCGATCGCTGACCCGGCGCGCGTCGACGCCGAAACGCTCACCCCGAAAAACAGGCGAGCCCCGCGCTGGGCGCGGGGCTCGCCGATCGAGTAGACCGGGGGTCACTGCAGCCCTCAGGACTCTGCCGCGGTCATTGTCGCTCGACCGAGATCAGCATAGGCAAGGCTGCCCTAATTTCGCAAGGGTAAGGTCGCCTGTGGATCGAGGCTTTCGGTACGACGGCCGGTAGTAAACGGGAGTACGCTTACTTCGACGCTCAGGAGATGAACGAACTATGGCCAAGCTGACCCGGTTGGGGGATCTGGAACGCGCCGTGATGGACCATTTGTGGTCCACGCCGGAGCCCCAGACCGTTCGCCAAGTCCACGAGGCGTTGTCGGCGCGACGCGACCTCGCCTACACCACGATCATGACCGTGCTGCAGCGGTTGGCTAAGAAGAACCTGGTCTCCCAGATCCGCGACGACCGCGCCCACCGGTACGCGCCCGTGCACGGGCGCGACGAGCTCGTCGCCGGACTGATGGTCGACGCGCTGGCTCAGGCCGAAGACTCGGGCAGCCGAGAGGCCGCCCTGGTGCACTTCGTCGAACGCGTCGGGGCCGACGAGGCGCAGGCGTTGCGGCGCGCGCTGGCCGAATTGGAAGCCAGTCAACGCAATAACCCGCCACCTGCTGGCGCTCCGGCGGAGGACTGAGGGACACTGGCAGCGTGTCCGCGCTGGCCTTCACCCTCCTCGCGGTGCTGTTGGTCGGCCCGGCGCCGGCCCTCCTGGCACGAGCGACGTGGCCCCTGCGCGCCCCGCGCGCGGCGATGGTCCTGTGGCAGGCCGTCGCCCTGGCCGCGGTCCTCTCGGCCTTCAGCGCCGGCATCGCCATCGCCAGTCGCATCCTGATGCCCGGCCCGGACGGGCGCCCCACCGCCAGCGTCATCGGCGCCGCGGGCCGGCTCGGCTGGCCGCTGTGGGCGGCCTACATCGCGGTGTTCGCGCTGACCGTGCTGGTCGGCGCCCGGTTGATGGTCGCGGTGATGCGGGTGGCCATCGCCAACCGCCGCCGCCGCGCCCACCACCGCATGGTCGTCGACCTCGTCGGCGTGGGGCACGACGCCGCCCTCAACGCGCCGTGCGCGAGGACCCGCGATCTCCGGGTCCTCGGCGTCGCCGAGCCGCTCGCCTACTGCCTGCCCGGCGTGCGCAGCCGGGTGGTGGTCAGCGAGGGGACGCTGAGCGCGCTCACCGGCGACGAGGTCGCGGCCATCCTCACCCACGAGCGCGCGCACCTGCGGGCCCGGCACGACCTGGTGCTGGAGGCGTTCAGCGCGGTGCACGCGGCCTTCCCCCGGCTGGTCCGCAGCACCAACGCGCTGCGCTCGGTGCAACTGCTCGTCGAGCTGCTCGCCGACGACGCGGCCGTGCGCGCGGCCGGCCGCGCCCCGCTGGCCCGGGCGCTCGTCGCCTGCGCGTCCGGCCGTGCGCCGTCGGGAGCGCTGGCCGTGGGCGGCACCAGCACGGTGTTGCGGGTGCGCCGGCTGTCCGGGCGGGGCAACAGCCCGACGCTGTCGGCGGCGGCCTACCTGACCGCGGCGGCCATTCTGGTGGTCCCCACCGTCGCCCTGGTCGTACCGTGGCTCACCGAGCTGCAGCGGCTGTTCAACCTCTAGCGCCGACGAAACGCGTTGTGAGGACCGAAAGTCCGCCAAGGGCCCGCTGTGACACAGTGTGTGGCGGCAGCGTTCCGCAATTGACCTGAGAGGCGAGAGATGAGTTCGTCGGATTCGAATACCGGTACCGCGCAGATCGGCGTCACCGGCCTCGCCGTCATGGGTTCCAACATCGCCCGCAACTTCGCCCGCCACGGCTACACCGTGGCGCTGCACAACCGCTCCGTCGCCAAGACCGACGCGCTGCTCGCCGAGCACGGCTCGGAGGGCGAGTTCGTGCGCTCGGAAACCGTCGAGGAGTTCCTGGACGCGCTGGAAAGGCCGCGGCGGGTGCTGATCATGGTCAAGGCCGGCGACCCCACCGACGCGGTCATCGAGCAGCTCGCCGACGCGATGGAGGAAGGCGACATCATCATCGACGGTGGCAACGCCCTCTACACCGACACCATTCGCCGGGAGAAGGCGATGCGCGAGCGGGGCCTGCACTTCGTCGGCGCCGGCATCTCCGGCGGCGAGGAGGGCGCGCTCAACGGCCCGTCGATCATGCCCGGCGGCCCGGCCGAGTCCTACCAGAGCCTGGGCCCGCTGCTCGAGGAGATCTCCGCGCACGTCGACGGGGTGCCGTGCTGCACCCACATCGGCCCCGACGGCGCCGGCCACTTCGTCAAGATGGTGCACAACGGCATCGAATACTCCGACATGCAGCTGATCGGCGAGGCCTACCAGCTGCTGCGCGACGGCCTCGGCAAGACCGCCGAGCAGATCGCCGACGTGTTCGACGAATGGAACAAGGGTGATCTGGACAGCTTCCTCGTGGAGATCACCGCCGAGGTGCTGCGCCAGAACGACGCCAAGACCGGCAAGCCGCTCGTCGACGTCATCCTCGACGAGGCCGAGCAGAAGGGCACCGGCCGCTGGACGGTGAAGTCGGCGCTGGACCTCGGGGTGCCGGTGACCGGCATCGCCGAGGCGGTGTTCGCCCGCGCGCTGTCCGGCTCGGTCGCCCAGCGCCGGGCCACCACCGGCCTGGCGTCCGGGGATCTCGGCGAAAGGCCAAGCGACGCAGGACAGTTCGTCGAGGATGTCCGGCAGGCCCTGTACGCGTCGAAGATCATCGCCTACGCGCAGGGCTTCAACCAGATCCAGGCCGGCAGCGCCGAGTACGGCTGGGACATCACGCCGGGCGACCTGGCCACCATCTGGCGCGGCGGGTGCATCATCCGGGCGAAGTTCCTCAACCGCATCAAGGAGGCCTTCGACGAAAACGCCGACCTGCCGACGCTGATCGTGGCGCCGTACTTCCGCAGCGCGATCGAGGCCGCGATCGACGGGTGGCGGCGCGTCGTGGTGGCCGCCACGCAAATGGGTATTCCCATTCCCGGGTTCTCCTCGGCGCTGTCGTACTACGACGCACTGCGCACCGAGCGGCTGCCCGCGGCGCTCACCCAGGGGCTGCGGGACTTTTTCGGCGCGCACACCTACGGCCGCATCGACGATGATCCGGACAAGCGCTTCCACACGTTGTGGAGCGGGGACCGCAGCGAAGTGCCCGCCTAGCGGTGGCCCGCTGGTAAGAGGGCACGAAGGGGCAAACCGAGGCAGATGAGGTTTCTGGACGGGCATCGACCCGGCTACGACCTGACGTACGACGACGTGTTCATCGTGCCGAACCGGTCCGAGGTCGCGTCGCGCTTCGACGTCGATCTGTCCACCGCCGACGGCTCCGGCACCACGATCCCGGTCGTCGTGGCCAACATGACCGCGGTGGCCGGGCGGCGGATGGCCGAGACGGTGGCGCGCCGGGGCGGCATCGTGATCCTGCCGCAGGACCTGCCGATCCCGGCGGTGCAGCAGACGGTCGAGTTCGTCAAGAGCCGCGACCTGGTCCTGGACACCCCGGTGGTGCTGGGTCCCGACGACTCGGTGTCCGACGCGATGGCCCTGATCCACAAGCGCGCGCACGGCGTCGCCGTGGTGGCCTTCGAGGGCCGCCCGATCGGGCTGGTGACCGAGTCGTCCTGCCTGGGCGTGGACCGCTTCACCCGGGTGCGTGACGTCGCCGTGACCGACTTCGTGACCGCCCCGGCGGGCGCCGAGCCGCGCAAGATCTTCGACCTGCTCGAGCACGCCCCGATCGACGTCGCGGTGGTCACCGACGCGGACGGCACGCTGGCCGGGGTGCTCACCCGCACCGGGGCGGTGCGGGCCGGCCTGTACGCCCCGGCCACCGACGCGCGCGGGCGGCTGCGCGTCGGCGCGGCCCTCGGCATCAACGGTGACGTGGGGGCCAAGGCCCGGTCCCTGGCCGAGGCCGGGGTGGACGTCCTGGTCGTCGACACCGCCCACGGCCACCAGGTCAAGACGCTGGAGGCGATCGGGACGGTCGCCGAGCTGGACCTGGGCCTGCCGCTCGCGGCCGGCAACGTGGTGTCGGCGGAGGGCACCCGCGACCTGCTGGGCGCCGGGGCGAACATCGTCAAGGTCGGCGTCGGGCCGGGAGCGATGTGCACCACCCGGATGATGACCGGTGTCGGCCGCCCGCAGTTCTCGGCGGTGCTCGAATGCGCTTCGGCCGCAAAGGAATTCGGCGGTCACGTGTGGGCAGACGGCGGCGTGAGGCACCCGCGGGACGTCGCGCTGGCGCTGGCCGCCGGGGCGTCGAACGTGATGATCGGGTCGTGGTTCGCCGGCACCTACGAGTCGCCCGGCGACCTGATGCGCGACCGGGACGACCAACCCTTCAAGGAGAGCTACGGCATGGCGTCCAAGCGGGCGGTCGTCGCCCGCAGCGGCGCCGAAACCGCGTTCGATCGCGCCCGCAAGGCGCTGTTCGAGGAGGGCATCTCGACCGCGCGGATGGGCTTGGACCCCGACCGCGGCGGCGTCGAAGACCTGCTCGACCACATCACCTCCGGGCTGCGCAGCACCTGCACCTACGTCGGCGCCTCGACGCTGGCCGAGCTGCACGAGCGCGCCGTCGTCGGTGTGCAGTCGGCCGCGGGGTTCGCCGAGGGCCACCCGCTGCCCCTGGGGTGGTGACGCGGCCACGCTAAGTCCGCGACGGACGGTCTTGCGGCTGGACGTCTTGGCTAACATGTGAATTCACGCGAACATCCGGCTGGCAGCAAAGCGCCGCCACGCCGCATCAAGGGAAAGGCATGACGTGCCCCAGGCACGTGTCGAGGCCCGACTACCGACCCGGGTCGGCCGGGCGGAGCGGCGACCCGCGGCGGTTCCGGCGCCGCCGCCCGCGTCATGAACGTCAGCGTGGCGCTGCTCAGCGTGCTGGCCATCGCGGCGCTGATCTTCGGCACCGCGGTCTTCGTCGCGGCCGAATTCTCGCTGACCGCCCTGGACCGCAGCGTCGTCGAGGCCAACGCGCGCGCCGGCGCCCGCCGCGACCGTTACATCCTGAGCGCCCAGCGCCGGCTGTCGTTCCAGCTCTCGGGCGCGCAGTTGGGCATCTCGATCACCACGCTGGCGACGGGTTATTTGACCGAGCCGATGGTCGACCACCTGCCGCATCCGGCGTTGCGCGCGTTCGGAATACCCGACCGGCTGGCCGACGGGATCGTCGCGTTTTTGGTGCTGGTGATCGTGACGTCGGTGTCGATGGTGTTCGGCGAGCTCGTCCCCAAATACCTCGCGGTGGCGCGCCCGCTGCCGACCGCCCGCGCGGTCGCGGGCTTCCAGTTGCTGTTCTCCATGGTGTTCACCCCGGCCATCCGGCTGACGAACGGCGCGGCCAACTGGATCGTCCGCGAGCTGGGCATCGAGCTGGCCGAGGAGCTGCGCTCGGCCCGCTCCCCGCAGGAACTGGCGTCCCTGGTGCGCAACTCGGCGCGCAGCGGCACCATGGACGCGGCCACCGCCGCCCTGGTGCGGCGCTCGCTGCAGTTCGGCGACCTGACCGCGGAGGAACTGATGACGCCGCGGTCGAAGATCGTCGCGCTGCAGACCGACGACACCGTCGCCGACCTGGTCGCCGCGACCGCCGAGTCGGGCTTTTCCCGGTTCCCGATCGTGGACGGCGACCTCGACGAGACCGTCGGCATCGTGCACGTCAAGCAGGTGTTCGCGGTGCCGCCGGCCGACCGGGCCGGCACCCCGCTGACCGCGCTGGCCCAAAACGTGCCGGTGGTGCCGTCGACGCTGGACGGGGACGCCGTGATGGCCGAGATCCGCGCCAACGACCTGCAAACCGTGCTGGTCGTCGACGAATACGGCGGCACCGCGGGCATGGTCACCCTCGAGGACCTCGTCGAAGAGATCGTCGGCGACGTCCGCGACGAACACGACGACGCCACCCCCCACGTGGTCGCGGCCGGCGCCGGCTGGCGGGTCGACGGGCTGCTGCGCATCGACGAGGTGGCCGCCGCCACCGGGTTTCGCGCCCCCGAGGGGCCGTACGAGACGATCGGCGGGCTGGTGCTCCGCCAGCTCGGGCACATCCCGGTGGCCGGGGAAACCGTCGAGCTGACCGCGCTGGACCCCGACGGCCTGCCGGACGCCTCGGCATGCTGGCAGGCGACGGTGGTCCGCATGGACGGTCGGCGGATCGACGTGCTCGAGCTGACGGAATTGGGCAGTCGCGCCGAGACGCCCGCGGGGCGGAGCTTGTGATGAACCTGATGAACGAGGCCCTGGGCCTGGTGCTGGCGGTCCTGCTGATCGGGGTGAACGCGTTTTTCGTCGGCGCGGAGTTCGCGCTGATCTCGGCCCGCCGCGACCGCCTCGAGGCGCTGGCCGAGCAGGGTAAAACGCGAGCCGTCACGGTGATCCGCGCCGGACAGCAGCTGTCGTCGATGCTGGCCGGGGTGCAGCTGGGCGTGACGGTCGCCTCGCTGCTGCTCGGGCGGATCGGCGAGTCCGCGGTGGCCAGCCTGCTGCGCGCCGGATTCGGGCTGACCAGCATGAACCCGGCGCTGCTGCACTCGCTGTCTTTCGTGATCGCGCTGGCGATCGTGGTGACGCTGCACGTGCTGCTGGGCGAGATGGTGCCCAAGAACATCGCGCTGGCGGGCCCGGAGCGCACCGCGATGCTGCTGGTGCCGCCGTACCTGGCCTACGTGCGGGCCGCGCGGCCGTTCATCGCGTTCTACGACAAGTGCGCCAACGTGGTGCTGCGCGCGCTGCGCGTCGAGCCCAAGACGCACCTCAACGTCGCCGTCTCGACCACGGAGCTGAGGGTGATGATCACCGAATCGGTGTCCGAAGGCCTGTTGGACGCCGAGGAGCACATCCGGCTGACGCGGGCGCTGCAGCTGCGCTACCGCATGGTCGGTGAGGTGGCGCGGCCGCTCGGCGACATCGAGGCGGTGCCGGTCGCGGCCGCCGGCGCCGGGCCCACCGTCGGCGCGGTCGAAGAGGCCGTGGCCCGGACCGGTTACTCCCGCTTTCCCGTCGTGGGCGCGGATCAGAAGTTCATCGGCTACGTGCACATCAAGGACGTGCTGGCGCTCGGCGCCGACCCGCTGACGGTGATCGACCTGTCGGTGGTGCGGCCGCTGCCGCGGGTGCCCAAGTCGCTGCCGCTGGCCGATGCCCTGTCGCGGATGCGCCGCAACAACAGCCACCTGGCGCTGGTGACCGACGGTGACGGCGGCGGCGTGGTCGCGATGGTGGCGATGGAAGACGTGGTGGAGGACCTGGTCGGCACCATGCATAACACGTAGCGCATAACACGTAGGGCGTGACGCGTAGGGCGTGACGCGTAGGCCGCGGCCGCTGCGGGACGCCGTGCGGCGAGTGGGGCTGGTTCCCGGGTCGGGCGGCGCGCAGCCCGTATGATCTCCAACGGCTACCAGCCCGCGGGGGTTTGACCTGCTGTGGCGGGTCGCCCGGATGGCGTTTGTCAAGGTGCCGGTCGGTAGGCTGACGATAGTGCTTGCTGCGGCCGGTGAGCTTTCACCTGGCCCTTTATGGAGGAGAAACATGACTGATCGCGTGTCGGTGGGGAACCTGCGCGTCGCCCGAGTGCTCTACGACTTCGTGAACAACGAGGCCCTGCCCGGCACCGACATCGACCCGGACAGCTTCTGGTCGGGCCTCGACAAGGTCGTCACCGACCTCACCCCGCGCAACCAGGAACTGCTGAACCGCCGCGACGAGCTGCAGGCCCAGATCGACAAGTGGCACAGGCACCGGGTGATCGAGCCCATCGACGCCGAGGCGTACCGCGAATTCCTGACCGAGATCGGCTACCTGCAGCCCGAGCCCCCGGACTTCAGCATCACCACCGCGGGCGTCGACCCCGAGATCACCACGACGGCGGGCCCCCAGCTGGTGGTGCCGGTGACCAACGCCCGGTTCGCCCTCAACGCGGCCAACGCCCGGTGGGGCTCGCTCTACGACGCGCTGTACGGCACCGACGTCATCCCCGAAACCGACGGCGCCGAGCAGGGCACCAGCTACAACAAGGTCCGCGGCGACAAGGTGATCGCCTATGCCCGCGAGTTCCTCGACGAGGCGGTGCCGCTGGCGGAGGGTTCCTGGGCGGACGCGACGGGCCTGAGCATCGACGACGGCCGGCTGCAAATCAGCCTGGGTGGGGACGCGGAGCCCGTCGGGCTGGCCGATCCGGAGAAGTTCGTCGGCTACAGCGGCGAGCTCGGCTCCCCCGCCTGGTCGGTGCTGCTGATCAACCACGGCCTGCACATCGAGATCCTGATCGACCCCGAGTCGCCGATCGGCAAGACCGACCGCGCCGGCATCAAGGACGTCGTCCTGGAGTCCGCGGTCACCACGATCATCGACTTCGAGGACGCCGTGGCCGCCGTGGACGCCGATGACAAGACCCGCGCCTACCGCAACTGGCTGGGCCTCAACAAGGGCGATCTGGCGGCGGAGGTGGACAAGGACGGCAAGACGTTCACCCGGGTGCTCAACGCCGACCGCCGCTACAGCACCCCGGACGGCGGCGAGCTGGTCCTGCCGGGGCGCGCGCTGCTGTTCGTCCGCAACGTCGGCCACCTGATGACCAACGACGCCATCGTGGACTCCGACAACAACGAGGTCTTCGAGGGCATCCAGGACGCGCTGTTCACCGGCCTGTGCGCCGTGCATGGGCTCAAGGAGAGCGAGGCCAACGGCCCGCTGGCCAACAGCCGCACCGGGTCGATCTACATCGTCAAGCCCAAGATGCACGGCCCCGACGAGGTGGCGTTCACCGCCGAGCTGTTCAGCCGGGTCGAGGACGTGCTCGGGCTGCCGCAGACCACCCTGAAGGTGGGCGTCATGGACGAGGAGCGGCGCACCACGGTCAACCTGAAGGCCTGCATCAAGGCCGCGGCCGACCGGATCGTCTTCATCAACACCGGGTTTTTGGACCGCACCGGGGACGAGATCCACACCTCGATGGAGGCCGGCCCAATGGTGCGCAAGGGCACCATGAAGAGCCAGCCGTGGATCCTGGGCTACGAGGACAACAACGTCGACACCGGCCTGGCCGCCGGCTTCGCCGGCCGCGCCCAGATCGGCAAGGGCATGTGGACCATGACCGAGCTGATGGCCGACATGGTCGAGCAGAAGATCTCCCAGCCGCGCGCGGGCGCCAGCACCGCCTGGGTGCCCTCGCCGACGGCCGCCACGCTGCACGCCCTGCACTACCACAAGGTCGACGTGATCGAGGTGCAGAAGGAACTGGCCGGCAAGAAGCGGGCCACGATCGAGCAGCTGCTGACCATCCCGCTGGCCAAGGAGCTGGCCTGGGCCCCCGAGGAGATCCGCGAGGAGGTCGACAACAACTGCCAGTCCATCCTGGGCTATGTGGTGCGCTGGATCGACCAGGGGGTCGGGTCCTCGAAGGTGCCCGACATCCACAACGTGGCGCTCATGGAGGACCGCGCCACCCTGCGCATCTCCAGCCAGCTGCTGGCCAACTGGCTGCGGCACGGCGTGATCACCCGCGAGGACGTCCGCGCCAGCCTGGAACGCATGGCCCCGATGGTGGACCAGCAGAACGCCGGCGACGACGCCTACCGGCCGATGGCGCCTGACTTCGACGACAGCGTCGCCTTCCTGGCCGCCGAGGAGCTGATTCTTTCGGGAACCCAGCAGCCCAACGGCTACACCGAGCCGATCCTGCATCGGCGCCGGCGCGAGTTCAAAGCCCGCGCCGCCGGTGAGTGAAAACCGCTCGACCTGCGGTAAGTAGTAGCACGGCCGAATGACTAGAATCTGCGCCGAGTCCACAACAGGTCACCCGACGAGTCGATGGAAAGGCGGCGGGCACACCCATGGGTAGGCACAGCATGCCCGACCCCGAGGACGCCGTCGATCAGCCCTCCGACGAGTATCTCGCCGAGGGCCTTGCCGACGATGCGTACCTCGCCGACGAGCCGGGCCAGCATCACCGCTACGCGGACGAGGAACCGCCGGCCGAGGATGCGCCGGCCACCGACGACTATCCGGACTTCCCGCCGCGCAAGGCCGCCCCGGCGGGCGAGGAGCCGGCGGCCCCTTCGCAGTCGCTGGCGTCCCGGCTCCGCGGCGGGCACCGGGGGCTCGCCGACTGGCGCGGCGGCCACCGCAGCGAGGGCGGGCGCCGCGGGGTCAGCATCGGCGTGATCGTCGCGCTGGTCGCCGTCGTCGTCGTGGTCGGGACCGTCATCCTGTGGAGCTTCTTCGGTGACGCGCTGTCCAACCGCTCGCACAACGCCGCGGCGCGCTGCGTGGGGGGCAAGGAGACCGTCGCCGTCATCACCGACCCGTCGATCGCCGACCCCGTGCAGCAGCTCGCCGAGAGCTACTCCGCCACCGCCGGCCCGGTCGGCGACCACTGCATGGTGGTGAGCGTTAAACCGGCCGACGCCGAGGCCGTCCTCAACGGCTTCACCGGCAAGTGGCCGGGCGAGCTGGGCGGCCAGCCGGCGCTGTGGATTCCGGGCAGCTCGATCTCCGCCGCGCGGCTCGCCGCGGGCGCGGGCCAGAAGGTGATCACCGAAAGCCATTCGCTGGTGACGTCGCCGGTGGTGCTCGCGGTGCGGCCGGAACTCGGGCAGGCCCTGGACGGCCGGAACTGGGCGGCGCTGCCCGGCCTGCAGACCGCCCCGAACGCGCTGGGGGGGCTGAACCTGCCGGCGTGGGGGTCGCTGCGGGTGGCGCTGCCGACGAACGGCAACGGCGACGCGTCGTATCTGGCCGGCGAGGCGGTGGCGGCGGGTTCGGTGCCGGCCGGCGCGCCGCCGACGCAGGGCACCGGCGCCGTGCGCACGTTGCTGAACGCCCAACCCAAGCTGGCCGACAAATCGCTGACCGAGGCGATGAACGCCCTGCTCAAGCCCGGCGACGCGGCGGCGGCGCCGGTGCACGCGGTGGTGACCACCGAGCAGCAGGTGTTTCAGCGCGGCCAGTCGCTGTCCGACGCCAAGAGCGCGCTGGCGGCGTGGCTGCCCGCGGGGGCCGCGCCGGTGGCCGACTACCCCGCGGTGCTGCTCAGCGGCTCCTGGCTGACCCAGGAGCAAACCTCGGCGGCCAGCGGGTTTGCCCGCTTCCTGCAGAAGCCCGAGCAACTCGACAAGCTGGCCAAGGCCGGCTTCCGGGTCAACGGGGTCAAACCGCCGAGCAGCCCCGTCACCAGCTTCCCGGCGCTGCCGCCGGCCCTGTCGGTCGGTGACGACGCGATGCGCGCCACGCTCGCCGAGGCCATGGCGGCCCCGTCGAGCGGGCTGGCCGCGACCATCATGCTCGACCAGTCCCTGCCCACCGACGAAGGCGGAAAGTCCCGGCTGGCCAACGTGGTTGGGGCGCTGCAGGACAAGATCAAGTCCCTGCCGCCCAGTGCCGCCGTGGGGCTGTGGACCTTCGACGGCCACGAGGGCCGCTCCGAGGTGGCCGGCGGGCCGCTGGGCGACCCGGTTAACGGCCAGCCCCGCTCCGCGGCGCTGGCGGCCGCCCTGGACAAGCAGTATTCGTCGGCCGGCGGGGCGGTGTCGTTCACCACGCTGCGCATGATCTACCAGGAAATTCAGGCCAATTACCGTGCCGGTCAAACGAATTCGATTCTGGTGATCACCGCCGGGCCGCACACCGACCAGACCCTGGACGGCCCCGGGTTGCAGGACTTCATCCGGCGCAGCGCCGACCCGGCCAAGCCGATCGCGGTCAACGTCATCGACTTCGGCGGCGACCCCGACCGGGCCACCTGGGAGGCCGTCGCCCAGCTCAGCGGCGGCGGCTACCAAAACCTGTCCACGTCGGCGTCCCCCGACCTCGCCGCGGCCGTCAACGCCTTCCTGAGCTGATCGGCCAGCCGCGGGCGTGACCGGGCGGCGCAAAACACGCCGAATTTTCGCCATGGCGTTACGCCCGCGGGCGGGTCCACACTTGTGCAATGCAGGATCCTGATACCGAGCCGCGACGCAGGCTGAACGGCATTTCGGACGTCCGGGCGTTCTTCCACACCAACCGCGTGCCGCTGTATTTCATCTCGCCGACCCCGTTCAACCTGCTGGGCATCGACCGCTGGATACGAAATTTCTTCTACCTGACGTACTTTGACTCCTTCGAGGGCACACATTCGCGCGTGTTCGTGCCCCGCCGGCGCGACCGCCTCGATTTCGACAGCATGGGCGACGTGTGCAACCACCTCCTGCGCGACCCGGAGACGCTCGCGTTCATCGACCAACACGGGCCCGGCGGCAAGGCCTGCTTCGTCATGCTCGACGAAAAGACCCAGGCCCTCGCGCAGGAGGCCGGGCTCGAGGTCATGCACCCGCCGGCCGACCTGCGCCATCGCCTGGGCTCCAAGATCGTCATGACGCGGCTGGCCGACGAGGCGGGCGTGCCCAGCGTGCCGCACGTGATCGGGCGGGCGGGGTCCTATGACGACCTCGCGGCGCTCGCGCACGGAGCGGGGCTGGGCGACGATCTGGTCGTCGTGGCCGCCTACGGCGACGCCGGCAGCGCGGTGTTCTTCGTGCGCGGCCAGCGCGACTGGGACGAGCACGCCGGCGAATTGGCCGGCCAGGAAGTCAAGGTCATGAAGCGCATCCGCAACGTCGAGGTGTGCCTCGAGGGCACGGTGACCCGCCACGGCACCGTGATCGGCCCCGCGATGACGAGCCTGGTCGGTTACCCGGAGCTGACCCCGCGCAAGGGCGGCTGGTGCGGCAACGACATCTGGCGCGGGGTGCTGCCGCCCGCACAGACGCACGTGGCGCGGGAAATGGTGCGCAAGTTGGGCGACATCCTCAGCCGCGAGGGCTACCGCGGCTACTTCGAGGTGGACCTGTTGCACGACCTGGATTCCGACGAGCTCTACCTCGGGGAGCTGAACCCGCGGCTGAGCGGCGCCAGCCCGATGACGAACCTGACCACCGAGGCCTACGCCGACATGCCGCTGTTCCTGTTCCACCTGCTCGAGTACATGGACGTGGACTACGAACTCGACATCGACGAGATCAACGCGCGCTGGGAGCGCGGCTACGGCGAGGACGAGGTCTGGGGCCAGCTGATCATCAACGAGACGTCGCCGGACGTCGAGCTGTTCACCGCCACCCCGCGCACCGGGGTGTGGCGCATCGACGACGACGGCCGCGTCTCGTTCGCGCGCTCCGCGAACGACTGGGCCACGCTGCTCGACGGATCCGAGGCCTTCTACATGCGCGTCGCCGCGCCCGGCGACTTACGTTGCGAGGGCGCCCAACTGGGGGTGCTGGTCACCCGCGGGCACCTGCAGACCGACGACTACCAGCTGACCGAGCGCTGCAAGCGCTGGGTCAAGGGCATCAAGGCGAAGTTCGCCTCGACGCCCCTGGCGCCGGCCACGCCGATCGTCTCGCGGCTTGTCGCGCGCGCGTGAGCGCCCCGGCCGGCATCTCGCTGGACAACTGGCTGTCGCCGCCGCACGCGCACTGGTCGTTCCAGCACGTCGAGGAATTCGTGCCCACCGCGGTGATCCCGCGCGGGAGCGGGCCCGTCGCGGCGCTGCCCACCGCCGGCGCCGCGCTGGACGGCGTCTCGGTGACGAACAGCGGCGGGGCGGCCACCACGGTGGGCGCGGTGATGGCCGCCACCGCCACCGACGGCTGGGCCGTCGCCCACCGCGGGTCGCTGGTGGCCGAGGAGTACCTGGGCGGCATGGGACGCGGGGTCCGGCACCTGCTGTTCTCGGTGAGCAAGTCGCTGGTCGGCGCCGTCGTCGGCGCGCTGCACGACGGCGGGGCGATGAAGCTGGACGCGCCGGTCACCGAATACGTTCCCGCGCTGGCGAATTGCGGCTACGCGGGCGCGACGGTGCGCCACCTGCTGGACATGAGGTCGGGCATCGCGTTCTCGGAGGATTACCTCGACCCGGCCGCGGAGATCCACGCCCTCGACCGGGCGGTCGGGTGGGCCCCCGGGGGCGCCCCGGACGAACCGGCCACCCTGTACGACTTCCTGCTGACCCTGCGGAAGAAGGGGGACCACGGCGGCCCGTTCGAATATCGCTCGTGTGACACCGACGTGCTCGGCTGGGTCTGCGAGGTCGCCGGCGGCCAACGGATGCCCGAGCTGATGTCGGAGCTGCTGTGGAGCCGCGTCGGCGCCGAACGCGACGCCACCATCGGCGTGGACGCCGCCGGCACCGGGTTCTTCGACGGCGGCATCAGCGCCTGCCTGACCGACCTGGTCCGGTTCGGCTCGCTGTTCCTGCGCGACGGTGTCTCGCTGAGCGGGCAGCAGGTGGTGGCGCCGGCGTGGATCGCCGACACCCTCGCCGGCGGGCCGGACTCGCGCCGGGCGTTCGCGGCGAGCCCCGACGACACCGAGATGCCCGGCGGGATGTACCGCAACCAGATGTGGTTTCCCTACCCGGGCGGCGACGTCGTGCTGTGCCTGGGCATGTGCGGCCAGATGATCTACGTCAATCGCGCCGCGGAGGTGGTGGCCGCCAAGGTGTCCACCCAGCCGCACTCCCACGAGCCGCACATGCTGGACACGCTGCGCGCGTTCGACGCGGTGGCACGCGAATTGGCTTGAGCCGCTGGCTCGGTCCTCACCGACGCGGCTATAGCGCCGCGTAGGAAAGTCCCGGCCTCTCCAAGAATTTTCCAAGGCGTTCCGCCCAACCTGGCTGGGTCAACCGCCCGCGGACCGAAATCAGCACGTGGGCCTTCGATGCCGAAGGAAAGACAAATGCTGGGCCGAATGAAGGACGAAGCGACTTATTGGATGCTCCGCGTCTACACGAGCGCACTCAAGGCGGTCGGCAACGCCAGTGAGATCACCTCGAAAGCCGAATGGAAAAAGCCCCGATGAATAAATTGCTCAATCGCCTCTACGCCGCGACGGGCGTCGCCGGCATCGGCAGCCTGCTTGCGGTCTCGGTCGCGCAGGGCCTCATCGACCGCGCATTGCACCCGGTAGACAGCTACCGGGATCTCCAGGAGCGCCGTGCGGTCGACCGGCTGCGGGCGCAATCGTCGTTGCCCGAGTGACGCAGGCGCGAGAAGTGGATCCACAAAGAGCCGCGCTGTACCTGCGCCATATGCGTGAAGGTGGCGCCAAAATTGCGCAGTTCCTGGTCGAGCACCCCGGCATCGACCCGTGCTTCATCGAGGAGATGACCGAGGCGCAAGAGGCCGAATTAAACGAATACACATCCGACCTCACTGTCACCCAGCAGATCGAGCTTGCCGAGCTGCGCACGGCTTGAACACTCCGAAGGAGAAATCAGATGACCGACGAAATGCGATTCTCGCCGATGACACACCGGGAGCAGCAGGCGGTGACCGCCTGCCTGAAGGCGACGGGCGGCCCCTGGGACGCATCGCCACCCGATTACGCAACCTTCTCCCGAGCTGAGCTGTCGAAGAAGCTCGAGCAGGTGCGAGACGCGGTGCTGGCTGAGACGTGCGCCGCGAAAACCGATGTGGAATCGGCGTACGAGCAAAGCCAGCGTTTCGTCGACAGCGCGTTTGACTTCTACGAAGGGAAAAAGGATCTCGGCCGACGAATCGGGCGGGCGTTCGTGGTGCCGGTGCGCTCGACCCGCAGTGATCCGGCCGACCTCGGACAGGGCAGCGGGTACGCCAGCGAATCCACCCCGTTCTACCCGCTGCTGGACCCGGTGCGGTTCGGCGTCACGTCCGAGATACGCATGCGGACCATATACGGCTTGCCCCCCACCGTCCTCGACACTTATCTGAAGAGCCACAACGACAATGAGGCGGGCGCGTTGGTGTTGGCGCCGGTATATGCGGACATGGTCTCCGATATCGTGCCCGACCCGCACAATGCCGAGCACTCGCTGCGGCTCGCCAAAATCGTGGACCGGATACTCGTCCAGACCGTCGAGTTCGCCCACAAGGCTTTGGGCGCAAAACTTGTCGGGCTGGGAGCGACCCTGCCGCTGCTGACAGATTTCGGCGACAAGCTCAGGCGCGCCGAAGGCATGCACGGCCTCACCACGACGACGGGGCACGGCGGAACCGTTTATATGCTCGCAAAAACGGTGGTCGAGGCGATGGCAAGATCGCGTGTGGACTCCGGCGGCACGATCGGCGTTATCGGCGCGGCGGGTTCGATCGGATGGTCCAGTGTTCAAGCGATCAAAAAGATGCTTCCCGACCATGAAATCGAGGTCTTCGACAAGCGGACGGACAGGATGCGGGCGCTCGTGGCCGCCCATCCCGAACTCGGGGCGGTAAAGCTGAGGGAGAGCGCGGCGGAGGTGTTCAAGAACAACCGTTACGTGGTCTGTGCGATTACGGGGAAGCTGGACCTTAGGGCGCCCGAGTTCGACTCCGTCGACTTCTCCCATACCAGAGTGATCGATGACAGCCAGCCCGGCGCGATCGACCGGGTGCAGATAGAAAGCCTTGGCGGTCAAGTGTTTTGGGTGGCCGGCAGGGACGGAAGCCCGAGCAGCTTCATGACACGAGATGGCTACCACACCGATGGTGTGCCGTACAACTACGGCGACAACTCCGGACTCTACGGCCAATCCACGGAGTTCGCGTGCGGGCTGGAGGCTGCCACCATCGCGGCCGGCGGCGACAGGAGCAAAGCGATAACACAGCGAGTGGAGTATCGGCACGTGCAGACCGTCGGGGCTCTGTTCGAGGAATTTGGCGTAGAAGTTGCCGACTTCCAAGCATTCGGCAAGCCCGTCGACATCCGTTGACGGTCATCGCCGCAGCAGTCATCGAGCTCCGGCCGCAAGTTGTCAGGCGAACGCCTCCACCGGCGGGCACGAGCAGACCAGGTTGCGGTCGCCGTAGGCGCCGTCGATGCGGCGCACCGGCGGCCACACCTTGGGCCGGAAATCCTTGCCCAGCGGGTAGGCGGCCTGTTCGCGGCTGTACGGGTGCTGCCAATCCGCCACCAGGAGGCACTCGGCGGTGTGCGGAGCCCCGCGCAGCGGGTTGTCGTCGGCGGGCCACTCCCCCGCGCCGACGCGGTCGATCTCGCCGCGGATGGCGATCATCGCCTCACAGAACGCGTCGACCTCGGTCAGGCTCTCGCTCTCGGTGGGCTCCACCATCAGCGTGCCCGCGACCGGGAAGCTCATCGTGGGCGCGTGAAACCCGTAGTCCGCCAGCCGTTTTGCGACGTCGTCGACGGTCACCCCGGTCGACTTGGTGATGCCGCGCAGGTCGAGGATGCACTCGTGGGCGACCATGCCGTTCTCGCCGGCGTACAGCACGGGGAAGTACTCGTCGACGCGCCGGGCGATGTAGTTGGCCGACGCGATCGCGGTCAGCGAGGCCGCGCGCAGCCCTTCGGCGCCCATCATCCGGATGTAGGCCCAGGTGATCGGCAGGATCGAGGCCGACCCGTAGGGCGCCGACGACACGGGGCGGCCGCCGGGCAATTCGGGGGTGTGCGGGTGGCCCGGCAGGAACGGGGCCAGGTGCGATCGCGCCGCCACCGGCCCGACGCCGGGGCCGCCGCCGCCGTGCGGGATGCAGAACGTCTTGTGCAGGTTCAGGTGGCTGACGTCGCCGCCGAACTTCCCCGGCCGGGCCAGGCCGACCAGCGCGTTGAGGTTGGCGCCGTCGATGTAGACCTGGCCGCCGGCGTCGTGCACGGCCGCGCAGATCTCGGCGATGTCGTGCTCGTACACCCCGTGCGTGGACGGGTAGGTGATCATCAGCGCCGCCAGCCGCTCGGCGTGCTCGGCCACCTTGGCCCGCAGGTCGTCGAGGTCGACGTCGCCGTTGTCGCGGCAGGCCACCACGGCCACCCGCAGCCCGGCCAGCGCGGCCGACGCGGCGTTGGTGCCGTGCGCGCTGGAGGGGATCAGGCAGACGTCGCGGTGCGGTTCGCCCCGGCTGGCGTGGTAGTCGTGGATCGCCAGCAGCCCGGCGTACTCGCCCTGCGAGCCGGCGTTGGGTTGCAGCGAGACGGCGTCGTAGCCGGTGATGGCCACCAGCCAGGCCTCCAGGTCGGCGATGAGGCGGCGAATCCCCGCGGTGTCGGACGCCGGCGCGAACGGGTGCAGGCGGGCGAATTCGGGCCAGGTGATCGGCTCCATCTCGGCGGCGGCGTTGAGCTTCATCGTGCAGGAGCCGAGCGGAATCATGCTGCGGTCCAGCGCAATGTCCTTGTCCGCCAGGGTGCGCAGGTACCGCATCATCGCCGTCTCGGTGCGGTATTGCGTGAAGGCCGGGTGGGTGAGGAACTTCGAGGTGCGGGTGGCGATGTCGACGGGGGCGGGTGCCGCGGGCGCCACGCCGAAGGACTCCAGCACGGCCGCGACGTGCTCGTCGGTGGTGGTCTCGTCGCAGGCCACCGACACGTGGTCGTCGTCCACCAGCCACACGTTGATCCCGCGCTCCTTGGCGGCGGCCCGGACCTGCGCCGCCCGGCCGGGCACCCGCGCCAGCACGGTGTCGAAGAACGTGTCGTGCACCGGCGCGGTGTCGGCCGCCGCGCCCAGCGCGGCCGCGATGGCCTCGGCGTGCGCGTGCACGCGGCGCGCGATCGCGGACAGCCCGTCCGCGCCGTGGTAGCTGGCGTACATCGCGGCCATCACCGCCAGCAGCACCTGCGCGGTGCAGATGTTGCTGGTCGCCTTGTCCCGGCGGATGTGCTGCTCGCGGGTCTGCAGCGCCAGGCGATAGGCGGGCGACCCGTCGGCATCGACCGACACGCCGACCAGCCGGCCCGGCAGCTGCCGGGCGTGCTTGGCGTGCACCGCCAGGTACCCGGCGTGCGGCCCCCCGAATCCCATTGGCACACCGAACCTTTGGGTGGTGCCGAACGCCACGTCGGCGCCGATCTCCCCCGGCGGGGTGAGCAGCGTGCAGGCCAGCAGGTCGGCGCCGACGGCGACCAGCGCGCCGCGCTCGTGCGCCCGGGCGGCCAACGCCGACCAGTCGGTGATCCGGCCGCTGGCGCCGGGCAGCTGGGTGATCACGCCGAAGAACTCGCCGTCGGGCAGGCCCTCACGCAGGTCGGCGCTGACGATCTCGATGCCCAACGGCTCCGCGCGCGTGGCCAGCACGGCCGCGGTCTGGGCGAACAGGTCGGTGTCGACGGCCAGCCGGTTGGAGCCGCCCCGGGCGGCGCGGTGCATCAGCGTCATGGCCTCGGCCGCGGCGGTGCCCTCGTCGAGCATCGACGCGTTGGCCACCTCGAGGCCGGTGAGGTCGGCCACCATGGTCTGGAAGTTCAGCAACGCCTCCAGCCGGCCCTGGCTGATCTCGGGCTGGTACGGCGTGTAGGCGGTGTACCAGGCCGGGTTCTCCAGGATGTTGCGCAGCAGCACAGGCGGCGTGAAGGTGTCGTAGTAGCCCTGCCCGATCATCGACACGGCCACGGTGTTGGCGTCGGCGAGCCGCCGCAGCTCGGCCAGCGCCTCGGCCTCGGTGGCCGGCGGGGGCAGCTTTTCCAGGCCGGGCGCGGCGCCGCCGTCGGTCGGCTGGTCGAGGATGCCGGCGGGGACCGCCTTGGCTGCCAGCTCGTCGAGCGAGTCGACACCGATGACGGACAGCATGGCGGCGACGGCCCGGCCGTCCGGGCCGATGTGCCGTGCGGCGAAGGTTGACTGGTCGGGCACTGGCGGACTCCTGGGGCAGAGGACGGGCGGCCCTCCCCCTCTGTCTTCACCCGTTCGCCGGGCGCCTGAGAGATTCGGCGCCGGGTGCGGCGCCTTTCCCCATCGGCGGGTGTGGACCGTTGCCGATCCCACCGCTTTTCAGAGGCGTCGTTAACTCGCGCGGTCCGGGTGCCTGAGAGGTTGACGGAGAGGTGTTGCTCCTTCGGCGTCCGTGACTGGCGATCACGGAACTCTCCCGCGGGAGTGCGACGCGTGCCCCAGTTTACCCGGCCCTCCGCGCCCACCGCGAGCGCGCGTGCCGGCACGGCGACACGCCGCGAAACGCGTACAAATGCGGACGCTCGCCGGGGAAAGGCGCGGGGAAGGGGCGGGGTCAGCCGATCTTGCGGTCGCGGTGCTTGCGCCGCGACGCCAGCTCGTCCTCGGGGGCCGCGATGGACTCGCCGCCGTCGGCGCGCTCGCCGTGGAAGTCCGCGATGACGCCGGTCAGCTCGCGCATGGCCCCGGACACCGCGATGCCGAACACGCCCTGCCCGCCCTGCAGCAGGTCGACGACCTCCTCGGCCGACGTGCACTCGTAGACGGTGGTGCCGTCGGAGAACAGCGTGATGTTGGCCAGGTCCTGGACGCCGCGCTGGCGCAGGTGGTCGACGGCGACCCGGATGTTGTGCAGCGAGATCCCGGTGTCGAGCAGCCGCTTGACGATCTTGAGGACCAGGATGTCCTTGAACGAGTACAGGCGCTGGCTGCCGGAGCCGGCGGCGCTGCGGATCGACGGGACCACCAGCGATGTCCGCGCCCAGTAGTCCAGCTGCCGGTAGGTGATCCCGGCGATCTGGCAGGCGCTCGGCCCGCGGTAGCCCACGAGCTCGTCGGGCACGGAATCGTCGGGGAACAGCCCGGGTTGCACGGGCGCACCGGGTGCGGTGACGGCCTGGTCGCCGGTCGAGTTTGCGTGGTCAGCTAGGTCCAACTGCTCTTGACGTGGCTGCTCGCTCACGGTGGTTCCTCTCGCCGTTCGCACTCTCGCGTCTAGCTGCGTCTCTGGCTGCACCGCAGCCGCGTTTGGTCAGGCCCGAGTGCTAGAGAGCTTACGCTTTTCGATAGCCGCCGCGCCCTGAAGTGTTGAATCAAAGTATGGCGGCCGCGGGCCCAACTGCGCGCGCTATCCGCCAGCGTGTCTCCATCGCGGTGTTAGATGAGACACATCCGTGATGTCGTCTTCCCACGCGGGCCGGGGCACCACCGGGTTGCGGGCGAACGCGCAACCGCGCCCCCGGGAGGCCAGAACGTGCGAGTTTGTGTTTGCCCGCGGAGGGGCGCCCGCCCCGGCTAGGTGGCCTTGAAATCGTCGGGAGAGACGCTGTCGAGGAATTCCTTGAACTTCTCGACCTCGTCCTCCCGGACGGCGGTGTTGGCCTCTTCGTCGCTCTCGTCGGGGATGAGCAAACCGGCCTGGGCGAGCACGGCCTCCTCGACGTAGATCGGGACCCCGACCCGCAGGGCGATCGCGACGGAGTCCGACGGCCGCGCCGAGACGGTGATGTCGCGGTCGAAGACCAGGTCGGCGTAGAAGGTGCCCTCCTGCAGGTCCACGATCCGCACCTCTTTCAGCGAATGCCCAAGCGCGGCAATGAGATCCCTGATCAGGTCGTGGGTCAGCGGGCGGGGCGGCTCGACGCCCTGCTGCTCGAGCGCGATGGCCGCGGCTTCGGACTGGCCGATCCAGATCGGCAGGTACCGGTCACCGTTGGCCTCCCGCAGCAACAGCACCGGCTGGTTCTGCGGCTGCTCGACGCGAATGCCGACAACACGAACTTCACCCATCTGTGTCTGCCCTCCGCATGTGCCGCTGTCGTCTCATTTGCGCCCGGCGCGGCGGCCGATGCCGCCGAACACCAAGCTGTCAACGAAGTCTAATCCTCAGCGATGCAGAACGTCGCGAACGGCGGACTTGACCAACGACGTGTGCAGCGTGATCGCGAGCGCGGCCACCTCACGCGCCAGGTCGTCGGCGCGATCGCGGGCTCCGGCCTTTCCGGCTTTGACTACCGGCCCGGCGATTTGGGCGATCAGGTCCGATTGCCGGTCGGCCGCGGAGCGGAAGGCGCGCAGGTGCCGCGGTTCGACGCCGTACTCGGCCAGCGCCCGCGCGCACTGCAGGATCACCACGGCGTGCTCGTCGAAGAAGCCGCCCGGGCCGGTGGTGATCACGCCGGCCTTGAGCAGCCCCGTCAACAGGTCGTCGCCCACCCCCGAGCGTTCCAGCAGGTCTTCGCGGCTCAGCCGGACGCGGGTGGGGGCCACGGCCGCCGCGTCGGGCGCGGGCTCGGGCCCGACGTCCGCCGGCACCGACACCAATCGCGGTACCCCGTAAGGCGATCCGATCGGCGGCAGCTCGCCGTCGGGCTGGGCGTCCAGCTGCGCCCGGATCACCTTCAGCGGTAGGTAGTGGTCGCGCTGGGCGGTGAGGATGAAGCGCAGCCGCGCGCAGTCGTAGGCCGTGAATCTCCGATAACCCGACGCGGCGCGCTGGGGCGTCACCAGCCCCTCGGCCTCCAGGAATCGAATCTTGGAGATCGTCACGTCGGGGAAATCCGGCCTCAACAGATCCAGGACCGCCCCAATCGACATCCCGGCCAGCGCCGGGCTATCGGGTGCGCTCACTGCCCTCCCTCACTACCCTCCGGAATCTGAGTCGTCGCCCTGCTTGGGTCCGGTCAAGAACACCAACCGGAACTTGCCGATCTGCACCTCGTCCCCGTTGGCGAGCACCGCCGAGTCGACGGGCTCACGGTTGACGTAGGTGCCGTTCAGGCTACCGACATCGACGACGTGAAATTCGTTGTTTTCCAACCTGAATTCGGCGTGGCGACGGCTGACGGTGACGTCATCGAGGAAGATGTCGCTGTCCGGATGCCGGCCGGCGGACGTGATGGCCTGGTCGAGCAGGAAACGCGAACCGGCGTTGGGCCCCCGCTTGACGACCAGCAACGCCGACCCGGGCGGGAGCCCCTCGACCCCCGATACCGCGCTGTCGGTCCCCGCCTGGGCGGGCGCGTCCAGTTCGTTGAGGAAGTCGGCACGGAAGACCGAAGTCGTCTCCACCGTGACTTCGTCAGAGGTTTGATCCTTATCCATGTCCGTCACGCGCTGCTCCTCACTGGCTGCTGTGGCGTTGTCCGACCGGGCCGCCGGCCCGGCTCTCCCCTGGGTTTTTCGAGGTGACTGTGCGGTGCCTTGGAATGTCTATCAAGTGTCGATCTGTCGACCGTACCGCGCACCGCTCGGCCATGTCCCCACCCCCGGAGGATCGCAAGCCCGATCCTTGGGCTTCCGCCGTGGGTCATTCGGTCAGCGTCCCGCGGTACGCCTCGGCGTCCAGCAGGGTCGAAATGGCCGAGTCCAGCTCGGCGCCGTCGGAGACCTGGACGTCGACCAGCCAGCCGGCCCCGTACGGGTCGGAATTGACCAACTGCGGGCTGCCGTCGAGGTCGCCGTTGACCGCCGAGACCGTGCCCGAGACCGGTGCGAACAGGTCGGACACCGATTTCGTCGATTCCACCTCGCCGAAGGATTCGCCCGCGGTCACCTGGCTGCCCACGTCGGGCAGCTGGACGAAAACCACGTCGCCCAACGCCGACTGCGCAAAGTCGGTGATCCCGACCCGCACGGTGTCGTCACCGCTTCGTCGAACCCACTCGTGGTCGGCGGTGTAGTGCAGGTCGGGGGGGATGTCGCTCACGGGTGATCCTGTTCTGGTCTCTTTTGACTCGGCACATTCATTTGACGGGCTGAGCGTATTGGTGCGGTTTTGGTTGTCGCAAGGTGGTCACGTCGACGCGGTCTGCCTGCTGCACGGACATCCGCGCGCCGACGCGCTTGATGCTGTCGTCGGCGCCGCCGGGAATGTTCATCGCGGCGGCCAGCGTGGGCGGATCGCCAATCGCCAGAATCGAATACGGCGGCGACAGGTTCTTGGTGTCGATCGTCAACGAGCCGGGCGTACCCACAATCCAGGTGTCGACACCGACCCGCACGGACTGGTGCGCGTCGTTGATCTCGATCGCCTCGGCGCCGGCGGCGCGCAACTCGTTGAGCACGTCGAGCATCGCTTCCGGGGAAACCCCCGGCCCGGGGTCCTCGATCGTGACGGTGACGCCCGGCCCGGTGGCGCCGACCGCGCCCACCAAAATGGACAGCGCCGCCAGCCGGGCCTGCGCGCTGTTGATGGCGGCCTGATCGGTGTTCCCGGAGGCCTGCAGCGAATTCAGCGTGTTCTGCAGCTCGCCGACTTCGGTGTTCAGTGTGGCTTCGCGTTGGCGCAGCGAGTCCAGCAGCACCAACAGGTCGGCGGGGCGGGCGGTGTCCAGCGAGTCGCCCGACTTGGTCTGGCGGACCTGGGTGACGATGGCGATCCCGAGGACCAGGCACAGGAGGATGGCCAGCGCGCCGAACACCAGGCGGGTGCGGCCGCCCCGCAGCACCTGCGACAGGCCCCGCCGGTGCACCGCCCCCACCGCGGGGCGCGGGCTCTTCGCCGGTAACTCGTGGCGGCCCCGCGGGGCCCCCTCCCCTTGCGGGGGCCCGGGGCGTCCGGGCGGGTCCTGGTTCATCGCGACCTCACCTGCCCCATGGCCTGCCTGATGGCCTGCCTGATGGCCTCATGCCCCGAACAACCTCCGTCGCAGCGCCGCGGCGTTTCCGAAAATCCGGATACCCAGCACGACGATGATGGCCGTGGACAGCTGCGTGCCGACACCCAGCTGGTCGCCGACGTAGACGATCAGCGCGGCCACGAAGACGTTGAACACGAACGACACCACGAAGACCTTGGGGTCAAAGATCCGTTCGAGATACGCGCGCAGCCCACCGAACACCGCGTCGAGCGCGGCCACCACCGCGATCGGCAGATAGGGCTGGATCACCTCGGGGACGGCGGGGTGGAAGACCAGGCCCAGCACGATGCCGACCGCGAGCGCCGCGATGCCGATCATGCGCGGTCCCGGTTCAGGAGGAGGTTTCTCACGAGGGCCCAATCTGTTTGGCGAACTTGACATCCCGGATCGATCCGGCGGGCAGCGACAAGCCGTCGGCGACGTTCACGGTGACGACGACGCCGTAGGAGGCCTCCAGCAGCCGGAGGCGCTGCAGGCCGGGGCTGTTGCCGAAGACGTCCCGCATCGAGTGCGGCGGCCCGACCGCGAGGATCTGGTACGGGCTGCCGGTGGGGTTGTTGTCGACCAGGATCGCCCCGCCGGCCTGCCGGATGGTCACGTCCGGGCCGATGCGGATGCCCCCGACGGCGATGGCCTCGGCGCCACTGGCCCACAACGAGTTGACAACCAGCTGCAGGTCGCGGTCCAGGATGATCTGCCTGCTGCCGCTGACGCGCTGCTTGGAAACGTCGGAAAGGTTCGGCCCGGCACCGGGATCCGTCACCGTCACCGACAGGCCGGGACCGATCACCGCCGTGCTGGCCGCCGCCAGGCCGAGCGCATCCAGGCGGCTCAGCAGCCGCTGCCCCTCGGCGTTGTCCGCCAGCGCGCGCCGCTGCACGTCGTCGACGCGGGTCGACAGGGCGCCCCGCTCGCGGCCCAGCCTGGCCGCCGTGGCTTCCGACTCGCGCACGCTTTGCAACAGCAGCTGCTGCGCGGTGCGCACCCCGGGGGCCACCGAGCGGGCCTGCGCGACGGCGGCGGCGAACACCGTGGCGATCAGCACCGCGGCCAGCGCCTGCCAGAGCCAGCCGAGGGCGCGTGCCCGCCAGGCGCGGCGGTCGCCCAGCACGGCCGGATCGCCGCGTTTGGCGGCGGCCGCGGCGTAGCCGGGATCCAGGTGTTCCGACAGCAGGGCGCGCAGCAGCGAGGGCACCGGGATCAGCTGCGGCCGCGCCGCCTCGTGGGCGCTGCGGCCGGCCTCGGGGTCGTAGCCGCCGAGCAGGCGACCGGCGTCAGCCATGCTCACCCGCCTTCGGCACCACCGCCTGGCGGGCGGGCTGCTTCAGCCTGGGCATCCGTCGCATGACCAACGCCATCTGCACGGCATAAAGCACGAACGCCCACAGGTAGCAGTACAGGCCCCAGCCCAAAAAGCCCCAGCCGCAGGCCCTCAGCACCCGGCTCCACACCGCGCCCCCCGTGCCGAGCAGGACCAACGGAAAGCCGGACATCAACGCGAACGTGGCGGCCTTGCCGACGTAGGTCACCGGCAGCGCCGACAGCCCGCGGGTGCGCAGCAGCGGCAGCGTCGCGGCCAGCAGCCCGTCGCGCACCAGCAGCGTGACGACGAACCACCAGGGCACGATCGCGCCGATCGCCAACACGATCGGCACGGTCACCATGTAGAGGCGATCCACCGCGGGGTCCAGCAGCACGCCCAGCCGCGAGGACTGGTTCAGCGTCCGGGCGATCTTCCCGTCGGCCCAGTCGGAGGCGCCGCTGAACATCAGGATCGCCACCGCCCAACCGTTGGCGTGGGCGAACAGCAGGACGTAGACGAACACCGGGATGAGCAGCAGGCGGATGGCGCTCAGCGCGTTGGGCACCGTCAGCACCCGATCGGGCGGAAGCACGGGCTCCATGAGCCGTGACATTAGTCGAACGCCCGGAGTGAGGCCGGCCGCCCACTCGGCGGGCGGGCGCCTAGCGGAACACGCCCGGCAGGCTCAGCGTCGACAGCGTGTCGTCGGACAGCGGGTTGTCGTTGACCATGTACGTCCACGTCGAGGTCGGCCGCGCCAGCTTGGACAGGTCCAGCCCCGGCTCCTCCTCGAGCACGTTGGCCGTCTCGAAAGTCTGCTGTGCCGCCTCGATCGCGTCGGCGGCCAGCGACGCGAACGCGTCGACCGCCAGCCGGTGGAACTCGTCCAGCGGGTTCTGCCTGCCCAGCGCGCGCAGGTGGATGCTCTCGCGGATGTCGGCCAGATACGCGAGATGGTCGGCCCAGCCCCGGTCGAGGTGATACAGCATGATGAGCCGGCAGATTCTTTCGAGCTCACCTTCCGACAGCGACTCGGCGAGCTCCTCGTAGCGCTTCGGCGCCAGCTCGGCGAGCTCCTCTCGCGCGGTTGCGGTGCGCAGCAACGTGTTTCGCCGATCGACGATGATGGCGCGCTGCTGGGCGATCAGCTGGTTGTAGCGCCAGGTGTTCGCGTGCACGTCGAGCATCCGGCCCTCGGCGACCCGCTGCGCGTGGTCGAGCATCCCGGCCGCCTTGGGGCTGACGATGCGGCCGTCCCCTTTTTCGGAGTCGGTCTGCATCGGGAGCTTGTTGGGGTCCAGGTTGGCCGCGACGACGTCGTCTTCCCAACTCGAGAAGAACACCGACGACCCCGGGTCGCCCTGGCGCCCCGCGCGGCCGCGCAGCTGATTGTCGAGCCGCTCCGTGTGATGGCGACCCGTGCCCACCACGTGCAGCCCGCCCAGTTCGGCGACCCGGTCGTGGTCGGCCTCGTCGGATCCGCCGAGGCGGATGTCGGTGCCCCGCCCGGCCATCTGGGTCGACACCGTCACCGTGCCGAACTCGCCGGCCTCGGCGATCACCTTCGCCTCCTCGGCGTCGTTCTTCGCGTTGAGCACCACCGCGGGCACGCCGCGGCGCAGCAGCCGCTCGTGCAGCTCCTCGGACTCGGCGACGTCGCGGGTGCCCACCAGCACCGGTTGCCCCGACTCGTGCACGGCGGCGATGTGCGCGACGATCGCATCGTTCTTGGCGGCCGCGGTGATGTACACGCGGTCGGCCTCGTCCTCGCGAATGTTGGGAGTATTCGGCGGGATTGGCGAAACGCCCAGTTTGTAGAACTGGCGCAGCTGCTCACCGGCGGCCAGCGCGGTCCCCGTCATGCCGCACACGGTGGCGTAGCGGTTGATCAGCGCCTGCACCGTGATGGTGTCGAGGACCTCGCCCGTCTCGGTGGTCTCGATGCCCTCCTTCGCCTCGACGGCGGCCTGCAGGCCGTCCGGCCAGCGCTGCAGCTGCGCGATGCGCCCGCGCGAGGCGTTGATCAGGTGCACCGCGCCGTCCCGCACGATGTAGTGCACGTCGCGCTGCAGCAGCACGTGCGCGTGCAGGGCCACGTTGACCTCGGTCAGCGTGGTGCCGACGTGTTCCTCGGAGTAGAGGTCGATGCCGCCTAGCCCCTTTTCGACCTTGCGGGCGCCGGTGTCGGTCAGGTGGACGTTGCGGCTGTCGGCGTCCGTCTCGTAGTCGGTGCCGGCCGACAGCTCGCCGACCAGCCTGATGATCTCCAGCCGCGGCGTCTCGCGGTGGGTGGTGCCGGCCAGCACGAGCGGCACCAGCGCCTCGTCGACGAGCACCGAGTCGGCCTCGTCGATGAGGGCCACGTCGGGGTTGGGCGACACCAGGTCGTCGACGTCGGTCACCAGCTGGTCGCGCAGCACGTCGAAGCCGATCTCGTTGACCGAGGCGTAGGTGACGTCGCAGCCGTAGGCGGTGCGGCGCTGCTCGCTCGTCGACTCCGCGGTGATCCAGCCGACCGTCAGCCCCATCGCCTCCAGCAGCGGCCCCATCCACTCGGCGTCGCGGCGGGCAAGGTAGTCGTTGATGGTCACCACGTGCACGGACCGTCCGCCGATGGCGTATCCCGCGGCCGCGATCGCGCCGGCCAGCGTCTTGCCCTCCCCCGTGGCCATCTCGATCACGTCGCCGGCCAGCATGCGCAACGCCCCCAGGAGCTGGACGTCGAAGGGCCGCAGGCCGGTTGCCCGCTCGGCGGCTTCCCGGGCGATCGCAAGAAACTGCGGGATGTCCGGGGACTCCGCGAGGTCGTCGAGGTTGAGCAGCTGGGCCGCCTTGCGCAACTTCTCGTCGGAAAGATTCGCGGCATCCTCGTCGTATTCCGACGCGGCGGCGACGTCCGCGAGGGAGCGGCTGCGGTTCTTTTCCGTGCTGGCGCCCAGCAGCCGCCAGAAGCGGCTACTCAGGCGGCCGGGTTGGGTCCGGGTGGTCTTCGGCACAGGTCAACGGTACGCGAGCCGCCCAAACCGGCGAGCGCGCGTGTGTGCGCGACGCGCCGGAGTCTGGCGTACAAATGCGGACGCTCGCGGGCCCGTGGCGGCCCAGCGGCGGCCGCACGGCGGCCTCGGGGCGGCCCTCAAGCCAGGTTGGATCGGCGTGGGTAGGCGACGGTCGGGTCGGTGAGCACGTTGACGACGGCGGGCAGGCCGCTGGCGAAGGCACGCTCCAGCGCCGGCCGCAGCTCGGCGGGCGCGGATACCAGCTCGCCGTGGCCGCCCAGGGCGCGCACCACCTCGTCGTAGCGGGTGCCCGGGCGCAGCTCGGCCACCACCGAATAGCCGTAAAGCGCTTCCATCGGGTGCTTTTCCAGACCCCAGATGCCGTTGTTGCCGATCACCGACACCACGGGCACGTTGTGCCGGGCCAGGGTGTCCCACTCCATGCCGCTGAAGCCGAACGCGCCGTCGCCCTGCAGCAGCACCACCTGGCGGTCGGGTCGGGCCAGCTTGGCCGCCAGCGCGTAGCCCGGGCCCGAACCCAGGCAGCCGAACGGGCCGCTGTCCAGCCAGCAGCCGGGCTGATAGCTGTCGATCACCCGACCGGCATACGACCCGAAGTCACCCGCGTCGATCACCACGATGGCGTCGCGGTCCAGCAGCGGAGCCAGCTCGGCGTACACCCGCATCGGGTGCAGCGGGATCCGGTCGTCGCCGAGTTCGGCGGCCTCCTCGATGCGCGCGGCGGTCTCGGCCGCCCGCAGCTCGTCGACCCAGGCCCGCTGGTCGGCGCCTCCGGCCGCCGCCAGCGCCGACAAAATCGCGGTGAGGTCGCCGTACAGCCCGGCCGCGACCGGGCGCGGGTGCTCGCGCGCCGGTTCGGCGCGGTCGACGACGACGAGCTGGGTTTCCGGGCCGAACACCTTGCCGAAGCCCAGCCGGAAATCCATTGGCACGCCGACGATCAGGGCGACGTCGGCCTCGCCCAGCGCCTTCCCGCGCACCCGCGAGAAAGCCATCGGGTGGTCGGCGGGCACCACGCCGCGCGCCATCCCGTTCATCAGCACCGGGATGTCCCGTTCCTCGGCCAGTCGCAGCAGCGCCGCCTCCCCGCGCCCCCACCAGACGTTGGTGCCGGCCATGATCACCGGTCGGCGCGCCGCCGCCAGCAGGCCGGCGGCGCGATCGAGCGCGGCGCCGTCCGGTGCGGGGCCCGGCGGCAGCGCGGCCAGGGCGCCGGGACGATCCCCGATCTCGGGGTCCTGCGACATCGAAAAGGCATGGTCCATCGGAAAGTCCACGAAACCCACGCCCGACGGTGCGCCGACCGCCGCCCGCAACGCCCCGTCGACCAGGCGGCCGGCGTCGTCGGCCGACTGCGCGGTGGCCGCGAAGCGGGCCAGCGGGGCCACGAACGGGACGTGGTCGATCTCCTGCAGCGAGCCCATGCCCCAGCGCAGCGCGGGGGCCCGGCCGCCGAGCACCACCAGCGGCGACTGGTTCTGCTGCGCGGCGGCCATCGCGCTCATCCCGTTGGTGACGCCCGGCCCGGCGGTCAGCGCGGCCACGCCCGGCAGCCGCGTCACCTTCGACCAGCCCTCGGCCGCGAACGTCGCGGTCTGCTCGTGGCGGGTGTCGATGAGCCGGATGCCCTCGTCGCGGCACCCGTCGTAGATGGAGAACAGGTGCCCACCCGACAGCGTGAAGACGGTGTCGACACCGCTGGCTTTGAGCCGGCGTGCGACGAGGCGGCCGGCGTGCACGGTCTGGCTGGACGGAGCGTCGATGCTCATCTGCGCAGCCTATCCGCAATCGCTCGGGTAGCTTGCGGGGGAAGTACCGCCGCAAAAGGGAGACGTCGAAGTTGGGTCCCACGCCATTCAAGCCGTCGATCGACTGGTCGACGGCATTTCAGGATTCGTTGAGGTGGCTCGCCATCGCCTGGGTGATCGGCGCCGTCTGTCTGCTGGCCGTGCTGGTCGCCATCAGGTATCTCACGCCGTGGGGCCGCCAATTCTGGCGGATCACCCGCGGCTATTTCCTGGGTCCGACCCGCGTCAAGGCGTGGCTGGGACTCGGCGTGCTGCTGCTGCTGGTGCTGTTCTCGGTCCGGCTCAACGTGCTGTTCAGCTACCAGAGCAATGATCTGTACACCGCGCTGCAGAAGGCATTCGAAGGGATCGCCTCGGGTAACGACGAGGTCAAAGCGTCCGGGATACACGGCTTTTGGACCTCGCTGGCGATTTTCATCCTGCTTGCCGCCATCTTCATCGCGCGGGTGATCCTCGATATCTACCTGACCCAGCGTTTCATCATCGCCTGGCGCATGTGGTTGACCGCCCACCTCACCGACGATTGGCTGGACGGCCGCGCGTACTACCGAGACCTGTTCATCGACAAGACGATCGACAACCCCGACCAGCGCATCCAGCAGGACATCGATATCTTCACCGCGAACGCCGGCGGCACCCCGAACATCCCGTCCAACGGCACGACCAACACCCTGCTGTTCGGCGCCGTCAACGCGGTGGCGTCGGTGATCTCGTTCGCCGCGATCCTGTGGAACTTGTCGGGGGATTTCAATGTGTTGGGCGTGACGTTCCCGCGGGCGATGTTCTGGACCGTCTTGATCTGGGTCGCCGTGGTGACCGTGGTCGCGATTTGGCTTGGGCGCCCGCTGATTTGGCTCAGCTTCAACAACGAGAAACTCAACGCCGCGTTCCGTTACGCGCTGGTGCGGCTGCGGGACGCCGCCGAGGCCGTCGGCTTCTACCGCGGTGAGCGGGTCGAGCGCTCGCAACTGTGGCGCCGGTTCACCCCGATCATCGACAACTACCGCAAGTACGTTCGGCGGACGATCATCTTCAACGGGTGGAACTGGTCGGTAACCCAGACGATCATTCCGCTGCCGTTGGCAATTCAGGCGCCGCGCTTGTTCGCCGGTGAGATCGCGTTCGGCGACGTCACCCAGACCGCACAGGCTTTCAACAACATTCACGACTCGCTGTCGTTCTTCCGCAACAACTACGACGCGTTCGCGGCGTTCCGGGCGGCGATCATCCGGTTGCACGGCCTGGTCGACGCCAACGCCAAGGGCCGGGCGCTGCCGGCGTTGCTGGTCAAGCCAAGCGAGGACACCGCCGTCGAACTCGCCCACGTCGAGGTGCGCACCCCCGACGGTGACCAGCTGATCGATTCGCTGGACGTCCAGCTCGACACCGGGGACACGCTGGTGATCACCGGGCGTTCGGGTGCCGGCAAGACCACCCTGCTGCGCAGCCTGGCCGAGTTGTGGCCCTACGCGTCGGGCACGCTGTGCCGCCCCGACGGCGACAACGCGACGATGTTCTTGTCGCAGTTGCCGTACGTGCCGCTGGGCAGTCTGCGCGGCGTGGTGTGCTACCCGAATTCACCGGACGACGTCGCCGACGACGAACTGCGCGACGTGCTGACCAAGGTTGCCCTCGCCCCGCTGTATGACCGGCTGGACGAGGAGCGGGACTGGGCCAAGGTGCTCTCCCCCGGAGAACAGCAGCGCGTCGCCTTCGCCAGGATCCTGCTCACCAAGCCGAAGGCGGTGTTCCTCGACGAGTCCACCTCGGCGCTCGACGAGGGCCTGGAGTTCGCGCTCTACCAGCTGCTGCGCGCCGAGCTGCCGGACTGCGTCGTGGTCAGCGTCAGCCATCGGCACACGGTCGAACAGCACCACGAGCAGGAGCTGCACCTGCTCGGCGACGGCGAATGGCGGCTGGGGCCGGTGGAGAAGGAGCCGGTGGGGGTATAGGGCGCCGCCGGGCCGGAGATCCCCCGCTCGGGCGTGAAATTCGCGACGCATCGCACGCGTGTCGCGTCGCAGGATTCACTTTCGCGGGCGGTGGATTCCCTTAATGCGCCCGCCGGGCCGCGTGCGCTCCGGCGCGACGCCCGAAGAACGACCCCTCACCCAGCTGCGTCCCGCTGGCGTAGCCCTTGCCGTCCTGGGCGATGTTGGACGCGCACGCGCCCACGGCGTACAGGCCGGGCACCGCGGAGCCGTCCTCGCGCAACACCTGGCCGTCCACCGACGTGACCAGCCCTCCCAACGTGAAGCCGGCATACATCGCCTTGCCCAGCGACATGTCGAACGCGCCCCACGGCCCCTTGTCTTGGGGCGCAAGGAATTCCGGCTGCTTGTGGAAGTCGGGGTCCTCGCCCCGCGCGGCGTAGCGGTTATAGCGGTCCAGCGTCGCGACCAGGTTGCCGGCCGGGATGCCGAGCGCGGCCTCCATCTCGGCGACGGTCTCCCAGCCGTCGATCAGCGGCACCAGCGGCATCTTGGGGTGCTCCAGGTGCGCCTCGTCGACGATCAAAAACGCCGCGCTGTCCGGCTGATCCATGATGAACCCGGCGGTGCGGGAATGGTAGGAGTCCTCGGCGACGAACCGCTGCCCGAGCCTGTTCACGACGATCCCGGTCAGCAGGATCGACGGCGGGTAGGGCGGGGCCGTGATGAAGATCTGGTCCATGTGCGAAGTGGCGCCGCCGGCTGACACGCCCATCCGGATGCCCAGCCCGTCGTCGTAGGTGTTGCCGAGGACGAACGGCTTCTCGGCCAGCTTGGGGGTGTAGCGGGCAACCATCTCCGGGTTCATCACGAACCCCCCGGCAGCGATGATCACCGACTTTGCCTTGATCGCACCGGTTTCGGAGAACCGCTTCCACATCACGCCGGTCACGCGGGTCTCGGACCCCGAACCGTCCACGACGAGCTGGGTGGCGCCGGTCTCGTAGCGGATCTGCACGCCCAGGCTCGCGGCGCGCTTGAGGAGCAGGTCGATCACCATGCTCGCGCCGCCGGTGTCGCCGGGCACGGGCACTTTGTGGCCGCGCGGCGCCGGCACCGCCTGCTCCAGGAAGGGCCACACCTTCTCGTTGCCGGTGAACATCAGGCCCTCGGTGTTGGGTTGGATGACCGCCTTGCCCGGGAAGTAGCTGCGCTCGAACTGAAAGCCCAAGTCTTCCAGCCAATTGAAATGCTCGACGCTGCCGTCGCAATACGCGCGGATCTTGGCGTGGTCCGGATCCCGCGACACGGCTTCCAGGTACTTGTACATCTCCTCCGGCGAGTCGGGGTGTCCCGTCGCCTGCTGGACCGCGGTCCCGCCCCCGAGGTAAAAGTGGCCTCCCGCAAGCGAAGTGGTGCCCCCGGCCGCGGCCGCGCGTTCGAGCACCAGCACCCGCGCGCCGGCGGCCGCGGCGCTCACGGCGGCGCACCCGCCGCCGATGCCGAAACCGATCACCACCACGTCGACCTCGTCCGACCAGGACGCCACGGTGTCGGCATCGACGGTCGCCGGGATTTCGGTGCTCATCGGCGCCACTCCTCTCCCCCGCGAGCGGGTGGTACCCCCACATCGCTCATGTGTCCCCCTCGCCGCCGCGCGGCGGGGGGCGCCCCCTTTGCATGGTCGCTGGCGCGGCTCACCGCTGCTCCTTTTTGATGTAGTCGTAGAACGCCCTCATCTCCGGTGAGACGTAGGCGATTTCCAGAAACGGCACGCCCGCCTGCGGCGCCGAAACGTAGGCGAATTGGATGCCGCCGGGCATCACGCCCTGCTGCACCACCGCCGCGCCGCGCTCGGCGACGTCGGCCAGCGCGGCATCGAATTGCGCCGGGCTCTCGGCCTCGACGCAGATGTGATGCAAACCGGGCCCGGATTCCCGCAAAAAATCACTATAGATGTTCTCCCCGCGCACCGGTGAGATCAGTTCCAGCTGGGTGTCCCCGAGGTAGCTCAAGGAGATGCTGGCGACGAAATCGGCCGGCTTGCCGTGGTAGCTGCACGCGTCCGGAGGAAAGTGCACATCGGGTATGCGCACCCACTTCCGAACGCCTAACAGGCCGGTGAGGGCCGTTTCCGTGGCATCCAGGTCCCGGGTGACCCACGCGATCTGCGTCGGCGATTGAAGGGGAAGGGTCATCGCAACGCAGGATATCCCAGCCCGCCGCTCGCCAGAAAGGCCCCGAAAGACTTTGCCGCCAGCGCTCGCGCCGGAGCGGCTAACGCGCGGTGAACACGTTCTAGTTCGGCCTTCTCATTGGGCACCGTCAGTGCTGGCTCAGCACGTCCACCAGCAGCCGTAGCTGGGTGTCGAACACCGCGGCGGGGTCGGTGACGGTGTCGGCGCCGTATTGCCCGAACACCTCGAGGCTGATGGCGCCCAGCACGCCCGCCCACAGCAGGAAGCACTTCGCGATGACCCGGTCGTCGCCCGGAAACCCGAATTCGTGGCGAATGCGTTCGAAGTCCGACGACATCGGTTGCGGCGCAAAATCATTCGTCAGCCGGATGTCCCCGGTGGTGATCCCGGCGGCCACCGCGTCGAACAGCGCCCCCACCACGCGGGTGCCGGCCGGGACCGTGCGCTCCGGCGGCGCGTGATACCCGGGGACGGGGCTGCCGTACAGCAGCGCCCAGCGGGCCGGGTGGGCCACCGCCCATCGCCGCGTCGCGCGCGCGATGGCGATGACGTCGTCGCTCCAGAGCTCGCCGACGGTCTCGCGGGCCCGATCCACGGTGTCGGCGAGGTCGGAATAGGCGTCGATCAGCAGCAGGGTCAGCAGCTCGTCGCGGCTGGAGACGTACCGGTACACCGCCGAGGACACCATGCCCAGCTCGCGCGCGATCGCCCGCACCGACAGCCCGCCCGCGCCGCGTTCCACCAGCTGTCGGCGGCCGAGTTCGATGATGCGCGCCTCGATCTGCTCCCGCGATTGCTGGCGTTTGCCCACGCGGCCAGTCTGGCACAACCGAGATCACTGCTCTTGCTTTTGGGCGTGGGCTGTGGCAGCGTGTCCGGCATAGAGAGCGCCGCTCTCTAATCGCGGGAAGGGACCACGCCATGACCACGCGTTACGAAGAACCGGGCCGGACCGCCCGCGCCGCCAACGCGGTGGTCCGCTGGCTCGCGGAGCTGGGCATCAGCATCGCCGGGACCCGGGCGCTGCGGGTACGCGGCCGCAAGAGCGGAAAGCCGCGCACAGTCGTGGTCAACCTGCTGAGCGTCGACGGTGGGGACTACCTGGTGTCGCCGCGCGGGGACACGCAATGGGCGCGCAACGTCCGGGCGGCGGGGATCGTCGAGGTCGGGCCGCGCTGGCGCCGCAGGCCGGCCCGGGCCAGCGAGCTCGAAGACGCGGCCAAGCCGGAGGTGCTGCGGAGCTACCTGGCCCGCTGGTACTGGCAGATCAAGGACTACGTCGGCGGCCTGACACCGGACTCCACCGACGAGCAGCTGCTCGCCGGCGCGCCCCGGATCCCGGTTTTCGCCCTGGCACCCGCCGGGTAGGTTCAGCCGGGATTGGTCGTCGCCCCGAGGTCCTGGCGGACCTGGTCGGAGGTGGCCCGCCACGACACCGCCGCGGGCAGATCCCCCCAGATGCTGTTGAAGATCCCCACGATCTGGCCGGGGCCGCCGTTGGGCGCCAGGTACACCGGACCCCCGGAATCGCCCTTCTGGCTCTGCACGCCGTGCGACATGGTGAACCAGCCGTTGTTGACGCTTTCCACGGTCCCGCACGTCTCGCCCGTGACGACGCCGAAGTGGCAGACCGCCTCGCCGGGCTGCAGCGCCACGCCCGGGTTCGATTCCAGCGGGCGCCCGCCCGGCAGGACGTTGTTGGCGGTGACGCTGCTGTCCAGCACGATCGCCTCGTAGTCCGAGATCACCTGGTCGGTCGCCACCGTGGTGCCGCTGGGCGTGTTGTCGCGGAACGTGGCCAGCCGGCCGATGACGTTGTGGTCCCGGTCGAAGACCGTTCCGTTGCCCCGGCAATGGCCGGCGGTGAAGGCGATCTTCAGGGCGGGGTCGACGTAGCCCAGGGTGCAGACCCGATTGTCCTGGCGGATCTCCATGCCCGGATACACCACCGGGGGGTCCGCTTTGGCCGGCACCGGCGGTGCCCAGGGTGCCAGTGCTGCGGCGCAAGCCACAGCAGACGACGCGGCCAGTGCGCGCATTGCGAGGCGGTGCACGATGAGCTCCGATCCGTTCGAAAACTTACCGACCCGCGGGTTGAGGCTGCGACGAAGCTGTGACGAAGCGGTGTCGTAACGTCACCCCGCGTTGATCATTTCGTTACCGGCCGGCCCGGCGTTACCCCGACGTGGCCAGCGGGGCCACGCCGCCGGGTTGGGCGGCCACGCGCGGCTCCCAGCCGGGCGGGCCGAACACGTAGGCCAGCCGGTCGCGCAGGCGGCTCGCCGAGCGCCAGTCGCGGGCGATCGCGACGTATTCGCGGGTCTGCAGGTTCCAGATGTTGAAGGTGTCGACCCGCTTGGTCAGGCCGTAGTGCGGGCGGAACACCTCGGGCTGGAAGGTGCCGAACAGCCGGTCCCAGACGATCAGGATGCCGCCGTAGTTCTTGTCCAGATACAGCTGGTCCATCCCGTGGTGCACCCGGTGGTGCGACGGGGTGTTGAGGACGAATTCGAACGGCCGCGGCAGCTTGTCGATCCGCTCGGTGTGGATCCAGAACTGGTAGATCAGGTTCACCGAGAAGGCGAAGAACACCATCCACGGCGGAATTCCCAACAGCGGCAACGGAATCCACATCAGGATCTCGCCGCTGTTGTTCCATTTCTGGCGCAGCGCGGTGGCGAAGTTGTAGTACTCGCTGGAGTGGTGGGCCTGGTGCGTCGCCCAGATCAGCCGCACCCGGTGGGCGATGCGGTGGTAGGCGTAGTAGAGCAGGTCGACGCCGAGGATCGCGATGACCCAGGTGTACCAGCGCGCCGGCGACAGGTGCCACGGCGCCACATAGGCGTAGATCGCGGCGTAGCCGAACAGGGCCAGGACCTTCCAGCCGGCCGTGGTGGCCACCGAAACCAGCCCCATCGAGATGCTGGCCAGCGAGTCACGGGCGAAGTGGGACCCGGCGGCGGGCCGGTCGCCCTCGAGGTGCTCCAGCTTGCGGGCCGCGCTCCACTCCAGCGTCAACAAGAGCAGGAAGAACGGGATCGCGAACAGCACGGGGTCCCGCATCGGCGGTGGCAATGCGGAGAAGAACCCGGCCAGGGCGGTCACACCGATAGATTACGACGGTCCCGCCGGCGACGTCCCGCCGATCCGGCCGGGACCCGGATCGACGAGGGGTTGAGGGCGTGACCGCGGTGGTGGTGATCGGGTCGGGGTTCGCCGGGTTGTGGGCGGCGCTCGGTGCGGCCCGGCGGCGCGACGAGCTCGCCGTGCCGGCGGGCGCCCTGGACGTCACCGTGTTGAGCCCCGAACCCTTTCACGACATCCGGGTGCGCAACTACGAAGCCGACCTGAGCGCCTGCCGCATCCCCCTCGCCGACCTGCTCGAGCCGGTCGGGGTGGCGCACATCGCCGCCGAGGTGACCGCCATCGACACCCGCGCGCGCACCGTCACCGCGTCGGACGGCGCCACCTACCGCTACGACCGGCTGGTGCTGGCGGCGGGCAGCCGCGTGGTCAGGCCCGAAGTGCCGGGGTTGGGCGAGTTCGGTTTCGACGTCGACACCTACGCCGCCGCCGTGGCGCTGCACCGCCACCTGCGCGGGCTCGCCGACGGGGCGTCGACGCGGGCGGCGGCCACCGTCGTCGTGGTCGGCGCGGGGCTGACCGGCATCGAGACGGCCTGCGAGCTGCCCGGCCGGCTGGGCGCCCTGTTCGCGGGCCGCGGCGTGCGCCCCCGGGTGATCGTGGTCGACCGCAACCCGCAGGTGGGCTCCGACATGGGCGCGGCGGCGCGGCCGGTCATCGAGCGGGCCCTCGCCGACAACGGCGTCGAGACGAAAACGGCGGTCGGGGTCGCCGAGGTCACCGCGCGCGGGGTGTCGCTGTCGTCGGGCGAGCACCTGGAGGCCGCCACCGTGGTGTGGTGCGCGGGCATGCGGGCCAGCCCGCTGACCGAGCAGCTGCCGGTGCCGCGCGACCGGCTGGGCCGGGTGGAGGTCGACGAGTGCCTGCGGGTGGCCGGCGTGCCCTCGGTTTTCGCCGCCGGTGACGTGGCCGCCGCCCGCATGGACGACGAGCACCTGTCGGTGATGTCGTGCCAACACGGACGCCCGATGGGCCGCTACGCCGGCTACAACGTCGTCAGCGACCTGTTCGGGCAGCCGCTGCTGGCGCTTCGGATCCCCTGGTACGTCACGGTTCTCGACCTCGGCCCGGCCGGCGCGGTCTACACCGAAGGCTGGGACCGGGCGGTGGTTTCCACCGGCGCGGCGGCCAAGGCCACCAAACAGACGATCAACACCCGCCGCATCTATCCCCCGCTGACCGGCGACCGCGCCGACCTGCTGGCCGCCGCCGATCCGCGGCTACAGGACCGGCCCTAGGCAGTGGCGGCCGCTAGTCGGCCTGCGCCTGTTCGCCCGCGTACCAGTGCACGGCGTAAATGCCGGGCTGCAGCGACAATTCGGCCACCAGCCGCTCGAGGCGGGCCGGGGTGTGGCCGCTCATCAGCAAGTGTGCGGTCAGCGTGATGTTGCCGTCCTCGCCGGCCTGCCCGGTGTGGATGCCGCGCAGTGTGATGTCGTTGCTGGCGGTGTGCTGCACGATCTGGGCGCGGGCGTACTTCGCGGACTTGGGCCGGCAGATCACCTGAACCCGGTAGGGCTGCAGGCCCTCGTCCTCGTCGCCGGTGTTGTCACGGTCGATCAGCCGGCCGAGCGGGCGCCCGAACAGGTGGATCGCGATGACGGTGCCGGTGCCGATCAACGTGAAGACCAGGTGCCCGGAGGCCGCCAGCACGCCTACGGCGGCCGAGCACCACAGCGTGGCCGCGGTGTTGAGGCCCCGGACGTTGACGCCCTCGCGCAGGATGACACCGCCGCCGAGAAACCCGATGCCCGACACCACATACGACGCGACCCGGGTGGGGCTGCTGTCCGTGGTGGCCGCCGCGTACAGGACGAACAGGGTCGCACCCGCGGCCACCAACGCGTTGGTGCGCAGGCCGGCCCGTCGCGCCCGCCACTGCCGCTCCAGGCCGATGAGCGCGCCGCAACCCACCCCGACGGCAAGCCGGAGCGCGAAATCCGCGATGGTCAGCGTGTGCACGACCCGATTTTCCCTCCCCACCGCGACGACGGGTGGCCGCGGGGCGCCTGCAGCCAAGCACGCCGAGGTGAACAGCGGGTGGACCGGCACGCGCGCTCGGGGCGTTGCGGTTGTTACGCCTTCGAAAGTTGTTGGGGACAGTAGTATTTCGCGGCGATCACCGCGAAGTGGGAGGCGCCCTCCAGGTCGAATCCGGGGTTGTGGGTCTTCACGTCCTGGACAAGTTCCAGGCCGGACTCGCCGTTGTTCAGGCACGTGCAGACCGCTTTGGCCGACGCGACGGCCGCATCGGGGCTGGCGTAGCCGATGCCGACCCGGTGCAGCGTGGCGAGAAAGCCGGCGTCGTCACCCGCCGCGGGCGGTGCCGGGTCGGCGTGGGCCGGCGCGGCGAGGCCGATCAGCGCGGCGATCCCAATCGTCGTCAGTGCGAGTCTCATGACTTATCACCCTCCCAATAGCGTTGCGCACCAACCGAATTACGCTCCAATGGCGCGACTTGTAACTTGTCTTGTAACTTGTCTCCCTGTCGCAGGTGCACCGCGTGGATGCCGGGCTTGCGGGCCAGCTGCTCGAGCAGCGCGTCGAGACCTTCCTGGTCGACGTTGTGGTGCTGCACGGTTTCGGGCTTTTCCGATATCTGGGCAACCACCCGCTTCAGGTGTTCCGGGGAGTTGGCGTCTTTGAGGTCCTTGAGCGGCGCGATGCGGCCGCGCACGCCGGAGCGGCCCACCACGCTGGGAGCCCCGGCGCCCACGGCGCTGCCGAGCATCCCCGCCAGCGACATCGCGCCGAGCAGCCCACCCTCGCCGAGCGCGGCCGCCGGCACCGCGTCCGGCCCGGCGGCCGACAGCGCATCCGCGACCGTCCTGATGGCCGGGGTGGCCGTGGCCCAGCTCGGCGGGACAGAAAGCTTCCCGACCAGCGTGCCGGCGTTTCCCATCCCCGCGGACACGGCGTCGTACAGCGTGCCGCGGCCGAATCCCAGCGCGCCCAGCCCGGCGCCCAGCGCGTCTTTGGGGAGCGCGGCGTAGCCCGCCGGCGGGGCGAACTTGAGGACCTGCGACAGCGGGAAGTTGATCAGCAGCCCGATGTCGTTGAACTGCGTGGTGAATCCGAGTGGGACCTTCACCGCCGAGTACAGGGCCGCGAACGTCGACGCACCGTTGGCGCCGAAGAGGCCGTTCAACAGGCCGGTGACGGTGGCGGTGTAGGAGTTGCTGAGGTTCGCGCCGGTCTGCAGCAGCCACGACACGGGGTCGGGCAGCGACGACAGCGACGAGACGGCCGACTGCGCGCTGCCGGCCGACGTGGCGGCGGCCTGGGTCAGCGCCGCCGCCTGGCCGGCGGACCCGCCGCCGTTGCCGATCGGCGGGGCCGGGGTGAACGGGCCGAGGTCGGACGCGGTCGCCGACGAACTGGCGTAGCTGTCCATGGCCAGCGCGTCCTGGGCCCACATTTCGGCGTACTGGATCTCGGTGGCCGCGATCGCCGGGGTGTTCTGCCCGAAGACGTTGGTGGCCACCAGCTGGGCCAGTTGGGTGCGGTTGGCCGCGATCACCGCCGGCGGGACGTGCGCGGCGAACGCGGTCTCGTAGGCGGTTGCCGCCGCGGTGGCCTGGGCGGCGGCCTCGGCGGCCTGGCCCGCGACGCCTTGCATCCACGCCAGATACGGCGTGACCGCGGCGACCATGCCGATCGACGACGGGCCCAGCCACGAAGAGCCGGTCAGGGCGTCGATGACCGACGAATACGAGGACACCGCGGACTGTAGCTCGCCGGCCAGCCCCTGCCAGGCCGCCGCGGCGTCCCGCAGCGGCCCCGCGCCGGGACCCGCGTAGATCCTGCCCGAGTTGAATTCCGGCGGAAACGCTGCGTAGAACATCGCTTTCAGTCCTCCAAAGCGGGGATGACGATGATCGTGGCGGCGGGGCCGCCCTCGACGACGCCGCCCAGCGAGCCGGCTGCGGCGCCGCCGCCGGACTGGAACGCCGCGGCGGCCCCCACCGCGCGTCCGGCCAGGCTCGACAGGGCCATCTGACCGAAGACGCCGCCCTCGTCGGCGAGCCAGGCCGCGGGCAGGGCCGTGACGTTGGCGGGCAGCGCCTGGGCGAGCGTTCGGATCGCCGGTGCGGCCTCGGTCCAGCCCTGCGGCACCGACATGCTTCCCACCAGGGCCGCTTTGCCCATGGCGCCCGACACCGGCGCCCCGACCGCGGCACTCAGCGTCGGTGTCACGGCGCCTTGCGTCAGCGGCGCCAACGCCCCGCTGATGGCCTTGGGACCCGCCAGGTAGGCCGCGGCCCCCTGGCCGTTTTGCCCCCACGCGTAGGCCTGCCCGAACGACAGGAAGGGGCCGCCGGGTATCGCGCTCAAGCCCTGCAGGGAGTACGTGCCGGTGAGGCCCCCCCAAATGGTGTTCCAGTTCGAGAGGTCGGTTCCCAGACCCGCCGGCACGCCGGACAGCGGCGGCAGGTCGGCCAGTTGCGGCAGCTGCAGCCCCGCCAGCAGGTTGCCCGACGTCGTCGGCGAGTTCAGCAGGCCGCCGCCGAGGCTTTGCAGCGCGGTCGGCAACGAGTCGATCAGCTGAGACAGCTGGGCGCCGATGTTCAACCCGCTGGTGCCGCCGGACTGCGAGACCGCCGCCGCCTGCAGCGGCGCGGCCGCGGCGTTGGTGGTCTGCGGCGGCTCGGTGAACGGCGTCAGCCGCGACGCCGTCGCCGAGGCGGCCGCGTAGGCGTACATCGCGGCGGCATCCTGGGCCCACATCTCCATGTACTGCGCCTCGGTGGCGGCGATCGCCGGGGTGTTCTGGCCCAGGAAGTTGGTGGCGATCAACGCCATCAGCAGCGCGCGGTTGGCGGCGATCACCGGAGGGGGCACCGTGGCCGTGAACGCCGCCTCGTAGGCGCCGGCGGCGAGCTTGGCCTGGCCGGCCGCCTCCTCGGCCTGGGCGCTCGCCGCGCCCATCCACGCCACGTAGGGCGCGGCCGCACCCGCCATCGCGACGGCGGAGGGGCCCGTCCACGGCCCGGCCGCGAGGCTCTCGATCGTGGAGCCGTAGGTGGCCGCCGCCGCCTGCAGTTCGGCCGCCAGGTCATCCCACGCCGCGGCGGCCGCCAGCAGCGGCCCCGACCCGGGACCGGCGTACATCCGGCCGGAGTTGAGCTCCGGTGGTAGCGCACCGAAATCGAACATCTGCTCCCCTCCCCGACAGCGCGCGCGACTTTCCGTCACATGCAAATTGAAAATTCGGACGTCTAGCGCAAATGCGTCATAGGAATCGCGCCGCTTAGCGACCATTCTGGCGGGAAATGTTCGAGGGACGTTCCCGGAAGGTAATCGAGACGTAAAAGACATCTCTCTTTCCCCTGGTGAGCGCTGTGAAAATCCGCTCCGGGCCCTGGTATTGCGTGTGAGCTCAATTTCCAGCGGGTTGACAGCCGGGAATCAGCGACGCATCAGAATTGACGCTTACCTTTAAATAGTTTAGGCAGGGATTAATGCGCGTGTCCCACGATCGGCAAGAAAATAGTATGGCCGAAAAGCAGCCGTTGTCGTTGCGGCGCGAAAACGCGGTCAATGGCCCTTCGGGGTCAGGTGCTCCGGGCAGTAGGTGTTCGCCACGATCGCGGCGAATCGGGCCGCACCGTCCATCGTCATCCCGGGGTTTTGGTCCTTGATGTCGTGGACGACCTGCAACCCGGTTTCACCCTTGCTCATCATCCCGCATGCCGCCTTGGCGGACGCGATGACCTGGCCGGGGCTGCTATAGGTGAACCCGGCATGATCCAGGGCGGCCAGGAAGGCGGTGTCGTCTTGGCCGGGGCCGTCGGGCTCGGCGTGCGCGGGGGCCGCCAGCCCGATCGCGGCGACGGCGCCGGCCAGCGCCAGCAGACGTTTCACGGCGCCCTCGATTGCGCGCCGGGCGGAGTGACCTTCGGCTTGTCGCCACCGGACACGTGCACCGCGTGGATGCCGGGTTTCTTCGACAACCGGTCGAGCAGGGCGTCGAGCCCCGCCTTGTCGACGTTCCAGTGCTGCACCGCGTCCGGTTCCTTCTGCAGCCGGGCGATGACCTGGTCGAGCTTGACGGGCTCGCCGGCGCCCTTGCTTCCGGCGGCGCGGGCGCGGGCGCCGCTGCCGCTGAGGACCTGCGGGGCGGCGCTGCCCAGCGCGCCCCCGGTCATGGCGCCCAGCGCCATTTGGCCCACCAGGCTGCCGGGGATGCCCGCCGGGGCGGCCGCCAGGCTGGTCGCCGGCAGCGCGCTGGTGGCCATCCTGATCGCCGGGGCCGCCGACGCCCAACTCGGCGGCACCGACAGCCTGCCCACCACGTTCGCCTCGCCCGCGCTCGCCGACACCGCGCCGGTCAGCCCGGCCGACCGCAACCCCAGCCCGGCTCCCAGCGCCGACCTCGGGATATCGACGGCCGCGGCCGGCGGCGTCCAGAACATCTTGAACTCGGTCATGCCCAGGTTGACCGGGCTCATGCTGTCGTTGGCCACGGTGCTGAACCGGCCGGCGTCGGCGAGGATCCCGAACGTGAGCTCCCATGTCTGCGCCGCTAGTGGTGATCCCGTCACGTTGTTGAGAAGCTGGCCCCAGAATTCCATGTAACCGCGGGAGGCGTTGCCGATCGCCTCCAGCAACTGCGTGACGATGTCGAACGGGAAGGCCGCCGCCGCGTTGGCACCGCTTGCCTGGCCCAGCGCGGTCGCCTGCGCGGCGAGCCCGGACGCGCCGGTGGTCGGCGGCGGCTCGGTGAACGGCGTCAGCCGGGACGCGGCCGCCGACGAGCCGGCGTAGCCGAGCATCGCGGCGGTGTCCTGTGCCCACATCTCCCCGTACTCGGTCTCGGTGGCCGCGATGGCCGCGGTGTTCTGCCCGAAAACGTTGGTCGCCACCAGCGCTGCCAGTTGGGTACGGTTCGCCGCGATCTCCGGCGGCGGCACCACCGAGGCGAACGCGGTCTCGAAGGCGCTCGCAGCCGCCCTGGCCTGCCCGGCCGCGGCCCGGGCCTGCGCCGAGGTGGCCGACATCCACGCCACATAGGGCGCCGCCGCGGTCGCCATGGCGACCGACGACGGACCGGTCCACGCGTCGGCGGCCAGGCTTTCGACGACTGAGCCGTAAGACGCCGCCGCGGACTGCAATTCGCTGGCCAAGGCATCCCAGGCGGCGGCCGCCGCCAACATGGGCCCGGCGCCCGGACCGGTGTAGATCTCCCCGGAGGTGATCTCCGGCGGCTGAAAGGCCGAACTCGCGAAAGTCACTGCGGCACCTCGGAATCCGCCATTTAATCCGCCGGAATCACAATGATCGTGGCGCTGGTCGCGACGTCCTCCGCCACCGCGGCACCCGCGGCCGTGCCGCCAGCGCCGGCGGTGCGCACCGCGGTGCCCGCCAACGCGCGCCCGGCCAGGCTCGCCGCGGCCATTTCGCCGAACAGCGCGCCCGGTGACCCGGCAGCAGGGGCGGCCCCCAGACTCGCCCCCGGCAGGACCGACGCGACCGTCCGCATCACCGGGGCGGCCGTGACCCAGCCCTGCGGAACCGACAGCGACCCGACCAGGGTGGCGCGGCCCATCGACCCCGCCACCGCGCCGCTTCCCGGCTCGGGGGTCACCATCGAGACGTATCCGGTGCGCAGCGGGGCCAGCGCTCCGGTAATGCCCGTGGTGCCGCTGAGCATTTGGGCGACACCCGGCGCGTTCTGCGCGAGGCCGAGGTTCTGCAGGGCAAACAGCCACCAGCCCCCGGGCAGAATGATCCCCCCAATCGGGCTGTAAGCGCCCGTGACGGCCGCGAAAAATGGCCGGATATTCGCCACGACGGGATAGATGGCCTCGATGATCGACGCCGCCGGGGTCGCGGCCGCGGGGGCTGTCGTCCCCAGGCTTTGCAGCGCGGTGGGCACCGCATTGATCAGCGGCGACAGCTGCGACGGTATGTCTGCTACGGACGCCACGGCCGCGGCCGGGTTGGTCGTCTGCGGCGGCTCGGCGAACGGGGTCAGCCGCGTGGCGGCCGCCGAGGACGCGGCGTAGGCATACATCGCCACGGCGTCCTGGGCCCACATCTCGGCGTAGTGCGCCTCGGTGGCCGCGATCGCCGGGGTGTTCTGGCCGAAAATGTTGGTGGCCACCAGCGCCATCAGCAGGCTGCGGTTGGCTTCGATCACCGGCGGGGGGACGGTCGCCGCGAACGCGGCCTCGTAGGCGGCCGCGGCGGCCTTGGCCTGCAGGGCCGCCTGCTCCGCCTGCGTCGCCGTCGCCGTCATCCACGCCACGTACGGTTTGGCGGCGCTCACCATCGCCGCCGACGCCGGGCCGTGCCAGGGCCCGACGGCCAGCCCGTCGACCGTGGTCCCGTAGGAGGCTGCGGTGGAGTGCAATTCGGCGGCCAACGCATCCCAGGCCGCCGCGGCGGCCAGCATCGGTCCCGACCCCGGGCCGGCGAACATCCGACCGGAGTTGATCTCGGGCGGAAGCGCCCCGAAATCCACAAACACGCCAGTCGTCTCCGATTAGTGTCGACGCGACAGCGCGTCGACGTCCGGCATCGAAACCCCTTCGGCGGCAAAAAAAGACATGGACTTCCTCCCTGATAGCCATGTGCGAGGAACCCGCCGACGAGTCGGTGGCCGTACGCATTCCCTCCGTTCCTTAGATGGCCCCGATGCTAATCACGGACCTGTGGGCTGGCTGTTAACTTTGTGTGGTTCATATGAAATCCATCAGATTGGCGTCTGATTCGGCGATGGAAATTCATGTGCATGACGGGAGGCGGCACGCACCCGCCGGGATGCCCGGCGTGCGACGGCATTTCGGAGCACTCCCGCACGAAAAGACACCCTGTGCGAATGTTGATCTGTGCAATTAAGCACGCGGGCAGCCAAATCCGCGGCCAGCGCGCCAACGACCCTGCGGCGGAGGAGATCCCGGCGCGCTACCCGGCCGCCGGCGGCCGGGTGACGAACGTGGGACGGAAGCCGTACTGCGGGACGGCGCGCCCGTACGCCTGCGTGCCCATGGGCCCGACGGGCACCCCGGGCATGCCGGCCGCCCCGGCCGGGGGCGGCGTCATCGGCGTGCCGCCCAGCGCCGACGCGAGCGGGCCGTGCAGCGGTGCGGCCGTGGCCCAGCTCGGCGGCGCCGACAGGGCGCCGATGGAGGCGGCCTTGCCGAAACCCGCCGACACGGTGCCGCCGAGCCCGCCGAGCCCGCCCGCACCGCCCAGCGGGCCCGCCAGCGCGCCCGTCACGGCCTGCCCGAACGCGCTGCCGGACACCCCGGCGCTCGCCGCGCCGGAGCTCAACCCCATCAACGGGGCGAGCGCCGTAACCGGCGCCATACCGAGCCCGGTCGAGGAGATGGTGTTCCAGAAATTCGAATTGGGCTGTAACACGGACCAGATGTCGCTTCCCGTGGAGCCCGACCCGAGCGCGCCGAGCAGCCCGGACGGCTGGGCCGCCGCGGATGCGGGCGACGACGCGAGGCCCTGCAGGGTCGTGGGTATCGCCGACATCACCTGCGACAGCGTCGACTGCTCGGAGCCCGCCGCCGTGCCGCCGGCCTGCGTGACCGCGGCCGACTGCGCGGCCAGTCCGCCGGGGCTGGTGGTCTGCGGTGGACCCGTGAACTCGCTCAACTGCGTGGCGATCGCCGAGGACGCGGCGTAGCCGTACATGGCGGCCGCGTCCTGGGCCCACATCTCCGCGTACTGGGCCTCGGTGGCCGCGATCGCCGGGGTGTTCTGGCCCAGGATGTTGGTGGCGATCAGCGCCATCAGCTGGACGCGGTTGGCCGCGATCACCGGCGGTGGCACGGTCGCCGCGAACGCCGCCTCGTACGCGGCCGCGGCCGCCTCGGCCTGGGTGGCGGCCTGCTGGGCCAGCTGGGCGGTCGTGCCCAGCCACGTCACGTACGGCGCGACGGCGGCCGACATCGCCGCCGACGCCGGGCCGTACCATTCTTCGCCGGTCAACTCCGACAGCGCCGAACCGTAAGACAATGCGGTGGAACGCAATTCGGCGGCCAGCCCGTGCCATGCCGATGCGGCGGCCAGCATCGGTCCCGAACCCGCGCCCGAGTACATGCGGGCGGAATTCACTTCGGGCGGCAGCGTTGCGAAGTCCAGTGCGGCGGTCATCGTCAGCCCTCCCCCTAGCTGGTCGCGATCGCGACGGCCATCGCCGGCGCGCTGAATTGTGTTGCGCCCAGGGCGGATACCTGGATCTGCGCGGCAGGTGCTGCCGGGCGCGCGATAACAAACGACATCGGAGCGGCTCCTCACGGAAGGGACCCGAACCCGGGTTACCGGCGAGTTCTGGCTACTTTCCGGGGAATTCACGCACGCAGGACGCGCGCGGGCGAGACCTGTCGGAACGGACCGTTCAGACTGTCAGAAAGCGGCCGGGTTCGGATCGAAACGAAATGGTCGATCTGGAATACGGACTATCGTCGGGACTCATTTCGCTCTCACCTCCTCACGGCCTGGGCACACGGGGATGCCGTCTACCTGCACACGGGGAGAAGGACCCGGAAATACATCCGGGCGCGACACCCCTCTCGTCAGAGCTTTGGCACCACACGGCGTATCCGGCTCGATGGAGCTGGAAGCCACTTGGGCTCAACCCTTAATCCGGGAGGAGCTGTCCTGACCCTGGGCGTCTTTCGACGTTCGAGGTCAGTGGCCTGTATCCGTGCAGACGCCTCACCTAGCGAGGTGCTTGCACAGGCCATCGTGGCACCCCAGCCCGAGGCAGTCAAGCCGAAGTCCCACAGGCTTGCAACGGGTTTGGGATGAACCGGGCCAACCCGGCCTTCTCACGTCGTCTTTTTCTCCGCCACCGCCGCGCGCAGGCCCTCGGCGAGGTCCTCGCGGGTCAGCTCCTTGAACCGGAGCAGCTGGGCCTCACTGAAATCGCTGAGATCGCTGGCCAGCACCGCGTCGAGGTCCTCGTCGTCCAGGCGGAAACTCCGGTGGTCGCGCGCCTTTTCCACCACGTTGCGCACGAAGCCGGCATTGCCCAGGGTGTCGATGCCGCGGATCAGGTCGCCGTCTTCGGAGTAGCTCTCGTCGACGTAGAACTTGGTGTACGACGGCAGCAAGGCGTCGGCCGCCTCGTCGGTGATGAGGTCCTCGTTCTCCCGGCCCATCAGTTTGGTCAGCGCGACCAGCTCTTCCGGGGTGTAGCTGAAGAACTCGATCACCGTCGAAAAGCGCCGCCGCAGACCCTGATTCACCTCGAGCATCTTGTCCATGGCCTTGGCGTAACCGGCCCCGAAGACCACCAGCTCGTCGCGGTGGTTCTCCATGTACAGCAGCAGCGTGTTGATGATCGCGTTGCCGTACGGGTCGCCCTGGTGGTAGCCCGTCTCGTGCAGGGTGTGCATCTCGTCGAAGAAGACCGCCCCGCCCAGCGCGCCCTCGAGCATCTCCTCGGTGTTCTTCTCGGCGTCGGCCATGTAGCGGCCCAGCAGCTTGGTGCGGCTGGTCTCCACCACCAGAGGCTTGCGCAGCACCGTGAGCCCGCACAACTGCTTGGTGAAGGCCCGCGCCACCGAGGTCTTGCCCGTCCCGGGCGGCCCCAGCAGCAGGGTGTGGCGCGACGTCACCGGCACCGGCAGGCCCATCTTGGCCCGGGCGAGGTTCACCTTGGTGGTCGACTTGATCAGCTTGATTTCGCGCTTGGCCCGTTCCATGCCCAGCATCGCGTTGAGCTCGGCGTCGCCCTCGGCCAGGTACTTGGCGGCCTCCTGGGCGTGGCGGGCGGCCTCGGTCTGCGCGCGGCTCGGCGCGCTGTCCGGATCCCACGGGTCGGTGCGGGCCTCGATCGTCTCGGGATCGGTGAGCACCAGCCGGTAGTTCGGGTTGTCCAGGGCCTCGCGCGCCGGGCCGAACTTGGGGTCGCGCGAGTACACCCGCCGCAGCAGCTCGACGGCCTCCTCCTCGCGGCCGACGTGCCGCAGGCACATGCCCTGGGTGTACAGGGCGATGTTGGCCGCGCCCGGCACGCGGTCCCCCTCGACCGCGTCCTGGCCGCGCCGGAAGGCCTCCTCGAACACCCCCAGCGACGCCAGCGCGGTCGTCGCCATCGCCGCGCCGGCGGCCTTGAGTTCGGGATGCCGCCAGGTCTTTCCCTCGGGGAATTGCAGGAGCACGTCGGGCCAGCGCCCGGTGCGGAAGTACAGCACGCCCCGCACGTAGTTGACCAGTTCCTCGTCGAAGGGGTGGCGCGGCTCCACGCCGTCGAGCAGCTTGGCCGCCTCCTCGTAGCGCTTCGCCTCGGCAAGCACGGCGGCGTAGGCGCACGCCAGCGACTCCACGCTGGTGACGGCCAGGCGCAGGAACAACCCGTCGGAGACCTCGGGCCGAAACTGCAGGTCCGTGACCCCGAGGCGGCGGGTTTCCCAGCCGAACGTCCGCACCGACGCCCACGCGCCGGCGAGCACGTCGAGGCTCTGGTCGCCCGCGAGCATCCGCGCCAGCCACGCGTCGCACATCGTCGGATCCAGCGCCGTCGCGGTGTTGAACATCTGCGCGGCCACCTGCGGGTTGTGGCTGGGCTGCAGTCCGTTCACCGAAATGCCCGACGCCAGCAGTCCCGCGACCATGGCGTTGCGGGCGTCTTCGGCGGTCGATTGGGGGCGCGTCATTGTGCTGCGGGCGCGCTCGCCGCGCCCTCCCGGACCTGACCGACCGAGAGCACGAGGTCATCGTCGTCGAGCAGCGGGCGGCTGGGCACGGTCAAGAGCGGGCGGGCGGCCGGGACGGGCAGGCTGGCGCGCACCGCCGCCAATTGCCGGCCGGTGAGCCGGTTGAGTCCGGACCACACGCTTCGGGGCAGCCGGCGGTCGCTGTGGTAGCGCACCCAGGCGGACAGGTGTGGCCGGCCGCCGCGGGTGAGGAGCCGGATCGTGATCACCGCGGCGCCCACGTCCGGCGTCAACAGGTCCTCGAGGGTCTCGGTGGTGATGTCCGACGGCGTCATCCAGAAGCTGGCGGCGAACCCGTTGAAGTGCTTGAGGTGCCGCCAGCCGGGGCGGCTCCAGGTCGGTTCCAGGTCGGCCAGCACGGCGCTGTCGACCTCGGCGAGCTCGTCGGCCGTCAACGGCCGGGCAGCACAGTTGTGGCCGTCGAGGTCCTGGGCGAGCCGCTCGGTGGCCGCCACCAATGTCGAGGCGAGCGAATCGCGCGCCGCGACGGCCGCGACGTTGCGCTGCGGGTTCATCCGCAGCACCAGCCACGTGCGGCGCACGAAGGAGGTGGGCTCGTCGCTCACCACCCCCCACTCCTCGGGTCCCCAGTCGTCCAGCTTGGACTTTTCGGCGGCCCGGCCTTCGGGGCCGCCGCGACGCACCTTCATCGACACGATGTCGATGCCGTCGAGATGAATGTCGAACTGGCGCAAGCCATCCGCGACCGCGTTCACCGGCAGTACGGCCGCCAGGGTGCGGTGCCGGTGGCGTCCGGAGTCGTCGTCGCCGCCGTCCACCGCGATCGCCGTCACCAGATGGCCCTCGTACTGGCGCACGCCGACCGTGTCGCGCCCGAAGCGGCGCTGATGATCGATCGCGGGCGTGCAGCCCGCCGTGAGCGCGGTGCCCGGATCGGCCGACCAGTCCCACAGCCACGTGGCCAGGCCGGAGGTCACCGTCAGCCCGTGGTGGGTGACCAGCGACAACAGCGTCACCAACGCCGCGAGGCCGACGCCCACCCAAAACGCGATCCGGTGTTCGCCCTGCCACGACTCCGGGCAGTGGCTGGCCACCAGCATGATGAGCACGTCGACCAGAAACACCGTGGTGACCCGCGGCCACGACAACGACAGTCCAAACCTGCGCTGAGCCTTCATTGCTATTGCTGCTCCGACCTCATTGCTGCTTGCGTGTCCGTTTGATGAACATCGCTATGCCGAACACGGCGCCGCCGATCAGCAGAGCTGCGGTCAACCCTCCGGCTGCCACCCATACTGGCACCATATCGCGGTGGGGGGTCGCTTTCGGCAGGTTCAGCGGCGCCGACAGCTGCTGCGGCGGCTTCGCTGGGCCCTCGGGCACGTCCCAGGTCAGCGCCGCCACCGGGTCGATGACACCGTGGCCGACCTGGTTGTCCACCCCGCGCGCCGGCGCCCTGGCGGTGCGCTCCAACCGGTTGATGATCTGATACGCCGATAGCTGGGGGTACTTGGCGCGCACCAGGGCGGCCACCCCGGACACGATCGCGGTGGCGAAGCTGGTGCCGGCGGGAACCAGCAGGGTGTTGTCCGGGCCGTCGATGGCGTTGATCAAGCCGTCGTCGCGGGGGGACAGCCCGATGACGTCGGTGCCCGGCGCGGCGATGCCCAGCCACGGCCCGGCGACGCTGGACGAGCCCTGCCCGCCGTTCTGGGTGAGCGGCCGGCCGTCGGTGTCGACCGCGCCGACCGTCAGGACGTAGTCGCTGAACCACGACGGCGTCACCACGGTGGTGACCCCGCTCCAGCCCCGGGGGTCCTTGGGCTGCATGGGGTCGTAGGCCGGGTTCTGCTTGCAGTCCTTCTTGCTGGTGTCGCCGGCGGCCGCCACGATGACGACGTTCTTGTCGACGGCCGCGTAGCGCACCGCGGCGCCCAGCGCGCGTTGGTCGACGACGTTGCGCGCGCTCATGCAGGTCACATCGGAGATGTTGATGACGGTCGCGCCCATGTTGGCGGCGTGCACGATCGCCCGCGCCATGGTCTCGACGTCGTCGATCTTGGCCCGCGTCTGGGGGTCCTCGTCGCCGGTGTAGGCGTCCTTGAGGCCGAAGGCCTGGCTGGACTGGCGGATCGAGATGATGTCGACGTCCGGGGCGATTCCGCTGTAGGCGTCGGGGGGCGCCGCCGTGGGCGGCGCCGGTGGCGGTTTGGGTGGGTCGAGGGGCCGCGGCGCCTGCGGGCTGTCGACACCGACGACCCGCCGGCCACCGGAGTAGCTCGGGATCGTCACCGTCCCCGGCCCGCCGTGGTTGGCCGACGGGGCCTGGCCCGGCCCGGGTGCCGCGGGCGGCGGCGGCGCGGGGGCCGGCCCGAACGGTCCGGGCGGCGGAGACTCCGGCGGCGGGGGCACCATCGTCACCGTCTGGGGCAGCGGCGACAAGGTCACCGTCTGGGGC
>NZ_MVHD01000020.1 GCF_002086635.1 Mycobacterium alsense | reverse complement strand
ACCTCGCGCACCATCAATGCGCATCAAAAGGAGTTGGATCAGGCGTTGTTGTCGGCGGCGGGGTTCGGCAACACCGGTGCGGACATCTTCGAGCGCGGCGGGCCGTATCTGGCGCGCGGCGCCAAGGACCTGGTGCCCACGGCCCAGCTGCTGGACACCTACAGCCCCGAGATCTACTGCCTGATTCGCAACAATCACGACATCGAACCGGCCACCGGCGCGGCCGAGGGGGCCGCCAACGGCTACTCCCTGAACATGGACATCGAGGTGATGTCGGGGGCGGGGCTCCTGCTGAACCCGGTGTCGGCGGTGGTCGCGATCGGCACCCAGGTCGGGGCGCTCGCGGGACTGATCGGCGGTGCGCCCAACCCCTACATCTATCCCGAGAATCTGCCGCGGATCAACGCGCACGGCGGGCCGGGCGGGGCGCCGGGATGCTGGCAGACGATCACCCGGCACCTGTGGCCGGCGCCCGAGCTGGTGATGGACACCGGCAACAGCCTCGCGCCCTACAACCACATCGACACCGGCTCGCCGTACGCGCTCGAGTACGTCTGGGGCCGCCAAGTCGGCGACAACACGATCAACCCGTAGGTCACTGAGGCGCCGGGCGCAAAATGCGCGCCCGAAGGGATTCGAACCCCCAACCTTCTGATCCGTAGTCAGATGCTCTATCCGTTGAGCTACGGGCGCCTGTCTTCAGTTGTCTAGCCCCGAGAGGACCCAGCGGAGGCGAGAGGATTTGAACCTCCGGTCGCCTTGTAGGGCGACAACTCATTAGCAGTGAGCCCCATTCGGCCGCTCTGGCACGCCTCCATCGGACGCCTTGAGGGTACCCGAACCCTTTCGGCTGTCCCGGAACCGCCGGAGGCATAGCGTACACAGCGCCGACATATGCTGTCGAAGTGACCGCCCGCCTGCGACCCGAGCTGGTCGGGCTGCCCGTCTATGTACCCGGCAAAACGGTCCCCGGCTCCATCAAACTGGCGAGCAACGAGACGGTGCTCGGCCCGCTGCCCAGCGTCCGGGCGGCCATCGAGCGGGCCACCGACCGGATCAACCGCTACCCCGACAGCGCCTGCGTGCAGCTCAAGGCGGCGCTGGCCAAACACCTCGGCTCGGATTTCGCTCCCGAACATGTTGCCGTCGGTTGCGGTTCGGTCAGCCTGTGCCAGCAGCTCGTTCAGATCACCGCCTCGGTCGGCGACGAGGTGGTGATGGGGTGGCACAGCTTCGAGCTGTACCCGCCGCAGGTCCAGGTCGCCGGCGCGGTCGCCGTCAAGGTGCCGTTGCGCGACCACACCTTCGACCTCTACGCCATGCTCGCCGCTATCACCGACCGCACCCGACTGATCTTCGTCTGCAACCCCAACAATCCGACGTCGACGGTCGTCGATCCCGACGCGCTGGCGCGCTTCGTCGAGGCGGTGCCGGCGCACATCCTCATCGCCATCGATGAGGCCTACGTCGAGTACATCCGCGACGGCATGCTGCCCGACAGCCTGGCGCTGGCCCGAGCCCGCGGCAATGTCGTTGTGCTGCGAACCTTTTCGAAGGCCTACGGGATGGCGGGGCTGCGTGTCGGCTACGCCGTCGGCCACCCCGACCTGATCACCGCGCTGGATCAGGTCTACGTGCCGTTCTCGGTGAGCAGCCTCTCGCAGGCCGCGGCGATCGCCTCGCTGGAGGCCGCCGACGAGCTGCTGGCCCGCACCGACGCCGTCGTCGCGGAGCGCAACCGGGTCAGCGCCGCGCTGCGCGACGCCGGATATCGCCTGCCACCGTCGCAGGCCAACTTCGTCTGGCTGCCGTTGGGCCCCCGCACCCAGGACTTCGTGGCGCGGGCCGCCGAGGCGGGGGTGGTGGTCCGCCCGTTCGCGCCCGACGGCGTGCGGGTGACCATCGGGGCGCCGGACGAAAACGACGCGCTGCTGCGATTCGCTGGCGACTGGATCACTCGGACAGAACAGGAGGTTTGACCAATGACCCTGGCGCGCAAGAAGTTCACGGAGTTCAGGGAGCGCGGCGACGAGATCGCCGACGCCGAGCTCGACGAGTACTGGGCGACCCTGCAGCCCGCGACCATCGACGCCATGGTGGGCGAGTGGAAGGGCGGCGAGTTCGTCACCGGCCACAAGATGAACGGCCAGCTGGCGAAGGCGGGCTGGTTCGGCAAGACCTTCAAGTCGGCCACCGACGTGCAGCCGTTGATCTGCCTGGACGCCGACGGGAACAAGTTCTCCAACAAGGAATTGGGCAAGGGTGAGGCCAGCCTGTGGCTAGAGGAATTCCGCGGCGAGATCACCGCGACGATGGTCTACGACGGCCAGCCCGTGCACGACCACTTCAAGAAGATCGACGACGACGCGGTGATGGGCATCATGAACGGCAAGGGCGTCCTGGACGGCGGCCGGTACTACTACTTCTACCTTGAGCGCGTGTGAGCCCACGCAGACGTCACGCCGGGCGCGGTTGACTACTACGGCAACGGAATTGCTATCGCGCATCGCTGTCTGTGATACGGGGCGGATTCGGTCGACCAAGCACGGAGTTGAGGCGATAGGCACCCCCGAGACCGTGGAATACAGCCATCAGCAGCCCCCCAGCGAAGATGCTCGCGATGCCGAGAACTGCATGGGCCGGCAGATCGGCCCAGTAGCCGATCGTGACCGCAAGCGCGAGCCCGAGAGTGCCCGCCACGGCATTGCGCAACGAGTCGTTACCCCACACATTCGGAAACTGTTCACCGACCATGCCTTTGACAAAGTGCGGGGCGGCATTTGCGCCCATAAGGCCGGCAAGAGCGGACAAAAGGATCGTGTGCCACACAACAAATCACTTCCATTCAGTCAACAGGCGTAGACCGAAGCTAGCATTCCGATCGCCGTCAGTCAACGAACGTAGACTGGATGCATGAGTACCCCTCGCGCCAGCCGCGCTGAGCAGCGCCAGCGCACTCAATCCCGGATCCTGGCGGCGGCCCGGACGCTCTTCGCTGAGCTCGGCTACGACCGGGCGACCATCAGGGCCATCGCCACCGAGGCCGGCACCGATCCAGGTCTTGTCATGCGCTATTTCGGGTCCAAAGACAACCTGTTTGCGCAAATCTCCGGATTTGAGCAGGAGCGCCAGGTGACGGGCACACCCGAGCAGGCCGCAGAACAGTTGCTGGCCGCGCTCGAGGACAAGCTCACCGAGGAACCGACCGATGCACTGGCCGCGATCCGGTCCATGTTCACCCACCCCGACGCCACCGGCCAGGTCCGGTCCGCCATGGTCGCTCGACAGCGACAGGCTGCGCGCCATATGGCCGCCGACGACGCCGATCTTCGCGCCGGTCTCATCGGCGCGCTCACCATCGGCGCGGTCATCGGACGTCACCTGCTGCGACTCGACGGCCTGCGCGACGCTGCGCCGGACCGAATCACCGCACTGCTGAGGACCGCGTTCCACGACCTCGCTCATGGCACACCGCGGAATGCTCCGCACCGAAGCACTCGTATCGCCACCGAGTAATCACGGAACCCGCGCCACACTCAACGCCCAGGCTTCACACCCGACGCCCTGGTTTGACACTCGATCCGGGAAGACCGAACTACCCGGACGGGTCGCGGCCGGTGAACGCGACCAGCTGCTCGAGGGCGCCGGCGTCCGGCGCCACGTCGACCGGCTCGTCGAAACCGGCGACGCCGCGCAGCTCCGGCCTGATGACCCGGCGCGCCAGGTCCAGCACGTATTCGCACAGCGGTTCGGGGGCGTCGACCTCGTGTCCCACCGCGGTGGCGTAATCCCAAGCGTGGACCAGGAATTCGAGCGACAGGATGGAGCACGCCGACCTCGCGGGCATCTCGCGCTTGCCGAACGGCACGGTGCCGTCCAGGCCGTGGCGGTGCCACGCGTCCAGGGCCGGGCGGGCCGCGGCGACGATCTGCCGCTCCACCGAGTCGCTCTCGTCGGGCTGGGGAACTTCCGCGCCCACCATGCCGCCGAGCGCGGAGACCGAGTTGAGCAGGTGCGTGGTCAGCCGTCGCACGTCGAACTCGGCGCCGGCGTCTGGCGCGTCAGGTCGTCGTCGGCGATGGTGTGCAGGACTCGCTGCAGCACACCCAGCGTGTCCTCGGCGCTGCGCAGCTCGTCGGTCGGTACCGAATGAGGTCCGGGTCGCAGATCATGAGCCATATTTCCCACGCTACGGTCTCGCTATGGGCGAAACATACGAATCTGTCACCGTCGAGACCAAAGACCAGGTCGCGCAGGTGACGCTGATCGGGCCGGGCAAGGGCAACGCGATGGGGCCCGCGTTCTGGTCGGAGATGCCGGAGGTGTTCGCGAAGCTCGACGCCGACCGCGACGTGCGGGCCATCGTGCTCACCGGATCGGGCAAAAACTTCAGCTACGGCCTGGACCTGCCGGCCATGGGCGGATCGCTGACCGCGGTCATGGCCGACGGCGCGTCGGCCCGCCCGCGCGCCGAGTTCCACGCCGAGGTGACGCGCATGCAGAAGGCGATCAGCGCCGTCGCCGATTGCCGCACCCCCACCATCGCGTCGGTGCACGGCTGGTGCATCGGCGGCGGCGTCGACCTGATCTCCGCGGTGGACATCCGTTACGCCAGCGCCGAAGCGAAGTTCTCCGTGCGGGAGGTCAAGCTGGCCATCGTCGCCGACGTCGGCAGCCTCGCCCGCCTGCCGCTGATCCTGTCCGACGGGCACCTGCGCGAGCTGGCGCTGACGGGCAAGGACATCGACGCGGCGCGCGCCGAGAAGATCGGCCTCGTCAACGCCGTCTACGACGACGCCGAGGCGACGCTGGCCGCGGCGCACGCCACCGCCGCCGAGATCGCCGCCAACCCGCCGCTGACGGTCCAGGGCGTCAAGGACGTCCTGGACCAGCAACGCATCGCGGCGGTGTCGGCGAGCCTGCGCTACGTCGCCGCCTGGAACGCGGCCTTCCTGCCGTCCAAGGACCTGACCGAGGGCATCTCGGCGACGTTCGCCAAGCGTCCGCCGCAGTTCACCGGCGAGTGATTCACGTAGCCTCGGCGAGGTGACCCCCGACGGCAGAATCCGCGTCCCGGCCGACCTGGACGCCGTGACGACGATCGGCGACGAGGACCACTCCCAGGTCGGCCGCGCGGCCGTGGAGCGGATCTGGCAGGCCGCGCGGCACTGGTATCAGGCCGGCTTCCACCCCGCGATCCAGTTGTGCCTGCGGCACCGCGGTCGCGTCGTGCTCAACCGCGCGATCGGGCACGGCTGGGGCAACGCCCCCACCGACGAGCCCGACGCCCAAAAGATCCCCGTCACGACGGACACGCCGTTCTGCGTGTACTCGGCGGCCAAGGGCATCACCGCGACCGTCGTGCACATGCTCGTCGAGCGCGGCGTCTTCTCCCTCGACGACCGGGTGTGCGACTACATCCCCAGCTACACCAGCCACGGCAAGCACCGCACCACGATCCGGCACGTCCTGACCCACAGCGCGGGCGTTCCGTTCCCCACCGGCCCGCGCCCGGACTTGAAGCGCGCGGACGACCACGAGTACGCGCAGGAGCAGCTCGGCAAGTTGCGACCGCTGTACCGGCCGGGGCTGGTGCACATCTATCACGCGCTGACATGGGGTCCGTTGATGCGCGAAATCGTGTACGCCGCCGCGGGCAAGGACATTCGCGAGATCCTGGCCGCCGAGATCCTCGACCCGCTGGGCTTCCGGTGGACCAACTTCGGCGTCGCCAAGCGGGACATCCCGCTGGTCGCCCCCAGTCACGCCACCGGGCGGCCGCTGCCTCCGGTGATCGCCGCCATCTTCCGCAGGGCGATCGGCGGAACCGTGCACGAGATCATCCCCTACACCAACACGCCCGCGTTCTTGTCCACCGTCGTCCCGTCGTCCAACACCATCTCGACTGCCGACGAGCTGTCCCGATTCGCCGAAATCTGGCGGCGCGGTGGGGAACTCGACGGTGTGCGGATCATCAGCCCCGAACGGATGTACGGCGCCGTGCAGGAATGCCGGCGGTTGCGGCCCGACTTCGCGGTGGGCCTGCAGCCGGCGCGGTGGGGCACCGGCTACATGCTGGGCACGAAGCGGTTCGGGCCGTTCGGGCGCAACGCCCCGACCGCGTTCGGCAACCTCGGCCTGGCCAACATCGCGATCTGGGCCGACCCGGCGCGCGCACTGGCCGCCGGCGTGATCAGCAGCGGCAAGCCGGGCCGCGATCCCGAAATCGGCCGCTACACCGCCCTGATGGACACCATCGCCGCCCAAATTCCGATCGGTTGAGTCCGCCCGGCGGTGGGAACCCTGCGGGCATGGCTACCTACCGAGTGCTCAACCCCAAGGGCGACGTCGTCGCGACAAAGAACATCGACAGCGCCGACAAGGCGCACGCGTGGTTCGCCGACGACGCCGTCGAGGGCAACGAACTTGGCTGGCGCATGGAAGTCGAGCAGGACGGCGAATGGCACTTCTTCGATCACAGCGAAGGCGACCGAAGCTACTAGGGTTTGTCTCCCGGCTGGACGGGCACCCAACTACGCATGGACTCTGACCGCTTCCGTAGGCTGCTGGACGCGCCGGCGCCGTTCGCGTCGGTCTACTTCGACGACTCCCACGACACCCACGACGCCGAGGCCAAGCTCGAGTTGGAGTGGCGGGCGATGCGCGAAGAGCTCGAGGGCCGGGGTGTTGCCCCGCCCGTCGTGGACAGCATCGAGGATGCGGTGCTGAACCTGCGCCCGCCGATCGGCAAGAGCGGCCGTGCGGTGGTGGCCGGCGCCGAGGGTGTGGTGATCAACGAGCATCTGGCGCGGCCCACCGCGACCACGGTGGTCCGGGTGTCCGAATTACCCTATGTCGTCCCGATTCTCGAGCACAGCTTCGATCATCCGGACTACCTGCTTGTCGTCGCCGACCACAGCGGCGCCGACATCACCACCCACATCGGGGGGACGCTGCGTTCGGAGACCGTCGACGGCGGCGGCTACCCCGTGCACAAGGCCGCCGGGGCCGAGACGGCCGGATACGGCGACCCGCAGCCGCGCACCGACGAGGCCGCCCGCAAGAACGTGCGCGCCGTCGCCGACCGCGTCGCCGAGCTCGCGGAGGGCAAGGGCGACAAGGGCATCGACGTCATCTTCGTGGTCGGCGAGGTGCGCTCGCGCTCCGACCTGCTCTCGGAGCTGCCGGATCGGCTGCGGGAGCGCACGGTCGCGCTCGAGGTCGGCGCGCGGCACAGCGGCCACGACTTCGGCGAGATCGAGCAGGCCATCGAGGACGAGTTCGTCAAGCGTCAGTTGCGCACGATCGACGCTGTGGCACAACGCTTTACCGCCGAGATCGGCCGGCAGTCCGGGCTGGCCGCCGAGGGCCTCGGGGCGGTTTGCTCGGCGCTGCGCCAGGGCGCGGTCGACACGCTGATCGTCGGCGATCTCGGCGACGCCACCGTCGTCGCCGACGAGGGCCTGACGACCGTCGCCCCGAACGAGGACGTGCTGTCCGAGCAGGGCGCCGCGCCGGCCAAGACGCTGCGGGCCGACGAGGCGCTGCCGCTGTTGGCGGTTTCGGTCGGGGCGTCGCTGCTGCACGCCGACGAGCGGATCGCGCCGGCCGACGGCGTGGGCGCGGTGCTGCGTTACGCGCCGAGCCTGCACGCAACCGGCCCGGGCTGATCGAACCTCACTGCGGCGCCGTGGTCACCCTGGCGGCGATCTGCTGCGCGATGGTGACCGCGGCGGCGGTCGGACCGCCGCACGTCTGCACATCGACGGCGACGTTGTCGACGACGGTCAACGCCCGCTGACACGTCATGGTCTCGGTCCCCTTCGAGCCCGTCAGGGTGGCGCTCAGGGTGCCGTTCGCGGTGGAGACCGGCGACACGGTCTCGACCAACGAGCTGCCGCTCATCGTGACGGTGAACTGCCGATTGCCGCAGCCCCGCCAACTTTGGGTGGCGGCGGTGAAGAACGCGCGCGCGTCGTCCGCGGCGGAAAACGCCACCACCGCCTGGATGACGGCGACCGTCTGGCTGACGGATCCGACCGACTGCGCGCGCAGCGACTTCCACCCGCTGCCCTCGTACGCGGCGGCCTGCACCGGGCCGTACACGCCCACGCAGGATTGGTCGGACACGAAGCCGCTCGCGTCGAGCATGGACGTCACTGTTTCCTTGGCCGTCATGTCGGTGACGCCCAGCGCGGTGCCGAGCTGTTCCTGGCTGAGCAGCAGGCTCGGCAGCTGCGTCTGGGCGATCGCGGTCGCCGGCCGCGACGCCGGGGGTGGCGATGCCGACCTGTGCGGTCGCATCAGATAGCCGGCGACTCCGATGGCGGCCGCGAAAGCGATGAGCACGACGGCGGTCGAGGCCCACAGCAGCGTGCGGCGTGGGCGCTGGGCGGGGGGCGGCGCCCAGATCGGCGGCCAGCTGGCCGAGTCCTGCTGCGTTTCCGCGTGAGTCGGGTAGGCCGGGTAGTGCCCCGAAGGCACCGGCGGCGGATCGTGCGGCAGGGTCGGCGCCGCCGCGGCGTGCGGGCCCGAGCGCTCGGTGGCCAGGGCGCGGCGGGCGGCGGCGGCCAGCTCGTCGCAGGTTTGGTAGCGCTGGTCGGGGTTTTTGGCCATGCCGCGGGCGACCACATGATCCAGCCCGATCGGCACGCCGGCGCGCTGGCGGCTGGGCCGCGGCGGGTCCATCGACGTGTGCGCCCGCATCTGCTACTCCATGCTGTCGCCGGGGAAGGGCCGGCGCCCGGTGAGGCATTCGTGCAACACGCACGCCAACGCGTACACATCCGATCGGGCGTCGGCGATCCCGGCGGTGAACCGCTCCGGCGCCATGTAGGCCATGGTGCCGACGATCTTGCCGGTGCTGGTCAGCCTGCTCGCCGCGGCGTCCTGGGCGATCCCGAAATCGATCAGGTAGACAAAGTCGCGCCCGGTCACCAGCGCGTTGGACGGTTTGACGTCGCGGTGCACCAGCCCCACCGCGTGCGCCGCGTCCAGCGCCGCGGCCAGCTGCTCGACGACGTTGACCGCCCGCGGGGGGTTCATCGGCCCGTCCCGGCGCAGCAGGCTGTCCAGGTCGATGCCCTCGATGACCGGCATCACGAGATACAGCCGGCCGTCGATCTCGCCGGCCTCGTGGACCGGGATGATATGCGGTTCGCTCAACCGGCCGGCGGCGTAGGCCTCGCGGCGGAACCGCTCCGCGTAGCCCGGTTGGGCCGCGATCTCCGGCGGCAACACCTTGATCGCCACGCCGCGGTCCATCACGGTGTCGTGGGCCTTGTAGACCTTGCCCATGCCGCCCTCGCCGATCAGCGACAGCAGCCGGTAACGCCCGAACGTCACCTCGTCCACCGGCACGCCTCTTTCGCCCCGGTCCGGAATGCTACCGACTACCAGCGTGGATACGGCCCCGAACAACTGCGGTGGCGGAGGGATTTGAACCCCCGGACGGTGTTAGCCGTCTCTCGCTTTCAAGGCGAGTGCATTAGGCCGCTCTGCCACGCCACCGCTCATAAGGGTAACGGCGCTTAGTAGCGTGGCAGACATGCGCGCGATCGTCGCCGAATCCCCCGACCAACTGTCCTGGCGGGAAGTTCCCGACGTCACCGCCGGTCCGGGCGAGGTGCTGATCCGGGTGGCCGCGGCGGGCGTCAACCGCGCCGACGTGCTGCAGGCCGCCGGCAAATACCCGCCACCGCCGGGGGCCAGCGAGATCATCGGCATGGAGGTGTCGGGCACCGTCGCTGAGGTCGGCGCGGACGTCACCGAATGGTCTGTGGGACAAGAAGTTTGCGCGCTGCTGGCCGGTGGCGGCTACGCGGAGCGGGTCGCCGTTCCCGCCGGCCAGGTGATGCCGGTACCCGAGGGCGTCGACCTCGTCGACGCGGCCGGCCTGCCGGAGGTCGCGTGCACGGTGTGGTCGAACCTGGTGATGACCGCGCACCTGGGCAAGGGGCAGCTGCTGCTGATGCACGGCGGGGCGAGTGGCGTAGGCACCCACGCGATCCAGGTCGCGCGGGCGTTGGGCGCCCGCGTGGCGGTCACCGCGGGCTCAGCGGAAAAGCTGCAGTTCTGCCGCGAGCTGGGCGCCGAGATCACCATCAACTACCGCGACGAGGACTTCGTGGCGCGGCTGCGCGACGGCAGCGCCGGAGGCGCCGCTGGGGCCGACGTGATCTTCGACATCATGGGCGCGGCCTACCTGGACCGCAATCTCGACGCCCTGGCCACCGACGGGCAGCTGGTCATCATCGGCATGCAGGGCGGGGTGAAGGCCGAGCTCAACATCGGCAAGCTGCTGGCGAAGCGGGCGCGCATCATCGGCACCACGCTGCGGGCCCGCCCGGTCGGCGGCCCGAACGGCAAGACCGAGATCGTTCAGGCGGTGACGGCCTCGGTGTGGCCGATGATCGCCGAGGGCCGCGTCCGGCCGATCATCGGCGCGCGCCTGCCCATCGAGCGCGCCGGCGCAGCGCACCAGCAGCTGACGTCGGGCAAGGTGACCGGAAAGATCGTGCTGACGGTCTAGGGCGGGAATCAGCCCAGCGACGCCAGCGCGCGCACCAGCTGGTCGACCTCGGCCGTCGTCGAGTAATGCGCCAGCCCCACGGTGACGGCGCCGCCCACGTCGTTGACGCCCAGCACGTCGAGCGCGCGGGAGCTCACGTTCGAAACGGCCAGGATTCCGTTGTCCGCCAAGCGCTGCACCACGCGTTCGGCGGGCACGTCCTGCAGCGCCAGGCTGACCACCGGGATCCGCGCTTCGGGGCGGCCGATCACCATCACCAGCGGCAGCGATCGCAACGCCGCCATCAGGTAGTCGAACACCCGGTTCAGGTACGACGTGGCCGATTGCGTTGAGACCGACAGGCGTTCGCGCCGGCTGCCGCGCGCGGACTCGTCGAGCGCCGCGAGGTATTCGATGCTGGCGACCAACCCGGCCAGCAAGCCGTACTGGTGCGCACCGACCTCCAGGCGCGCGGGCCCGGCGGCCTGCGGGTCGTTCGAGACGGCGCCGAAGGTGTTGATCAAAGCCGGATCGCGAAACACCATCGCCCCGATCGGCGGGCCGCCCCACGCGAGGGCGTTCACGGCGACGATGTCGGCGTCGGTCTCCTTGACGTCGAGCAAGCGGTACGGCGCCGCGGCGGAATGGTCGACCACCACCAGGCCACCGACGTCGTGCACCAGCTTGGTCGTCGCCCGCAGATCGGTGACGGTGCCGAGCGTGCCCGACGCCGAGGCGACGGCGACCAGCCGGGTCGACTTCCCGATCAGGCTCTCCCACTGCCACGTCGGCAGCTCGCCGGTCTCGATGTCGATCTCCGCCCACTTCACCTTGGCGCCGTAGCGGTGCGCCGCCCGCAGCCATGGGGCGATGTTGGCCTCGTCGTCGAGCCGGCTGACGACCACCTCGTAGCCGAGACCGGCGCGCGAGGACGACGCCTCGGCCAGCGATGACAGCAGGATGGCCCGATCGGCGCCCAGCACGACACCCGCCGGGTCGGCGTTGAACAGGTCGGCCACCGCCTCGCGAGCCGCGTCGAGGATGGCGGCGCTGCGCCGCGCCGACGGGTGCGCCCCCAGCGTGGTGGCGCTGGACCGGCGGAATGCAGTCGAGACGGTGGTCGCGACGGAATCGGGGATGAGCATGCCGGCCGAGGCGTCGAAGTGCACCCACCCGTCACCCAGTGACGGATGTAGTCCGCGCACCCGGGCGACGTCGTAAGCCATGCCAGCCACCTTAAAGCTTCCGCAATTCCGCGAAATTGTGACGGTAGCGGGTGCCCCGTAGGCATTCCAGCCGGAACGAGGCTTGGCGAGCCGGGTCACCCGGGCAGCCATACTAGTCGAGTGGGGCTCTGGTTCGGAACGCTGCTCGCACTGTTCTTGCTGATCGCGCCCGGTTTGATCGTTGCCCGCATCACCCAGCTAACTTGGCCGGTGGCCATCGCGGTTGCCCCGGCGCTGACGTACGGCGTGGTGGCGATGGCGATCATTCCCTTCGGCGCACTCGGAATCCCTTGGAACGGTTGGAGTGCGCTGGCCGCGCTGCTGGCGGTGTGCGTGGTGGCGATCGGTTTGCAGTTGGTGCCCGCCCGCTACCGCGAGGCCCCGGAAGAGAAGGAGGCCCGCGGGATCGGCCGCTGGCCCGCGGCGGTGGTGGCCGCCGGTGTGCTGCTGGGCGCCGCCCTGATCATGTGGGCGGGCTATCGCGGCCTGACGCATTGGGAGTCCGTGCCCAGCACCTGGGACGCGGTCTGGCACGCCAACGAGGTGCGCTACATCCTGGACACCGGGCAGGCGTCGTCCACCCACATGGGCGAGCTGCGCAACGTCGAGACGCATCAGCCGCTGTACTACCCGTCGGTGTTCCATGCGCTGACCGCCGTCTACTGCCAGGTGGCCGGGGCGGCGCCGACCACCGGCTACACGATCAATGCGCTGGCCGCGTCGGTCTGGCTGTTCCCGTCCGGCGCCGCCACGCTCAGCTGGTTCCTGCTGCGCCCGATCAGCTCGCAATGGCGGGCGGCGGGCGTGTCAGCCACCGCCGCGGCGCTGTCGGCGTCGTTCACCTCGGTGCCCTACGTCGAATTCGGCGTCGCGGCGATGCCCAACTTGGCCGCCTACGGGGTCGCGATCCCGACGTTCGTGCTGATCGCGTCGACGCTGCGCCACCGCGACCGCGTCCCGGCGGCCGTGCTGGCGCTGGTGGGCGTCATGTCGGTGCACCTGACCGGGGGCTTCATCGTCATCCTGTTCCTGTTGGCCTGGTGGGTCCTGGACGCCCTGTGGCATCCGGTGCGCGGCCGCCTGGGCGACCTGCTGACCCTGGCCGCCGTCGCCGTGCCCACGGGCGCGGTGCTGGCGCCGCAGTTCCTCGGCGTGCTCAGGCAGGCCGACATCATCGCTGGGCACGCGTTCCCGAGCTTCAAAAGCGCCAAGCAGGGCGTCATCGACGCCCTGCTTCTGCACACCCGCCACCTCAACGACTTTCCGACCCAGTACTTCCTGGTGGCCCTCGCGGCAATCGGCATGGCGATGTTGCTGTACAAGCGGATCTGGTGGCCTCCCGCCGCCTGGCTGGTGCTGACCGTGGCGACCATCTACTCGGGGGCGCCGTTTCGCAATCCGGTCGGCCGCACCATCGAGGTCTTCAGCCAGTTCTTCTACAACGATCCCCGCCGGCTCACCGCGGTGGTGACGATGCTGGTGACGCCGGCGGCGGGCCTGGCGTTGTTCGCGATCGTGGTGGCCGCGGTCGCCCTGGCCCGGCGGCTCGCCGACCGGTTCACCCGGTTGCCGGCGCCGGCCTGGACCGCCGCCACCGCGGTGGTGCTGGTGCTGGTCACGGCGCTCACCGGGCGCCACTACCTGTACCGGCACCTGGTCCTGTTCGGCGACAAGTACGACTCGGTCATGATCGACCAGCGCGACCTGATGGCGATGGCCTACCTGGCCTCCCTGCCGGGCGCCCGCGACACCCTGATCGGAAACTCCAACGTCGACGGCACGGCCTGGATGTACGCCGTGGCCGACCTGCACCCGCTGTGGACCCACTACGACTTCCCACAACAGACCGGCCCCGGCTACTACCGCTACGTCTTCTGGACGTCCGCGCGCAAAGGCGAATCGGATCCGAAGGTGGTCGAGGCGATTAAAGCTCTCGATATCCGGTACATCCTCACTAGCACGCCGACGGTGAGAGGGTTCGCCGTGCCCGACGGGCTAGTGTCTCTGGATACATCGACGTCGTGGACGATGATCTATGACAACGGTGGAGCTCGAATCTACGAGTGGCGCGGAGACGCCGCGGCGACGCGCCCTTAAAGTCTTTTTGAAAAGGATGGTGAATGGAATGACTAGCGGCCACGACGACTCGGACGCCGACGGCATCGAGGTCATCGGCGGCGTCGACCCGCGGATCATGGCACTGCGCAACGCGGACGACGACAACGAGGACTCCGACGCGCGCTCCCTGACCGACCTGGTCGAGCAGCCCGCCAAGGTGATGCGGATCGGAACGATGATCAAGCAGCTGCTCGAGGAGGTCCGCGCGGCGCCGCTGGACGACGCCAGCCGCAACCGGCTGCGCGAGATCCACGCCACCAGCATCCGCGAGCTCGAGGACGGCTTGGCGCCCGAGCTGCGCGAGGAGTTGGATCGCCTCACCCTGCCGTTCACCGAGGGCGCCGCGCCGTCGGACGCCGAACTGCGGATCGCCCAGGCGCAACTGGTGGGCTGGCTCGAGGGGCTGTTCCACGGCATCCAGACGGCGCTGTTCGCTCAGCAGATGGCCGCCCGCGCGCAGCTCGAGCAGATGCGCCAGGGCGCCCTGCCACCGGGAATCAGCCGGGGCCACGGCCCGCACTCGGGCACCGGGCAATACCTGTAAGCAGATGACGGTGCCGGGTCCAGCTCCTCGGATCGAGACGCGCGACGCGTGGGTGGAGTTTCCCATCTTCGACGCCAAATCGCGGTCCCTGAAGAAGGCTTTCCTGGGCAAGGCGGGCGGCACGATCGGCCGCAATGACTCGAACGTCGTCGTCATCGAGGCGCTGCGCGACATCACCATGACGCTGGAGCTGGGCGACCGGGTCGGCCTGGTGGGTCACAACGGGGCGGGGAAATCGACTCTGCTGCGCCTCCTTTCGGGCATCTACGAACCCACCCGCGGCTGGGCGAAGGTCACCGGCCGCGTCGCGCCGGTCTTCGATCTGGGGATCGGCATGGACCCGGAGATCTCCGGCTACGAGAACATCATCATCCGCGGCCTGTTCCTCGGGCAGACCCGCAAGCAGATGCTGTCCAAGGTCGACGAGATCGCCGAGTTCACCGAGCTGGGCGACTACCTGTCGATGCCGCTGCGCACCTACTCCACCGGCATGCGGGTGCGGCTGGCGATGGGCGTGGTCACCAGCATCGACCCCGAGATCCTGCTGCTGGACGAGGGCATCGGCGCCGTGGACGCCGACTTCCTCAAGAAGGCCCAGTCGCGGCTGCAGAGCCTGGTGGAACGCTCCGGAATCCTGGTGTTCGCCAGCCATTCCAACGAATTTTTGGCCCGGCTGTGCAAGACCGCGATGTGGATCGACCACGGCGTGATCCGCATGACCGGCGGCATCGAGGACGTGGTGCGCGCGTACGAGGGTGACGACGCGGCCAGGCACGTGCGCGAGGTGCTGGCCGAGACCGCCGGACAGCCATGAGTGAGACCGTCTTCGTCGTCGTGGTCACCCACCGGCGCCCCGACGAGCTGGCCAAGTCGCTGGATGTGCTGAGCACGCAGACGCGGCTGCCCGATCATTTGATCGTGGTCGACAACGGTGTTTCCGACGGTTCCGCGCAGAGTGGCCGCGTTCGGGATCTCGTTGCCGGGCAACCGATCCCAACGACCTACCTGGGCTCGCAACGAAACCTCGGCGGTGCGGGGGGCTTCGCGCTCGGCATCTTGCACGCGCTGGCCCAGGGAGCCGATTGGGTGTGGCTCGCCGACGACGACGGGCGGCCCCAGGACTCCCGGGTGCTCGCGACGCTGCTGGCCTGCGCGCGGAAATACGGTCTTGCCGAGGTCTCGCCGATGGTGTGCAACGCCGACGACCCGGCGCGGCTGGCGTTTCCGTTGCGGCGCGGGCTGGTATGGCGCAGGCGCGCCAGCGAACTGCGCACCGAGGCGGGCCAGGACCTGCTGCGCGGGATCGCGTCGTTGTTCAACGGCGCGCTGTTTCGCGCGTCGACGCTGGAGTCGATCGGCGTCCCGGACCTGCGGCTGTTCATCCGCGGCGACGAGGTGGAGATGCACCGCCGCCTGGTTCGGTCGGGCCTGCCGTTCGGAACCTGCCTGGACACGATCTACCTGCACCCGTGCGGATCCGACGAGTTCAAGCCGATCCTGGGCGGGCGGATGCACACCCAGTACCCCGACGAGCCCACCAAGCGGTTCTTCACCTACCGCAACCGCGGCTACGTGCTGGCGCAGCCGGGCCTGCGCAAGCTCCTGTTCCAGGAGTGGGTGCGGTTCGGCTGGTTCTTTTTGGTGACCCGCCGCGACCCGGCCGGCCTGCTGGAGTGGATCCGGTTGCGCCGCTTGGGGCGTCGGGAGCGGTTCGGGAAGCCGGGAGGGTCGACATGACATTCATCGACGCGGCGGCGCAATCGCGGACCTTCACCCGGGCCCGGGGCGACCTGGCCGACGGTTTCCGCCGCCACGAGCTGTGGCTGCACCTGGGCTGGCAGGACATCAAGCAGCGCTACCGGCGCTCGGTGCTGGGGCCGTTCTGGATCACCATCGCCACCGGCACCACCGCCGTCGCGATGGGCGGCCTGTATTCGAAGCTGTTTCATCTCGAGCTGGCCGTGCATCTGCCGTACGTGACGCTCGGCCTGATCATCTGGAACCTCATCAACGCGGCCATCCTGGAGGGCGCCGACGTCTTCGTCGCCAACGAGGGCCTGATCAAGCAGCTGCCGACGCCGCTGAGCGTGCACGTCTACCGGCTGGTGTGGCGGCAGATGATCTTGTTCGCACACAACATCCTCATCTACGGCGTCATCGCGATCATCTACCCCAAGCCGTGGTCGTGGGCGGACCTGTCGGTGATCCCCGCGCTGGGGCTGATCGTGCTCAACTGCGTATGGGTGTCATTGTGTTTCGGCATCCTGGCCACCCGCTACCGCGACATCGGCCCGCTGCTGTTCTCGGTCGTGCAGCTGTTGTTCTTCATGACGCCGATCATCTGGAACGACGACACGCTGCGCCAGCAGGGCGCCGGGCGCTGGTCGAAGATCGTCGAGCTCAACCCGCTGCTGCACTACCTCGACATCGTCCGCGCGCCGCTGCTGGGCGCGCACCAGGAGCTACGGCACTGGGTCGTGGTCCTGGTGCTGACGGCCGTCGGCTGGGTGCTGGCCGCCTTCGCCATGCGCCAGTACCGCGGCCGGGTGCCCTACTGGGTGTAGCCGCGGGCGGCCGAGCGGTGGGCCACTGACGCGGCAAACGGCTTCGCCGGCCGCCGGTGCCGGAATTTTGCTGCCGTGCGGCAAGCTCAGGCGTTGAATATCGCTATCGCGGCGAAGGTGGCCCGGCAACCTGGCTTGGGATCGGTAGAGGGGCGTCGCCTTTAGCGTCGAATCGTCCGGCCCCGGAGAAGGAGGGAATCGGGACATGAACACGGCTCACCGCATCAAGCGGGCACTCGCCGGCGCCCTGCTGGCGGGCGGCACCGCGCTCGCCGCCCTCGGGCTTGCGGCGGGGACGGCGCACGCCTTCACCTACCCGAAATCGATGTGCAACTATCACGCGTGCAGCTACATCTGGTGTCCCGGAATGCCTTTGCCGCAGCCCAGCGGCGGGACGCCGGACTGGGACATGGGCGCTTGCCACCACTTCATGTTCGGCATGATGGGCCCGCACTCCCAGGCCTGGGTGAGTAACGGCGGAGCAAACCGGCAAGTGGCCCCCATGATCATCGAGGGCGATCCGGGTCCTTAGTCGGTTTGTATCAGCTGGCCGCGGGCCAGCCGGCGACGCCCCGGGAGTAGATCCGCCGCCCTTGTGGGTATGCACGTGTGGAACAACGACCCGCACGCCGCGTAGGGTGGCGGCTGCTTGACGGTTGGTGCAACACTGTAGCGCTACAGGTCAGCAGCGACGGCAGACAGGAAATCAGGTCGACGACGTGAGAAAAAAAGCCCGATCGGCGGCGGACGCGGCGAAGGAGAACCTCGCCGCGGAGCTGGACCGGCTCAAGCAGCGGCGCGACCGCCTCGAACTCGAGGTGAAAAACGACCGCGGCATGGTCGGTGACCACGGAGACGCCGCCGAGGCGATCCAACGCGCGGACGAACTCGTCGTCCTCGGCGATCGCATCAACGAGCTGGACCGGCGCCTGCGCAGCGGGCCGTCGCCGTCGGACGACGGGGAAACGCTGCCCGGCGGCACCGAGGTGACGCTGCGGTTCCCCGACGGCGAGGTCGTCACGATGCACGTGATCTCCATCGTCGAGGAGACCCCCGTCGGCCACGAGGCCGAGACGTTGACCGCGCGCAGCCCGTTGGGCCAGGCCCTGGCCGGGCGCAAAGCCGGCGAAACGGTCACCTACTCCACGCCGCAGGGTGAGAACCAGGTCGAGCTGATCTCGGTCAAGCTGCCCAAATAACTCGTCGATGCCGCATGCCGCGCCGCCGCGCCCCCAGCTGAGTCTGACGACGCAGGTCTGGCGCTTCGTCGTCACCGGCGGGCTGGCCGGAATCGTCGACTTCGGTCTCTACTTGGTGCTCTACCAGGTGGTGGGGCTGCAGGTCGACCTGTCCAAAGCGACCAGTTTCGTCGCCGGCACCATCACCGCCTACCTGATCAACCGTCGCTGGACGTTTCAGGCGGCGCCGAGCACCGCGCGGTTCATCGCGGTCATGGTGCTCTACGGCATCACGTTCGCGGTGCAGGTCGGCCTCAACCACCTGTGCCTCGCGCTTCTGCACTACCGCGGGTGGGCGATACCGGTCGCGTTCGTGATCGCGCAGGGCACCGCGACGGTGATCAACTTCGTTGTGCAGCGAGCCGTGATCTTCCGCATCCGCTGACCGACCTGGGCAAGCGGTACCCTCTTTGACGATGTTGACCACCAAACGGCTCACAGGCTGGGGGCGCACCGCACCGTCGGTGGCGACGGTGCTTTCGAGCCGAGATCCCGACGAGATCGCGGAGGCGGTCGCGAACGCCGGTGACCGCGGCGTGATCGCCCGCGGGCTGGGCCGCTCCTACGGCGACAACGCCCAGAACGGCGGCGGCCTGGTCATCGACATGACGGCGCTCGACCGCATCCACTCGATCAGCGCCGACACCCGATTGGTCGACGTCGACGCCGGGGTCAACCTCGACCAGCTGATGAAGGCGGCGCTGCCGTTCGGGCTGTGGGTGCCGGTGCTGCCGGGGACTCGCCAGGTCACCATCGGCGGCGCGATCGCGTGCGACATCCACGGCAAGAACCATCACAGCGCCGGCAGCTTCGGTAACCACGTGCGCGGCATGGAACTGCTGACCGCCGACGGCGAGATCCGTCACCTCACTCCGACCGGTGACGATTGCGAACTGTTCTGGGCCACCGTCGGGGGCAACGGCCTGACGGGCATCATCCTGCGCGCGACCGTCGAGATGACGCCGACGGAGACCGCGTACTTCATCGCCGACGGCGACGTCACCGCCGGCCTGGACGAAACCATCGCCTTGCACAGCGACGGCAGTGAAGCCAACTACACGTATTCCAGCGCCTGGTTCGACGCGATCAGCGCCCCGCCCAAGCTGGGGCGCGCGGCGATCTCGCGCGGCCGGCTGGCCACGGTCGACGAGCTACCGGCCAAGCTGCGCCGCAGTCCGTTGAAATTCGATGCGCCACAACTACTTACCTTCCCCGATATCTTCCCCAACGGGTTGGCCAACAAGTACACGTTCGTGCCCATCGGGGAATTGTGGTACCGCAAATCCGGCACTTACCGCGGCAAGATCCAGAATCTGACGCAGTTCTACCACCCGCTGGACATGTTCGGTGAGTGGAACCGCGCGTTTGGGTCCGCCGGTTTCGGCCAGTACCAGTTCGTGGTGCCCACCACCGCCGTCGACGAATTCAAGGGCATCATCCGCGACATCCAGAAATCGGGGCACTACTCGTTTCTCAATGTGTTCAAACTTTTCGGCCCGGGCAACCGTGCGCCGCTGAGCTTTCCGATCCCGGGCTGGAACGTCTGTGTCGACTTCCCGATCAAGCCCGGGCTCAACGAGTTTCTCAACGAACTCGACCGCCGGGTGCTCGAATTCGGGGGGCGGGTCTATACCGCCAAGGATTCTCGCACCACCCCCGACACCTTTCACGCCATGTATCCGCGGATCGACGAGTGGATCGCGGTGCGCCGCAAGGTCGACCCGTCGCGGGTGTTCGCCTCCGACATGGCCCGACGTTTGGAGCTGTTGTAGATGGTGCGCCAATGGTTTTAGATGCCGTGGGAAACCCTCAGACCATCCTGCTGCTCGGGGGCACCTCCGAGATCGGGTTGGCCATCTGCGAGCGGTACCTGCAAAATGCCCGCGCCCGGATCATCCTGGCGGCCATGCCCGACGACCCGGGCCGCGACGGCGCGGTGGCCCAGATGAGGGCCGCGGGCGCCCGATCGGTGGAATTGATCGACTTCGAAGCCACCGACACCGACAGCCATCCGAAGATGATCGAGCAGGCCTTTGGAAACGGCGACGTCGACGTGGCGATCGTGGCGTTCGGTTTGCTCGGGGACGCCGAGGAGCTGTGGCAAGACCAGCGCAAGGCCGTGCGGATCGCCGAAATCAACTACACCGCAGCGGTTTCGGTGGGCGTGTTGCTCGGCGAGAAGATGCGCGCGCAGGGGTTTGGTCAGATCATCGCGATGAGCACGGTGGCCGGCGAACGGGTGCGACGGTCCAACTTCGTCTACGGCTCCACCAAGGCCGGCCTGGACGGTTTCTACCTGGGCTTGTCGGAGGCGTTGCGCGACCACGGGGTCCGCGTCCTGGTGATCCGGCCCGGCCAGGTGCGGACCCGGATGAGCGCGCACATCAAGGAAGCCCCGCTGACTGTCGACAAGGAGTACGTTGCCAACCTCGCGGTGACCGCGGCCGCAAAAGGTAAGGAATTGGTTTGGGCGCCAGCAGCATTCCGTTACGTGATGATGGTGTTGCGACACATCCCGCGGAGCATCTTCCGCAAGCTGCCAATCTGAGTATGCGTAACGCGCTGGCCACCCTGGGCCAGATGGCTTTGGCGGTCCTCGTCGCCGTCGTCGTCGCCGTGGTGTCGCTGATCGCGATCTCGCGCGTGCAGTGGCCGGCCTTCCCGTCCTCCAACCAGCTGCACGCGCTGACCACCGTCGGGCAGGTCGGCTGCCTGGCCGGGCTGGTCGCCGTCGGCTGGTTGTGGCGGCGCGGCTATCGGGTGCCGGCCCAGGTGGGCGGGCTCGCGTTCGTCTCCGCCTTCACCGTCGTGACGCTGGGCATGCCGTTGGGGGCGACCCGGCTGTACCTGTTCGGGATCTCCGTCGACCAGCAGTTCCGCACCGAATACCTCACCCGCCTCGCCGACAGCCCGGCGCTGCAGGACATGACCTACCTCGGGCTGCCGCCGTTCTACCCGCCGGGCTGGTTCTGGATCGGCGGCCGCGCCGCGGCGTTGACGGGGGCGCCGGCCTGGGAGATCTACAAGCCGTGGGCGATCACCTCGATCACCATCGCGGTCGCCGCCGCGCTCGTGCTGTGGTGGCGGCTGATCCGCTTCGAGTACGCGCTGGTCGTCACGGCCGCGACCGCCGCGGTGACGCTGGCCTACGGCTCGCCGGAGCCCTACTCCGCGATGATCACCGTGCTGCTGCCACCGGTGCTGGTGCTGGCGTGGTCGGGGCTGCGCGCGGGCGCCGCGCCGCGGCCGAGGGCCGGCTGGGCGGCGGTGATCGGCGCCGGGCTGTTCCTCGGCTGGACGGCCACCTGGTACACGCTGCTGTGCGCGTTCAGCGCGTTCACCGTGGTGCTGATGGCGCTGCTGGTGGCCGCCGCCCGGTGGCGGCGACGCGGCGCCAGGGCCGCGCTGGACCCGCTGCGCCGGCTGGCGGTCGCCGGCGTCATCGCGGTGGCTGTCGCGGCCGTCACCTGGCTGCCGTTCCTGCTGCGCGTGGCCGGCAACCCGGTCAGCAACAGCGGCAGCGCCCAGCACTACCTGCCGGCCGACGGCGCCGTGCTGACCTTCCCGATGCTGCAGTTCTCGCTGCTGGGAGCGATCTGCCTGCTGGGCACGCTGTGGCTCGTGGTGCGCGCGGGGTCGTCCGTGCGCGCGGGCGCCCTTGCCATCGGGGTGCTGTCCATCTACCTGTGGTCACTGCTGTCGATGCTGGCCACGCTGGCGCGCGTGACGCTGCTGTCGTTCCGGCTGCAGCCGACGCTGAGCGTGCTGCTGGTCGCCGCGGGCGCGTTCGGCTTCCTCGAGGGCCTGCAGGCGTTGGCGCGCAAAAACTGGGGTGGCAGCCGCGCGGTCCCGCCGGTGGCCGCGGCGATCGGCCTGGCCGCCGCGATCGCGTTCAGCCAGGACATCCCCGACGTGCTGCGGCCGGACCTGACCATCGCCTACACCGACACCGACGGCTACGGCCAGCGCGGCGACCGCCGGCCGCCGAGTTCGGAGAAGTTCTACTCCGACATCGACGCCGCCATCCGCAAGACCACCGGCAAGCCGCGGGACGAGATCGTGGTGATGACCGCCGACTACAGCTTCCTGTCCTATTACCCCTACTGGGGATTCCAGGGCCTGACGTCGCACTACGCCAACCCGCTGGCGCAGTTCGACCTGCGGGCCGCGCAGATCGAGAAGTGGTCCAAGCTCAAGACCGCCGACGAGTTCATCCGCGCGCTGGACGCCTCGCCGTGGCCGCCGCCGACGGTGTTCCTCATGCGCCGCGGCGCCAACGGTAACTACACGCTGCGGCTGGCCCAGGACGTGTACCCCAACCAGCCCAACGTCCGCCGCTACACGGTCGACCTGCCGGCGGCCCTGTTCGCCGACCCGCGCTTCGTCGTCGACAGCGTCGGCCCGTTCGTGCTGGCCATCCGCAAGCCGGCGGCCCAGCGGTGACGGGCGGCTGATGGCCACCGAAACCTCGGCTGACTTGGTCGAAGAACTACCATCTACCCCCGTGGACGACGCGGGAGGAAACCACCGGATCGCACGGGTGGTTGCCACCGTCGCCGGTCTCCTGGGGGCGCTGCTGGCGATCGCCACCCCCCTGCTGCCGGTCGATCAGACCACCGCCCAGCTGAACTGGCCGCAAAACGGCACGTTCGGGAGCGTTGAGGCGCCGCTCATCGGCTACGTCGCCACCGACTTGAACGTCACCGTGCCCTGTCAGGCCGCCGCCGGGCTGGCGGGCCCGGGCAACGCCGGCAAGACGGTGCTGCTCTCGACGGTGCCCAAGCAGGCGCCCAAGGCCGTCGACCGGGGGCTGCTCATCCAGCGCGCCAACGACGACCTGGTGCTGGTGGTCCGCAACGTCCCGGTGGTCACCGCCCCGTTGAGCCAGGTGCTCGGCCCGGCCTGCCAGCGGTTGACCTTCACCGCGCACGCCGACCGCATCGTCGCCGAATTCGTCGGCCTGACCCAGGGCCCCAACGCCGAGCATCCCGGCTCGCCGCTGCGCGGGGAGAAGAGCGGCTACGACTTCCGGCCGCAGATCGTCGGCGTCTTCACCGATCTGGCCGGGCCGGCCCCGCCGGGCCTGAGCTTTTCGGCGACCGTGGACACCCGCTACAGCAGCAGCCCCAGCCAGCTGAAGATGGCCGCGATGATCCTCGGGGTGGCGCTAACCATCACTGGCCTGGTCGCCCTTCACATTCTCGACACCGCCGACGGCACCCGGCACCGCCGCTTCCTGCCCGCGCGGTGGTGGTCGATCGGCGGCCTGGATGCCCTGGTCATCGCCGTCCTGGTGTGGTGGCACTTCGTCGGCGCCAACACCTCCGACGACGGCTACATCCTGACCATGGCCCGGGTGTCCGAGCACGCCGGCTACATGGCCAACTACTACCGGTGGCTGGGCACCCCCGAGGCGCCATTCGGCTGGTATTACGACCTGCTGGCGTTGTGGGCCCACGTCAGCACCACCAGCATCTGGATGCGGTTGCCCACCCTGGCCATGGCCCTGACGTGCTGGTGGGTGATCAGCCGCGAAGTCATGCCCCGCCTGGGTAATGCCGTCAAGAAGAACAGGGCCGCGGCGTGGACCGCGGCGGGCACGTTCCTGGCCGTGTGGCTGCCGCTCGACAACGGCCTGCGACCCGAGCCGATCATCGCCCTGGGCATCCTGCTCACCTGGTGCTCGGTGGAACGCGCGGTGGCCACCAACCGCCTGCTGCCGGTGGCGATCGCGTGCATCATCGGCGCGTTGACGCTGTTCTCCGGGCCGACCGGCATCGCCTCGATCGGCGCGCTGCTGGTCGCGATCGGGCCGCTGCGCACGATCCTGCACCGGCGTTCCACCCGCTTCGGCGCGCTGCCGCTGGTGGCGCCCCTGGTGGCCGCGGTCACCGTCGCGGTGATCCTGATCTTCCGCGACCAGACCCTGGCCGGTGAAATGCAGGCGACCGCGCTCAAGCGGGCGCTCGGGCCCAGCCTGAGCTGGTTCGACGAGCACATCCGCTACGAGCGGCTGTTCATGGCCAGCCCCGACGGGTCCGTCGCGCGGCGCTTCGCCGTGCTGGCGGTGCTCCTCGCGCTCGGCATCACGGTGGCAATGTCGTTGCGCAAGGGCCGAATTCCGGGCACGGCGGCCGGGCCGAGCCGCCGCATCGTCGGGATCACCATCATCTCGTTTCTCGCGATGATGTTCACCCCCACCAAGTGGACCCATCACTTCGGCGTCTTCGCCGGGCTGGCCGGTTCGCTGGGCGCGCTGGCCGCGGTCGCGGTGACCTCCGTGGCGATGCGGTCGCGGCGCAACCGAACGGTGTTCGCCGCGGTCGTGCTGTTCCTGGTGGCTATGTCGTTCGCCAGCGTCAACGGCTGGTGGTACGTGTCCAATTTTGGTGTGCCGTGGTCGAATTCGTTCCCCAAGTGGCATTACGCCTTTGCCACCGCGCTGCTGGCGCTGACCCTGCTGGTGCTGCTGGTGGCGGCGTGGTTCCACTTCGTCGCCCCGGAGAGCGGGCCGCCGAAAACCCGCTACGGGGCACGGGTGGCCCGAATCGTGCAGTCACCGTTGGCATTTGCGACCTGGGCGCTGGTGCTGTTCGAGGTCGCGTCGCTGACACTGGCGATGACCGCCCAATACCCCGCCTGGTCGGTGGGCCGGTCCAACCTGGAGGCCCTGACCGGCAAGTCCTGCGGGCTGGCCGAGGACGTCATGGTGGAGCAGGATCCCAACCCCGGGATGCTGGCGCCGGTGTCGGTCCCGGTGCGCGACGCGTTGGGAGCGGGCCTGTCGGAAGCCTTCACGCCCAACGGCATTCCCGCCGACGTCCGCGCCGACCCGGTGATGGAACGCCCGGGTGACCGCAGCTTCGTCAACGACGACAGGCTGGTCACCGGCGCCGAGGCCGGCACCGAGGGCGGCACGACCCCGGCGCCGGGGATCAACGGCTCGGCGGCCCAGCTGCCCTACAACCTCGATCCGGCCCGCACCCCGGTGCTGGGCAGCTGGCGATCGGGCATCCAGGTGCCCGCCCGGCTGAGGTCGGGCTGGTACCGGCTGCCGGCGCGGGACCGGACCCGCCCCCTGCTGGTAGTCAGCGCGGCCGGCCGCTTCGACCCGCGAGAGGTCCAAGTGCAGTGGGCCACCGACGAGCAGGCGGCCGGCGGGCACCCCGGCGGTTCCTTCCAATTCGCCGACGTCGGCGCCTCCCCGGCCTGGCGCAACCTGAGGCTGCCGCTGTCGGCCATCCCGCGCGACGCCACCCAGGTGCGCCTCGTCGCCGACGACGAAGACCTGGCGCCGCAGCACTGGATCGCGCTGACCCCGCCGCGGATTCCGCAGCTGCGCACGCTGCAGGACGTGGTGGGCTCCGCCGACCCGGTGTTCCTGGACTGGCTGGTGGGCCTCGCGTTCCCCTGCCAGCGCCCGTTCGGCCACCAAAACGGCGTCGACGAGACCCCGAAATGGCGCATCCTGCCCGACCGGTTCGGCGCCGAGGCCAACTCACCGGTGATGGACAACAACGGCGGCGGGCCGCTGGGCGTCACCGAGTTGCTGGTGAAGGCGACCACGATGGCCACCTATCTGAAAGACGACTGGTCGCGCGACTGGGGTTCGCTGCAACGGTTGACGCCGTACTACCCCAACGCGCAGCCCGCCCGGCTGCAACTGGGCACGACCATGCGCAGCGGCCTGTGGGGTCCGGCCCCGCTGCGCAAGACCTAGCACCTAGCGCCCCCCAGCGCCCCTGCGCAAGCCTGGCGCCGCGAAAGCGCCGATGTGCCGTCAGCTTCCGGGCGGCTCCGGGCAGAAGAACAGGCCGCAATTTCCGGGCGGCTTACGGATTGGCGCGGGCGGATTGGGGCCGTCCCAGATCGTGTTCCACCGGCCACCGACGTTGCCCTTCGGGCCGCCCACGAGCAGGTACCAGGTGTGGCAGGCTCCCATGTCCCACTGAATGTCGGCCTGGGGCAGGGGCTGCCCCGGGCACCATTGGTGCGGGCCCTCCGCCCAGGCGTCCGCGTGCGCAGTTCCGGTGGCCGCGCCGAAGCCCGCCATCGTCACGCCGGCCGACAGCACCGCGCCGGCGAGCATCCGCTTCAACGTTCGAGGGGTGTTCATGGCTGATTCCTTTATTAATTCCTTCGTGATCGATGGTCGTCACAGCCCGGGCAGGCACAGCCCGGGGATACAGCCTAGATTCGGCGGCGGGCTTTCACCCTCGTAAACGAACTGGCCGCGGTTGGCCTGGAATCCGTAGTCGACCCAATACCAGGTGTGGCAGGCGTTCATGTCCCACACCACGTCGGGCTCGGGCAGGTGCTGCCCCGGACACCACTGGTATGGGCCACGGGGGTTGGCCTGGGCGGGGCCCGCGGCCAACCCGAACCCGGCGGCCGCGACGGTGCCCGACAGCAGCGCCCCGGCGAGGATCCGTTTGATGCTGTTCATGGTCGAAGCGTGGCGCCGAGCGCTTGCCGGGTCCCAGTGGAATCCTTGCGAAATTCTTGTCCGTTGATCCGGCGCATTGGTAAGCGTACGCTTACGGTTCGTGGTCACTTACCAAACGGCCCGCGCCGACGCATGGGTGGCGCTGGCCGACGGGACGCGGCGCGCCATCGTGGAGCGGCTCGTGCACGGCCCGGCGGCCGTCGGCGAACTGGCTCGCGACCTGCCCGTCAGCCGGCCGGCCGTTTCGCAGCACCTCAAGGTCCTCAAATCGGCGGGCCTGGTCCGCGACCGGGCCGCGGGAACTCGTCGCCTCTATCAGCTCGACCCGACCGGGCTGGAGGCGCTGCGCGCCGAGCTCGACCGGTTCTGGGCCCAGGCGCTGGCGAACTACGCCCGGGCCCTCGACGAGGGGGACGAACGGGAAGTCGAGAGCAAAGGAGAACCGTCATGACCCGAACCCCGAACGTCGCGCACAGCGTCGTCGTCAACGCCCCGATCGAGCGCGCGTTCGCCGTCTTCACCGGCCGGTTCGGCGACTTCAAGCCCCGCGAGCACAACCTGCTCGCCGTCCCGATCGCCGAGACGGTCCTCGAGCCGCGCGTGGGCGGGCACCTCTACGACCGCGGCGTCGACGGCAGCGTGTGCCGCTGGGGGCGCATCCTCGTCTACGAGCCGCCCCACCGCGTGACCTTCACCTGGGACATCGGCCCCACCTGGCAGCTGGAGGCCGACCCGGCCAAGGCCAGCGAGGTCGAGGTGCGCTTCACCGCCGAGTCGGGCGGGCGCACGCGCGTGGAGCTCGAACACCGGCACCTGGACCGCCATGGTCCGGGCTGGGAGTCCGTCGCGCAGGGCATCGACGGCGACGCGGGCTGGCCGCTGTATCTGGACCGCTACGCAAGCCTGCTCGGCACCGGGGTCCACCGATGACGGCCCCGCTGATGACGATGGCCCGAGCCGAGCGGGCCGACCTCGCGGATTTTCTGGCCACGCTGTCTCCGCGGGACTGGGAGGCACCCAGCCTGTGCTCCAAATGGACCGTCAAAGATGTTGTGGCGCATGTGATCAGCTACGAGGAGCTCGGTGCCGTAGGGCTGTTCGGGCGGTTCGCCAAGGGCTGGATCGTGCGGGCCAACCAGGTGGGCGTCGACGAGTTCGCGAAGCTGAATCCCCAACAGCTGCTGGAATTCCTCCGCAACCACCTCGAACCCCGGGGGCTGACAGCGGGATTCGGCGGCATGATCGCGCTCGTCGACGGCACGATCCACCACCAGGACATCCGCCGGGCGCTGGGCCGGCCGCGCAGCGTCCCGGCCGAGCGCCTCGAGCGGGTGCTCGGCCTGGTGCCGGGCAACCCGAGGCTGGGAGCCGGGCGCCGGATCAGGGGACTTCGCCTGCGCGCCAACGACATCGACTGGTCACACGGCAGCGGGCCCGAGGTCACCGGACCCGGGGAGGCGCTGTTGATGGCGATGTCCGGGCGCCCCGCGGCCCTCGCCGACCTCGACGGGCCGGGCCTGGGCACGCTGGCCGCGCGGCTGGGCGGGTAGCGCCGTCAGGCGGGGTCGATCTCGAAGGTGAAGTCCAGTCCGCCGATGCGGATGTGGTCGCCGTCGGCCAGGGTGGCGCTGCCCCGGATGCGCTGGCCCTGGACCTCCACGCCGTTGGTCGACCGCAGGTCGGTCATCATGAAACCCGTTCCGGTGTCGGTGATCACGGCGTGGTGGCGGCTGACGTCGGTGTCGTCGAGCACGATGTCGTTGTCGGTGAAACGCCCGATCCGGGTGATCGCGCCCGTCAGCCGGTACAGCCGGCCCCGCGCGCCGCGCAGCCCGGCCGGCGTCGTCGCGGACTCCGCGAGTGGAAGCGACGAGGTCGTCGGCTCGAAGCTGAAGCTGCCGCGTCGGTGCGTGGTCAGGTCGCTCGCCTTGGCGCCCAACGGCTCTTGGCGCAGGATCCGCTCGTGCAGGGCGCTGACCGTCGGGCCGGGGTCGATGCCGAGCCCCTCGGCCAGCGCCGTCTTCAGCCGCCGGTAGGCGCCCAGCGCATCGGACTGACGTTCGGTCACGTAGTAGGCGATGATCAGCTGCGCCCACAGCGGTTCGCGGTAGGGATGTTCGGCGGTGAGCGCCTCGAGTTCCCCGATGACCCCGTCGGCCCGGCCGCACGCGATCTCCGCTTCCGCGCGGGCGGTGTGAGCCGCCACTTTTTCTTCGGTCAGCGCGGTGGCGAACGCGTCGACGAAGGCGAAGCCGCGCAGGTCGTCGAGCACCGGCCCGCGCCACTCGCCCAGCGCCAACGACAGGTTCCGGCTGGCGTCTTCGTAGTGTCCCGCCGCGGCGGCCTGGGTCCCGGCCACCTTCGCCGCGGTGAAGCGCCCCAGGTCGCAATCGGCGTCGGCGACGCTGAGCTGGTACCCGGGCGGGGCGCTGGCCAGCACCTGGTAGGGGTCGGCGCCCGCGGAGCGGAGCAGCCGGCGCAGGTTGGAGATGTGGGCCTGGATGCTGGTGCGCGCGGCCGGCACCGGATCCTCGTCCCAGACCGCGTTGATCAACGAGTCGACGGACACCGGGCGGTTGCGGTTGATCAGCAGCATGGCCAGCACCGCCCGCTGCTTCGGGGCACCCACCGGCACCCGCACGCCGTGGCTGGTCATCAGCAACGGTCCCAAGGCGCCGAACCCGAGACCAATGTTCGTCATCGCGCTGCCAGCCTCCCGAATGATCGGGGCCGTTCTTGAGGCCCTCGGGTCCCCATTTTGAACGCAAGTGTCGCGACGAGAGTTTATTTCGTCCATCGGGCGCGGCAAACCGCCCGAATTCCCCCCGGCGGCGCGCGACGCACCGAGGCTGCGCACAGATCGCGGTTGACCCCCCACCAAGCGCGCTGAACGCGGGCTCGGCGAGAACCCGCAGGTGCCCCGCTTCGCGGCCCTGCATCCTCATGCCGGAACGCGGCGTCGCTTACCATCGAGCCTCGTGCGCCACGACGGTAATGAGCGACCGCAACGCATCGCGTTGATCGCCACCGTCGCGGGACTGCTCGGCCTGCTGTTGTGCCTGATCGTTCCGTTGCTGCCGGCGAAGCAGACGACCGCGACCGTCCTGTGGCCCCAGGGCACCGGCGCCGACGGGCATGTCACCCAGGTCACCGCCCCGTTGGTGTCCGGGGCGCCGCGCTCGCTGGACATCTCCGTCCCCTGCTCGGCCATGGCGACCCTGCCCGCGGACGGCGGCCTGGTCGTCTCGACCCTGCCGGCCGGCGGGGTGGACACCGGCAAGAACGGCCTCTTCGTGCGCGCCGACAAGAACGTGATCGTCGTGGCGTTCCGCGACACCGTGGCCGCCGTGGCACAGCGCTCGGCCGTCGCCGCCGGGGCCTGCAGCGTGCTGCACATCTGGGCCGACGTGGGGGCGGCCGGCGCGGATTTCGTCGGCATACCCGGCGCCTCCGGGGTGCTGCCGGCCGAGAAGAAGCCACAGGTCGGCGGGATCTTCACCGACCTGAAAGTGCCCCCGCAGCCCGGCTTGTCGGCCCGCGTCGACGTCGACACCCGGTTCATCCTGGCGCCCACCGCGATCAAGCAGGTCGTGCTCGTCGTGGGTGCGCTGGCGGTCCTCGTCGCCATCCTCGCGATGGCGAGCCTGGATCGGCGCGGCCGCGGCGCCGTGCGGGTCGACTGGCGGGCGCCCATCGCGCGGCTGGCCCGGGTGCACTGGGCGGCCTGGCTCGCCGACGCCGGGGTGATCGCGACGCTGCTGCTCTGGCACGTCGTCGGCGCCACCTCCTCGGACGACGGCTACAACCTGACCATCGCCCGCGTCGCGCCCAAGGCCGGCTACGTCGTCAACTACTACCGGTACTTCGGCACCACCGAGGCGCCGTTCGACTGGTATCTGGCGGTGCTGTCCAAACTGGCGACGGTCAGCACCGCCGGCGTGTGGATGCGGCTGCCGGCCACGCTCGCCGGGATCGCGTGCTGGCTGATCATCGGCCACTGGCTGCTGCGCCGGCTCGGCCCCGCGCGCGGCGGCCTGGCCGCCAACCGGGTGGCGGTGTTCACCGCGGGCGCGGTGTTTCTGGCCGCGTGGCTGCCGTTCAACAACGGCCTGCGGCCCGAGCCACTGATCGCGCTCGGCGTGCTGGTCACCTGGGTGCTTGTCGAACGCGCCATCGCGCTGGGACGGCTGGCCCCCGCCGCGGTGGCCATCGTGGTCGCGATGCTGACCGTGACCCTGGCGCCGCAGGGGCTGATCGCCGTCGCCGCGCTGCTGACCGGCGCGCGCGCGATCGCGCAGGTGATCCGCCGCCGCCGCACCACCGACGGGCTATTGGCCCCGCTGGCGGTGCTGGCGGCGTCGCTGTCGCTGATCACGGTGGTGGTCTTCCGCAGCCAGACGCTGGCCACCGTCGCCGAGGCGGCGCGGATCAAGTACAAGGTCGGGCCGACGATCGCCTGGTACCAGGAGTGGCTGCGCTACTACTTCCTCACCGTGGAAAGCAACGCCGAGGGCTCGATGGCGCGGCGGTTCGCCGTGCTGGTGATGTTGCTGTGCCTGTTCGGGATGCTGGTGGTGCTGCTGCGCCGCGGCTCGGTGCCGGGCCTTGCCAGCGGCCCGGCGTGGCGGTTGATCGGCACCACCGCGATCGGCCTGCTGCTGCTGACGTTCACGCCGACGAAGTGGGCCGTGCAGTTCGGCGCGTTCGCCGGGCTGGCCGGCGCGCTGGGCGCGGTCACCGCCTTCACGCTCGCGCGCATCGGCCTGCACAGCCGGCGCAACCTGACGCTGTATGTGACCGCGCTGCTGTTCGTGCTCGCGGTGGCGACCTCCGGCATCAACGGCTGGTTCGGCGTCTCCAACTACGGGGTGCCGTGGTACGACATCCAGCCGGTCGTCGCCAGCCACCCGGTGACGTCGATGTTCTTGACGTTGTCGATCATCACCGGCCTGCTGGCCGCCTGGCAGCACTTCCGCATGGACTACGCGGGCCACACCGAGGTCAAGGACAACCGGCGCAACCGCGTCCTGGCGTCCACCCCCCTGCTGGTCGTCGCGATGATCATGGTCGTCGGCGAGGTCGCCTCGCTGACCAAGGGCGCGGTCTTCCGCTACCCGCTCTACACCACCGGCAAGGCCAATCTCGCCGCGCTCAGGTCGGGTCTCTCGCCCACCAGCTGCGCCATGGCCGACGACGTGCTGACCGAGCCCGACCCCAATGCCGGCATGCTGCAGCCGGCGCCCGGGCAGGCGTTCGGCCCCGCCGGTCCCCTCGGCGGCGCCAGTCCGGTCGGCTTCACCCCCGACGGAGTGGGCGACGACCTGAGGTCCTACCCGGTGGTCACCAAACCGGGGGTGGTGAATTCCGACGCGTCACCCAACAAGCCCAACGCGGCCATGAGCGATTCCGCGGGCACGGCCGGCGGCAAGGGCCCGGCCGGTGTCAACGGTTCGCACGCGGCGCTGCCGTTCGGCCTCGACCCGGCGCGCACCCCGGTGATGGGCAGCTACGGGGAAAACTCGCTGGCCGCCACCGCCACCTCGGCCTGGTACCAGCTGCCTCCCGATTGGAAAGTGCGCGCGGGCGACCGGCCGATCGTCGTGGTGTCGGCGTCCGGCGCGATCTGGTCGCACAAGGAGGACGGCACCTTCACCTACGGGCAGCCGCTGAAACTGCAATGGGGCGTCACCCGCCCCGACGGCACCACCCAGCCGCTCGCCGAGGTGGAGCCGATCGACATCGGGCCGGAGCCGGCGTGGCGCAACCTGCGGTTCCCGTTGACGTGGGCGCCGCCGGAGGCCAATGTGGCACGCATCGTCGCCTACGACCCGAACCTGAGCTCCGAGCAGTGGTTTGCGTTCACCCCCCCGCGGGTTCCGGTGCTGCAGACCCTGCAGCAGCTCATCGGATCGCGGACACCGGTGCTGATGGACATCGCCACCGCCGCCAACTTCCCGTGCCAGCGGCCATTCTCCGAACACCTTGGCGTTGCCGAACTTCCGCGCTACCGCATATTGCCCGACCACAAGCAGACGGCGTCGTCGTCGAACGGGTGGCAGGCCAGCGAGACCGGCGGGCCGTTCCTGTTCACCCAGGCGCTGCTGCGCACCTCGACGATCTCGACGTACCTGCGCGGCGACTGGCACCGCGACTGGGGATCGGTCGAGCAGTACTTCCCGCTGGTGGCGAGCGATCGGGCGCCGGACGCCGCCGTCGAGCGGGGCGTGATCACCGTGCACGGCTGGACCCGGCAAGGACCGATCAGGGCCCTCCCATGAGCATGATCGACGAACAGGCGGCCACCGCGCGGCCCCAGACCCGCGACGGCGTGCGGATGACCCGCTGGGTGGCGACGATCGCCGGGCTCCTCGGCTTCGTCCTGTCGGTGGCCACCCCGCTGCTGCCCGTCGTGCAGACCACCGCCACCCTGAACTGGCCGCAAAGCGGTCAACTGAACAACGTTACGGCGCCGCTGATCTCGCTGACGCCCGTCGACCTCAAGGCGAGCGTGCCGTGCTCGGTGGTGCGCAGCCTGCCGCCCGAGGGCGGGGTGGTGCTGAGTACCGCGCCCAAGAAGGGCAAGGACGCCGCGCTCAACGCGCTGTTCGTCGTCGTCAACGGCAAGCGCGTCGACGTCACCGACCGCAACGTGGTGATCGCGAGCGCGCCACGGGATCAGGTGGCCGGCGCCGCGGGTGTCCCCGGATGCTCCAGCATCGAGATCACGTCGACCAAAACCGGCGCCTACGCCACCTTCGTCGGGCTGAGCGATTCGACGGGCAAACCGATCACGGGCGGCTTCCCCGACCCGAACCTGCGGCCGCAGATCGTTGGGGTGTTCACCGACCTGAGCGGGCCGGCCCCGCCGGGCTTGACGTTGTCGGCGACGATCGACACCCGATTCTCCACCACCCCGACGACGCTGAAGCTGTCCGCGATGGTGCTGGCGATCGTGGCCACCATCGTCGCGCTGATCGCGCTGTGGCGCCTCGACCAGCTGGACGGTCACCGGATGCGCCGGCTGATCCCGGCGAACTGGCGCACGTTCACCCTGGCCGACGCCACCGTGCTCTTCGGGTTCGTGCTCTGGCATGTGATCGGGGCGAATTCGTCGGACGACGGCTACATCCTGGGCATGGCCCGGGTCGCCGACCGGGCCGGCTACATGTCGAACTACTTCCGCTGGTTCGGCAGCCCGGAGGACCCCTTCGGCTGGTACTACAACCTGCTGGCGCTGATGACCCACGTCACCGACGCCAGCCTGTGGATGCGGTTGCCGGACCTGATCGCCGGGATCGTGTGCTGGCTGCTGTTGTCGCGCGAGGTGCTCCCCCGGCTGGGACCCGCGGTCGCCTCCAGCAAGGCCGCCAACTGGGCGGCGGGGATGGTGCTGCTGACGGCCTGGATGCCGTTCAACAACGGCCTGCGTCCCGAGCCGATCATCGCCGTCGGTTCGCTGATCACCTACGTGCTGATCGAACGTTCCATGCGGTACAGCCGGCTGACACCCGCGGCGCTGGCGGTCATCACCGCCGCCTTCACGCTCGGCGTCCAGCCCACCGGGCTGATCGCGGTCGCCGCGCTGATCGCCGGCGGGCGCCCGATCCTGCGCATCCTGGTGCGGCGCCACCGGCTGGTCGGCACGTGGCCCCTGGTGGCACCCATGCTGGCCGCGGGCGCGGTCATCCTGACCGTGGTGTTCGCCGACCAGACGCTGTCAACGGTGTTGGAAGCCACCAGGATTCGCACCGCGATCGGGCCCAGCCAGGCCTGGTACACCGAGAACCTGCGCTACTACTACCTGATCCTGCCCACCGTCGACGGCTCGCTGTCGCGCCGGTTCGGCTTCCTGATCACCGCGCTAAGCCTGTTCACGGCCGTCTTCATCATGTTGCGGCGCAAGCGGGTTCCCGGTGTGGCGCGCGGGCCGGCGTGGCGGCTGATGGGTGTCATCTTCGGCACCATGTTCTTTTTGATGTTCACCCCCACCAAGTGGGTGCACCACTTCGGGCTGTTCGCCGCGGTGGGGGCGGCGATGGCCGCGCTGACGACGGTGCTGGTGTCGCATGAGATCCTGCGCTGGTCGCGCAACCGCATGGCGTTCCTGGCGGCGCTGCTCTTCATGCTGGCGCTGTGTTTCGCCACCACCAACGGCTGGTGGTACGTCTCCAGCTACGGCGTCCCGTTCAACAGCTCGATGCCGAAGATCGTCGGAATCACCATCAGCACAATATTTTTCGCACTATTCGCGATCGCCGCGCTGTGGGCGGTCTACCTGCACTTCGCATCCAGGAGCCGCGGCGAAGGACGGCTGGCGCGAGCGCTGACGGCTGCGCCCATCCCCATCGCGGCCGGCTTCATGGCGCTGGTGTTCATCGCCTCGATGGTGGCCGGCATCGTTCGCCAGTACCCCACCTATTCCAATGCCTGGGACAACCTGCGCGAGTTCAGCGGGGGCTGCGGCCTGGCCGACGACGTGCTCGTCGAGCCCGACAGCAACGTCGGCTTCATGGCGCCCCTGCCCGGCGACTACGGCCCGCTGGGCGCCCTGGGCGGTGTCAACCCGACGGGGTTCACCCCCAACGGCGTCCCGGAACGCACGCTGGCCGAGTCGATCAAGGAGACGACGGTGCCGCAGCCCGGCACCGACTACGACTGGGATGCGCCGACCAAGCTCGACGCGCCGGGCGTCAACGGTTCGCTGGTGCCGCTGCCGTACGGCCTCGACCCCGACCGGGTGCCGGTGGCGGGCAGCTACACCACGGGTCCGCAACAGCAGAGCAGGTTGACGTCGGCCTGGTACCGGCTGCCCAAACCGGACGACGGCCACCCGCTGGTGGTGGTGACCGCCGCCGGAAAGATCACCGGCAACAGCGTCCTGCACCACCGCACCACCGGCCAGACCGTGGTGCTGGAGTACGGCAGGCCCGGCCCCGGCGGCGCCGACGACGTGCGGCCGGCCGGCAGGGTGGTGCCCTTCGATCTGTACGGGGAGCAGCCGAAGGCCTGGCGCAACCTGCGCTTCGCCCGCTCCGAGATGCCCGCGGATGCCGTCGCCGTGCGGGTGGTCGCCGAGGACCTGTCGCTGACGCCGGAGGACTGGATCGCGGTGACCCCGCCGCGCGTGCCGGAGCTGCGCTCCCTGCAGGAGTACGTCGGTTCCACGCAGCCCGTGCTGATGGACTGGGCGGTCGGGCTGGCGTTCCCGTGCCAGCGGCCCATGTTGCACGTCAACGGTGTCACCGAGATCCCGAAATTCCGTATCACGCCGGACTATTCGGCCAAGAAGATGGACACCGACACCTGGGAGGACGGCACCAACGGCGGGCTGCTCGGCATCACCGACCTGCTGCTGCGCGCCCACGTGATGTCCACCTACCTGTCCCGCGACTGGGGCCGTGATTGGGGTTCGCTGCGCAAGTTCGACACCCTCGTGGATGCGGTGCCCGCGCAGCTGGAATTGGGCCGCGCGACCCGCAGCGGGTTGTGGTCGCCGGGACCGATCCGCATCAAAGCCTGATAACCCGAACGGTTTTATTGGACCGGCGCCAATTAATCCGGCACAAAATCGACTGACCGCCGGAATTGACGCACGAGTAATTGCCGCCCGAATGTTTAGTGCGGCGAACCGCCGGTCAATAACTACTTTCCGTTGTGGCACAGCTAACAGGAAAGTGTGAAAGTGACCCAATGCACACGCAGGCACGGTTAGGCATTTGTAGTGCGGCGATCGCCGCGATGACCTGCCCGGCGGCGACGCTGGGGATTGTCACCGCGGCCGCCGACGGCGGCACCACCGTCGTTTTGGACAGCACTTTGCGCCGGTGCGATTTCAGCCGGGTGACCGAGGCCGCATTGGTGCCCCGGCCGGCGCTGGGCACCGGCTCCGCGCTCATCAACACCTCCGGATCGCGCGCGGTCGCGCAGGTGCACGTGACGATCCCCAATCGGCCGGGCACCCATTACGACGTCGGCCTGATCCAGGAGCCCCTTCCCTCGACGGCCACCTGTGGTCCCGGCGATCCCGCCACCGCCTTCACCGGCATGGACACGGACGCGGCCGGCAACGCGACGGTGACCGTCTCGGACAGCCTTCGCCAGGGCACGACGGGCGTCTGGGTGATCGTCGAGCGCGGCGACCCGCACTCCCAGAACCCGGCCGAGTTCTACACGTCCGAATTTGTGGTGCCGGCGTAACCCGCCTCAGTGCCCGACCCGGTGTTGCGCGCGTTCGTCGAACCGTTGTTGTTCGGCCGCGGTGACCACCAGCGCGTCGGTGCCCGGAAAGACCGTCGCCACATGGCCGCTGGACAGCCAGCGCACCACATACGGCGGCGCGCCGTCGGCGCCGCGCACCTCGGTGATCTCGCCGCGCTGATCCGCCAGCTCCGTCGTCGTGCCCTTGACCACGAGCCAATCGCCTACATCGGCTTTCATCATCGACCCCCTTTGATCGTTGGCCGCTGAGCCGATCATGCGCCGCCGCTGGCCCGGGCGGAAGGGGTGTGGGGTCCAAGGCCCCGAACGGACGGGACTTGGGTCCCTACCCGGCGCTTCCGCAGAGTGGTCGGCTGGAGGGGTACGGATCGGAGGTACAGCGATGAGCGGTTCACCAGAGTCTCAGGCGCGCACGCGCATGCTCGCCCGGGCACTCGGTCCCTTCCTCGTCATCGTCGACGCCACGGCTGTGGCCCGGGCCTCGGACATGCAGGCGCTGCTGTCGCAGTTCGAGGCGAATTCGCTGTGGACGTGGGTGGCCGGCGCCTTCATCCTGCTGTTCGGCCTCTTCATCGTCGCCGCACACCAAATTTGGCGCGGCGCCGCGGCGATCATCGTGTCGCTGCTCGGCTGGCTGATCACGCTGCGCGGGCTGCTTCTGTTCGCCTTTCCCCAGGCCTTGGTCTCGTTGGCCCACAACATGATCGGCGCGCAGGGCTGGTGGATCTCGGCCTGCGTCGCCTTCGCGTTGATCGGGCTGTACCTGACCTATGTCGGCTGGTCTGGACTCCCGGCCCAGCCGAGGTCGCATGCGGCAGAGTCGACTCCGGGTCTTCGCCCGGCCGCGTGATCGAGCGAACCCACGGGTCGACGTCTACCGCGTGGTGTTTCGCCTGTAATACCGTCGCCGTATGAGTCGGTTTTCTCCATTCTCCGGGCCGGACAAGGCGCAGCGCTACGACACCGACAGGTACCGCGGCGCCGTGGGTCTCAACTGGTACCTCACCGACCCCACCCTGCGGTTCACCATGGCCTACTACCTCAGCCCCGACGAGTTGGCCGTGGTCGAGCCCCATCTGACGCGCATGGGCGAGCTGATGGGCGGCCCCGTCGCCCGGTGGGCCGAGGAGACCGACCGCAACCCGCCCCGGCTGGAGCGCTACGACAAGTGGGGGCACGACGTCAGCCGGGTCGTCATGCCGGCGTCGTTCACGCAGTCCAAGCGCGCGGTGCTGGATGCCCAGCAGGCGCTGCGCGACGACGCGCGCGCCGCCCGGGTGAGTTCGGGGCTGGGCCTGTTCGCGTCCAACTATCTGCTCAACCAGGCCGACATCGGGATGGGCTGCGCGCTGGGGACGGGCGGCGGCATGGTCCAGTCGCTGGTGGCCGCCTACGCCCCGCCCGACGTGCGCGAGCACGTGCTGGCCAAGTTCGCCTCCGGGGAGTGGGCGGGCGAGACGGCGCAGCTGCTGACCGAACGCACCGGCGGGTCCGACCTCGGCGCGCTGGAGACGACCGCGACGCGCGCCGGTGACGCCTGGATGCTCAACGGCGTCAAGTGGTTTGCGTCCAACTGCGCCGGCGAGGCGTTCGTCGTGCTGGCCAAGCCCGAGGGTGCACCGGACTCGAGCCGCGGCGTCGCCAACTTCCTGGTGCTGCGCACCCGGCGCGACGGTTCCCGCAACGGGGTGCGAGTGCGCCGGCTCAAGGACAAGCTCGGCACCCGCTCGGTGGCCTCCGGCGAGGTGGAATTCGTTGACGCCGAGGCGTTTCTGTTGTCCGGCGAATCCGGCGCCGCCGACGCCGGCCCGTCCGACGGCAAGGGGCTCGGCCGCATGATGGAGCTGACCAACGCCGCGCGCCTTGGCATCGCGCTGTTCGGGCTGGGCAACGCGCGCCGCGCCCTGGTCGAGTCGCTGTGCTACGCCCGGCAGCGCCACGCGTTCGGCGGCGCCCTGATCGACAAGCCGCTGATGCGGCGCAAGCTCGCCGAGATGATCGTCGACGTCGAGGCGGCGCAGGCGCTGGTGTTCGACGGAACCGGCGCGGCCAACCATCGCCAGCCCCGCGCCGTGCGGCAACGCATCGCGGTGCCCGTCACCAAGCTCAAGGTGTGCCGGCTCGGGATCACCGCGGCCTCGGACGCGATCGAAATCCACGGCGGTAACGGCTACATCGAAAACTGGCCGGTGGCAAGGCTTTTGCGCGACGCGCAGGTGAACACGATCTGGGAGGGCCCGGACAACATCCTGTGCCTCGACGTGCGCCGCGGCATCGAGCGGGCCGCCGCGCACGAGCCGCTGCTGGCGCGGCTGCGCGACGCGGTGTCGGTGTCCGGCGACGACAAGACCACGCAATTGGTGGCCGGCCGCGTCGAGGACCTCGACGCGGCGCTCACCGCGTGGAGCAAGCTCGACAGCGAGCTGGCGGAAGCCCGGCTGTTTCCGCTGGCCCAGTTCATGGGCGACGTCTACGCCGGCGCGCTGCTCACCGAGCAGGCCGCCTGGGAGCGGGAGACCCGCGGCGGTGACCGCAAGGCGCTCGTCGCCCGGCTGTACGCGCAGCGCTATCTCGACGACCGGGGCCCGCTGCGCGGCATCGACGCCGAAACCGACGAGGCGCTGGAGCGTTTCGACGAGCTGGTCGACGGGGCGCTGGCGCTGTAGAGAACAAGCGCTCCAACCGAGTTCGCCTTAGAGTGATGCACGACCTACGAACCCCCTGAGCCGCACAGCGACTGGACCATCCGGCGGCCTACCGGGCAACAACACGCCAGGGTCCAGGGAAAGGCACCCCGAGGATGACCGACGAGTTGACGCCGCATTTCGAGGACGTGCAGTCGCACTACGACCTCTCCGACGACTTCTTCCGCCTGTTCCTCGACCGCACCCAGATGTACACGTGCGCCTACTGGCTGGGAGGCGACGACATGACCCTGGAACAGGCGCAGGTCGCCAAAATCGACCTCTCGCTTAGCAAACTGGCCTTGCAGCCGGGCATGACCCTGCTGGACCTCGGCTGCGGCTGGGGCGCGGCCATGCTGCGAGCCATCGAGAAATACGACGTCAACGTCGTCGGCCTCACGCTGTCCAAAAACCAGGTCGCCCACGTCGAGCAGCTGTTCGCCGCATCGGACAGCCCGCGTTCCAAGCGGGTCTTACTCGAGGGCTGGGAGCGGTTTTACGAGCCGGTGGATCGGATCGTCTCGATCGGCGCGCTCGAACACGTCGGCTACGACCGCTTCGAGCCCTTCTTCGAAAGAACTTATAAGCTGTTGCCGAGTGGCGGCACGATGCTGCTGCACACGATCACCGTGCTGTCGGAGCAGGAGATCATCGAGTCCGGCTTGCCGCTCACTCCGGCGATAGTCGAATTCAGCGACTTCATGAAAACCGAAATCTTCCCCGGCGGCTTCCTGCCGACCATCGGCATGGTCAAGGCGTTCTCGGCGAAGGCCGGCTTCAAGCTGAAGCGTCTTCAGTCGCTGCAGCGGCACTATGCCAAGACCCTCGACGTGTGGGCCGCGGCCCTCGAGGCGCACAAAGCCGAGGCCATCGCGATTCAGTCCGAAGAGGTCTACGCGATGTACATGAAGTACCTGACCGGCTGCGCGAACCTTTTCCGCAAGGGCTACATCGACCTCAACCAATTCACCCTGCGCAAGTAGCGATAGTGCCGCGCGTTCACTGGCGAGCAGGGGGAACTAGACCGGGATCAGGCCGTGCTTGCGCGCGACGCGGAACCACAGCTGCTTGTCGCGCAACAGGTGCATCGACTTGCGCAGCAGCAGCCGGGTCTGGTGCGGGTCGATCACCGCGTCGATGAAGCCCCGCTCGGCGGCCGTCCACGGGATCGCCATGTTGAGGTTGTAGCCCTCGATGAAGTCCTTCTTGATCTGCTGCGCCTCGGGCGTCGTCGGGTCGGGGAACCGCTTCATCAGCAACTGCGCGGCACCCTCGGCCCCGATCACCGCGATGCGCGCGGTGGGCCAGGCGAAGTTGAAGTCGGCGGTGAGCTGCCGCGAGCCCATCACCGCGTAGGCGCCGCCGTAGGACTTGCGGACCGTGATGGTCACCTTCGGCACGTCGGCCTCCACGACGGCGTAGAGGAACCGCCCGCCACGCTTGATGATGCCCCGCTTCTCCTCCTCGGCCCCCGGCAGGAATCCGGGCGTGTCCACCACGAACACCAGCGGGATGTTGAAGGCGTCGCAGAACCGGATGAACCGGGCCGCCTTGTCGGAGGCCTCGTTGTCGATCGAGCCGGACATGTGCATGGGCTGGTTGGCGATCACGCCCACGGGATGGCCGTCGACGCGGGCGTATCCGGTGATGATGGCCGGTCCGTGCTGCGCGGCGACCTCGAGGAAGTCGCCGTCGTCGAAGATCCGCAGCAGGATCTCGTGCATGTCGTAGGCCATGTTGTCGGAGTCCGGCACGATCGCGTCCAGCTCCAGATCCGTCGGCGTGATCTCGGGCTCCAGCCCGGGGTTGACGATCGGCGGCTTGTCGAAGCAGTTCGACGGCAGGAACGACAGGAACTCGCGCACGTACTGGAACGCCGCCGCCTCGGAGTCGACGACCTGGTGGATGTTGCCGTAACGGGCCTGCGCGTCGGAGCCGCCCAGCTCGTCGAGGGTGACCTCTTCGCCGGTGACCTCGCGAATGACGTCGGGCCCGGTGACGAAGAAATAGCCCTGGTCGCGCACCGAGACCAGCAGGTCGTCCTGGATCGGCGAATACACCGCTCCCCCAGCGCATTTGCCGAAGATGAGAGAGATCTGCGGCACCAGCCCGGACAGGGCCTCGTGCCGGCGGCCGAGCTCGGCGTACCACGCCAGCGAGGTGACCGCGTCCTGGATCCGGGCGCCACCCGAGTCCTGGATGCCGATGATCGGGCAGCCCACCATCGCGCACCACTCCATCAGCCGGGCCACCTTGCGGCCGAACATCTCGCCGACCGTGCCCTGGAACACGGTCTGGTCGTGGGAGAACACCCCGACCGGTCGGCCGTCGATCATGCCGTGGCCGGTCACGCACCCGTCCCCGTAGAGCGCGTTCGGGTCGTTCGGGGTCTTGGCCAGGGCGCCGACCTCGAAGAACGTGCCCGGGTCGAGCAGCGCATGAACACGGGCCCGCGCGCTCGGGATGCCCTTCTTGTCCCGCTTGGCGGCGGCCTTCTCCCCGCCGGGCTCCTTGGCCAGCTCGAGGCGGGCGTGCAGTTCGGCCAGCTTTTCCGCGGTGGTGTGCTGAACGGGGGCTGCCCCCGGAGCCGGCACGGTCTCCGTCACTACTGGCCTACCTAACGTGTTCTGACTTGTCCGACTGTTGCCTTGCCCCGATCCCGTTCAGCGCCTGGGTCATGTGCGCGCCCACCTTGGCGATGATGGGCTCGTCGATGACCTGGATGTGCTCGCCACCGACGGGCACGACCTCGAGGTCGGTCACGTACTCCCCCCAGCCGCCGTCCGGCCTGCGGGTGGCGTAGCGCGGCTCGAACATGATCGCGTCGTCATGGTAGCGATCGGCCATGTAGAGGGTGACGTGACCGTCGTACGGCTGGATCTCGGCGGTGTCGATCGCCCGGTTGTCCAGGTAGGACGTGCGCTGGTGCTCGATGATGCCGGCCGGGATCTGCACCCCGCTCTGTTTGACCGCCTCCAGCACGAACCGGATCTGCCCCTCGTCGTCGAGCTCCTCGAGCTGCTCGTAGGGGATCTCCGGGATGGTGACCTGGAAGGTCTTCTCGGCGAACCGGGCGTACCGGTCCCAGCGCTTGCGGATCTCCTCCTTGGTCTGCGGGACCTCCTCGCCGGCGCGGACCGCGTCGATCAGGCCGACCCACGCGACGTCCTTGCCCAGCCGCTTCAGCCCGATCGCGCACGCGTAGGCCAGCACCCCGCCCAGCGACCAGCCGGCCAGGATGTAGGGCCCGTCGCCCTGCATCTCGATCAGCTTCGGAACGTATTGCGCCGCACGCTCTTCGATGGTGCCCTCGACCCGCTCGAAGCCGTACATCGGGGTGTCGGAGGGCAACCGGTTGAGCAGCGGCTCGTAGACCACCGTCGACCCCCCGGCCGGGTGGAACACGAACACCGGCGGCTTGGTGCCGCCCTCCGGCCGCGCCCGCAGCGTGCGGACGAACCCGTCGACCACGCCGGCCTCCAGGTACTCGCGCACCTTCTCGGCCAGCGCCTCGATGTTGGGCGACCCCAGCACGTCCTCGGCGGTGATCGGCCCCTCGGCGCGCTCCGAAAGCCGTTGCGCCATCTTGGTTGCGGCGTCGGCGTCGAGCTTGGGCAGCGGGTTGAAGATGCCGCCCGGGGACTTGCCCGTGACGATCGCCCACGTGGCGAAGGTGACCCGTTCGGCCGCGTCGCGCGGCGGCACGTCGGAGTTCAGCGCCTTGGCCACCGCCTCGGAGTTGAGCGCGTCGGCGGCCCCGGCGAGGTTCGGCTTGGCCGCGCCGTTGGCCCCGTTGGCCGAGGGGCCCGACGGATCCGTCGGCGGCGGCGGGACGGGAACGTCCGACGCCGTCGGCGCTTGCGCCTCGGGCGCCGGCTGTGTCTCCGGCTCGGCTTGCGGGTCGGGGGCCGGCGCCACCACCGAAGCGGCCGACGCGCCGCTGAGCAGCTCGGCCTGCGCCCGGGCGATCTCCTCGGCCGTCTGCGTCTTCTGGTGCTCGTGCAGCTGCTCGACCTCGTCGCGGTGCTCGACCGCGTACTCGATCAGCTTCTCGACGGCGTAGAGGTTGGCGTCCCGCACGGCCGTCAGCTGGATCGGCGGCAGGTCGAAGTCGTACTCGACGCGGTTCTTGATCCGCACCGCCATCAGCGAGTCCAGGCCCAGCTCGATCAGCGGCACCTCCCACGGCAGGTCCTCGGGCTCGTAGCCCATGGCCGCGCCGACGATCGCACCGAGCCGATCGGCGATGGTCTCACCCGAGTCGGGCGACCACTTGGTGAAACCGGCCGGCATGTACCGGTTGGTCAAGCTGTCGCCGAGCGCCTCTTCCTCCGGACCATCGGCGGGAGCCTCCGCGACGGCCCCGTCGGCCGGGGCGGCCGCGATCGCCGTGCCCGCGCCCACCGCCGCCGGCAGCACCGACTCGGAACCGCCGCGCGTCACCAGCGCGTCGTAGACCAGCGTGAAGGACTCGTCGACGCGCGCGTGCACCTGCACCGACGCGCCGCCGGGGTGCCGCGTCAGCGTCGTCACCAGCCGCGAGCCCTCCCCGGGGTTCGCGCGCTGCTCCGCCGCCGTCAAACGCGCGTCCGGAAGCACTTCGGTCGCAGCGGCTTTCACCAACGCGGCCAGGTCGGTCAGGCCGCGGGGCGCGTACTCCCAGACGTGGCGGCCGTCCGGCAGCGCGACATGACTGCCCGGCATGATCGCCGAGCCGCTGCCGGTGGCGAGGTGCACGTCCAGCCAGTGCTCTTTGCGCTTGAACCGGGTCGGCGGGATGTTGGCAAAGTCTTCGGGGCCTGCGGGCCCCGAATCGGCCCGCGTGAACAACGTGCGCACGTCCAGGTCGTGGCCGTAGACGTACAGCTGCGCCATGGTCGAGATCATCGACTCGACCTCGTCCTGCTTGCGGGCAAGCGTCGGGATCAGCTGCGCGTCGTGCAGCCCCGCCGACGCCGTCGTCAGCCCCACCTGCATCAGCGCCACCGGGTTGGGCGCCAGCTCCAAAAAGGTGGTGTGCCCGCTGTCGACGGCGTTGCGGATCCCCTGGGTGAAGTAGACGGAATGCCGCAGGCCCTTCTTCCAGTAGTCGACGTCGTGGATCGGGTCGGCGCCGGGCTTGATGTAGCTGCCCTCGTGCACCGTCGAGTAGATGCCGCACGTCGGGCTCATCGGCTTGATGCCCTGCAGCTCGGCGGCGAGCTCGCCGAGCAGCGGATCCATCTGCTGGGTGTGGCTGGCGCCCTTGGTCTGGAACTTGCGGGCGAACTTGCCCTCGGCCTCGGCGCGGGCGATGATCGCGTCGACCTGCTCGGGCGGGCCGCCGATGACGGTCTGGGTGGGGGCGGCGTAGACGCACACCTCCAGGTCCGGGTAGTCGGAGAACACCGTCTTGATCTCGTCGGCGGAGTATTCCACCAGCGCCATCAGGCGGATGTACTCGCCGAACAGCATCGCCTCGCCCTCACCCATGAGGTGGGAACGCGAGCAGATGGCCCGGGTGGCGTCGCGCAGCGACAGGCCGCCCGCGAAGTACGCCGACGCGGCCTCGCCCAGCGACTGCCCGACGACCGCGGCGGGCTTGGCGCCGTGGTGGCGGAGCAGCTCACCCAGCGCGATCTGGATCGCGAAGATGGTGACCTGCGTGGTCTCGATGCCGTAGTCCTGCGAGTCGTCGAGGATCAGCTCGAGCACCGAGTAGCCCAGCTCGTCCTGGACCAGCGCGTCGACCTTCTCGATCCATTCGGCGAAGACCTCGTTGCGCAGGTACAGGCTCTTGCCCATCTTGCGGTGCTGCGCGCCGAAACCGGCCAGCACCCACACCGGGCCGTTGGTCACCGGCCCGTCGGTGCTGAACACTCCCGGCCGCTGCTTGCCCTCGGCGACCGCCCGCAGGCCCTTGACGGCCTCCTCGTGGTCGTGCGCCAGCACCACCGCCCGGGACCGCCCGTGGTTGCGCCGGGACAGCGACCGGCCGATCGACTCCAGCGACGACGCCTGGCCCTCGGGACTTTCCATCCAGTCCGCCAGCTCGGCGGCGGCGGCCTTCTTGCGCGACGTCAGGAACGCCGACACCACGAGCGGGATCAGCGGGGCCGTGGCCTCTTGCGCCGCAAGCTCTTCCAGCGCGGCCTCCTTGAGGCGCAGCGCCTCTTCGGTCACGCCCGGCAGCTCGGGCTCGTCCTCCTCGGCCCCGGGCGCATCGGTGATGATGTTGCCGAAGTCGTCGAACCGCAGCGAATGGGCCTCGAACGTGGGCGCCTCGGCCGCGTCGGCGGGCGCCTTCACCTCGGGTTCCGGCTGGGGCTCGGGCTCCCTTTCGACCACGTCGCGGGGGAGCACCTCGCGCACCACCACGTGCGCGTTGGCGCCGCCGAAGCCGAAGCTCGACACCCCGGCCAGCGCGTACCCGCCATAGCGCGGCCAGTCGGTCACCTGGTCGACGACCTTCAGGCGCATCGCGTCGAAGTCGATGTACGGGCTGGGGCCGGCGAAGTTGATGTTGGGCGGCAGCTTGTCGTGGTGCAGCGCCAGCACCACCTTGGCCATGCTGGCCGCGCCGGCGGCCGACTCCAGGTGTCCCACATTGGTTTTCACCGCGCCCAGCAGCGCCGGCCGGTCGGCGGGGCGCCCCCGGCCGACGATGCGGCCCAGCGCCTCGGCCTCGATCGGGTCGCCGAGGACGGTGCCGGTGCCGTGCGCCTCGATGTAGTCGACGGTGCGCGGATCGATGCCGGCGTCCTTGTACGCCCGGCGCAGCACGTCGGCCTGCGCGTCCTGGTTGGGCGCGATCAGGCCGTTGGACCGGCCGTCGTGGTTGACCGCGCTGCCGGCGATCACGGCCAGGATCTGGTCGCCGTCGCGGCGGGCGTCGTCGACCCGCTTGAGCACCAGCATGCCGCCGCCCTCGGACCGGGTGTAGCCGTCGGCGTCGGAGGAGAACGACTTGATCCGGCCGTCGGGGGCGAGCACCGCGCCGATCTCGTCGAAACCGAGCGTCACCGCGGGGGTGATCAGCGCGTTGACACCGCCGGCCACGGCGACGTCGGCCTCGCCGTTGCGCAGCGCCTGCACGGCCTGGTGGATCGCCACCAGCGAGCTCGAGCAGGCGGTGTCGACGGCGACGGACGGCCCGCGGAAGTCGTAGAAGTACGACACGCGGTTGGCGATGATCGAGGTCGCGGTGCCGGTGATCGCGTAGGGGTGGGCGGCGGTCGGGTCGGACACCGCCAGGATGCTGTAGTCGTTGTTGGAGACGCCGACGTACACGCCGACGGGCCGGCCGCGCAGGCTGGACGCGGGGATGCGGGCGTGCTCGAGGGCCTCCCAGGTCAGCTCCAGCGCCATCCGCTGTTGCGGATCGATGTTGTCGGCCTCGGTCTTGGCCACGGCGAAGAACTCGGAGTCGAAGCCCTTGATGTCCTTCAGGTAGCCGCCGCGGGTGCGGGCTCGCGCGACCCGCTCGGCCAGCCGCGGCTCTTCGAGGAACTCCTCCCAGCGGCCCTCCGGCAGGTCGGTGATGGCGTCGCGGCCCTCGAGCAGCGCCTGCCAGGTCTCGTCGGGGGTGTTCATGTCGCCGGGCAGCCGCGTCGACAAGCCCACGATCGCGATGTCGACGCGCTCGGCCGGGCCGGTGCGCGACCAGTCGGTGTTGTCGTCACCCGTCGTGTCCGGTTCCGGCTCGCCCTCGATGATCCGGGTCGCGAGCGATTCGATGGTCGGGTGCTGGAACGCCACCGCAACGGACAGCGTGACCCCGGTCATGTCCTCGATGTCGGCGGCCATCGACACCGCGTCCCGCGAGGACAGGCCCAACTCGACCATCGGCACCGACTCGTCGATCGAATCGGGAGACTGCCCGGTGGCCTTGGCCACGTAGTTGCGCAGCCACTGCCGCATCTCGGGGACGGTCATCTCGGTCTTCTTGGCGGGCGGATTCCCGTCGGTCGCGGGGGCCGGGGTGGTGTCAGGTTCTGTATCAGTCATGGTGTCGTGTTCAGTCCGTTGAGCTGGCGAACGCCGTCGGCGAACCGACGCCGCTGCGCAAGCTTCCGTCGAGGTAGGCGGCGCGGCACGCGCGGCGCCCGATTTTGCCGCTCGAGGTGCGCGGAATCGTCCCGGCCTGCACCAGCAGCAGGTCGCGCACGGTCACCCCGTGGCGCACCGCGATGGCGGCCCGGATGTCGTCGGCGATGGGCTGGTATTCGAGCTTGTGCGTGCCGGCGGCGCGCTCGGCGACGATCACCAACTGCTCGGAGGTGTCCTCGGGGTCGTACTTGATGCCGGCGTGCGGGTTGTCGAACACCACCTGCGGCAGCTGGTTGGCCGGGACGGAGAACGCGGCGACGTAGCCGGTCCGCAAGGCGCGGCTGGCCTCCTGCGCCGAGTACTCCAGGTCCTGCGGGTAGTGGTTGCGGCCGTCGATGATCACCAGGTCCTTGATGCGGCCCGCTATGTAGAGGTGGCCCTTGAAGTAGGTGCCGTAGTCGCCGGTGCGCACCCACATGCCGTCGTCGGGCGCGCCCTCGGCGTGGGACTGGCTGACGCGCGACTTGAGGATGTTCTTGAAGGTCTCGGTGGTCTCGGCCTCCTTGCCCCAGTAGCCGATACCGAGGTTGTTGCCGTGCAACCAGATCTCGCCGATGTGACCGTCGGGCAGCTCGCTGGCGGTGTCCGGGTCGACGATGACCGCCCATTCGTCGACGCCGATGACGCCCGCGGAGACCTGCGCGACGGCGTTGGGCGCGTCGGCGGGGACCTCGACGAAGCGCTGTTTGTTCAGTTCGTCGCGGTCGACGTGGATGACGGTGGGCGCCTCGTCCATCGGGGTGGTCGAGACGAACAGCGTCGCCTCTGCCAGGCCGTAGGAGGGCTTGATCGCCGTCTCGCGCAGGCCGTAGGGCGCGAACGCCTCGTAGAACTTGCGCATCGACGCCGGTGACACCGGCTCGCTGCCGTTGAGGATCCCCTTGACGTTGCTCAGGTCCAGCGGCGGCTCGCCCTCCTTGGGCACCCCGCGCACGGCGGCGTGCTCGAAGGCGAAGTTGGGCGCCACGGTGAACACCTCGCAGTCCGGCGCGTCGTCGGGCTTGCGCGCCATCTCCCGGATCCAGCGCCCGGGCCGGCGCACGAACGCGGCCGGGGTCATGAAGGTGAAGTTGTGGCCGAGCACCGGTGACAGCAGCGCCGTGATGAGGCCCATGTCGTGGAAGAACGGCAGCCAGCTCAGCCCGCGGTCGCCCTCCTTGCCTTCCAGCCCGTTGAGCACCTGCAGCACGTTGGTGGGCAGGTTGAGGTGGGTGATCTCCACCCCGGTCGGGGTGCGGGTGGAGCCGGACGTGTACTGCAGGTAGGCGATGGTGTTGTAGTCGGCCTCGGGCTCCTGCCAGGTCGCGGCCACCTCGTCGGGCACCGCGTCGACGGCGATGACGCGGGGGCGTTCCTTGGCCGCGCGGGCGCGGATGAACTTGCGGACACCCTCGGCGGCGTCGGTGGTGGTCAGGATCGTCGAGGGGGTGCAGTCGTCGAGCACGGCGTGCAGGCGCCCGACGTGACCGGGCTCGCTGGGGTCGAACAAGGGCACCGCGATCCGCCCGGCGTACAGGGCGCCGAAGAAGGCGATCAAGTAGTTGAGGTTCTGCGGGCACAGGATGGCGATGCGGTCGCCCGGCTGGGTGACCTGCTGCAGACGGGCACCCACCGCCCGGTTGCGGGCGCTGAAGTCGCGCCAGACGATGTCGCGGTAGACACCGTCGCGTTCCGTGGAGAAGTCCACGAACCGGTAGGCGAGCCTGTCGCCGCGAACCTTCGCCCACTTCTCAACGTGACGAACCAGGTTCGTGTTGTCCGGGAACCTGATCTTTCCATTCACGATGAACGGGTTGTGGTACGCCATGCCGCCTCTCCTGTCACAACCATCGGGTGTCGGGCTTCGCCGACCTAAAATCTTGTGCCGGCTGCGCCGACGGGTCCTCTATACACGAACCAGCAGGGACCCGCTTGAAGGCGCCGGTCCGTGCTGGCGTGGGCCCCGATCGGGGCCGCGACGACGTTCTTATTGCTCTTAGTTTTCTCTTAATGTTAAGGGTCGCCTCGCGGCTGGCCAAATCACAAGGTACCGCCGATCACGCTTGGTAAGCGGCTAGGTAACGGCTGTGTCCGGTGCCTGTCCAATGCCCGATCACCCGTGCTTGGGATGCGGCGCGTTTTCGATCAACCCCCGGGCCCAATTGAGCGTCCAATCGGTCGCCGGCACCCCGTCGAGGTTCCAGAACTGCGTCGTGGCATACAGCGCGTGGACCGGTTGGCCGGCGCCGCCGGCCAGGGTGTTGAGGGTGCCGGGCAGGTTGGCGATGCTGAAGGCCTCGTTGGGTGCGGAGCAGATGAGGTCACCGGGCGCGCAGATCTCGTTGGTCTTGCCGTTGAGCGCGCCGAACCCGCCCGGCCGCTCGCCGGTCATGGTCAGGCCGAGCCCGGACAGCATCGGCACCTCGTGCAGGGTGATCTCGGCGCCCTGGCCCGGCGGGTTGGGCCCGACGTCGTTGCCCACCCCCTCCTGGCGGCGCCCGTCGGCGATCAATGTCACACCGAGGACCAGGTCGTCGTCGACGGGACCCCGGCCGTTGCCGATGTCGCTGGCGATGTCGCCGGCGATCACCGCGCCCTGGGAGAAGCCCATCAGCACATAGCTGGTCAACGGGCACTTGTTGTTCATGTCGGTCATCGCCTGAACGGTCGCGCGGGTGCCTTCCGCGCGGCTGTCGTTGTAGGACATCTGCGGGTCACCGCCCAACGGATTGTGGAATTGCGCCGTGTAGGGGACGGTGAACGGCTGCACCCGCGACGCAGGGAATTGCTGCGCAATCTCCGCGGTCACCTTGTGCAGCAACGCGTTTGGAAACTGCATCGGGTTGAGCGGGTCGTCCTGCACCGACGACTCCCACGTGCCCGGAACGTTGACCAGCTGCACGTCGGGGCAGGACGCGTCCTGGAACGCCGGCCGCGGCTTGTGCGGGTGGCTGGTCGCCGACGACGGCGGCAGGATCCCGGGCGGCACCGCGCTGGGCGGGGTGTCGTGGCCGCGCAGCAGCACCACCACGGCCACCACCACCAGCAACACGACGCCGGCCACCGCCAGGGCGGCAGTCCAGGCCAGGATCCGGTGGCGTCTCCGCCGCGCGCTCGTCGTCATGTTCTCCCGCTAGCAGGGTCGGTAGATCGCAGCTGATTTCCAGGCGAGCGGCCATCCGCCCGCTGCTGGACTCCCTACACGGTACCGGCGTTTTCGCCGGGCCTACGCGGGGCGGCCGGGCTACCGGATGGCGCCGACGATGTCGCCCGACATGGCTCCCAGCTGGCCCGACCACGAGCCCCAGCCGTTGTCGCCGCCGCCGGGGAAGTCGAAGTGGCCGTTGTGCCCGCCCACGCTGCGGTACTGCTGGTAGAACATCCGGCTGTTGCCCATCGCCTCGCCCGCCTGCCCGATCATCGCGGCGTCGTCGCCGCCCATGTTCGTCGGGCTGTAGACCCACACGCGGGTGTTGTTCTGCGCCAGCAGCGCGGCGTGCACGTAGGGGTCGTGCCACTTCCACCGGCCCAGCTGCGGGGCGCCCCACATTCCGTTGCCGTCGACGCCGCCGAATTGCTGCAGGCCGGCCAGGATCGCGCCGTTGGTCGTGGTGTTCGACGGATAGAGGAACCCGGACAGCGAGCCGGCGAAGCCGAAGCGGTCGGGGTGGAAGGCGGCCAGCGCCATGGCGCCGTAGCCGCCCTGGGAGGCGCCGACGGCGGCGTGGCCGCCGGGCGCGAGGCCCTTGTTGGCCGCCAGCCAGTTGGGCAGTTCGTTGGACAGGAAGGTGTCCCACTGCTTGCTGCCGTCCTGCTCCCAGTTGGTGTACATACTCCAGGCCCCGCCCGCGGGCGCCACCACCGAGATCCCCTTGCCGGCCAGGGTGTTCATCGCGTTGCCGGCGGTGACCCAGTTGCTGACGTCCGGCGCGGCGTTGAAGGCGTCCAGCAGATAAACGGCGTGCGGGCCGCCGCCCAGGAAGGCCACCGGGATGTCGCGGCCCATCGCCGCCGACGGCACCATCAGGCTCTCGTAACCCGCGGCGCGCGCCTTTCCGGCAGGGCCGGTGGTCACGACTACGCCCACCCCCACCGACAGTGCGGCGACGCAGAACACCCGCAGCAGCGCTGACAGACCCCGAACGACCCTCATCTCCACCCTCCATCGTCTAGTCGCTGTGAGCACAGTAACCGCAGGGCAGTGAAATAGACCACACCCGGCGATCGATAAACCAACGGCGGCGACCCCGAGGGATCGCCGCCGTCAGTCGCGTTGCTTATCTCTTAGGTGCCCTGCCCGTTACCGGCGGCCGCGGCGGTGGCCGGACCGGCGCCCGGCGTGGCGCCCAGCGTCGCCTGCAGGTCACCCTTCATGGCGTTGAGCTGTGCGCCCCAGTACGGCCAGTCGTGGGTGCCGTTGGCGTCGAAGTTGAAGATCGCGTTGTGGCCACCGGCCTGGTTGTACGCGTCCTGGAACTTCAGGTTGGAAGTCCGCACGAAGCCCTCGAGGAACTTCGCGGGCAGGTTGTCGCCGCCGAGGTCCGACGGCTTGCCGTTACCGCAGTAGATCCAGATCCGGGTGTTGTTGGCGACCAGCTTGCCGACCTGCAGCGACGGGTCGTTGCGCTGCCACGCCGGGTCCTCCTTCGGCCCCCACATGTCGGCGGCCTTGTACCCACCGGCGTCACCCATGGCCAGGCCGATCAGCGACGGGCCCATGCCCTGCGACGGGTCAAGCAGCGCCGACAGCGAGCCCGCGTAGACGAACTGGTTCGGGTGGAAGGCCGCCAGGATCAGCGCCGACGACCCGGCCATCGACAGGCCGACCGCCGCGCTGCCGGTCGGCTTGACCTGCTTGCTGCTCTGCAGGTACGCCGGCAGCTCACTGGTCAGGAAGGTCTCCCACTTGTATGTGGTGCAGCCGGCCTTGCCGCAGGCGGGCTTGTACCAGTCGGAGTAGAAGCTGGACTGGCCACCGACCGGCATCACGACCGAAATGCCCGACTGGTTGTACCACTCGAACGCGGGAGTGTTGATGTCCCAGCCGTTGTAGTCGTCCTGCGCGCGCATGCCGTCGAGCAGGTACAGCGCCGGCGAGTTCGCGCCGCCGCTCTGGAACTGAACCTTGATGTCGCGGCCCATGGCGGCCGAGGGAACCTGCAGGTACTCCACCGGCAGACCGGGGCGCGAGAACGCCCCCGCGGTCGCCGAGCCCCCCACGGCGCCAATCAGACCCGACAGCAGGGCCGCGCCAACGGCACCCACCATGAGCCGGCGCGGCATGCCAGCCGCGGCGCCCCGAAACCTGTCGACAAGCCTCATCCTTGCTTCCTCATCCTTCCGGCCTTACGGCGCACTCATCCGATCGGCGCATCCTCGAAATAGTTCGCACTGCATGCGTGTGACGCAGCAGTGCCCGGAGTAGTCAACCACACCTTCGGTCGTCGGCCCGCATCGAGTGACTGAGGCAAACCGTCAACCGCCGCCCCCGCCCAGCGGTTTTCACGCCGAACAATCCGGCCCCCTACCGCGTTTCCGCATGTGCCTGGCGCGCGCCGGGCACTGGTGAGCCCATAGATGTGAAGTTGCTGGCAATGTCGGGGCCGGGACGCCCGGTCGGGTGTGAGATTTCGCCGAAAAAATTTTTCGGCCCCACCGCCCTCACTCCCGGGGAGGCGGCGGTATCGCCTCCGGAACCGGCAGGCCGCACCTGGCGAGCTCGTACAGCGGGACGCGGTCGATGCGGTACCGGGTGAACTCGAACGAGTGCACGGCGTTGGAAACGAAGCGGTGCAACGTCATTGGGGCCCGCACCGAGCTGAGCACCGCTTGTGTCTCGGGGCACTTCAGCGCCGCCACCGCTTGGGCGACCCAGTTCGCGTCCAGATAGCCCGGAATGCCCGGATAGACCTTGACCCATGGGCCGTCGGCGATCACCCAGTCCGGGAAGAGGTTTTTGTCGTGCCCGATCCGACCGTGTTTCAGGCGCTCGGTGTGCTGCGCGAGCGGGTTTGCCAGACCGATCTGGTCGATCACCCGTACGTCGAGCCCGACGTTCATGCCCAGCATGCCCAGATTGGTGAAAAAAACCGTGTGCTGGGGCTTTTGCGGCACGGTGTCGTTCGGGTTGCTCCCCGGCGCCGGCTGCGCCATCGGCACCAGGTCCCATTGGATGTAGTTGCCAGACGGCAGCAGCAGCGCCCCCTCGGGGGTGTTGTCGAGCGCCGTGAGAACGGCCGCCATCCGGGGGTAGTCGAGGTAGTCGGCGGCCGTCAGCGGGTGGGCGCGCCCGGTGGCCTGGGCATAGAAGCGGCGCTCGTCGACGATCCCGGAGTAGGTGACGTGGGTGGCGTCGTAACCCATCCCCGGTGAGTTTGCTGCCCACAGCGACCAGCCGGCCAGACCGAGCCACAACGCGCTGGCGGCGCCCGCCACCCAGTAGCCCGTTTCCCGTGAGTAGTCCTGCCCGTCCGGAACGGCCACCGGGACGACGGCCACCGGCGCCAGCAAACAAAACAGCGGCGCCAGGAGCACCCGTGCGTGCATGAAGTCGCCGCCCTGCCGAATCCAGTAGAACCCCTGCAGCAGCCCGCTGAACAGGACGAAAGCCACCACCGCCGACGGGCTCTGCACCGCCCGCGCGAAGCGGCCGTAGTCGGGCGACAGGACCGGACGAAGGAACGACGGGCGGCGGCGCGCCGCCGCCATCAGCGCGCCCAACGGGAGCAGCAATACCGCCGGCACCCACAGCGCGTAGGGCGCGTTGAAGTTCGAGAGATAGACCATCCCCTGGGACCACTTGTCGCCGGCCGCGTCCTTGGCCAGCGCCGTCCCCGGCACCAGCAGCCCGTAATAGCCCATCCGGAAGATCTCGTAGGCGACCGGCAGGAATCCGCCGGCCACCACGACCAGCGCGCGTCGGCGCCAGGTGCGGGCCGCGACCAGCATCATGATCAGCGCGAGCCCGCCCATCAGCGCCAGCTCGGGCCGGACCAGAACGCTGAACCCGGCGACGAACGCCAGCGCGCCGATGAATACCGGGCCGTCCGGCCGGCCCCGGACCGGCTGCGCCCAGCACACCATCATCCACCACAGCAACCCCAGGTAGGCCAGCGTCAGCCCGCTTTCCAGGCCGGAGGTGGCGAAGTCACGTGCCGGGGGTAACGCGATGTAGGCCAGCGCCCCGGCGGGCACCATGATCGCCCTTCGGCCCCGCAGGCTGGGCGCGTACAACCGGCCCGCGCCCAGCATCAACAGGCCCACACCGAGCAGCGACAGCGTCAGGGCCAGCGCCAATGCCACGTATTCCATGCGCATCGGCCCGCCGACCCAGCTCCCGAGGTACATCAGGTAGGTCCACGCGGTGGACGTATTGGCCTCGACCCGCTCGCCCTGGTTGAACACCGGCCCGTTGCCGGCCAGCAAATTGCGCACCGTGCGCAGCACGATGAGCCCGTCGTCGGCGATCCAGCGCCGCTGCCAGGCCCCCCAGCCGAACAGGACGGTCACCACCGCCACGCTGATCCACAGGCTGACCCGGACCCAGACGTGGTAGCGGAACAGCGGCCGGCCGGGCCGCCGCACCGCCGGCCGTCGGCGCATCACACCCAGCGCCAGGGCCTTCAGGTCGGGACTAGCCGAAGGCAACGGCGGCCCCGACCGTCGCGATCCACGCCAGCGCCAGCAGCTGCAACACCCGGTCGCGCAGCGCGATGTCCTCGGGCTCGCCGGCCAGGCCGCCGTCGACGTCGACCGCGTAGCGCAGGATCGCGATGGTGAACGGGACCATCGACACCGCGAACCAGGACCCGGAATGGCGGTCGCGCTCGAAGGCCCACAGCCCGTAGCACACCACCACCGCCGTGGCCGACATCGTCCAGACGAACCGCAGATAGGTGCTGGTGTAGCTCTCCAGCGCCTTGCGGATGACCGCGCCGGTGCGCTCGGCGACCTGCAGCTCGGCGTAGCGCTTGCCGGCCACCATGAACAGCGACCCGAACGCGACGAAGAGCAAAAACCACTGCGACAACGGGATATCGGTGGCGGCGCCGCCGGCGATGGCCCGGAGCAGATAGGCCGACGAGACGATGCAGATGTCCATCACCGCTTGGTGTTTGAGGCCGAAGCAGTAGCCGAGCTGCATCCCCAGGTAGACGGCCATCACCAACGCCAGGTTCGGCGTCAGCCACCAGGCAATCGCGAGGGACGCCACGCCCAGCACCACCGCCAGGACGTAGGCCAGCCACTCGGGCACGACGCCGGCCGCGATCGGCCGGAAGCGCTTGGTCGGATGCTCGCGGTCGGCCGCGACGTCGCGCACGTCGTTGACCAGGTATATCGCCGACGCCGCCAGGCTGAAGACCACGAACGCCACCGCCACCTTGGTCAGGACCTCGGTGTAGTCGTAGCGGACGGGGCCGCCCAGCGCCGCCAGCGGCGCGGCCAGCACGATGACGTTCTTCACCCATTGGCGCGGGCGGATGGCCTTGACCACCCCGGTGAGCAGGTTCGCGGGGGGGCCGACCACTGGAATTACGTCGTCACTCACGGAGCCAAACCTTTCGCGCTCGCCCCGCGACCCCCGCAACCGCGGCGCCGAGGGCTATGCCGCAGGCCACGTCGCTGGGATAGTGCACGCCCAGCAGTATCCGCGACAGCGCCATCGGCGGAACCAGCACCGCGGCGCTGATCGCGGCGGGCAGCCCGCCGGCCCGGCCCATCAGGATGGCCGCCGCCGTCGTCGAGGTGGCGTGCGCCGACGGGAAGCTGAGCTTACTGGGCGTGCCGACGTTGACCGCGACGGCCGGATGATGCGGCCGTTGGCGCCGCACCAGCCGCTTGACCAGCACCGCCGCGGCATGCGCGACGAACGCCCCGGCCCCGGCCACCAACCAGTCCTGGCGCCGGGCGGGCATCAGCATCGCACCGAAGGACGCCACCGCGAGCCAGCCGAGGCTGTGCTCGCCGAAGTGGGACAGCCCGCGCGCCGCGGACAGGACGCCGGGCCGGTCGGCCAGCGCCGACTGGACGGCCACCAGCGCGGCCACTTCGCCGCGCGGAGCGTCCACGGGAGGGGCTTCAGCCATGTTTCGAGTCGTCCTGCGCGGGGGACAGGGCCGTCTCCCACTTCTGCTTGCTGGACAGCACCGGCAGCGCATCCCGGTACACCCGCCGCATCTCGTCGAAGCGGCCCACCAACTGACGCTGCCGGCGCAGCGACTGCAGCAGCAGCGAGAACATCTTGCGCCGGTCACGCTGGCGGTAGACCACCCCGCATCCGTCGGCGGTCGTGACGGTGGCCCCGTCGAGCGTGCACAGCCGGAACCAGCGCGCGTCCTGGGTCGCGACGTTGAACTCCGGGCGCCGGTGGGCTTCCGGGTCCGCTTTGGTCATGTTGTGCAATATGCCGCGCGCCAGCCGGTAACCGATGGACACGGGGTGCACCGGCGGCTTCATCGCCTTGCTCTGGTGCAGGGGCGGCGGCAGCTCGCTGGCGGCCGGCAGCGCGACGGCGTCCGGGTATTCCTTGCGCATGCGGTGCACGTCCGGCAGCGCGGTGCCCAGGATCGAGAAGATGTGTTCGGGGCCGGCCAGGAAGTCGTCGATGGCCTTGTTCTGGATTGCCACGGTCGAATATTCAAGGCAGGCAAGGTGTTTCAGCGTCGCCTTCAAGTGGCTGCGGACCAGTCCCGTGACGTCACCGTCCCAGTGCATCGCCGCGACCACCAGCCGGTTGCGCAGGTGGAAATAGGCCTGCCAGTCGATGGCGTCGTCCTTGTCGCTCCAGGCCATGTGCCAGATGGCCGCGCCGGGCAGGGTCACCGTCGGATACCCGTGCTCGGCGGCCCGCAGGCCGTAGTCGGCGTCGTCCCACTTGATGAACAGCGGCAGCGGCTGCCCGAGCTCTTCGGCGACCTGCCGCGGGATCATGCACGTCCACCAGCCGTTGTAGTCGGCGTCGATGCGGCGGTGCAGCAGCTTGCTGCGGGGGTTGTCGTCGTTCAACGGGTACTGGGCGAAGTCGTGGTCGTACTCGGCGTGTGGCGCGGCGGTCCACATGAAGTTCGACGGGTTGACGACCTCGCCCATGATGTGCAGGTGCGACGGCTCCTGCAGGTTGAGCATCTGCCCGCCCACCAGCATCGGGGTCTTGGCGAAGCGGTGCATCGCCAACACCCGCAGGATCGAGTCGGGCTCGATGCGGATGTCATCGTCCATGAACAGGATCTGTTGGCAATCCGTGTTTTTCAGCGCCTCGTACATCACCCGGCTGTAGCCACCGGAGCCGCCGAGGTTGGGCTGGTCGTGGATGGAGAGCCGGTTGCCCAGCCTGGCGGCCGCGGCGGGGAAGTCGGGGTGGTCGCGCACCTTGCGCGTGCCCTGGTCCGGCACGATCACCGCGCCGATCACCTGGTCCACCAACGGGTCCGCGGTGAGCTCGGCCAGCGCGTTGGCGCAGTCGGCGGGGCGGTTGAACGTCGGGATGCCGACCGCAATGTTGGCCTCACCTGGGGCGGGCTCGGTCGCATACCAGCCACCGGCCAGCAGGGCGACGTCGGTGTCGGTGTTGACGTCGAACCAGATCCAGCCGCCGTCCTCGAACGGCCGCAGCGACACCTCGATCTCGACGACGGCGGGTGCGCTGTCGTCGCCGGAGAATTGGCGCCCCTCCACGAAGATGCGCGCCCCGGTGGCCTTGGTGCGGTAGACGTCGACGCGGCCCGTCCCGGTCATCTCGACGCGCAGCACCACCGACTTGCATATCGACCAGCGGCGCCAGTAGCTGGCCGGGAACGCGTTGAAGTACGTGGCGAACGACACCTCGGATTCCGCGCCGATCTGCAGCGAGGTACGCGACGTCGCGTGCGCGCGCCGCGCGTTGGTGGTCGACTCCTCCAGGTACAGCTTGCGCACGTCGAGGGGTTCCCCGGGGCGCGGCAGGATGATCCGGGCCAGTGGGCTCACTGCGCTCATGCGCGCACCTCGGTGCTTGCTGCGTCCTTTTCGTCTTTTGCGTCCTTTTCGACGAGCGGGGCACCGTCGCGCAGGTGTGGCGCGAGGGTGTTGTCGTACATGTTCAGGGCGCTGGCGATCGCCATGTGCATATCCAGGTATTGATAGGTGCCCAACCGGCCGCCGAACAGCACCCGCGACGACGCGGTCTCGGCCTTCGCCCGGGTTCGGTAGGCGGCCAGCAGGGCGCGGTCGGCCTCGGTGTTGATGGGGTAGTAAGGCTCGTCGTCGTCTTCGGCGAACCGGGAGTACTCGCGCATGATCACCGTCTTGTCGGTCGGATAGTCGCGCTCGGCGTGGAAGTGCCGGAACTCGTGGATGCGGGTGTACGGCACGTCGGGATCGTTGTAGTTCATCACCGACGTCCCCTGGAAATCGCCGGTGGGCAGCACCTCCACCTCGAAATCGAGGGTGCGCCAGCCGAGTCGGCCCTCGGCGTAGCCGAAGTAGCGGTCCAACGGCCCGGTGTATACGACCGGGGCCGACGGGGACTCGGCGCGCAGCTGATCGCGCACGTCGAACCAATCGGTGTTGCGCCGGACCTCGATGCGGTCGTCGGCCGCCATCCTTTCCAGCCAGGCCGTGTAGCCGTCGACCGGGAGGCCCTCGTATTTGTCGCTGAAGTACCGGTTGTCGAAGGTGTAGCGCACGGGCAGCCGGGTGATGTTCGACGCGGGCAGTTCCTTCGGGTCGGTCTGCCACTGCTTGGCGGTGTAACCCTTGACGAACGCCTCGTAGAGGGGCCGGCCGATCAGCGAGATCGCCTTCTCCTCCAGGTTTTTCGCGGCGGCGGTGTCGATCTCGGCGGCCTGCTCGGCGATCAGCCGCCGCGCTTCGTCCGGGGTGAAGTAGCGGCCGAAGAACTGCGACACCAGCCCCAGCCCCATCGGGAACTGGTAGGCCTGCCCGTTGTGCATCGCGAACACCCGGTGGCGGTAGTCGGTGAAGTCGGTGAACTGCCGCACGTAGTCCCAGACCCGCTTGTTGGAGGTGTGGAACAGGTGGGCGCCGTACTTGTGCACCTCGATGCCGGTCTCCGGCTCGGGCTCCGAGTACGCGTTGCCGCCGATGTGCGGGCGCCGTTCGACGACGAGCACGCGCTTCCCGAGTTGGGTAGCCACACGCTCGGCAATGGTCAGGCCGAAGAATCCGGAGCCGACGACAAAGAGGTCAAAGCGACGAGCAGGAGAAGTCATCGGTTGCTTAGGGTATCCGACCGCGCGGGCCTAACCCATTTGGCGAGGCCAGGGAGTCGGAATCAGGCCAGGTGCCAACCATTTTCGGAGCCGTTCTGGGGGCCGTTTCGGAGGGCTGCTTGCGCGATCACGGTCGGGGTCGCAATTACCTCACGATTCCATATCAGCACTCCAGTCACAGAAATCCCACTCGTACCATCGATTCTGTGTGCTTCACGCCAGCTAGGACGGCCAGGGCACGCCGACACAAGAAGCAGTGCAATTAGTTGCCCAGATTGAGGAGACTTCCGTGCCGAACCGACGCCGACGCAAGCTTTCGACAGCCATGAGCGCGGTCGCCGCCGTGGCAGTGGCGAGTCCTTGCGCATACTTCCTCGTTTACGAGTCGACCGCCGACGGCAAGCCGGCCGAGCACCACGAGTTCAAGCAGGCCGCGGTCATGTCCGACCTGCCCGGCGAGCTGATGGGCGCCCTGTCGCAGGGCCTGTCGCAGTTCGGGATCAACCTGCCGCCCGTGCCCGCCCTGAGCGGCACCGGCACCGGCGCCGCGACGACGGGCCTGGGCAGCCCCGGCCTGACCAGCCCCGGCCTGACCAGCCCTGGCCTGACGAGCCCTGGCCTGACCAGTCCCGGCCTGACCAGTCCCGGCTTGACCAGCCCGGGCCTGACGAGCCCGGCCCTGGCGAACCCCGGGCTGCCGCCGACGACGCCGGGCGTCACCACGCCGGGCGCGGCGACGGTCCCCACGATGCCCACAGTGCCGGGCGCCGGCCTCAACCCGGCGCTGGCCAACCCCGCGCTGACCAGCCCGGCGGGCCTCACCCCGGGCATCGGCAGCCCCACGCTGTCGCCCAGCGAGGTGCCGATCGACTCGATGACCGGCCTGGACCCCGGGGTCGGGGGCACTTACCCGATCCTCGGTGACCCCTCGACGCTGGGCGGCGGTTCGCCGATCGCGTCCGGCGGTACCGGGGGCGGGTCCGGCGGTGGCGGCGGGCTGGTCAACGACTTGATGCAAGCCGCCAACCAGCTGGGCGCCAGCCAGGCCATCGACCTGCTCAAGGGGCTGGTGATGCCGGCCATCACGCAGGGCATCCAGCAGGGCGCCGCGGGTGGCGCACCGGGTGCCGCGTTGCCGGCCGCCGCCGCGAACGCGCTGCCGGGTGCCGCGGCCGCCGCGCCGGGTGCCGCGTTGCCGGCCGCCGCCGGCGCCGCAAACGCGCTGCCGGGGGCCGCGGCCGCCGCGCCGGGTGCCGCCGCCGCCTTGCCGGGTGCCGCCGCGGGTGCGCTTCCGGCCGCCGCGGGCGCCCTGCCGGGTGCTGCCGCCGCCGCGCCGGGCGCCACCGGGGCGCTGACCGGCGCCGCCGCACCGGCCCTGCCCCACTGACGGCTGACTAGCGGCCCCTAAGGCCGCGGAACCGGGAGGAACCTGTCCCCCGACGGCACCGCAGAGCGCCCCTCTGCGGTGCCGTCGAACAGGCTTTCGGGCAGTTTTCGCACCCGCACCTCGTGTCGCCTCAGTAATAACAGCAGAAACACACGTAACATCGGCTGGTGTCGTCCCGTAGCCGCGCGCCAACGATGCTGCTCACCGCCGTCGCGGCGACGGTCCTCATCGTTTCGTGGGTCGGCGACGCCGCGCGCGACCGCGGGGCCCCCGAGCCGGCGCGGGCCCACGACACCCAGCTCGCCGAGCAACCGTTGGTCGGGCTCGGTGGCGGGGTCACGGTTCGCGAGCTCAGCCAGGACACCCCGTTTTCGTTGGTCGCGCTGACCGGCGACCTCGCCGGCACGTCCACCCGGGTCCGCGCTAAGCGCCCCGACGGATCGTGGGGGCCCTGGTACCAGACCGAGTACGAAACCGCCGCCCCCGACGCCGGACCCACGGGAGGCGCAGGAGCCGGCGAACCCAGCGAGGGCCCGCGCAGCACCGATCCGGTATTCGTCGGCACTACCCGGACGGTTCAGATCGCGGTCACCCGGCCGATCGACGCCCCGGCGACCAGGGGGCCACTGCCGCCCGCGACCGACAACGCGTTGGGGTACAGGCCGGTGTCGAAGGAACAGCCCTACGCGCAGAACATCTCCGCGATCCTCATCTCGCCGCCGCAGGCGCCGGCCAGGACCCACTGGACCCCGCCGTCCGGGGTCATGATGCCCGGCCAGCCGCCCAGCATCATCAGCCGGGCGGAGTGGGGCGCCGACGAGGCGCTGCGATGCGGTAGCCCGCAGTACGACAACGGGATTCGCGCCGCGGTCGTCCACCACACCGCGGGCAGCAACGACTACTCCCCGCTGGAATCGGCCGGCATCGTCAAGGCGATCTACACCTACCACAGCAAGACGCTGGGCTGGTGCGACATCGCCTACAACGCGCTGGTCGACAAGTACGGCCAGGTGTTCGAGGGCAGCGCGGGGGGCCTGACCAAGGCCGTCGAGGCGTTTCACACCGGCGGGTTCAACCGCAACACCTGGGGCGTGGCGATGATCGGCAATTTCGACGACGTGCCGCCCACGCCGATCCAGCTGCGGACGGTGGGCCGGCTGCTGGGCTGGCGGCTGGGCATGGACAGCGTGGACCCCAAGGGCGCGGTGACGCTGGAATCGGCGGGCAGCCACTACACGACCTTCCCGGCCGGCGCCGTCGCGAACCTGCCCACCATCTTCACCCACCGCGACGTCGGAAACACCGACTGCCCCGGCAATGCAGCCTACGCGCTGATGGACGAGATCCGCGATATCGCATCGCATTTCAACGACCCGCCCGAGGAGCTGATCAACGCGCTGAAGGGCGGGGCGATCTACGAGCACTGGCTGGCGATCGGCGGCATGAGCAGCGTCCTGGGCGCGCCGACCTCCCCGGAAGACGACGCGGCGGGTGGCGCCCGCTTCGCCACGTTCGCCAAGGGCGCGATGTACTGGTCACCCGAGATCGGCGCGCAGCCGGTGACCGGCGCCATCTACGACGCCTGGGCCTCGCTGAGCTATGAACGGGGCCCCCTCGGGTTGCCGACCAGCGCGGAAATACAAGAGCCCCTGCGAATTACGCAGAACTTCCAACACGGCACGCTGAACTTCGAGCGACTGACCGGAAACCTCACCGAGGTCGTCGACGGGATCACGACGCCACTGTCGACGCAGCCGCCGAGCGGCCCGGAGGTGCCGCCCGAACACTTCTCGCTGCCATCCCACCCGAACGCGACCTAAGAGTTGGCGCATTCCGGACCGGATGTGCGCCGCGTCACATACTCTCGAATCACCCTGCGCGGCACGGTTCGCGGGGAGCGAGTCGAGGGGAGGCAGCGGTGTCGTTCGTGGTCACGGAACCGGAGCTGGTGACGGTCGCGGCCGAGAATTTGGCGGGCATCCGTTCGAGCCTGGGCGAGGCGACCGCCGCGGCGGCGGCACCCACGACCGGGGTCGCGGCCGCGGCCGCCGACGAGGTGTCCGCGGCGATCTCGCAGCTGTTCGGCACCTACGGCCGCGAATTCCAGGCCGCCGCCGCCCGGGCGGCGGCGTTCCATGACGAGTTCGTGAGCCTGTTGAACGGTGGTGCGGCGGCCTACCTCGGCACCGAGATCGCCAACGCCCAGCAGGGCCTGCTGAACGCCGTCACCGCTCCGGCCCGGACGCTGGGGCAGATGTCGGGCCAGATCGCGACCGGCAGCGCCGCCTCGCTGCTGACACCCAACGCGGCCGCCGCGTTCGTTCCCGGCGGCGCGTATGGGCAACTGATCGCCAATACGTCGGCGAACCTGCAGTCCCTGTTCGGCGCGTGGCGCGCCGACCCCTTCCCCATCCTGCGCCAGGTCCTGGTCAACCAGCTGGGTTACTGGCAGCAGATCGCCGCCGCACTGACCACGACGATCGAGAACTTCCCCGCCGTGGTGGCCAACCTGCCCGCGGCCATTCAGGCCGGCATCCAGCAGCTCCTGAACTTCCCGGCGGCCTATTCATCCAGCAGTTCGTCGCCACGCAGATCGGCTTCACCCAGGAGTTCTTCACCAACCTGCACGCCGCGACCACCGGCATCGTCGCCGGCCTGCCCACTTTTGCGGACGGGCTGCAGGTGGCCTGGCAGGCCGTCCGGGCGGGCAACTACTTCGGCGCGGTCCAGGACGTGGCGCAGGCCTTCGCGAATCTATTGGTGACGGGGGTGAATCCCGGGACCCCGGCGATCAGTTTGGTGAACCTCGACATTCCCAATGTCACTGCCACCTTTGCTGCCACGGTCAATCCCACCCTGCTGGGCCCGCTGGGGAATCTGTTCGCCCTCGGGAACATTCCGGGCCAGGAGGCGCAGTACCTCACCAACCTGATGCCGCCCTCGATCCTGAGGCAGATGTCCCAGAACCTCACCAACGCGCTCAACGTGCTGACGGTCCCCAGCATTTCGGCGACCGCGCTCTTGGTTGTGCCTTTCCTGGGTCCCCAGTTGACCACCGGATCGCTCAGCGCCTACTTCGGGTTGCCGCTGGTCATAACCTACGCGCTGGCGGGCGCGCCGCTTGCGACGCTGGAGGGCCTCGCCACCTCCGCGACGGCGATTCAGCAGGCGCTGCTGGCCGGCAACCCCGTGGGGGCACTCGGTGCGCTCGTGGACGCGCCGGCCGTCGTCGCCAATGGCTTCCTCAATGGCGAGACCGTCGTGGACATGACGATCCCGGTGTCAGGGAGTGTCCCGCTGAACCCACCCCCTCCTCCCCCTTTTCCTTCTTCCATCGTCGTTGCCGCGCAGATCGTTCTGCACCTGCCGTTCGACGGCATTCTCGTTCCGCCCCACTCCCTTACGGGGACGGTGAATGTCACCAGCCCCGTCATGGCTGGCCCCTTCCCCGTGACCATCTTCGGCACGCCGTTCATGGGGCTCGGCCCGCTGTTCGTCAACTACATACCCCAGCAGATCGCGGCGGCGATCACCCCGACCGGGTAGCGGCCTCGTGCCACCAGCGTTCCAGCACCCGGCCCACCCCGTCGTCGGTGTTGGGCGCGGTGACCTCGTCGGCGGCGGCCAGCACTTCGGGATGCGCGTTGCCCATCGCCACGCCGTGGCCCGCCCACCGCAGCATCGGTAGGTCGTTGGGCATGTCGCCGAACGCGATCACCTCGTCGGCGGTGATCCCCCGGGGTTTGGCGATCTCCTCCACGCCGCTGGCCTTGCTGATCCCCAGCGGCACGATCTCCACCAACCCGTTGTCGGTGGAGTAGGTGATATCGCCTTGAATGCCAACATGTTTGGCGAGTTCGGCCGCCATGTCCGCGCTGCGGGCACCGGCCTTGCGGATCAGCAGCTTGATCGCCGGCGCGCTGAGCAGGTCCTCGATCGACACCTCGGTGTTGTCCGGGTTGAGCCACGCGTGCTCGTAGCCCGGCGAGCTGATGAACTGCGGCGTGGCCGTGTCGTGGGCGCGCTCACCGATCCGCTCGACGGCCAGCCCGGCGCCCGGGATGGCCCGGCTCGCCAGCTCGGCCAGCTCGGCCAGGGTGTCGACGGCCAGCGTCCGCGCCGACAGCACCCGGTCGGTCGCGGGGTCGTACAGGACGGCGCCGTTGGCGCACACCGTCGTCGGCGCGAAGCCCAGCGCATCCACGACGGGCCGTATCCAGCGCGGCGGGCGACCGGTCGCCACGACGAACTGCGTCCCGGCCGCCACCGCGGCGCGCACGGCGTCGCGGGTGCGCGGGGAGATGGTTTCGCTTTCATCGAGCAACGTGCCGTCGACGTCGCACGCGATCAGCGCCGGCTTCGTCACGAGGTCGACGAGAGGGTCCGTCTTTGCCACTCTCAGTGCAATCCGCTTTGGGATTGCCCCGGCCGGGTCACGCCGTCGGTCCCGTACCTCTTCATGCGCTCCTGCAGTTCGGCCAACCGGATGGCGCGGGAATCGTCCTGGTTCGGGGCGCCACCACCGAGGCGCCGCGGCACCCAGAACTCGCCGCCGGGATGGGGATACTCCTCCTGCACCCGATACAGCAACGTGTTCATCGCCTGGCGCAGCGCCGTGTTGAGTTGCTCGGCGGTGCCCTCCGGCCGCAGCGGCCGTCCCACGGCCACCGTGATCGGAACCTTGTTGCGGAACACCTTCTTCGGGTGATCCTTGGGCCAGATCCGGTGGGCGCCCCATACGATCACCGGGATCAGCGGGACCTGCGCCGCCAGCGCCATGCGCGCGGCCCCGGTCTTGAATTCCCTCAGCTCGTAGCTGCGGCTGATCGTGGCCTCGGGATGCATCCCGATGAGCTCGCCCTCGCGCAGGCGCCGCACGGCCACCTCGAATGCGTCATGTCCCGAGCGGCGGTCCACCGGAATGAGCCTGGCATGCTTGATCACGTAGTCGACCGCCTTCACGTCGGCCATCTCGGCCTTGATCATGAAGTACATCCGGCGGCCCCGCTCCCTGACGGCGAACAACGACGGGAGCCAGTCGAGGTAGCTGGTGTGGTTCTGGGCGAGCAGGGCGCCGCCCTGCGTCGGGATGTTCTCCAGGCCGTGAAACGTGAACTTCGTCCCCTGCATGGCCACGAGCGGCGGAACGACCCACTCGCACAACCGGTAGAACGGCTCTGCCATGTCGCTGTCCTCCCCTATCGCGGCCGGGGCGGGGTACGGTTGGCGGCCCTGCCCGCCGATCGGGCCGCGGCCTCGTCGGCCTCGATCTGGGCCGCCTCGGCCATCGTCGGGGCGCCGCCGCCGAGCCGGCGGGGGACCCAGTAGGCGCCGGCCGGGTGCGGATACCCGTCCTGCGCCTGGTGCAGCAACGCCGTCATCGATGCGCGCAGGGCGTCGGTGGTGGACGCGATGTCGTTGCCGGCGCGCAACGGCGCGCCCACCGCGACGGTGATCGGCATCTTGCTGCGGCCGAGGTGCCGGGGGTGGTCCTTGGTCCAGATGCGCTGCGCGCCCCAGACGATCACCGGGACGATCGGCACCTCCGCATCCGTGGCCATCCGGGCCGCACCCGTCTTGAATTCCTTGAGCTCGAAGCTGCGGCTGATGGTGGCCTCCGGATACACGCCCACCAGCTCACCCTCGCGCAGCCGGCGCACGGCGACGGCGTACGCGTCGGCCCCGGCGCCGCGGTCCACCGGAATGGTGCGGGTCCGCTTGATCAGGAAATTCACCACCTTCACCTGCTGCATCTCGGCCTTGATCATGAATCTAAGCCGACGGTGCCGACGGTGCACGGCCAACGCCGCAGGCAGGAAGTCGACGTAGCTGGTGTGGTTGATCGCGATCACGGCCCCGCCGCGGTCGGGGATGTTCTCCTCGCCGGTGTAGGTGATGCGGGTGCGTGTGGCCAAGACGACAAGCCGGGCCAGGATCTCAAGAGTGCGAAAGGTGGGCTCCGCCATCGGCTACTGCTCCGGCGCCCCGGCGGCCTTGGCGCGGTGGGCCGCCCGGGCGGCGGCCTCCTCGGCATCCAGGCGCGCCGCCTCTGCTAACGACGGCGCGCCGCCGCCGAGCCGACGCGGCACCCAGAACTCCCCGGCCGGATGGGGCCCGTACCGCTCCTGTGCCCGCTCCAGCAGATGCTGCATCCGCGAATGCAGCAGCGCCCGCAATTCGTCGACGGCCAGCGTGGGTTGGATGGGTTCGCCCACCAGCACCACGACCGGCACCTTGGGGCGCACCAGCTTCTTGGGGTGGCCCTTGGTCCAGATCCGCTGCGCGCCCCAGACAATATGAGGAACGATCGGCACCCCGGCCTCGACCGCCATCCGCGCGGCCCCCGATTTGAACTCCTTGATTTCGAAGCTGCGGCTGATCGTCGCCTCCGGGTAAACCCCGACGAGCTCGCCGTCCTTGAGATTTCTGACGGCGGCCTCGTAGGACGAGGCGCCGTCGCCGCGATCCACGGGGATATGCCGCAGGCTGCGCATGATCGGCCCGGTGATCTTGTGGTCGAAGACCTCCCGTTTGGCCATGAACCGCACCTTGCGCCCGAGGCCCTGCTTGTAGGCGGGCAGGCCCGCGAAGGTGAAGTCCAGGTAGCCGGTGTGGTTGATCGCGATGACCGCGCCGCCGCTTTTCGGCAGGTGCTCGACGCCCTCGACGGCGATATTGAGACCCTGGACGCGCCAGATCAACCGGGCAAGCCGTATGACAGTCCCGTATACCGGTTCCACAGGCCTTAGCCTAGTGCCACCGACCAGGGGCCGCCCGACCCGGAAATCGGCGGCCGCCGCCGGCCGCACGCTAAGCTCGGGGGCTGACACCCCGTCAACCGTCTGCCCCCGAAAAGCGTCCCCGGAAAGGCCCCGGAAAGGCATTGTGCAGGTCACGAGCGTAGGCCACGCCGGATTCCTGATTCAGACCCACGCGGGCAGCGTCCTGTGTGACCCCTGGGTCAATCCCGCCTACTTCGGGTCCTGGTTCCCCTTCCCGGACAACAGCGCCCTGGACTGGGACCGCCTGGGCGACTGCGACTACCTCTACGTCTCGCACCTCCATCGCGACCACTTCGACGCGAAGAACCTGCGCGAGCACGTCAACAAGGACGCGGTGGTGCTGCTGCCCGACTTCCCGGTGCCCGACCTGCGAAACGAGTTGCAAAAGCTGGGGTTTCACCGGTTCGTCGAGACCACCGACTCGACCAAACACCGGATCGGCGGACCCAAGGGCGAACTCGACATCATGATCATCGCGCTGCGGGCCCCGGCCGACGGCCCGATCGGCGACTCGGCCCTGGTCGTTTCCGACGGCACGACAACGGTTTTCAACATGAACGACGCCCGGCCGGTGGACCTGGACGTGCTGGGCGCCGAATTCGGCCGCGTCGACGTGCACCTGCTGCAGTACTCCGGCGCGATCTGGTACCCGATGGTCTACGACATGCCGGCCCGCGCCAAGGAATCGTTCGGCACCCAGAAGCGGCAGCGGCAGATGGACCGCGCCCGCCAGTACATCGCCCAGGTGGGCGCCACCTGGGTCGTGCCGTCGGCGGGGCCACCGTGCTTTTTGGACCCCGAGTTGCGCCACCTCAACGACGACCGCGGGGATCCGGCCAACATCTTCCCCGACCAGATGGTCTTCCTGGAGCAGATGCGCGCGCACGGCCACGACGGCGGCCTGCTGATGGTGCCCGGGTCGACCGCGGACTTCGCCGGCGCGACCCTGAATTCGCTTCGCCATCCCTTGCCGGCCGACGAAGTCGAGGCCATCTTCACCACCGGCAAGTCGGCCTACATCGCCGACTACGCCGAGCGGATGGCCCCCGTGCTGGCCGCGGAGCGCGCGAGCTGGGCCCCCGCCACCGGCGAGCCGCTGCTTGACCGACTGCGCGCGTTGTTCGAGCCGGTCATGTCGCAAAGCGACGAGGTCTGCGACGGCATCGGCTACCCGGTCGAGCTCGTCATCGGACCCGAGACCGTGATCCTGGACTTCCCGAAACGGACCGTGCGCGAACGGATTCCCGACGAGCGGGTGCGCTACGGCTTCGCCATCGCGCCGGAGCTGGTGCGCACCGTGCTGCGCGACAGCGAACCCGACTGGGTGAACACCATCTTCTTGTCGACCCGCTTCCGCGCCTGGCGCGTCGGCGGCTACAACGAATACCTGTACACCTTCTTCAAGTGCCTGACCGACGAACGGATCGCCTACGCCGACGGGTGGTTCGCCGAGACCCACGACGACTCCGCGTCGGTCACGCTGGACGGCTGGGAGATTCAGCGCCGCTGCCCCCACCTCAAGGCCGACCTGTCGAAATTCGGTGTGGTGGAAGGCAACACCTTGACCTGCAACCTGCACGGCTGGCAGTGGCGGCTCGATGACGGGCGCTGCCTGACCGCGCGCGGACACCAACTGCGGAGCTCGAAGAAATGAACGCGAACTACGATGACGGGCTGGTCCAGCTGGACCGCGCGGCGATCACGTTGCGCCGCTACCACTTTCCATCCGGCACCTCGAAGATCATCGCGCTGGACACGATCCGCGGGTACAGGGCCGAGCCGCTGGGCACCTTCGTCCACCGGTTTCGCATCTGGGGCAGCTCCGACTTCCGCCGCTGGCTGCCCCTGGACGTGCAACGGCCGTTCAAGTCGACGTTGATCACCCTCGACGTGCCGGGAGCCTGGCCCAGCCCCGCGTTCACGCCGGCGCGCCCCGACGAGTTCACCGCGCTGCTGGACGAACTGCTGGGCGATCGCGGCTAGCGACCCAGGTCGGCCAGCGCCGCGCGACCGGCGTTGTAGCCCGGGATGAAGGTGATCCCCGGACCGCCGTGGCAGCCGGCGCTGCCCAGGTACAGCCCCTCGATCGGAATCGGCTGTCCGAGGAAGCCTTTCGGGCCGGGGCGGTTGGGCCCGATCTGGTTCGCGTTGAGCAGACCGTGGCAGTAGTCACCACCGGGCGCGCCGAACATCACCCCCATGTGCCGGGGCGTGAACGTGGTGTGCCGGATGATGCTGGCCTCGAAATTCGGGGCGAGCCGGGTGATCTTGTCGATCACCCGCTGGCCCATCTCGACCTTCGCCTGGCCATAGCCGCCCGGGCCCGAGTCCATGCCCCCCTCGATCGGGAACCACAGCGCGAACGCCGACGCGGCGTGCTTGCCCGGGGGCGCCAGGTCCGGGTCGTTTTGCGACGGGATCTGCAGCACCACCGTCGGGTCGGCCGGAACGATCCCGCGCCGGCAGTCCTCCCACTGCTGCTGGACTTCCTCCGGCGTGCAGAAGATGCCGATCGATGCCTGCATGGCCGGCTCGTTGAGCGCCTCGTAGGGCGGCGCGAACCGCGGCGCCTCGTCCAGCGCAAAATGCATCTGCAGGTAGCTGCCGCGGTGGTCGATGCGCGCGTAGCGCTCGCGGATGTCGGCCGGCAGCGCGGCGGGATCGATCATCTCGTTCAGCGTGACGTCGGGCGCGACGCCGGAGACGACGACCGGCGCGCCGAGCGTCTCGCCCGCCTCGGTGCGCACCCCGGTCACCCGGCCCCTGGAACCGGAATGGTCGACCAGGATTTCGGTCACCTTGCTGCGCAGCCGCACCTCGCCGCCGTGGCTTTCCAGAAGCTCACACAGGTGGGAGGTGAGCGCGCCGATGCCGCCGCGCAGCTTCTTCATCTGCATGGTGTCCCCGTCGGGGACGCCCAGCCCGAAGGCGAGCGCCGCCGCGCTGCCCGGGGTGGCCGGCCCGCGATAGAGGGTGTTGACGGCCAGCACGGTCATCGAGCCGCGCAGCGCGGCGTGCTTCTCGCGGTCGGGAAGGTAGCGGTCCAGCACGTCGGTGACCGAGCCGAACAGCATGTCGTCGATCGCCGAGCGCTCGAATTCGTTGGTGGCACAGGCATACATCTCGTCCAGGGTCTTGGGCGGCATGCCGGCCTCGAACCGACCCAGGGCCCGCGTCGGCGCCTGGCTCCAGGCCATCAGCCCCGCCATCCCGTTGACGGCGTCGGCCCCGTGCACCTCGTTGAGGTGGGTGAACAACCTGACCGGGTCGCTGTATTGCACCAGCGGGTCGTCGCCGACGCCGCGCAGCGCGACCGACATCACCTCCAGGTCGATCGTGGGCAGGGTGTCCAGGCCCAGCGCCTCGACGACCACGGACGAGGTGGGGAACTGCACCGAGCCGGCGATCTCGAAGCGGTACCCGTCGAAAAGCTCCACCGTGGAGGCCATCCCGCCGGCGTACAGCTTGGCGTCCAGGCACGCGGTCCGCAGTCCGGCCTTCTGCAGCAGCACCGCCGCGGCCAGCCCGTTGTGCCCGGCGCCGATGACTATCGCGTCATAGTGAGACATCTGACCTCCCGACCTGCAGGCTGACACGCGGCCCAAGTTTTGTCAATTATGACGAAAGTTGCCCCGCGGCCCAGGCGGCCCAGGTGTCAGTGATGCCCGCGCGGAGCGATTCGAGCGCCGTGTGCGACATCCGCGCGAGCTCGCCGAGCGAGCGGTCTTCGCCGACCATCCAGGCCTCCATCGCGCCGAAGACCGCGGCCGCGATGCAGCGCGCCGTCACCGTCATCCGCAGTCGGGCGTCGGGGGTGAGCTCCTTGGCGCAGCTACGCTTGTGCAGTTGCGTGTCGATGGCGTCGGCGAAGTCGGCCTGGACGTCCCTGATGTGCCGGACGATGCGACCCTGGTCGAGGTCGCCGCCGCGCAGCGCGGCGATTTTCGTAACCGCCTCAACGTCATAGGGAAACGCGAAGATGGCCGCCTGAACGGAGTCGATCACCGGTTCGTCGTCGGGTCTCGCGTCCAGCGCGGCGCGGAACCAGTTGAGGCCGGTGTAGTCGGCAAACAACAGGTCGTGCTTCGAGCCGAAGTGGCGGTAGAAGGTGCGCAGCGACACCCCGGCGTCCGCGGCGATCTGCTCGGCCGAGGTGTCCTCGACGCCTTGGGCCAAAAATCGCACCACGGCGGCCTGGCGCAGCGCCTCCCGAGTGCGTTCGCTGCGCGCCGTCTGCGCCCGCCGGGCCATGGCAGTAAGGTACCTCAAGTTTCGTTGTGTCAATATTGACAAAACTCGCGGGCGAGGTGAGACTGCGCCCATGGTCTCGCTTCTCGTGCACGCGGTTCTCGGGCTCTCGGTCATCGGCTGGATCGTGGCCTCCAACTCGACGGTGTTCTCCCGGCCGGCCGGCGGGCCGTTGTTCTCGCCGCTGGAATGTGTGTACTACGTCGTCGGCATCGCGTCGGTCGTGCTGGGCTGGTGGTTCAACATCCATTTCGTCCAGCAGTACGCGCAGGGCTCGACGAACCCCATCTGGGGCCCCGGCAGCTGGTCCGACTACATCCGGCTGATGTTCACCAATCCGGCCGCGAGCTCCGCCAGCCAGGACTACACGATCGCGAACGTGATCCTGCTGCCGCTGTTTACCATCGTCGACGGCTATCGCCGGGGCCTGCGGCGCCCGTGGCTGTACTTCGTGTCCAGCCTGTTCACCAGCTTCGCCTTCGCGTTCGCCTTCTACTTCGCGACCATGGAGCGCCAGCGCCGGCACGAACGGTCCGCCGCCGCGCGCACGCCCGTCGACGCCTAGGCCTTCGTCGCGCGCCACCGCTGCCGGGCGCCCGACACGTCGACGCGGACGTCGGCGAACCCGGCGCCCCGCAGCCGCGCGGGCAGGTCTTCGGGCGCGACGGGGTTGTAGGTGTCGGCGATGTGGATGAGCCGGAAGGACAGGGACGGCACGCCGTCGCTGCCGGCAAAGACGCCGCCGGGCCGCAACACCCGGAGCGCCTCGCCGAACAGCCGGTCCTGCGTTCGCGCGTCGGGGACGTGATGCAGCATCGTGAAGCACACCACCGAGCTGAAGTGGTCGCCGGGCAGGCCCGTGCCGGTGCCGTCGCCGTGGATGATGTGGGCTCGATCGCCGTAGCGGCGTTCGAGGCGGTCGGCCATCGCGCGATCGACCTCGACGGCGGTCAGCGACTCGGCCCTGTCCAGCAGCGCGCGCGTCGTCGCACCGTAGCCGGGGCCGATTTCCAGTGTGCGAGGGCCCAATTCCACCTCGCCGAGCACCCAGGGAAGCAGCCGATCGGCAACCGTCTTTTCCCAGTCCGCCGAGCTGCACCGCCATCGGTGCAGAAGATTCATCGCCATAAGAGACAACGCTATCCCCGCACGCGGCGTGCGGGCTTCCGATATTCTGCCGTGATATGTCCGAAATCAGCCAGACCGGCCTGGTGACCTCGGCGCAGACGCTGCCGCCGGGGGCGCGCATCGAACGCCACCGCCACCCACAGCACCAGATCGTGTATCCGTCCTCGGGGGCGGTGTCGGTCACGACGCCCGCGGGAACCTGGATCACGCCCGCCAACCGGGCCATCTGGATACCGGCGGGGCACTGGCACGAGCACAAGTTCCATGGCCACACCCAATTCCACGGCGTCGCAATGGATCCCGGCCGCTACCGGCGCGTCCCGAAGGCGCCGGCCGTGCTGGCCGTCAATGCGCTGATGCGCGAGCTCATCATCGCCTGCTCACGAGCCGACGCAACCGACACCCCCGAGCACCACCGGATGCTGGCCGTGCTGCACGACCAACTGCGGGCAACGAGCCTTCGCGAGCCGCTGTGGATTCCGACCCCGGTCGATCGCCGGCTGCGGAAGGCGTGCGCGTTGATCGCCGACGACCTGCGCGCCCCGCTGACGTTGCAGCAGGTCGGCAGCCGGATCGGCGTCGGCGAGCGCACCCTGAGCCGGCTATTCCGCGACGAGCTGGCGATGACTTTCCCCCAATGGCGCACGCAGCTGCGCCTGCAACATGCGCTGGTGCTGCTCGCCGAGCGTCACGACATCACTTACGTTGCGTCCCAATGTGGTTGGGCCACGCCGAGCGCCTTCATCGGCACCTACCGGCGCGCCTTCGGGCATACCCCCGGCCGGGCCGCGGTCAGCTCGCCGGCTCGAGCACCTCGGTCCCGACGAACGGAACCAGCGCGCCCGGCACCCTGACGCTGCCGTCCGGCTGCTGATGGTTCTCCAGGATCGCAACCAGCCAGCGGGTGGTGCCCAGCGTGCCGTTGAGCGTGGCCGCGGTCTGCGGCTTGCCGTTGTCGTCGCGGTAGCGCGTCGCCAACCGGCGCGCCTGAAAGGTGGTGCAGTTCGACGTCGAGGTCAGCTCGCGGTAGGTCCCCTGCGTGGGAACCCATGCCTCGCAATCGAATTTGCGCGCGGCCGACGAGCCGAGGTCACCCGCGGCCACGTCGATCACCCGGTACGGCACCTCGATGCGGGCCAGCATCTCTCGCTGCCAGCCCAGCAGCCTTTGATGTTCGGCCTCGGCGTCGGCCGGCACGCAGTAGACGAACCCCTCCACCTTGTCGAACTGGTGCACCCGGATGATGCCGCGCGTGTCCTTGCCGTGGCTGCCGGCCTCGCGGCGGAAACACGACGACCAGCCCGCGTAGCGCAGCGGGCCGCCGGACAGGTCCAGGATCTCCCCGGCGTGGTAGCCGGCCAGCGGCACCTCGGACGTCCCGACCAGGTACAGGTCGTCGGCCTCCAGCCGGTACACCTCCTCGGCGTGCGCGCCCAGGAACCCGGTGCCGGCCATCACCTCCGGGCGCACCAGGACCGGCGGGATCATCGGGATGAAGCCGTTGTCGACGGCCGTGCGCAGGGCCAGTTGCAGCAGGCCCAGCTGCAGCAGCGCGCCCCGGCCGGTGAGGAAATAGAACCGCGAGCCCGAGACCTTGGCGCCGCGCTGCATGTCGATGAGACCCAGCGACTCGCCGAGTTCCAAGTGATCCCTTGGGTTTTCGATCGCCGACGGCTCACCGAACACGTCGAGGACCCGGTAGTCGTCCTCCCCGCCGGCGGGCACGCCGTCGATGATGACGTTCGAGATCGCCAGGTGCGCCGCGGTGAACGCGGCTTCGGCGTCGGCCTGGGCGGTCTCGGCGGCCTTCACCCGCTCCGCGAGGTCCTTGGCGCGCTGCAACAGCGCCGGGCGTTCCTCGGCCGACGCCGCGCCCACCCTCTTGCTGGCGGCCTTCTGCTCGGCGCGCAGGTCGTCGGCGGCCGAGATCGCCGCGCGGCGCTCGGAGTCGGCGGCCAGCAGGGCGTCCACCAGTGCGGGGTCTTCCCCGCGGCTGGCTTGCGAACGGCGCACGGCATCGGGGTCTTCCCGGAGCAGCTTCAGGTCGATCACGGCCCCGACACTACTTTTGCCGTACCGCAGAGCCGCCAGAGCACCCCGTCGGCCGCCCCAGTAATTATCATCAGCCACTTTCGTCACGCCACTCAGTGGCTCCTGTCAGAATGGAACGGATGTCGCAAGCGCCCGAAAAGGAAGTTTCGGATGCCCCGGGGGTGGCCGAAGTGGATGCCGCCGCCGGGTCTCCCGACGCCGCCGCGCAACGGCCGCCGGGCGGGTTCCGGTGGCCGCGCGGGTTGCAGGCGACCGCGACCAGGCGGGCGCTGTTGCTCACCGCGCTCGGCGGCCTGTTGATCGCCGGGGTGGCCACCGCCATCCCGGTGGGCACCGGGCCGGGGCGGCTGGCCGGCTATATCAACCCGGTGCCGAGCACCGGAGCCAAGAGCGACGCCGCATTCAACCGGGCCAAGAGCGGCGATTGCCTGATGTGGCCGGACGCCACCCCGGAGTCGGCCGGCATCGTCAACTGCACCGAGGACCACAAGTTCGAGGTGGCCGAATCGGTGGACATGCGGACCTTCCCGGGCTCGGAGTACGGGCCCGACGCCGCGCCCCCGTCGCCGGCCCGGATCCAGCAGATGACCCAAGAGCAGTGCGAACCCGCCGTCCACAACTACCTGGGGCCCAAGTTCGATCCCAACAGCAAGTTCATGGTCAGCCTGCTGTGGGCCGGTGACCGCGCCTGGCGCCAGTCCGGCGACCGCCGCATGCTGTGTGGCCTGCAGTTGCCGGGCCCGAACAACCAGCAGGAGATCTTCAAAGGCAAGGTCGCCGACGTCGACCAGTCCAAGGTCTGGCCGGCCGGCACCTGCCTGGGCATCGACTCGGCGACCAACCAGCCGATCGATGTCCCCGTCGACTGCGCCGCGCCGCACGCGATGGAGGTCACCGGCCGGGTCAACCTGGCCGAGAAGTTCCCCGACACCCTGCCCGCCGAGCCCGACCAGGACGGGTTCATCAAGGACTCGTGCACGAAGATGACGGACGCCTACCTCGCGCCCACCAAGCTCCGCACCACCACGCTCACGCTGATCTACCCCACCGTGTCGCTGCAGAGTTGGGCGGCCGGCAGCCGATCGGTCGCCTGCAGCATCGGCGCAACGCTGGGCAACGGGGGCTGGGCCACGCTGGTCAACAGCGCCAAGGGTCAACTGCTGATCAATGGCCAGCCGCCGGTCGCCCCACCCGACATCCCCGAGGAGCGGCTCGCGATGCCGCCGATCCCGGTCCAGGCGCCCAGCCAGCCGACCAGCACCGTTCCGGACGCCATACCGCCCAACAATCAGCACCTGCCGCAGCAGCCGGTGGTGACCCCGCCGCGCGCGCCGGCCTCGCCGGCCCCACAGCAGGGGCCGGGCACCCAAGGGCCGCAGGACGTCCCGCCCCCGGCCGACGCCGGGGCGCCGCCGCCACCCCCGGCGCCGGAGGC
>NZ_MVHD01000001.1 GCF_002086635.1 Mycobacterium alsense | reverse complement strand
GGCGGGGCGGGAGCGCACCCGGATCGGCCACCAGAACCAGCGGCCCAGCAGCGCGGCGATCGACGGCGTCATGAACGCGCGCACGATCAGCGTGTCGAACAGCAGGCCCAGGCCGATGGTGGTGCCGACCTGCCCGATGATCCGCACGTCGCTAACGGTCATGGACGCCATCGTGAAGGCGAACACCAGCCCCGCGTTGGTCACCACCTTGCCCGTGCCGCCCATCGACCGGATGATGCCCGTGTTCAGGCCGGCATGGATCTCCTGTTTGAACCGCGACACCAGCAGCAGGTTGTAGTCGGATCCCACGGCCAGCAGCACGATGACCGACATCGCCAGCACCAGCCAGTGCAATTGGATGCCCAGGATGTGCTGCCAGAACAGCACGGACAGCCCGAAGGACGCGCCCAGCGAGATGGCCACCGTGCCGACGATGACCGCCGCGGCGACCAGCGCGCGGGTGAGGATCAGCATGATGATGAAAATCAGGCACAGCGAGGAGATTCCGGCGATCACCAGGTCCCACTTGGCGCCGTCGGAGATGTCCTTGAAGACGGCGCCCGTGCCGGCCAGGTAGAACTTCGCGTCCTCCAAAGGCGTTCCCTTGGTTGACTCCTCGGCCGCGGTGCGGATCTTGTCGATGCTCGCGATGCCCTCGGCCGATGCGGGGTCGCCGCGGTGCAGGATGATGAAGCGTGCCGATTTCCCGTCGGCGGACAGGAAGTTCTTCATTGCGCGCTGAAAGTCCTTGTTCTTGAACACTTCCGGCGGCAGGTAGAATGAGTCGTCGTTCTTGGCGGCGTCGAAGGCGTGGCCCATCGCGGTTGCGTTGTCGCTCATCTCGTCCATCTGGGCGAAGATCCCGGACATAGTGCTGTGCATGTCCAGCATCATCGTCCGCATGTTCTGCATGGTCGCGATCATCGGCGGGAACTGCGCAATCATCTGCGGCATCAGCCGATCGAGGTCCTTGATGTCACCGACGAGCGTGTCGAGTTTGTCGCTGATCTGGTCCACACCGTCGAGAGCGTCGAAGATCTGCCGGATCGACCAGCAGATCGGAATGTCGAAACAGTGTCTCTCCCAATAGAAATAGCTGCGGATCGGCCGCCAGAAGTCGTCGAAGTCCGCGATGCGGTCGCGCAGCTCGTTGGTGATCTGCTGCATCTCGACGGTGTCGCCGACCATCCGGTGCGTGGTGGCGACGAGTTGGCTCATCAAGTCGTACATGCGCTGCATGGTGGCGATCGTCTTGGTCATCTCGTCGGCCTGCTTGAGCATGTTGTCCATCTGGTCGCGCTGGTACTTCATGCTCTGCATCTGCCCGGCGCTTTGCATGCTCATCTGGAACGGGATCGACGTGTGGTCCATGGCCGTTCCGTCGGGCCGGGTGATCGCCTGGACGCGCGAGATGCCCGGGACCCGGAAGATGCCCTTGGCCAGCCGGTCCAGGATCAGGAAGTCGGCCGGGTTACGCATGTCGTGGTTCGCCTGGATCATCAGGATCTCGGGCTTCATCCGGGCCTGGGAGAAGTGGCGATCCGCGGCCGCCAGGCCCGCGTTGGCGGGGATGAAACTGGGCAGGTATTCGCGGTCGTTGTAGCTGGCCTTGTATCCGGGCAGGGTGATCAGCCCGATGAGCGCGATCGCGCACGTGACGGCCAAGATCGGCAGCGGCCAGCGAACCACCGCGGTGCCGACCCGGCGCCAGCCCCGGACCCCCAGCCTGCGCTTGGGGTCGAACAGCCCGAACCGGCTGCCGACGGTGAGCACCGCGGGGCCCAGGGTCAGCGCGACCGCGACGGCGACGAGCATGCCCACCGCGCAGGGGACACCGAGCGTCTGGAAGTAGGGCATCCGGGCGAAGCTGAGGCAAAAAGTCGCCCCGGCGATCGTCAGGCCGGAGCCCAGGATGACGTGGGCCGTCCCGCGGTACATGGTGTAGAAGGCCGTTTCCGGGTCCTCGCCGGCCTGCCGGGCCTCCTGGTAACGGCCGATGATGAAGATCCCGTAATCCGTGCCGGCCGCGATCGCCAGCGAGGTCAACAAGGACACCGCGAACGTGGAAAGCCCTATCAAACCGAGGTGCCCGATCAGCGCCACCGCTCCCCGCGCCGCGGTCAACTCGAAGCCGACCGTGACCAGCAGCAGGATCACGGTGACGATCGAGCGGTAGACGAACAGCAGCATGATCATGATCACCGCGACCGTCGTCAGCGTGATCTTGAGCATGGATCTGTCGCCGCTGTGGTGCAGGTCCGCGGCTAGCGCCGCCGCCCCGGTGACGTAGGTCTTGACCCCTGGCGGCGCGGGCACGCTGTTCACGATCTTGCGCACGGCTTCCACGGATTCGGTGGCCAGCGGCTCGCCCTGATTGCCGGCGAGGTTCACCTGGACGGTCGCGGCCTTGCCGTCGTTGCTTTGCGCGCCGGCCGCCGTCAGCGGGTCACCCCAGAAGTCCTGGACGCTCAGCACGTGCTTGTCCTGGCGCAGCTTGCGGATCATCGCGTCGTAGTACTTGTGGGCGTCGTCGCCGAGGGGTTGATCGCCCTCCAGCACGATCATCGCCGCGCTGTCGGTCTCCCCCTCGTTGAAGGCGTGTCCGATGCGCTTCATCGCCACGACCGACGGCGCGTCGTTCGGGCTCAGCGACACCGACCGCTCCTGCCCGACCACCTCCAGCGACGGGACGAAAAGGCTGAGGACGACGGCAATTCCGATCCAGCACAGGATGATCGGCACCGCGAAGGCGTGCAGCATCCGCGCGATAAACGGCCGTTCGGCGTGCGGGGTGGTCGCGTTGGCGAAGGGTGCGGTCACGCGGATTTCACCAGACAAAAGGTGTAGGCGTGGACCTCGTTGGAGATCCGCTCGGCCTTGACCACGTCGTCGACCGTGATGCGGCAGCCGACGCTGTCACCGCTGGCACGGGCCATCAGGTTTCCCATGACGGCGGCCTTGTCGGTGGTGACGCGCAGCGACCACGGCAGCGGGGCGTCGTCGACGCGCTTGGGGTCGCCGTTGACGTCGAAGTAGCTGATGTCGGCGGTCGTTCCGGGCGGGCCGAACACCTCGTAGACGATCCGCTTGGGGTTGAACGGCTTGGGGTTTTGCAGGTTGCTGTCGGCATAGGATTCGCGCTTCTGCGAACCGAAGTACCCGTGCACCCGGTACACGACGAAGCCGCCGACCACCACCACCGCCACGATGACCAGCGGGATCCACGTTCGGGACAGCACCTTGAGAATCGGATATCCCTTTCAGCGTTTTTGAGCGTTTTGCAGCGTTTTTCAGCGGTTCGCACGTGGAGCGCCGGCGCACGGCCCCGGGGGCAGTAAGGCTTGCCTAAGTAAAGCACGGCTCAAGTCGTGACCCGGACGGGACCGTTGACTTCTTCCCCTTGCGTCCTGGAGTGTAACGCATATCACGTGCGTAACGAGAAATCTTCTCCCCGTCGCGGGTGCCCGCAAACGCCCAGCGCGCGCCGAAACGGCGACGCGCCGGAATCGGCGGACACCGATCGGTTTCGGACGAGCGCGCCGCATCACTGACGGGCGGGCCGCAATTCGGGCGCGTGATTCAGGCGCTGATCGGGCGGTGATTCAAGCGTAGGTGCGCAGTTGCACCATCTTGCGCATGACGTCGCTCAACTTGTGCACCGGCGCCCCGCATGTCAGGCAGTAGCCGCCGGGGCAGCGGTTGATCCGGTCGACCTGCTGCAGCACCTGGGCCTTGAGCCGGCGCACGCAGCCGATGCACAGGATCTCGACGATGTTTCCGGACGGGTCGAGGTTCGGCCGGTTGCACTGGTCCACGGCGTGGCGGTACACGATGTGGGTGGCGCGGTTGGCGCAGCCGGCTTCGGATTGGCAGGCGATCTCCCGCCAGTCGAGCGCGGCCAGCGCATCCGACTGCGGGTCGACGACGCTCATCGCGTCCTCGCTGGGGCGACGCATCCCGGCATGAGCATGATGTAAGTCCTGGTTGCCACTGATCGAGCGGACTGGAATCCAGTAACGCGGAATACCAGTCAAGAACTATTGATTTGTCCCCTTAACGGGGATGAAAAGCGATTCCCGACAGTGGCAGAGTCTAAACTCGCGGGCCAATAAAGACCAGGGTGGACTTGGGACCGGTTCCCCGGCTGGTTCGGCGGTCCGGATCGCCAAGGTCTACGCCCAGTTCCACACCGACATGTCGCCGGGCGGGTACTGGTTGCACACGTCGGTGGCCTTGGCGACGACGCCCTTGTTGTTGAAGAAGATCTTCATGTGGTTCACCCAGGCGAACGTCAGCGGGTCGCCATTGTAGAAATTTTCAGAGTAATTCCGGCGGTCCGCGGGCGACAACGAGTAGAACCAGTGCGCCTTGTCGATCGTGGCCTGCTGAAGGTTGGGGTGGTTGTTGAAGTCGATCATGTACCGCTGGTAGTACACGGGGCTGGTATCCCGGACGGCCGCCAGGTACTGCTCGGCGTCGCAGGTGGTCGCGATCTGCCTGCGGGGGATCGGGAAGTCTTCCGTGGAATCGGCCGCGGCGGTCTTGGGGAAGGTCGCAGCGGCGAGCAATAGTGCAACAGAGGCGGCGCCTGCGCGCAGGCCAAAACTCAGCCGAGACATAGTCGTAACCGTAACACTTCCGGACCCGGCGCGGGGGGCCGCCCGCCTAATTCGTAGCCCGTCTCACTAACCGTCGCGATCAGGGGTGATGACGTGACGGGGGTCGGGCCGCAGCTCCGGCGGCGCCTGGCTGTAGTCGCCGAACGGGCCGTCGCGGCGCTCGACGGCCGCGCGCACCCCCTCGGTCTGTGCGGTCCTGATGAAATCGAGCGCGTCGGGGGTGTTGCGCATCAGGCCGTCGAGGATCCCGCCGAGCAGCTGGGTGGACGCCAGCCCCATGTTCTCGTAGGCCTGGTTGACGATCATCTTCTGCGCGCGCAGCTGCGACAGCGGGATGCGTGCCAGCTCGGCGGCGATCTCGGCGACGCGGGCTTCCAGCCGCTCGAACGGCACCGCCTCGTTGATCAGCTCGACCTCGGCTGCCTGGGCGCCCGTCAGCGGCCGGCCGGTCAGCGCGTGCCACTTGACCTTGGCCAGGCTCAGCCGGTACAGCCACATGCCGGTCAGATAGGCGCCCCACATCCGGCTGTACGGGGTGCCGATCACGGCGTCCTCGCTGGCGACGACGATGTCGGCGCACAGCGCGTAGTCGCTGCCCCCGCCCACGCACCACCCGTGCACCTGCGCGATCACCGGCTTGGTGGCACGCCAGATCGCCATGAACTTCTGGTGCGGGCCGGTTTCGCGGGCCGTGATGACGGCGAAGTCCTTGCCGGGGTCCCACCGCCCGTCGGTCATCATGGCCTCGCCCCAGTGCTCGAAGCCGCCGCCGAAGTCGTAGCCCGCGCAGAAGGCGCGGCCGGCCCCCCGCAGCACGATCACCTTGACGCCGGGGTCGCGCTCGGCCAGCCCGACGGCCGCCTCGATCTCGTCGGGCATCGGGGGCACGATGGTGTTGAGCTGCTCGGGGCGGTTCAGCGTGATCGTCGCGACGGGGCCGGCGGCTTGGTACAGCAGGGTCTCGAAGTCGGGGGGTGTCGGCCCGTGTTTCGGCATAGCCCAAACTTAGGGATCGGGCTCGCGATTTTCCGGCGATGACGCATAGATGCGGTCCCCGATTTTGAGGTAAGGAGTCGTGAGGTAGGCCGAGAAGACGACGACGGCGGAAAAGATGGCCGCCGCGAGGACGGCGTTGGGCCAGATTTTGCCCACCCCGGCTGCGAAGGAGACGATGCCGATGATCGAGGTGGCCCAGTAGAACCGGCGGCCCGGACGGCGGTCGGCGATGAAGCGGAACCGCGCCTGCGCCGCTCCGGCGAGGATGAAGATCAACCCCGTCGCCAGCAGGGTGAGCTCGATGCGTTCGGTCGCCGTCACGTCGACGATCTTATGGGCGGTCGACGGCCGCAAAAAGCTGTAGGCTCCGCCGGTGGGGGTGTGGGAAGGGTCGTCAGCGGTCAGGGCGGAATGGGCAGGATTATTGCGACGGCGGCGGCGGCCGCGATTGCGCTCGCCCCGTTGTCGGGGGTAGCGACCACTCCCGTTGTGGCACAAGCGGCTCCATGCGCGGGCGACGGGGCAAACCCCGTGTCGTGCCAGAACTGCATGGCCTACGTGGAGGCGTATCAGACGTCGAACGTGTGCTACAACCCCGCGCCGCCCCGCACCAGCCAGCCGCGCCCGAGCAGGGTGCCGGTGTGGACTCCGCCGGAGCCGGTTCCCGTGGAGCCCGTGCCGCCGGCGCACACGCCAGTGGTCGTTCCGCCGAGTTCCGAGCCGCCGACCACGGTTGCGGTGCAGACCCCCAAGCTCAATCCAGGGGCGCCGGGAAACGCGCCGGTGGTGGCACCGCCGAAGGGCCTGGAGGCGTCACCGCAGGCGATCGCGGACGCCAAGGCCGCACCGGCGACGCGAATCAATCCCGCCCGCCCGCTGGAGCCGCCGAGCCGGGTGTACGACTTCGGTCACCAGGTGCAGAATGCGGTCGCCGCCCACAGCGGCAACATCGACCTGGTCAACGCCGACAACCAGGAATTGGTGCGCCCCCGGCATTGGGACTACATCGACTACGACGACAACCGCCGGCCGGTCCTGTACAACCCACTGCGCGAGGCGGTGACTTTCCGCTACTTCTACGACGGCGCCTATCGGGAGGCGTTCGTGGCGGCCGGCGGCCGGATCGTGCTCGACGCCGCCGCCGTCGGCCTGTTTCCGTTCACCGCGGTGGGCTACAGCCATGTGGCGTCGGGCAGCTTCTACGGCGGCGCGTCGATACCTGCGCCGGGCTCAAACGGCCCGCCGCCGCCGACATACGCTCCGCCGGCGCGCCCGGAGGTGTACCAGAACATCGCCGTCCTGGTCGCCGCCGCCGACAAGACCGTGGCGGTCGGCCAGGTGCAGGTGGTCGGCCACGATGCCAGCCAACCCGCGGGCGGCCAGGACACCTTCCTGCTCGACGACTCCACGCTGGCCTGGGGGCAGGTAACCGATCCCGGCAGCCCGGCCCAGATCAGGGTCGTCAGGACCCAGTCGCTTCCGGGGGCCGGGCCGACGGACAACGGCGGTTTCCTGGTGGCCCTGGCCGCGATCAAGGAGCCCAAACCGCCGGTCGAGCGGTGGTGGCTCTTTGCGCTGAGCTACGGCGGGCTCGCGACGGCCGTGTGCCTCGCCGCCTGGCTGATCAACCGCCGCAGGACGGATTCGGCCGCCGGCCCCTAGCGGTCGGCCCTAGGGGTGGTTCACGCAGAAGGCCACGCACATCGCGTCCACGGGGATCGACTCCCATTGCAGTTGCCCATCCGCCTGCCGCCCGCAGTAGATCGGGCCCGGGTTCCCCCATACCTTCGCGCCCTCCGGCGAGCAGGGTCGACCGATATCGCTGTCGGCGTGCGCCGGGCCACTTCCGAGGAGGACCGCGATGGGGGCGGCCGCCGTCACCATCGCCACGCCGACGAACCTCAGTGCGCCCATGATCCATGCCTCCCTCGTCGACATCCGCGACATCACGTTCGAGCTTAACGGCTCGAACCACTCGCGAGCGTCCGCCACAGGAACGAGAAGCTGAGCGCGGACTTGAACGCCACCTGCTCGTTGTCGGCCGCGCCGGCATGGCCGCCCTCGATGTTCTCGTAATACCAGACCCGGTGACCGGCGGCCTCGAGGGCCGCCGTCATCTTGCGGGCATGGCCGGGGTGCACGCGGTCGTCGCGGGTGGAGGTGGTCATCAGCACCGGCGGGTAGTCGCGGGCGGCCGAAATGTTTTGGTAGGGGGAGTATTCGGAGATGAACTTCCAGTCGTCGGGGTTGTCGGGGTCGCCGTACTCGGCCATCCACGAGGCCCCGGCCAGCAGCAGGTGGTAGCGCCGCATGTCCAGCAGCGGCACGTCGCAGACGAGCGCGCCGAACCGCTCCGGATACCGGGTGAGCATGATGCCCATCAGCAGCCCGCCGTTGCTGCCGCCGCGCGCACCCAGCCGCTGCGGCGTCGTGATGCCGCGCTCCACCAGATCGGCTGCCACCGCGGCGAAGTCCTCGGCGACCTTGTGCCGGTTCTCGCGCATCGCCTGGGTGTGCCAGGTTGGTCCGTACTCGCCGCCGCCGCGGATGTTGGCCAGCACGTAGGTGCCCCCGCGCGCCAGCCACAGCCGGCCCAGCACACCGCTGTAGGCGGGCGTGTTGGCGGATTCGAATCCGCCGTATCCGCTCAGCAGGGTGGGGGAGGGCCCGTCCGCATCCGTGCGCCCGACGACGAAGTAGGGGATCGGCGTGCCGTCGTCCGACGCGACGAAATGCTGTGCCACAAAGAGGTTATCGGCGTCGAAGAACGCCGGCGCGGACTTGATCGGGTCGAGCGGCGCATCCCCGGTGCCGCGCAGCAGCCGCGACGGCGCGAGGAACCCACTGGAATCCAGGAAGAACTCGTCGCCGGTGTCGTCGGCGGCCACGACGACGGTGTTGGTCGCGGCCGGGATGCCCGCGACCGGCTCGCGCCGCCACTCGCCGGGGGTGGCGACCTCGACCCGGCTGGCCACGTCGGCCAGCGTGACGATGAGCAGCCGGTCCTTCGTCCACGCGTAATGGTTCAGTGCGGTGTGCTCGTCGGGCTCGAACACCACCGCCAATTGCGCTGTGCCGGCGAGGACCTCGTCGTAGCCGGCCGCCAGCAGCGAGCCCGCGACGTAGGTGGTGTCGCCGAGGTACCAATCGCTGCGCAGCTCGATCAGGATCCACTCGCGGTGGATCGACACGGTCGCGTCGGTGGGCGCGTCGATGCGGATCAGCTCCGGGCCCCGCAGTTCGTAGACCTCCTCGTTCCAGAAGTCCAGCGCCCGCCCCAAAAAGGTGCGTTCGAACCCCGGCGTCCGGTCGACCGACGCGGAGACGCTGACGTCGGTGCGGGCCCCCTCGAAGACGGTCTCCGCCGCGGCCAACGGCGTGCCCCGCCGCCACCGCTTGATCACCCGCGGGTAGCCGGACTCGGTGAGGGAGTCGGCGCCGAAGTCGGTGCCCACCAGCACGGTGTCCGGGTCGGCCCAGGCGATCTGCGACTTGGCCTCGGGCAGTTCGAAGCCGTCGGCGACGAATTCGCGTGTGGCCATGTCGAATTCGCGCACGACCGATGCGTCCGAGCCGCCGCGGGAGAGGCCGATCAGCGCACGGGTGTGTTCGGGCCGGATCACCCCGGCGCCCGCCCACACCCATTTCTCGTCGTCGATCCGGCCCAACTCATCCACATCGATGAGCACGTCCCAGTCCGGGGAGTCGGTGCGATACCCGTCCAGCGTGGTGCGCCGCCACAGCCCGCGCGGGTTGGCCGCGTCGCGCCAGAAATTGTACAGGTGGTCGCCGCGGCGCACCACGTACGGGATCCGCGCGTCGGTGTCGAGTACCTCGAGGGCCTCGCCGCGCATCCGCTCGAACTCGGCCCCGCCGAATTCGGCCAGGGTCGGTTCGTTGTGCGCCCGCACCCAGGCCAGCGCGTCGTCGCCGGTGACGTCCTCGAGCCACAGGTGGGGGTCGGTGGCGTCTTGGGAAGCCTCAGATGTCATGGCAGCCATTGTGGCCTGCGGCGGTAGTGTGAGGTGTATTACACGAGGTCACACGAGGAGCGGACAGATGACTGTTTTCGCACGTCCGGGCTCTGCCGGGGCATTGATGTCGTTCGAGTCCCGATACCAGAACTTCATCGGTGGGGAGTGGGTCGCGCCGGTGGGCGGGCGCTACTTCGAAAACCCGACGCCGGTGACCGGCCAGGTTTTCTGCGAGGTGGCCCGCTCCGAGGCGGCCGACATCGACAAGGCGCTCGACGCCGCGCACGCGGCCGCCCCGGCGTGGGGCAGGACCGCGCCCGCCGAACGGGCGGCGATCCTGAACAAGATCGCCGACCGGATCGAGGAGAACACCGCCGCGCTGGCGGTGGCCGAAGTCTGGGACAACGGCAAGCCGGTCCGCGAGGCGCTGGCCGCCGACATCCCGCTGGCGGCCGATCACTTCCGGTACTTCGCCGGCGCGATCCGGGCGCAGGAGGGAACGCTCTCGCAGATCGACAACGACACCGTCGCCTACCATTTCCACGAGCCGCTCGGGGTGGTGGGGCAGATCATCCCGTGGAACTTCCCGATCCTGATGGCCGCCTGGAAGATGGCGCCGGCGCTGGCGGCGGGCAACGCGGTGGTGCTCAAACCCGCCGAGCAGACACCGGTTTCGGTGCTCTTCCTGATGTCGCTGATCGGCGACCTGCTGCCGGCGGGGGTCGTCAACGTCGTCAATGGTTTCGGGGCCGAGGCGGGCAAGCCGCTGGCGTCGAGCAATCGGATCGCCAAGGTCGCGTTCACCGGGGAGACCACCACGGGGCGACTGATCATGCAATACGCCAGCCAGAACCTGATCCCGGTGACGCTGGAACTCGGCGGGAAGAGCCCCAACGTCTTCTTCTCCGACGTGCTGGCCCGGTCTTCTGGAGCCGACGATTTCCAGGACAAGGCGCTGGAGGGCTTCACCATGTTCGCCCTCAACCAGGGCGAGGTGTGCACCTGCCCGTCGCGCAGCCTGATCCAGGCCGACATCTACGACGAGTTCCTCGAGCTGGCCGCGATCCGCACCAAGGCGGTGCGCCAGGGTGACCCGCTGGACAGCGAGACGATGCTCGGTTCGCAGGCGTCCAACGACCAGCTGGAAAAGATCCTGTCCTACATCGAGATCGGCAAGAACGAGGGCGCCAAGATCATCACCGGCGGGGAGCGCGCCGAGCTGGGCGGCGACCTGTCCGGCGGCTACTACATGCAGCCGACCATCTTCGGCGGCAACAACACGATGCGGATCTTCCAGGAGGAGATCTTCGGCCCGGTGGTGGCGGTGACGTCGTTCGCCGACTACGACGACGCCATCGCGATCGCCAACGACACCCTCTACGGGCTGGGCGCGGGGGTGTGGAGCCGCGACGGCAACACCGCCTACCGCGCCGGGCGCGACATCCAGGCCGGCCGGGTGTGGGTCAACTGCTATCACGTGTATCCCGCGCACGCGGCCTTCGGCGGCTACAAGCAGTCCGGCATCGGCCGCGAGAACCACAAGATGATGCTCGACCACTACCAGCAGACCAAGAACCTGATGGTCTCCTACAGCGACAAGGCGCAGGGCTTCTTCTGATGGTCGCGGGCGCTCCGGCGGGGGTGGCGATCACCGCGGCCGCCGCCGAACTGCTGGCGCGACTGCAGGAGCGCCACGGCCCGGTGATGTTTCACCAGTCCGGCGGCTGCTGCGACGGGTCGTCGCCGATGTGCTATCCGCGCGGCGACTTCCTCGTCGGCGACCGCGACGTGCTGCTGGGCGTGCTGGACGTCGGTAACGGGGTGCCGGTGTGGATTTCGGGCCCGCAGTACCAGGCGCACTACGCCGACAAGCACACGCAGCTGGTGATCGACGTGGTGCCGGGCCGGGGTGGCGGGTTCAGCCTGGAGGCCCCCGAGGGCGTGCGTTTCCTCAGCCGCGGCCGCGTCTTCACCGACGACGAGCGGGCCGCGCTGAGCGGCGCGCCGGTCATCACCGGCGCCGGCTACGAGCGGGGCGAACGCCCGCCGGCGCGTGGCCGGGTGGTCGCCGTGGATGCCGCGGCCACGCCGGAAACGTGCAGTCCCCGCACCCGCTGACCGCAGTAAGGTCGTCTGCGTGATCCCGCTCCCGCGTCCGTGGCTGCTGGCCAGCGCCATGCTGGTCGGCTGCGCGGTCGGGCTGTTGGCCGGGGTCGCGTTCACCGTGCTGGTCCACGCGAGGATGCGCCCGGACGTCGTCATCGCGTTGGTCGTCGGGGTTCCCACCGGAACCGGGCTGTTGACCGTCCTGTTCTCCGGGCGCCGCTGGGTCACGATGGTGGGGGCATTCATCCTGTCGCTCGCGCCGGGTTGGTTCGGTGTGCTCGTCGCGTTGCAGGTGGCCTCCGGTGGCTGACAACGACGAGGACAGGGCCGATCGCGAGTCGGGCCCCGGGACCGAAGCGTTCGTCCCGGATTTCTCGGATATTCAAGACGACACCGGCTCGCAGCCGGTTCCGGTCACCGACGAGGGGGCCGGCCCGGAGGGGCCGGCGACACAAGCGCGGGAGCCGGCTGCGCAGGAGTCGGAGGAGCCCGCGGACGAGGCTGCGGCGGCAGAGGCCGACGGCGCCCCGGTGCAGCCGGTCACGGTTCCCGGCCGCTACCTCTACCTCAAGTGGTGGCAGCTCGTTCTGGTGCTCGTCGGGGTGTGGGCGGTGGCGGCCGTGGCCGGGCTCGGGCTGTTCTATTGGTGGTACCACGCGACCGACAAGACGCCCGCGGTGTTCGCGGTCCTGGTCTACGTCGCGGCCTGCGCCGTGTGTGGCGTCATGCTCGCGATGGTGCAGGGCAACCCGCTCGTCCCCGCCCTGTCGCTCGCGGTGATGTCGGGGCCGTTCGCGTCCGTGGCCGCGGCGGCGCCGCTGTACGGCTATTACTACTGCGCGCACACGGGCCACTGCCTGATCGGCGTCATCCCGTACTAGCGGGCTCGCCGTAGTCCGAGGCCACTAGGGTGGTGGCCGTGACTCATTACGACGTCGTCGTCCTCGGGGCGGGGCCCGGCGGGTATGTCGCCGCCATCCGCGCCGCGCAGCTGGGCCTCAACACCGCGGTCGTGGAGCCGAAGTACTGGGGCGGCGTGTGCCTCAACGTCGGCTGCATTCCGTCCAAGGCGCTGCTGCGCAACGCCGAGCTCGCCCACATCTTCACCAAAGAGGCCAAGACCTTTGGCATCAGTGGAGAGGCGACCTTCGACTACGGGATCGCCTTCGACCGCAGCCGCAAGGTCGCCGACGGCCGCGTCGCCGGCGTGCACTTCCTGATGAAAAAGAACAAGATCACCGAGATCCACGGCTACGGCCGGTTCACCGACGCCAGCACCTTGTCGGTTGAGCTCAACGAGGGTGGCACCGAAACCGTCACGTTCGACAACGCCATCATCGCCACCGGCAGCAGCACCCGGCTGGTACCCGGAACGTCGCTGTCGGCCAACGTGGTCACCTACGAGGAACTGATCCTGTCCCGGGAGCTGCCCGAATCGATCGTCATCGCGGGGTGCGGCGCCATCGGCATGGAGTTCGGCTACGTGCTGAAGAACTACGGCGTCGACGTGACCATCGTGGAGTTCCTGCCGCGCGCGCTGCCCAACGAGGACGCCGAGGTGTCCAAGGAGGTCGAGCGGCAGTTCAAGAAGCTGGGCGTCAAGATCCTGACGGGCACCAAGGTCGAGTCGATCTCCGACAACGGCGGCGAGGTCACCGTGACGGTCAGCAAGGATGGCAACAGCCAGGAGCTCAAGGCCGCGAAGGTGTTGCAGGCCATCGGGTTTGCGCCCAACGTGGAGGGCTACGGGCTGGAGAAGGCCGGGGTCGCCCTGACCGACCGCAAGGCGATCGGCATCACCGAATACATGCGCACCAGCGTCGACCACATCTACGCCATCGGCGACGTCACCGGCCTGCTGCAGCTGGCGCACGTCGCCGAGGCCCAGGGCGTGGTGGCTGCCGAAACCATCGCCGGCGCGGAGACTTTGGCCCTCGGCGACTACCGCATGCTGCCGCGCGCGACGTTCTGCCAGCCCCAGGTCGCCAGCTTCGGGCTCACCGAGCAGCAGGCGCGCGACGAGGGGTACGACGTCGTGGTGGCCAAGTTCCCGTTCACCGCCAACGGCAAGGCGCACGGCCTGGGCGACCCCAGCGGCTTCGTCAAGCTGGTCGCCGACGGCCGCTACCGCGAGCTGCTGGGCGGCCACCTGGTCGGCCACGACGTGTCCGAGCTGTTGCCCGAGCTGACGCTGGCGCAGAAGTGGGACCTGACCGCCCACGAGCTGGCCCGCAACGTGCACACCCATCCGACCATGTCGGAGGCGCTGCAGGAGTGCTTCCACGGCCTGGTCGGTCACATGATCAACTTCTGAAATCGATGATTCGCGCCGACACCGTCCTGGGCGTCCTCGCGGGCGCCGCGACGGGTTATGTCCTGTGGCTGGTGGCCTTTTCGATCGCCGACGACAATGCGGCGGTGGGCCGGTGGGCCCCGACGGTGCTGCTGCTGTCGCTGGCGCTGGCGGTCTGCGCCACCCTGTGGGCGTCGCTGCAGCGCCGGCGGGGCAAATACGCGTGGTCGGCCTTCGGCTTCGGCCTGCCCGTATTGCCGGTGGCGCTGACGCTCGCCGTGCTCGCCGACGTCTACCTCTGACCGAGCGGGGACCTAACGCGGGTTGTCCAGCGGGATGGCCAGCGCCGACATCGTCGCGGCCAGCCCGTCGTATTGGCTTGCCAGCAGGCAGAATTCGATGAGCTGCCGCCGATCCAGGTGACCGGCCAGCTGCTGCCAGGTGTGGTCGGACAGCGTGCGATCCTTGACGAACTCGTCGGTCGCCGCCAGCAGCGCCTGCTGACGGGCGCTCAGGATCCGGCGTGGCCCGTCGCCCTGCGGCGCGTCCGGCCAGGCGAAGATCACCGCCTGCGTGTCGGCGTCCAGCCCCGCCCTGCGCGCCATCCGGCGATGGTGTTGCAGCTCGTATTCGCACTCGCGCAGGTGCGCGACCCGCAGGATCACCAGCTCGGTGTCGGCCGCGGGCAGCCGTCCCCGCAACAGCCGGCCGCCGTAAATCGACCAGGTCCAGAACAGCAGCCGGCGCTGTCCCAAGGTGGTGAACAGGTGCATCTCCGGAACCCGCATGCGGCGGGCCGCCAGCTTCGCGAACGCCCAGTTGACCGGCCCCAGCTCGCGGAACCGGCCCGAGGGGATGCGGCCGTTCGCCGGCGCGGTCACGCCTGCTTCACCAGGTACGGGGACACGGTGCTGCGGTGCTCGTCGAGGTCGAGCGCGCGGCCCAGGGCCGGGAACGCCCGCTGCGGGCAGTTGTCCCGTTCGCAGACGCGGCAGCCCGCGCCGATCGGCGTCGCGATCTCACCCGACAAGTCGAGTCCTTCCGAATAGACGAGCCGGTGTGCGTGGCGAAGCTCGCAGCCCAACCCGATCGCGAAGGTTTTACCGGGCTGACCATACCGCGCCGCGCGGCGCTCGACGGTGCGGGCCACCCACATGTAGTTGCGGCCGTCGGGCATCTGGGCGATCTGCACCAGGATCTTGCCCGGGTTGGCGAACGTCTCGTAGACGTTCCACAGCGGGCACGTCCCGCCGCTCGAGGAGAAGTGAAAGCCGGTGGCCGACTGCCGTTTTGACATGTTGCCGGCCCGGTCGACCCGGACGAACGAGAACGGCACCCCCCGCATCGTCGGGCGCTGCAGCGTCGAAAGCCGGTGTGCGATGGTCTCGTAACTCACCGAGTAGAACGACGACAGCCGCTCGACGTCGTAGCGGAAATTCTCGGCGACGTCGTGAAACTGGCGGTAGGGCAGCACCGCCGCGGCGGCGAAGTAGTTGGCCAGCCCCAGCCTCGCCAGGGTGTGCGACTCCTCGCTGGTGAACTTGCCCTCGGCGACGAGGGTGTCGATCAGGTCGCCGAACTCGAGGTAGGCCAGTTCGGCGGCCATCTTGAAGACCTGCTGGCCGGTTGACAGGTGATTGCTGATCTCCAGCGTCTTGGTGGTGGGCTCATAGCGGTGCAGGACGGTGTCGCCGAGGTCGATGCGCCTGACGATGTGCACCCCGTGCACCTCGGTGAGCCGCCGGGTCAGCTCGCGGCCCAGGTCCCCGTGGTGCAACCGCATCTTGATGGTGAGGTCCTCGGCGGCCGTGTCGAGCTCGTGCAGGTAGTTCTGGCGTTGGTAGAAGTAGTCGCGCACCTCCTCGTGGGGCATCGTGATCGACCCGCTGCCGCTGCCGTCGGAGTAGCGCTCCTCGGTGGCGGCGGCCAGCTGCGCGGTGGTGATCCGGTAGCGCCGGTGCAGGTTGACCACCGCGCGGGCCAGGGCCGGATGCGCGCCGACCATCTCGGCCACCTCCGTCGGGTCGACATCGACGTCCAGGTCGCGATCCATGGTCACCTCGCGCAGCTCGGCGACCAGCCGGGTGTCGTCCTGGGAGGCGAAGAAGGTCGCGTCCACCCCGAACACCTCGGTGATCCGCAGCAGCACGGCCACGGTAAGGGGGCGGACGTCGTGCTCGATCTGGTTGAGGTAGCTCGGCGAGATCTCCAGCATCTGGGCCAGCGCGGCCTGGGAAAAACCGCGCTCGTTGCGCAGCTGGCGAACCCGGGAGCCGACGAATGTTTTGGCCACCCGACGAGCTTACCGCCGCTGCGAAGGTGCGGTTCGCAGAGTTGGCAGCCCGGGGCGATCGGGTCACGATTGGTGTTTTCGGAAGGCGATTTGGCATCATTCGCGTCGGGGTCCGGGGTTAACCTTGGGTACCGACGAGGAGGAAACGGGGAGCGCAGCCGTGAGCCTGGACAAAAAAATGATGCCGGTGCCCGACGGCCACCCCGATGTGTTCGATCGCGAGTGGCCGCTGCGCGTCGGTGACATCGACCGCACCGGGCGGCTGCGGCTGGACGCCGGCGCCCGGCACATCCAGGACATAGGGCAGGACCAGCTGCGCGAGATGGGCTTCGAGGAGACCCACCCGCTGTGGATCGTCCGGCGCACCATGGTCGACCTGATCCGCCCGATCGAGTTCCAGGACATGCTCCGCCTGCGCAGGTGGTGCTCGGGCACGTCGAACCGGTGGTGCGAGATGCGTGTCCGCATCGACGGCCGCAAGGGCGGCCTCATCGAGTCCGAGGCCTTCTGGATCAACATCAACCGGGAGACCCAGATGCCCGCGCGCATCGCCGACGACTTCCTGGCGGGTCTGCACAAGACCACCGACGTGCACCGCCTGCGCTGGAAGGGATACCTCAAGCCGGGCAGCCGCGACGACGCCACCGAGATCCACGAGTTCCCGGTGCGGGTGACCGACATCGACCTGTTCGACCACATGAACAACTCGGTGTACTGGAGCGTGATCGAGGACTACCTGGCGTCACACCCCGAGCTGATGCAGGGGCCGCTGCGCACCACGATCGAGCACGAGGCGCCCGTCGCGCTGGGGGACAAGCTGGAGATCATCTCGCACGTCCACCCGGCCGGATCGACCGAGCAATTCGGCCCCGACCTGGTCGACCGGCCTGTTACAACGCTCACATACGCCGTCGGCGACGAGGCGAAAGCCGTCGCCGCGCTCTTCGCTCTCTAGCGAAAACCGCACGTCGACAAATTTGCCCCTGACCAGCGAGAATGCGGTTACTGGCGGGTAGCTTCTGAAACGGTTCAGCCGGCGCCAAAATTTGCAAGATTCGCAAAATCGCGTGAAGTCGTGGCGGAAATTGGCAAATGAAACGGGTGGACCTGCGATAACGGCCTGTGCCATGGTCGAGTTAGCACGCCAGTGAAGTTGAGCCTCTAGCTACAGCCGTGCGGCGTAACCATTCACATGACCGTTAAGGAGCAAGCCGATGTCTGTCGTTGGCACCCCAAAGAGCGCCGAGCAGATCCAGCACGACTGGGACACGAACCCGCGGTGGAAGGACGTCACCCGCACCTACACCGCCGAGGACGTCGTCGCGCTGCAGGGCACCGTGGTCGAGGAGCACACCCTGGCCCGCCGCGGCGCGGAGGTGTTGTGGGAGCAGCTGCACGACCTGGAGTGGGTCAACGCGCTCGGCGCGCTGACCGGCAACCAGGCCGTCCAGCAGGTGCGCGCCGGCCTGAAGGCGATCTACCTGTCGGGCTGGCAGGTCGCCGGTGACGCCAACCTGTCCGGCCACACCTACCCCGACCAGAGCCTTTACCCGGCCAACTCCGTGCCGCAGGTGGTCCGCCGGATCAACAACGCGCTGCAGCGCGCCGACCAGATCGCCAAGGTGGAGGGCGACACGTCGGTGGAGAACTGGCTGGCGCCGATCGTCGCCGACGGCGAGGCCGGCTTCGGGGGCGCGCTCAACGTCTACGAGCTGCAGAAGGCCCTGATCGCCGCCGGCGTCGCGGGTTCGCACTGGGAGGACCAGCTGGCGTCGGAGAAGAAGTGCGGTCACCTCGGCGGCAAGGTGCTGATCCCCACCCAGCAGCACATTCGCACCCTGACCTCGGCCCGCCTGGCCGCGGACGTGTGCGGTGTGCCGACCGTCGTGATCGCCCGCACCGACGCCGAGGCGGCCACGCTGATCACCTCCGACGTCGACGAGCGCGACCAGCCGTTCATCACCGGCGAGCGCACCCGCGAGGGATTCTTCCGGACGAAGAACGGCATCGAGCCCTGCATCGCGCGGGCCAAGGCGTACGCCCCGTTCGCCGACCTGATCTGGATGGAGACCGGCACGCCCGACCTCGAGGTCGCGCGCAAGTTCTCCGAGGCGGTCAAGGACGCCTACCCCGACCAGATGCTGGCCTACAACTGCTCGCCGTCGTTCAACTGGCGCAAGCACCTCGACGACGGCACCATCGCGAAGTTCCAAAAGGAGCTCGCCGCAATGGGATTCAAGTTCCAGTTCATCACGCTGGCCGGCTTCCACGCGCTCAACTACTCGATGTTCGACCTGGCCTACGGCTACGCCCGCAACCAGATGAGCGCCTACGTCGAGCTGCAGGAGCGCGAGTTCGCCGCCGAGGAGCGGGGCTACACCGCGACCAAGCACCAGCGCGAGGTCGGTGCCGGCTACTTCGACCGCATCGCGACCACGGTCGACCCCAACTCGTCGACCACGGCGCTGACCGGCTCGACCGAAGAGGGTCAGTTCCACTGATCGGTGCGGCCCGCCGCGCCGAACGTGCACCTGTTGCGAATGTTCGACCGAATTATCGCGCTGAACACACGCTCGGCGTAACGGTGCAGAAGCTGAAGTAGCATAGGCCCCGCCCAGCCAACCTGGGCGGGGCCTATTGCGGTGCACGACAATGCGACTCGGGAGACGAAAAGAGTGAGTGACGTGTCGATCCAGCGAGTGGGGGTCGTCGGGTCCGGGCAGATGGGCTCCGGCATCGCCGAGGTGGCCGTCCGCGCCGGCGTCGACGTGACCGTGTTCGAGACCACCGAGGCGCTGATCACCGCGGGACGCAACCGCATCATGAAGTCGCTGGAGCGCGGCGTCAGCGCGGGCAAGGTGACCGAGCGGGAACGCGACCGGGCGCTGGAGCAACTCACCTTCACCACCGACCTCAAGGACCTGGCCGACCGGCAACTGGTGATCGAGGCCATCGTCGAGGACGAGGCCGTCAAGACGCGGGTGTTCGCCGATCTGGACCAAGTCGTCACCGACCCCGACGCCGTCCTGGCCTCCAACACGTCCAGCATCCCGATCATGAAGATCGCCGCGGCCACCAAGAACCCGCAACGCGTGCTGGGGCTGCACTTCTTCAACCCGGTCCCGGTCCTGCCGCTGGTCGAGTTGGTGAGCACGCTGGTCACCGACGAAGCCGCCGCCGCGCGCACCGAGGAGTTCGCCGGCGCCGTCCTGGGCAAGCAGGTGGTGCGCTGCTCCGACCGGTCCGGCTTTGTGGTGAATGCGCTGCTGGTGCCCTACCTGCTGTCGGCGATCCGGATGGTGGAGGCCGGCTTCGCCAGCGTCGAGGACGTCGACAAGGCCGTCGTTGCCGGGCTATCGCACCCCATGGGGCCGCTGCGGCTGTCCGACCTCGTCGGCCTGGACACCCTCAAACTCATCGCGGACAAAATGTTCGAGGAATTCAAGGAGCCCCAATACGGCCCGCCGCCGCTGTTATTGCGCATGGTCGAAGCGGGCCGGCTGGGCAAAAAGTCGGGTCAGGGTTTCTACTCGTACTGACCGGCCGGACGGGCGCGAGGATGATCGGGTACCATTCTCGCCAATTACCAGACGAGAGGGTATCGGAAACCCGATGACTGCGCTGCGGCCATATTACGAAGAGTCTCAATCCATCTACGACGTTTCGAATGAATTCTTCGCGCTGTTCCTGGACCCGACGATGGGTTACACGTGCGCCTACTTCGAGCGGGACGACATGACCCTCGAGGAGGCCCAGAACGCGAAGTTCGACCTGGCGCTGGGAAAGCTGGGCCTGCAACCCGGGATGACGCTGCTCGACATCGGCTGCGGCTGGGGCGGGGCGCTGCAACGGGCGGTCGAGAAGTTCGACGTCAACGTGATCGGAATTACCCTCAGCCGCAACCAGTTCGAGTACAGCAAAGCCAAGCTGGCCGGGCTGCCGACCCAACGCAGCGTCGAGGTGCGGTTACAGGGCTGGGAGGAGTTCGACGACAAGGTCGACCGGATCGTCAGCATCGGCGCCTTCGAGGCGTTCAAGGCCGAACGCTGGCCGGCGTTCTTCCGGCGCGCCCACGACATCCTGCCCGACGACGGCCGGATGCTGCTGCACACGATCCTGGCGCATCCCCAGAAACAATTGCACGAGCGCGGTATCACCCTCACGATGAGCGATATACGATTCACGCGATTCATCTACACGGAGATCTTCCCGGGCGGTCAGTTGCCGGCGCAGGAAGACATTTTCCACTGCGCGCAGGAGGCCGCCTTCACCGTCGAAAAGGTGCAGCTGCTGCGCGAGCACTACGCGCGGACGCTGAACATGTGGGCGGCCAATTTAGCGGCCAACAGAGACAAGGCGATCGCCATCCAGTCCGAAGAGGTCTACGACCGTTATATGCACTATCTGACCGGTTGCGAAAAGTTCTTCTTGAAGGGCATCAGCAACGTCGGCCAGTTCACCCTGACGAAGTAACGGGACGCGGCCGGCAGAATCGTTCCCCTACTTTTCGCAGGTGAACTGGTTGACGTCGGTGTAGCCCTGGCGGAACAGCTTGGCGCAGCCCGTCAGGTACTTCATGTAGCGGTCGTAGACCTCTTCGGACTGGATGGCGATCGCCTTCTCCCGGTTGGCCTCGAGCGCAGCGGACCACGTCTCCAGCGTCCGCGCGTAGTGCAGCTGCAGCGACTGGATCCGCGTCACCTTGAAGCCGGCGCCGGTCGCGTGCTCCTCGACCGACGGGATCGTGGGCAGCCAGCCACCCGGGAAGATCTCGGCCAGGATGAACTGGGTGAAGTGGACGATCTCGTGGGTCAGGTGCAGTCCCTTCGCACGGGCGTCTTTGAAGGTGGGGCGCGAGATGGTGTGCAGCAGCATCACGCCGTCGGCCGGCAGCACCCGGTAGGCCATCTTGAAAAAGCGCGTGTAGCGGATGCGGCCGAAGTGCTCGAAAGCGCCGATCGACACGATGCGGTCGACGGGCTCGTCGAATTTCTCCCAGCCCTCCAGCAAAACCCGGCGGGTTCGGGTGGTGTCCATCGCGTCGAACGTCTTCTGCACGTGCTCGGCCTGGTTCTCCGACAATGTCAGTCCCACGACGTTGACGTCGTATTTCTCGACGGCGCGGCGCAGGGTGGCGCCCCAGCCGCAGCCGATGTCCAGCAGCGTCATCCCCGGCTCCAGGCGCAGCTTGGACAGCGACAGGTCGATCTTGGCGATCTGCGCCTCGGCGAGGGTCATGTCGTCGCGCTCGAAATACGCGCAGCTGTACGTCTGGCTGGGGTCGAGAAACAGCCGGAAGAAGTCGTCGGAGAGATCGTAGTGCGCTTGCACATTCCCGAAATGCGGCGTGAGCTGCACAGCCATTAGGAGTGGGGCCTTTCTGTATCTCGGGGTTCCCGGCGTCCTGAAGATCAGACTCCGCGGGTTCACCCCCGATGCATCCCCTGCATGCTAACCGTTGAGGCTGTGCAAGTCGCCTTGCCGACACCGGCTTTGCGTCACACGCCGATCACAGCACCCGCAGCGCGGCCCCGACGGCAAGCCCGACGACCAGCAGCGCGCCCGCCTGACGCACGTGCACCCACGCCAGCGCGGCGTACCACAGCGGCCACACCGGAAACTGCGGCGGCGGCTGGTCGGGCCGCGGGCGCCGGAAGTGGGGCCAGACCTTCACCAGCCGCGGCAGCGCCAACACGGCGGCGAGCGCCGGCCAGGGCATGGCACCCGCCGCGACGGCGGCGGCGACCAGCACGTAGAAGCCGGCCATCATGGCCAGCGTCACCGCCCGGGCGCGCGCCTCGCCGAGCAGCACGGGCAGCGTGCGGATGCCGAGTGGTTCGTCGTAGGGGATCTTGTCGATGTGCTTGCCCATCAGCACCGTCGTGCACAACAGGCCGTAGGGCAGCGAAGCCAGCACGACGTCCCAGCCGACCGATCCCACCGCGGAGTAGTAGGTCCCGCACACCATCAGCGGGCCCCACACGACGAAGACGTCCGGTTCGCCGAGGCCGCGTTTCTTCAGCCGCAGCGGCGGCGCCGTGTAGGCGACGCTCAGGGCGAACCCGCCGAGCGCGAAGGCCACCACGGGCCACCCGCGCGCCCACGCCAGCGCGACCAGGATCGCCAGGTCGGCGACGTTGACCGCCAGGATCGCCAGCACCAGCGTGCGTCGGCTGATCAGGCCGGACAGCACCGGGTGCGGCGCGTAGAGCGCGCGAGGGTAGGTGGCGCTGTCGGTGCCGACCTGGGTGTCGTACAGGTCGTTCATCAGGTTGTTGGCGGTGTGAGCCAGCGTGATCCCGAGTATCGCCAGGACCAGCCAGCGCCAGTCCAGCCCGGGCTTGCCGACCGCGAGCAGCGCCGCGACCAGGCCCGAGATCAGGGTCATCGGCAGCACCGCCGCGCGGGTGACGACGAGCCAGCGCGTGACGCCGTCGACTGGCCCGTCCGGGGGCGGGTTGGTGGTCCGGAGTGCGTACGCCCACGACCTGAGCCGCGAGCCCACGCTCACGTCGGGCATGAAAACCGCGGCCTCATGGCTCTCGCGGCGGCACGATCGGCGAGGGGTGTGGCTGCCCGCGGAACTTCTCCAGCGAGCCACCCGCCTCGACGATCCCGCAGATCGCGCTCCAGCTCAGCATGGTCAGGTAGTCGATCAGCTCGTCGCGGCTCATCCGCGGGTCCGACATCCAGGAGTGGGTGGCCAGCTGCACGCCGCCGACGATGAGGTAGGACCACGGCTCCGCCCCGCCGGTGTCCATCCCGGCCTGTTGCATGCGGCGGCGCATCATCACCGCGATCATGCGGGCGATGATGCGCTCGGAGTCGGCGATCACCTTGCTCTTGCTGGCGGAGCTGTTGGCCATCACGAAGCGATACGGCTCGGGTTCGTTCGCCACGGTTTCCACGTACACCCGGATGACCTCGCGGGCCAGGTCGAAGCCGTCCAGATTCGAGGAGAGCGCCGCGGCCATGTTGGGGATCAGCGTGGTCTGGGTGAAGCGCATCATCACCGCGGTGGTCAGGTCGTTCTTGTCGACGAAGTACCGGTACAGCACGGTCTTGGACACGCCGATCTCCGCGGCGATCTCGTCCATGCTCAAAAAGCGTCCGTGCCGGCGAATTGCATCGATCGTGCCGTCGACCAGCTCGTTACGGCGGTCCACCTTGTGTTGGTGCCACCGTCGTTTACGACCATCCGCCTTGACGGTCACAGCCGGGGTCCGCTCTGCCACTGTCGCCGCTTCCCACTCATCAGATGTCCCCGATACTACGGCGTGCGGGGAGTCTTTTGGCGGATGGGCCGCCGGTGTGCGGCCTCTCAAGCAGGGCGGTAACACTAACCGGCCGCGGGCGGGACATGATGGTGTGGTGGCACACCGCGCCTCAGACCCGGGCGACGTGCCGGGTTGGCCGCCGACCCGGCGGGCTCGCGCGTCGCTGGCGGAATCCTTCGCCGGCGCCGATCCGGTGGCCGACGCTGAGCGCCGGGTGGCGCTGCGGCGGATGAAGGTCGTGGCACTGGGCTTCCTGCTCGGCGCCACCGCCGTCTTCCTCGCCTGCCGCGCCGCCCAGGCCCACGCCCAGGGCGGCTGGGCGGGCGGCTGGGTGGGCCCCTGGGTCGGCTACGTCGGCGCCGCCGCGGAGGCCGGGATGGTGGGCGCGCTCGCCGACTGGTTCGCCGTCACCGCGCTGTTCAAGCACCCGCTGGGGATCCCCATCCCGCACACCGCGATCATCAAGCGCAAGAAGGATCAGCTCGGCGAGGGCCTGGGCACCTTCGTGCGGGAGAACTTCCTGTCGCCGCCGGTCGTCGAGACCAAGCTGCGCGACGCCCAGGTGTCCAGCCGGCTCGGCAAGTGGCTGGCGGAGGCCGCGCACGCCGAGCGGGTGGCGGGCGAGACCGCGACGGTGCTTCGGGTCCTGGTGGAGCTGTTGCGCGACGAGGACGTCCAGCACGTGATCGACCGCATGATCGTGCGCCGCATCGCCGAACCCCAGTGGGGCCCGCCGGTGGGCCGGGTGCTGGGCACCCTCCTGGCCGAGAATCGCCAGGAGGCCCTGATCCAGTTGCTGGCCGACCGCGCGTTCCAGTGGTCGCTGAACGCCGGGGAGGTCATCCAGCGCGTGGTCGAGCGCGACTCGCCGACCTGGTCGCCGCGGTTCATCGACCACCTCGTCGGCGACCGCATCCACCGCGAGTTGATGGACTTCACCGACAAGGTGCGCCGCAACCCCGACCACGAGCTGCGCCGCTCGGCGACGCGCTTTTTGTTCGAATTCGCCGGCGACCTGCAGAACGACCCGGAGACCATCGCGCGCGCCGAGGCGGTCAAAGAACAGCTGATGGCGCGCGACGAGGTCGCCAACGCGGCGGCGACCGCCTGGAAGACGCTGAAACGACTGGTGCTCGAGGGGGTCGACGACCCGTCCAGCGCCCTGCGCACCCGCATCGCCGAGACCGTGGTCCGGATCGGGGAGTCGCTGCGCGACGACGCCGACCTGCGCGACAAGGTCGACAACTGGATCGTGCGGGCCGCCCAGCACCTGGTGTCTCAGTACGGGGTGGAAATCACCGCCATCATCACCGATACGATCGAGCGCTGGGACGCCGAGGAAGCCAGCCGGCGCATCGAGCTGCACGTGGGCCGTGACCTGCAATTCATCCGGATCAACGGCACCGTGGTGGGCGCCCTGGCCGGCCTGGTCATCTACGCCGTCGCGCACCTGCTTTTCTAGGGGTGCTAACAAGTGCTTGCAATAGCAAGCACTTCCCCGTACCCTTGGCGGCGTAAAGATTGACGACGCCCGAGCCCAGGAGTACGCGATGCCATCGGAGGAAACGCTCTCCGCCAAGGTGTCCACCGCGGCCTCCGACATGGCCTCCGACATCGGCAGCTTCATCCGCGACCTGCGCGAGAACGCGCAAGTCTCGGTGCGACAGCTCGCCGAGCGGTCGGGTGTCAGCAATCCTTACCTGAGCCAGGTCGAACGGGGATTGCGCAAGCCGTCCGCCGACGTCCTGAGCCAGATCGCCAAGGCGCTGCGGGTTTCCGCCGAGGTGCTCTACGTGCGGGCCGGGATGCTCGAGCCCAGCGACAAGAGTCAGGTGCGCGACGCCATCATCGCCGACACGGCGATTACCGAGCGCCAAAAGCAGGTCCTGCTGGAGATCTACGCATCGTTTGCCCAGCAGAACGAAGCGAATGTTGAGGAGTGTCCGAGCGAATCAGACAGCGACGAATGATTCGCGATCGCGCAGTGCTAGGTGACGCATAGATGCCCGGCCGACTGGCTACCCAGAAGAACGGGTCTCACGTCAGGGCTTAGTGCCTAGCTGCGATGCGAACTCGACAGCCGACCCGATCACCACGCGGGTCCTGACTACTCCCCGGAGGAGCCGCCGCTTGCCCATTACCCGAGATCGAAGGCACTAACCCCGATAACAGAAACCATGAAAGGAAACACCATGGCCGAAAACCCGAACATCGACGACTTGCGGGCCCCGCTGCTGGCGGCGCTCGGCGCGGCCGACCTGGCCCTGGCCACCGTCAACGACCTGATCGCCAACCTGCGTGACCGGGCCGGAGAGACCCGCACCGAAACCCGCAGCCGTGTCGAGGAGCGGCGCGCACGCTTGTCCAAGCTTCAGGACGACCTGCCCGAGCAGCTCACCGAGCTGCGCGAGCGGTTCACCTCGGACGAGCTGCGCAAGGCCGCCGAGGGGTACCTCGAAGCGGCGACCAGCCGGTACAACGAGCTGGTAGAGCGGGGCGAGGCCGCCCTCGAGCGGCTGCGTAGCCAGCGGCCGTTCGAGGACGCGTCGGCGCGCGCCGAGGGCTACGTCGACCAGGCGGTCGAGCTGACCCAGGAGGCGCTCGGCACGGTGGCGTCGCAGACCCGCGCGGTCGGTGAGCGGGCGGCCAAGCTGGTCGGCATCGAGCTGCCCAAGAAGGCCCCCGCCAAGAAGGCGCCCGCCAAGAAGGCCCCGGCCAAGAAGGCCCCGGCCAAGAAGGCGCCGGCCAAGAAGGCCGCCGCCAAGAAGGTCACCCAAAAGTAGTCGGCACGGCTATGTCACTCGGCTCCGAGTCGCCCCACGGCGGCTCGGAGTCGACGTTTGGGACGCTCGCCGCATACGCTTGACGCGTGACCGCCGTGAATACCGTCCTGTTTGTCCTCAGCGTCGCCGTCTTTGCGACAGTCGTCTACGCATTCGTGCACGCGGCGCTGCAACGGTCCGACGCCTACACCGCGGCCGACAAGCTGACCAAGCCGGTGTGGCTGGTGATCCTGGGCGTGTGCGGCGTCGTGAGCTGGTGGCTCGGCGTGCTGGGCATGGCGATCGCGGCGGGTGCCGCCGGCATCTATCTCGTCGACGTGCGGCCCAAATTGCTGGAAATTCAAGGCAAGTCGCGCTAGCGGGATGAAAGCCCCGCTCGTCGCGCCGGCGGCGGTGGTCGCGGTTTCCGGGGTGCTGCTGAGTTGGTCGCCGCAGGCCCCCGCCGCGTCGGCCGATCCGGGCGCGGCGCAACCGGCCCTGGCACCCGGCCCCCAGCCGCCCTTCGTCGACCACACCCAGTGGGCGCGCTGGCAGGGCCTGCCGAGCCTGCGGGTCTTTCCCACCCCCTCCGGGCGGACGGCCGCCCGGCAGACCGGCACGGCGGCCGACGAGGCGTGGGCCGAGGTGCTGGCGCTCGCGCCGGACGCGGACACCCCCGGCATGCGCGCGCAGTTCGTCTGCCACTGGCAGTTCGCGGAGCTGGCGCAGCCGGGCAAGGCCAGCTGGAACCTGGAGCCCTGGCGCCCGGTGGTCGACGACGCCGAGATGTTCGCCACCGGCTGCAATCCCGGCGGTCCCGAAGAAGCGTTCTAATGGCGGGCCGACCCACCCGGGCCCAGCTGGCGGCTCGGATCGACCACACGCTGCTCAAACCCGAGGCCACCCCCGACGACGTGGTCGCGCTGGTCGCCGAGGCGGCCGAACTGGGGGTATACGCGGTCTGCGTCTCGCCGTCGATGGTGCCGGTCGCGGCGGCGGCGGCCGGGGGAGTGCGGGTCGCGGCGGTGGCGGGGTTCCCGTCGGGCAAGCACGTGCCGGCGGTCAAGGCGCACGAGGCCGAGCAGGCCGTGGCGGCCGGCGCCGCCGAGATCGACATGGTGATCGACGTCGGCGCCGCGCTGGCCGGGGACTTCGTCGCCGTGCGATCCGACATCGAGGCGGTGCGCGCCGCCGTGCCCGGAGCCATTCTCAAGGTGATCGTGGAGTCCGCCGTGCTGCTGATGAGGCCGGACGGGCGCACGCTGGCCGACGCCTGCCGGGCCGCGGAGGACGCCGGCGCCGACTTCGTGAAGACCTCGACCGGGTTTCACCCCGCGGGCGGGGCGTCGGTGCGCGCGGTCGAATTGATGGCCGCGGCCGTCGGGGGGCGGCTGGGCGTCAAGGCCAGCGGCGGCATCCGCTCGGCCACCGACGCGCTGGGGATGCTGGACGCCGGTGCGACCCGGTTGGGCCTGTCCGGCACGCGCGCCGTGCTCGACGGGCTCGGCCCGGAACACGCGAGCCGCCGGCCTTCAGCCCACTAGAGGTTCGCGAAGCAGGGGTTGTTGGTCTTGTCGTTGGGGATGGTGGCGTTCTGCGTCGAAAAGTGGCTTGTGACACCGGTATCGGTGACCTGCACGCTGTCGGCGTGGATGCCCAGCGGGTAGTTCTTGGTCAGGTTCGACGTGTAGTCGTTCAGCGTCGACTGCACGGACTCCTTGGGCATGGTGAAGCCGAGCGCGTTGAAGCTGACGATCTGCAGCTCGAGCCCCTTGCCGGAGACCACCGGCTTGGCGGTGATGTTGTCCAGCATGCCCTTCAACTCGATGGTGCCGTCGGCCGGATGCGCGGTCACGCTGTTGGTGACGAACGGACCGAGAACCGGGATCGCGTTTTGCACCGACTCCTTGATGCCGTCGCTGCTCCAGGTGATGGTGGCGTCCAGTGAGCCGATGGTGCCCTTCGAATTGGCCGTCGACTGCAGCCGAACGTCGCGGATGTTGAGGCTGAGCTTCATGCCCTTGGCGTCGCGGATCTGGTTGCCGGCCGTCTGCACCGAGATGTTGGTGTAGTGCTTGGTCATCTGCTGCCACAGCATCAGCGGCGTCACGCCGAACGACGCGGTCGCTTGATCCTTCACCTCGCACGCCACCGCTTCGGCGACCTTGCTGTCCGCCACGTGGCGGACGTACAGCTCGGCCCCGATCAGGCCCGCGATGATGAGGGCGAAGACGATGATGCAGACGAGCAGGATGGACAGCGGGTCGCGCAGGAAGCGTCGTTTTCTTTTCACCGGTGCCGGTTCTTCTTTCGGAGCCCCCAGCCGTTCCGTCGCGCCCGTGGGCGGGGTCGACGACGGCGGGTAGCCGGGCCGGACACCCGCGTTGGGCGCGCCCAGCTGCTCGGTCCGCTCGGCTTGTTGGCCGGGCGGCGGACCGGGCTGCTGGCCGGGCTGCTGGACGGGCGCGGTCGGCGGCGGCGCCTGGCCCGGGCCGGGCGGCGGCGGGACGTGGCCCGGGCCGCCGGTGCTGATCCGCTCGGTGGGCCGCTGGGTGGGGGGCTGGCCGAAGGGGCCCTGGTTGCCGGGACGAGCCCACGTCGATGGGCCCTCGTTCGGTGGTCCCTGCGGGCCTGGTGGGTTCGTCACTTCACCGATTGTGCCCTATCCGGCTGAGCAAAGTCTGAGCGGTTTCGCAGCACCGCGATGCTCTCGCGGGCCGCGCTCACCCGGTCGACGTCGATGTCGGCGACCACCAGCTGAGGGTCGGCGCCGGCCGAGGCGAGCACGTCGCCGAACGGCGAGACCACCAGGCTGCCGCCCACGCCCAGCGGCGCTCCCGAGCCCGACGCGGCCGCGGCGTCGCCGGGATCGGCCTGACCGACCGCGGCCACGTAGCTCGTCGAATCCAGCGCCCGGGCCCGGGCCAGCAGCGTCCACTGCTCGAGCTTGCCGGGACCGGAGCCCCAGGACGCGCAGACGACGATCAGCTGGGCGCCACGGAGGGCCAACTCGGTGTAGAGCGCGGGGAAGCGCACGTCGTAGCAGACGCTCAGGCCGACCCCCACCCCGTCGACCTCGACGACCACCGGCTCGTGGCCGGGCGCGACCGTGCGCGACTCGGTGAAGCCGAACGCGTCGTACAGGTGGATTTTGTCGTAGTGCGCGTCCGGCCGGTTGGGTGCGCCCGGACCGGCGGCGATCAGCGTGTTGGTCACCCGCCCGTCGCCGGCCGGGCTGAACATGCCGGCGATCACGGTGATCCCGGTGTCGGTCGCGACAGCGCGCACGCCGTTGGCCCAGGGCCCGTCGATCGGCTCGGCCACGGGCGCCAGCGGGACGCCGAACCGGCACATGGTCGCCTCCGGGAAGACCACCAGCTTGGCGCCCGCCTCGGCGGCCCGGCCGGCGTACTCGCGCACTTGGTGCAGGTTGGCGGCCGGATCGCTGCCGCTGAGGATCTGCGCCAACGCGATTCGCATGGACGCCAGCCTAGGCGCGGGCCGCGATCCAGTCCGCGGTCAGGCGCTGCTCCCGGCTCACCAGCTCGGCCAACTGGGCGCCGATGAGTCTTTCCACCTTGCCGCCGATGAGCGGGACCCGGACCTGAACCGTGACCCGGAACTGGACCCGGGCGCCGCCGGACTCGGCGATCGGCAGCAGGTCGGCGGTGCCCGACACCGCCACCGGAGTGCCCTCGATCGAGCCCGCGATGGACGCCGTCGCGGCGCCGTCGGTGATCGGCCCCCAGGTCTCCTTGCGCCGGACGCACAGGTCGCCCCGGTGCAGCTGCTTGACGACGGCGTGCAGGTTGTGGCTGCGCACCACCTGCAGCGTGACGACCTCGACCGTGCCGTCGTTGCCGGGCCCGCCCCCGACCCGCATCGACTCCAGCCTCGCCTCGTCGACGGGAATGTCGGCCAGCCGGGCCTTCCAGTACCCCTCCTCCCGGAACGCCCGATGGATCTCCTCGACGCTGTTCTCGTAGTCGGCCGACAAGTCGAATGAGCGCGGCATAGGGTGCCAGGCTACCGTTACGCCCCATGAAAAGGGGCTCATGAGACAGGGCGCCGATTCGCTCTTCGCCGGTGCGCACGTCGCCGAGGACGTGCCGCTGGCGCCGCTGACGACCCTGCGGATCGGGCCGGTCGCGCGGCGCCTGATCACGTGCAGCACCACCGAGCAGGCGGTCGCAGTGTTGGGGCAGCTGGACGCCGACGCGACGGCCGGCCCGGCGCTGGTGTTTGCCGGCGGCTCGAACCTGGTGATCGGTGACGCCCTGACCGACCTGACCGCGGTGCGGCTGGCCAACGACCGCGTCAGCATCGAGGGCGACGTCGTCCGCGCCGAGGCGGGCGCGGTGTGGGACGACGTGGTGGTCAAAACCATCGAGCACGGCCTGGGCGGGCTGGAATGCCTGTCCGGTATCCCCGGGTCGGCCGGGGCCACCCCGGTGCAGAACGTCGGGGCCTACGGGGCGGAAGTGTCCGACACCATCACGCGGGTGCGGGTGCTGGATCGCGCCAGCGGCGCGGTGCGCTGGGTGCCCGGGGACGAGCTGGGCTTCGGCTACCGCACCAGCGTGTTCAAGCGGTCCGGCCAGTCGGGGCCCGAAATCCCCTCCGTGGTACTGGAAGTCGAGTTCGCGCTCGACGCCTCGGGCCGCAGCGCGCCGCTGCGCTACGGCGAGCTGACCGCCACGCTCGGCGCGAACACCGGGGAGCGCGCCGACCCGGTGGCCGTTCGCGAGGCGGTCCTGACGCTGCGGGCGCGCAAGGGCATGGTCCTCGACGCCGCCGACCACGACACCTGGAGCGTGGGCTCGTTTTTCACCAACCCCGTGGTCGCGCCGGAGGTCTACCAGGGGCTGGCCGCGACGGTCGACGGCCCGGTTCCGCACTACCCGGCGCCCGGCGGCGTCAAGCTGGCCGCGGGCTGGCTGGTGGAGCGGGCGGGTTTCGGCAAGGGCTACCCGGAACCGGGGCCCGACGGCCGCGAGGCGCCGTGCCGGCTGTCGACCAAGCACTCGCTGGCCCTGACCAACCGCGGCGGCGCCACCGCCGAAGACGTCATCGCGCTGGCCCGAACCGTCCGGGACGGGGTCCGTGATGTGTTTGGCATCACACTGCAGCCGGAGCCCGTCCTGCTCGGTTGCAGGCTGTAGCGGTTAATCCCGAGTTTGCGTCCCGACCTCGAATTGTCGTGGCGCCGTAGGGGTCTTTTCTCCCGGTATCTTTATGTGTCGTGAGCACTCCCGATTCCCCGCCGCCGATCAATCGGCGCCTGGCCTTGACGGCCCTGGGGCTCGGCGTGCTCGCGCCCAGCGTGCTGGCGGCGTGCGCCGGGCCGACGGCCAAGCAGGCCGAGAAGAAGGAGACGCCCGCCCCGCGGCTGAAGTTCGAGCCCGCCCTGGATACCGCCGCCGCCACCGACGTGGTCCCCATCGCGCCGATCAGCGTCCAGGTGACCGACGGCTGGTTTCAAAAGGTGGCGCTGACGAACTCGTCGGGCAAGGCGGTTGCCGGATCCTTCAACCCCGACCGCACCGTCTACACGACCACCGAACCGCTCGGCTACGACGCGACGTACACCTGGAGCGGTTCGGCCGTCGGCCATGACGGCAAGGCGATCCCGGTGGCCGGCAAGTTCACCACCGTGTCGCCGACCAAGAAGATCGGCGGGGGCTTCCAGTTGGCCGACGGCCAGACCGTCGGGGTCGCCGCGCCGATCATCATCCAGTTCGACGCGCCGATCAGCGACAAGGCCGCCGTCGAGAAGGCGCTCACGGTCACCACCGACCCGCCCGTGGAGGGCAGCTGGGCGTGGCTGCCCGACGAGGCCCAGGGCGCGCGCGTGCACTGGCGCCCCCGCGAGTACTACCCGGCCGGCACCACCGTCAACGTCGACGCCAAGCTGTACGGGCGGCCCTTCGGTGACGGCGCGTACGGCGCCGAGGACATCTCCCTGCACTTCCAGATCGGGCGGCGCCAGGTGGTCAAGGCCGAGGTGTCCTCGCACCGCATCCAGGTCGTCACCGACGCCGGCGTCATCATGGACTTCCCGTGCAGCTACGGCGAGGCAGACAAGGCCCGCAACGTGACCCGCAACGGCATCCACGTGGTCACCGAGAAGTACTCCGACTTCTACATGTCCAACCCGGCCGCCGGATACAGCAACATCCACGAGCGCTGGGCGGTGCGGATCTCCAACAACGGCGAGTTCATCCACGCCAACCCCGCCAGCTCGGGCGCGCAGGGCAACACCAACGTCACCAACGGCTGCATCAACCTGTCCACCTCCGACGCCGAGGAGTACTACCGGACCGCGATCTACGGCGACCCGGTCGAGGTGACCGGCAGCTCGATCCAGCTGTCCTATTCCGACGGCGACATCTGGGACTGGGCCGTGGACTGGGACACCTGGGTGGCCATGTCGGCGCTGCCGCCGCCGACGGCGCACCCGCCCGCGTCGCAGATCCCCGTGACCGCCCCGGTCACCCCGACCGACGCCCCGACGCTGTCGGGCACCCCCACCACGACGACACCCAGCGCCCGGCCTACGCCCGGCGGTTGAAGCGCGACGCGGTCGCTTGGTCGCGCGGCCGCATGACGATCATGTCGAGGTTGACGTGGGACGGGCGCGAGGCCACGAACCCGATCACCTCGGCGACGTCGGCCGCCGTCAGGGGGGTTATCCCGGTGTAGACGGCGTCCGCGCGCCGTTGGTCGCCGTCGAAGCGCACCAGCGAGAACTCCGTTTCGACCGCGCCGGGCGCAATCTCGGTGAGCCGCACCGGTTTTCCCAGTAGCTCGCCGCGCAGCGTGCGGTGCAGCGCGCCCTGGGCGTGTTTGGCCGCGGTGTAGCCGGCGCCGCCGTCGTAGGTCTCCATCGCCGCCACCGAGGTGACCGTGACGATCAGGCCGTCGCCGGAGTCGATCAGCCCGGGCAGCAGCGCGCGGGTGACCCGCAGCGTGCCCAGCACGTTGGTCTCCCACATCCAGCGCCAGTGCTCGAGGTCGGCGTCGGCCACGGATTCCAGCCCGCGGGCGCCGCCGGCGTTGTTCACGAGCACGTCGACCCGGCCCAATCCGTCCGCCAGCGCCCGCACCGCGCGGTCGTCTGTGACGTCGGCCACAATGGCGCGGCCGCCGATCTCGTCGGCCAGAGAGTTGATGCGGTCGGCCCGGCGTGCCACGGCAACCACTTGAAACCCCTGTGCCGCTAGAGTTTTGGCGGTCGCCTCGCCGATGCCCGAACTGGCGCCGGTCACCACCGCTACCCGCTGAGGCCCCCCAAGCGCGTTCATCGGACCAACTCTAGTGAACGTGTTAAATTCTCGGGGTGCACCACAGCGCCCTGTTCAACAACACCGCCGCGTGTCTTTGCGCGGCGAGTGCGTGTTGTTGCCGCGCACTTTGCCGCTCCTGACTTTCAGGTGTGGCCAAGACCGGCCATCAGGAAATCGGACAAAGGACGCCCGTGCGCTCGACTACTCTCACCCATACCCACCATTCCCCCGGCCGTAAAGGCGGTGTGCGGATGCATCGTCAGATCCAGCCGCCCGCGCTGCACATCGCCGACTCGGCGGCGGCATCCGTGTTCCGGGCCGTTCGATTACGCGGCCCGGTCGGCCGCGACGTCATCGCCGCCGTCACGTCGCTGAGCATCGCCACGGTCAACCGCCAGGTCATCGCGCTGCTCGACGCCGGCCTGCTGCGGGAGCGCGCCGACCTGGCCGTTTCCGGCGCCATCGGCCGCCCGCGGGTGCCGGTGGAGATCAACCACGAACCGTTCGTGACGCTGGGCATCCACGTCGGCGCGCGCACGACCAGCATCGTGGCCACCGACCTGTTCGGCAGGACGCTGGACACCGTCGAGACACCGACGCCGCTGTCCCCCGCCGGGCCCGCGCTGGCGTCGCTGGCCGACAGTGCCGTCCGGTACCTGAGGCGCTGGCATCGGCGGCGGCCGCTGTGGGTCGGGGTGGCCATCGGTGGCACCGTCGACAGCGCCACCGGCCTCGTCGACCACCCGCGGCTGGGCTGGCGGCAGGCGCCGGTCGGGCCCGTGCTGGCCGACGCGCTGGGCCTGCCGCTGTCGGTGGCCTCCCACGTCGACGCGATGGCCGGCGCCGAGCTGCTGCTCGGCCTGCGGCGGTTCGCACCGAGTTCGCCGACGAGCCTGTACGTCTACGCCCGCGAGACCGTGGGCTACGCGTTGGTGATCGGCGGCCGGGTGCACTGCCCGGCCAGCGGCCCGGGCACCATCGCCGCGCTGCCCGTCCACTCCGAGCTGCTCGGCGGCACCGGGCAGCTGGAGTCCACCGTCAGCGACGAGGCGGTGCTGGCCGCCGCGCGCCGGCTGAAGATCCTTCCCGGCCTGCCGCCCGGGGCCCGCGGCCTGGGGTCCGCCACCGCGATGAGCGACCTGCTGCGGGTGGCCCGGACCGGCAATCAGCAGGCCAGGGACCTGCTGGCGGAGCGGGCCCGCGTGCTCGGCGAGGCCATCGCGCTGCTGCGCGACATGCTCAACCCGGATGAGCTCGTGGTCGGTGGCCAGGCGTTCACGGAATACCCCGAGGCGATGGAGCACGTGGAGGCGGCGTTCGCCGCGCGCTCGCTGCTCGCGCCGCGCGACATCCGCGTCGCCGCGTTCGGCAACCGGGTGCAGGAGGCCGGGGCGGGGGCGGTGTCGCTGGGCGGCTTGTACGCCGACCCGCTGGGCGCCATGCGGCGCGCGGGGGCGCTGGAGTCGCGACTCAGGGACGTCGCGGTCGACGAGCCCACCGCGTAGCGCGACCGGCGCGCTTGAGCCCGGCCGCGGCGCGTCCTGTAAAGATGGGAGCGTGCGCGACGACGACGTCTCCGGGGCCTCGCGGCTGAACGAGCCGCGCCGGGTTGCGGTGCTGGCGGTGCACACCTCGCCGCTGGCCCAGCCGGGCACCGGCGACGCCGGCGGGATGAACGTCTACGTGCTGCAGACCGCGCTGCACCTGGCCCGGCGCGGCATCGAGGTGGAGATCTTCACCCGGGCCACCGCGTCGGCCGATCCGCCGGTCGCCCGCGTGGCGCCGGGCGTGCTGGTCCGCAACGTAGTGGCGGGGCCGTTCGAGGGCCTGGACAAATACGACCTGCCGACCCAGCTGTGCGCGTTCGCGGCCGGGGTGCTGCGCGCGGAGGCGTCCCACGAACCGGGCCACTACGACATCGTGCATTCCCACTACTGGCTGTCGGGACAGGTCGGCTGGCTGGCCCGTGACCGCTGGGCGGTGCCGCTGGTGCACACGGCCCACACGCTGGCCGCGGTGAAAAACGCGGCGCTGGCCGACGGGGACTCACCCGAGCCGCCGCTGCGCACGGTGGGCGAGCAGCAGGTCGTCGACGAGGCGGACCGGCTGATCGTCAACACCGACGACGAGGCGAACCAATTGATCTCGATCCACCGCGCCGACCCGGCACGCATCGACGTCGTGCACCCCGGGGTGGACCTGGACGCGTTCCGCCCCGGTGACCGGCGCGCGGCCCGCGCCGCGCTCGGGCTCGCGATCGACGACCACGAAGACATGGTGGCGTTCGTCGGGCGGATCCAGCCGCTGAAGGCCCCCGACATCGTGCTGCGCGCCGCGGCGAAACTGCCCGGGCTGCGCATCGTGGTGGCCGGCGGTCCGTCGGGCAGCGGCCTGGCCTCCCCGGACGGGTTGGTCCGGCTGGCCGACGAACTCGGCATCACCGACCGGGTGACGTTCCTGCCGCCGCAGTCCCGCGAGGATCTCGCCACCCTGTTCCGGGCGGCCAATCTCGTTGCGGTGCCGAGCTATTCGGAGTCGTTCGGACTGGTCGCCCTCGAGGCGCAGGCGTGTGGCACCCCGGTGGTGGCCGCCGCGGTCGGCGGGCTGCCGGTGGCGGTGGCCGACGGGATTTCCGGCACGCTGGTGGCCGGGCACGACGTCGGCGACTGGGCCGACGCCCTGGACGGGTTGCTGCGCCTGCCCGCGCCGCGAGCCGCCGCGATGAGCCGCGCGGCCGCGGCGCACGCCGCCACCTTCTCCTGGGACAACACCACCGATGCCCTGCTGGCCAGCTACCGCCGCGCGATCGGCGACTTCACCGCCCGGCGCCAGCGCCGGGGCGCGGTGAAGCTGGACCGGGCTTCGATGCGCAAGCCCCGCCTGTGGACCACGCGGCGCGGGGTGGGCGCGTGACCGTCACGGGGGCGGACGTGCGCTCGGTGATCGAGCGCACGCTGCAGTCCAGCGGGCTGACCTACTCCGAATTCCCCGGGGCGCACGGCGGGCTGCCCGGGCTGGTGGTGGAGCTGCCCGGCGAGCGCAAGCTCAAGACCAACACCATCCTGAGCATCGGCGAGCATTCGGTGCGCGTCGAGGCGTTCGTGTGCCGCAAGCCCGACGAAAACCACGAGGGCGTCTACCGGTTTCTGCTGCGGCGCAACCGCCGCCTCTACGGGGTCGCGTACACGCTGGACAACGTCGGCGACATCTACCTGGTGGGCCGCATGTCGCTGGCGTCGGTGGACGCCGACGAGGTCGACCGGGTGCTCGGCCAGGTGCTCGAGGCCGTCGATTCGGACTTTAATACGTTGCTGGAGTTGGGTTTTCGGTCGTCGATCCAAAAAGAGTGGGAGTGGCGGGTGTCGCGCGGTGAGTCGCTGAAGAACCTGCAGGCCTTCGCGCACCTGATCGACGAAGACGACGACGATTAGCGCGAAGCGCTACGAGGAGAAGTCGAGCAGACGCCCAACGAAGACGACGACGATTAGCGCGAAGCGCTACGAGGAGAAGTCGAGCAGACGCCCAACGAAGACGACGACGATTAGCGTGAAGCGCTACGAGGAGAAGTCGAGCAGACGCCCGACGAAGACGACGACGATTAGCGCGAAGCGCTACGAGGAGAAGTCGAGCAGACGCCCAACGAAGACGACGACGATTAGCGCGAAGCGCTACGAGGAGAAGTCGAGCAGACGCCCAACGAAGACGACGACGATTAGCGTCGTGAGAGACTGACCGGCATGGGTGACACTGCGACGCTGGTACTGCTGCGTCACGGCGAGAGCGACTGGAATGCGCGCAACCTGTTCACGGGCTGGGTCGACGTCGGGCTGACGGAAAAGGGCCGCGCCGAGGCGATCCGCAGCGGCGAGTTGCTGGCCGAACATCACCTGCTGCCCGACGTGCTCTACACCTCGCTGCTGCGCCGGGCGATCACCACCGCACACCTGGCGCTCGACGCCGCCGATCGGCTGTGGATACCGGTGCGGCGCAGCTGGCGGCTCAACGAACGCCACTACGGTGCGCTGCAGGGGCTGAACAAGGCCGAGACCAAGGAGCGCTACGGCGAGGACCAATTCATGGCGTGGCGGCGCAGCTACGACACGCCGCCCCCGCCGATCGAGCGCGGCAGCGAATTCAGCCAGGACGCCGACCCCCGCTACGCCAACATCGGCGGCGGCCCGCTGACCGAGTGCCTCGCCGACGTGGTCGTGCGCTTCCTGCCGTATTTCACCGACGTCGTCGTCCCCGATCTGCGCACCGGCAAGACGGTGCTCATCGTCGCCCACGGCAATTCGCTGCGCGCCCTGGTCAAGCACCTGGACAACATGTCCGACGAGGACATCGTGGGGCTGAACATCCCGACCGGCATTCCGCTGCGCTACGACCTGGACGCCAGCATGCGGCCGGTGCAGCCCGGCGGCACCTACCTGGACCCGGAGGCGGCCGCGGCCGGCGCGGCCGCGGTTGCCGGCCAGGGGCGGGGCTGAGGGCCGGGTTGCTAAACACCGCGTGAACGGAAGCCGAACACCTGTGGGGCAAGGTGTGACTTGTCCGATTTCGGCCTCGCTGCGCTAGGGCGGCGTTCACCGGATTTGTAGAATTTGGGGCGTGACCGTGTTCTCGGCCCTGTTGCTGGCCGGGGTTTTGTCCGTGCTGGCGCTGGCTGTCGGCGTTGCGGCCGGGGTCCGGTGGGCGCCGCGGGCGGTCCAGCGCCGCCGGCAGCGTGCCACCGGATGGGCGGGCATCACCGTGGCGCAGATGCTGCAGCGCATCGTGGAGCAGATGCCGTTGGGCGCCGCGGTGGTGGACGCGCACCGCGACGTCGTCTACCTCAACCACCGGGCCACGGAATTGGGCCTGGTGCGCGAACGCCAACTCGACAACCAGGCCTGGCAGGCCGCACAGCAGGCGCTCACCGGTACCGACGTCGAGTTCGACCTGCGACCGCCGAAACGCGCGGGGGTCCGCGCCGGGCTTTCGGTGCGCGGGCACGCCCGGTTGCTGAGCGAGGAGGACCGCCGGTTCGCCGTGGTGTTCGTCTACGACCAGTCCGACTATGCCCGCATGGAAGCGACCCGGCGCGACTTCGTGGCCAACGTCAGCCACGAGCTCAAGACGCCGGTGGGCGCGATGGCGCTGCTGGCCGAGGCGCTGCTGGCTTCCGCCGACGACCCCGAAACCGTTCGCCGCTTCGCGGAGCGGGTGCTGGTCGAAGCGAACCGGCTGGGGGACATGATCGGCGAGCTCATCGAGCTGTCCCGGCTGGAGGGCGCCGAGCGGTTGCGCAACGTGACCGACGTCGATGTGGACACCGTTGTCTCCGAGGCGATTTCACGCCACAAGGTGGCCGCCGATACCGCCGACATCGAGATTCGCACCGATGCCCCCAGCGGCCTGCGGGTGCTGGGCGACGAGAGACTGCTGGTGACCGCGCTGGCCAACCTGGTGTCCAACGCGATCGCGTATTCGCCCCCGGGTTCACCGGTGTCGGTCAGCCGCCGCCGCCGCGGTGACAACGTCGAGATCGCCGTGACCGACCGCGGCATCGGGATCGCCCTGGAAGACCAGGCGCGCGTCTTCGAGCGGTTCTTCCGCGGGGACAAGGCGCGTTCGCGGGACACCGGCGGCAGCGGCCTGGGGCTTGCCATCGTCAAACACGTTGCGGCCAACCACAACGGCAGCATCGGCGTGTGGAGCAAGCCGGGAACCGGCTCGACCTTCACCCTGTCCATTCCGGCATATCAAGACGGCGAGAAAGCCGCCGAGCCCCGGGGCCGCGAGGTGCGGCCGAGGGGCTCACAACGAGAGGAAGAACTGAGCGCATGACCCGCGCGAACGACCATGCAGTGCGCAGCGATGAAGAGGAGTGGCGCGCATGACCAGTGTGCTGATCGTGGAGGACGAGGAGTCGCTGGCCGATCCGCTGGCGTTCCTGTTGCGCAAGGAGGGCTTTGAGGCCACCGTGATGACCGACGGGCCCGCGGCGCTGGCCGAGTTCGATCGCGTCGGTGCCGACATCGTGCTGCTGGACCTGATGCTGCCCGGGATGTCGGGCACCGACGTGTGCAAGCAGCTGCGCGCCCGTTCCAGCGTCCCGGTGATCATGGTGACCGCGCGCGACAGCGAGATCGACAAGGTTGTCGGCCTCGAGCTGGGCGCGGATGACTATGTGACGAAGCCGTATTCGGCGCGCGAGTTGATCGCGCGGATCCGCGCGGTGCTGCGCCGGGGCGGCGACGACGACGCCGAGGTCGGCGATGGTGTGCTGGAGTCCGGCCCGGTGCGGATGGATGTCGAGCGCCACATCGTCTCGGTCAATGGGGAAACGATCACCTTGCCGCTCAAGGAGTTCGACCTCCTCGAATACCTGATGCGCAACAGCGGGCGGGTGCTGACCCGCGGGCAGCTGATCGATCGGGTATGGGGGGCGGACTACGTCGGCGACACCAAGACGCTCGACGTCCACGTCAAGCGCCTGCGGTCCAAGATCGAGGCCGACCCGGCCAACCCGGTGCATCTGGTCACGGTGCGGGGCCTGGGGTACAAGCTCGAGGGCTAACCCTCGGCGTCGAAAAGCGTCCGGGCATCGTCGCTGGCGCTCAACGCGATACGCCGGCGCATGTTCTCCGTCATCGGCGGAAGGTCATCGAGGTCGAACCACGCCGCCTCGGTGCACTCGTCGTCGGCTGCGAACGGTTCGCCGGATAGCCACCGCATCCGGAAGACGTGATCGAGGTACTGGGCGCGATCCCCGTTGGCGTGTACGGCCGGCTGGGTGACATGCACCCACGCGAGCCTGGTGGCCCGGGCTTCGACCCCCGTTTCCTCGCGCACTTCGCGCGCGGCGCAATCGGCCGGGTTTTCGCCGGGTTCGACGATGCCCGTCACCGCCGTCCAGGCGCCGTTATCCGAGCGCTTGACGAGCAACGTTTTGCGGCCACGGATCGTGACGGCCGTGATTCCGGCCAACCACAGCGGCGCGCGGCCCACCGCGCGGCGAAGCTCGACGATGAAGTCGGGGATCGGCACGCACCGTTCTTAACACACTCGATCACCGCGCGCCGACGACCTCGTCGGCCACGCCCAACGCCAGCGCCATGATCGACAGCTGCGGGTTGACCTCCGGGCAGCTGGGCAGGATCGACGCGTCGGCGACCCACACGCCGTCCACCCCGCGCAGCCGCCCCGTCCCGTCGACCGGGCATCGCTGCTCGTCGGCGCCGGCGGCCGCGGTGCCGGTGGGGTGGAAGGCCGCCAGGTGCAGGCCCCGCGGGTCGCTGCGGCCCAGCGCATCGCGCAGCGCGGGCAGCGACGTCACGGTCATCGCGCCGGGCAGGCCGGTGAGCACCTCGACCGCGCCGGCGGCGAACAGCAACCGGCCCATCGCCTCGAGCGCCACCATCAGCTTGGCGACGTCGTCGCGGGCGATGCTGTAGCGCACCAGCGTCTCGCCGCGCACCGATGACACCGAGCCGACGCCGCGGTCGGCCACCATGGCCCCGAAAGTGGCGACCCGCGGCGCGCGGTCCAGCCAGCCCAGCAGCTCGGCGCCGTAGCCGGGAAAGACCATCGATCCCATCCCCGGCGGCGTGGAGGTCGCCTCGATCAGCACGCCGTTCGACTCGTGGAACTCGTGCACGGCAGCGCTCTGCAGCACGCCGTGCCACGCGACGACCTCGTCGTCGAAACGCCCGGCGAGGACCGTCGCCGGATGCAGCGCGAGGTTGCGGCCGAGGCGTGGATGGCCAAACCCGCTGCGCCGCAGCAGCCCCGGCGTCTCGGTGGCGCCGGCGGCGACGACGACGGTGTCGGCGAGGATGTCGATGGCCGTGCCGTCGGGCCGGCGGGCCCGTACGCCGCGGGCGCGCCCGCGCGAGTGCAGCACCCGCTCGACGCGGGCCTCGGAGACGATCCGCGCGCCCGCCTCACACGCCTGCGGCAGCGCGTTGAGGTGCACGCCGAACTTGGCGTTGCGCGGGCACCCGATCGCGCACTGGCAGCAACCCGCACAGCCCGGCGCGTTGCGGGGAATCGGCGCCGCGCGCCAGCCCAGCGTCGCGGCGGCCTCCAGCAGCAGGCGCCCGTTGCGCCCCATGATCTCCAGCGGTACCGGCGCCACCCGCAGCGTGCGCTCGACGTCGTCGAGGCGCTCGGACATCCGGTCCGCATCGGCCAGCCCGAGGCCGAACTCGTCGCGCCAGCGCGCCGTCACCGCGGCCGGCGGCCGGTAACAGGTGCCGGAATTCACCACGGTGGTGCCCCCCACCGCCCGCCCGACCGGCAGCACCACCGACGGGCGCCCCAGCGCGATGGTCGTCCCCGCGCCGCGGTACAGCCCGGCGTAGCGCTCGATCGGGTGGGTGGAGCGGAACTCCTCGACCGTCCAGCGCCGGCCCTCCTCGAGCACGACGGTGTCGAGGCCGGCGCGCGCCAGGGTGCGGGCCGCCATGGCGCCGCCGGCGCCGGACCCCACGACGACGGCGTCCGCGGTGACGACGGAGCGGCTCTCCGCGGCGGGGGTGATGGCCAGGGGCGCATCCGGGCGCGCCGGGTCGTGCTTCTGCGCGCGCGAAAGTAGTTCCGGCGCATAGGTTTCGGCGCCGTTGGCCAGCAAGACGATCGCCTTCGCGGCCTCGATGGCCAGCCCGGCGTCCGGGCCGAGCGCGGCCACGCGCCGCAACACCCGGTCGCGCTGGCCGGGGTCCAGCCGAGCCAGCGGCCGCCCGGTGGTCAGGTAGCTCGCCGCGGCCACCGCGAGCATCCCGGCCCGCATGGCCGCCCGCGTCGTCGGTGGCAGCCGCCGGAGGTAGCGCTCGACGCGCGCGACCAGCTCGTCCGGCGGCGGGCCGCCGTGCTCCGCGGGGAGCAGCGCACAACCGAATGACGCCGCCGAGGCCCGCACCCGATCGGCGAGGCGGCTCATATCCGGCGCCCGAGCCGGCGCCCCATCTTGATGAAGAACGGGTAGGTCGCGAAGATGCCGCCGGCGGCCGCGTGCAACGGCCAGTCGGCTTTGACCGTGTCGACACCGAAAACGCCGCTGTTCCACATGAAGTCGCGCCCATTCTGCGCGCGGAAGGGCCGCCACAGCACCCCGAGGCCGGGCACGTTGTTGTAGAGCCCGAACGAGCCGCCGAAGAAGACGCCGAGAGTTGCGGCCTCGGCGAGGTCGCGGCGGTCCGACGGCACCCGCCGCTCGATCAGCACCCCGGCGGCAAACAGCAGCGGCGGGTCGAAAAGAAAGCTCACGCTGGTGTCCCTTCGTCGATGTCGGGTGCCTCGGCGCCGCGCAGCCCGACCTCGGCGTGCCCGGTGCCCAGCACCGACCAGTGCCGGTCGTCGATGTCGATGTGGATGTCGGCCTGCTCGGTGTTCGTGCACACCGCCTTGCCGCCGTCGGGGTCGGTGTAGCCCAGGCTGACGCATCTCTCGGGCGGCTGGTCGACGCGGATCAGCACCTGGCGGCCGCCGATGCGGCCCTCCAGCTGCCAGTGCCGCACGCCCAGGGTGGTGCGCATCCGTAACGACGGCAAAGGATTTGTGGGCCAATCCCTTCCGTCGATGCGGAAGCGGACGAACGCCATCGGCGCCAGCCTGCGCAACCCCGGTTTGTGGGAGACGGCCGTGACCGCTTCCACGACGTCACCGTCGCTTCCCCCGCACGAAAGGTCGGCATGCAGCCAGCCCCAGCGCTTGGCGTTGCCGTGCCCATAGATGTGCGCGACGCCGCCGCGCCACCCCTCGAGGCGCAAAGCGGTGTCGGCTTGAGAACGGGTCAGCGACCCGGTGAACTCGGCGGTGGGGGCGACGACCACCTGGGCGCCCGGCAGCAACTCCCGCTCCCACGCGGCGCGCGGAAACGTCCACAGCGGCGCGTCGTCGTCCTTCCAGGACAGGTCCCACGAAAGCGACCCGGCGCGCCCCGCCAGCTCCTCCCGGGCCACCCGCACCCCGGCGGCGTCGAACCAGGCCGCGCCGGCCGCGGGCCGGGCGGGTTCGGGGCCGAACCGCTCGGTGCGCGGCCGGCCGTCGGGCGGGAACCAGGTCGCCCAGCCGTGCGCGTACGCCGCACCGCTCAGCGGCGCCACCGTCTCGCAGTGGATCCACAGCGCCGCGCGGGTCCGCGGATCCGACAGGGTGGCGTACCAGACTTCCAGGCGGCCGGGCCTGCCCCGCCAGCGTGGGGCCGCGGCCGAGCGAAACTCGTCGTCCAATGCTCACCTCCCGTCGGTGGGTCCACTATATTGGTTGAGCCAATGAACCAGTCAAGTGTGCTGCAGCCGCCGGATCGCCAGCGGGTCGACGAACAGATCGCCGGGTCGATCGCCGACGCGATCCTCGACGGCGCCTTCCCGCCGGGTTCGACCCTGCCGCCCGAGCGCGAGCTGGCCGAACAACTGGGTGTCAACCGCACGTCGCTGCGCCAGGGGCTGGCCCGGCTGCAGCAGATGGGCCTCATCGAGGCCCGCCACGGCAGCGGCAACGTCGTGTGCGACCCCGAGGCCCTCACCCACCCCGCGGTCGTCGAGGCGCTGGTACGCAGGCTCGGGCCCGAGTTCCTGGCCGAGCTGCTGGAGATCCGCGCGGCGCTGGGCCCGCTGATCGGCCGCCTGGCGGCGCAGCGGGGCGCGCCCGAGGACGCCGAGGCGTTGCGGGCCGCGTTGGCCGCGGTGGCCGGGGCGGAGGGCCCCGCCGAGCGCCAGGCCGCCGACCTCGCCTACTTCCGCGTGCTCATCCACGGCACGCGCAACCGCGCGCTGGGGTTGTTGTACCGCTGGGTCGAGCACGCGTTCGGCGGCCGCGAGCACGAGCTCACCGCGGCCTACGACGACGCCGACCCGGTGGTGGCCGACCTGCGCGCCATCACCGACGCCGTGCTGACGGGCGACGCGACGGCCGCCGCCGCGGCGGTCGAGGGTTACCTGCAGGCCAGCGCGTTGCGAATGGTGTTGTCCTACATGAAAACCCAGGCCAGCTGAGCGGCTATTCGGCGATCCGCGTCGCCGGGTGCACCGCGATGAGCCCTAACTTGCTGCGGCGCTTGCACATCGCCGCCAGCTCCGCATAGGCCTTGGGGCCCAGCAGCTCGGTGAGCTCGTCGGCCAGGCTTTCCCACACCTGCTTGGCGCCGGTGTGGGCGGCAGGATCGCCGGTGCAGTACCAGTGCAGGTCCGCGCCGCCGGAACCCCAGCCGCGGCGATCGTATTCGGTGACCCAGGTTTTGAGGATTTCCGTGCCGTCGGGCAGCGTCACCCATTCCTGGCTGCGCCGGATCGGCAGCTGCCAGCAGACATCGGGCTTCATGGTCAGCGGCGGCACGCCCAGTTTGAGGGCCTTGGTGTGCAGCGCGCATCCGGCGCCGGCGGCGAAGCCGGGCCGGTTGAGGAAGATGCAGGCGTCCTTGTATTTGCGGGTGCGGTACTGGGGCTCGCCTTCGTGCTCGTCGAGTTCCAGATAGCCCTTGCGGCCCAAGCCCTTTTCGCGGAACTGCCAATCGTCGTCGGTCAGCGTCTTCACCGCGTCGTCCAGCCGGGCGCGGTCGTCGTCGTCGGACAGGAACGCGCCGTGCGAGCAGCAGCCGTCGTTCGGGCGGCCGGCCACCGTGCCGCGGCAGGCCGGCGTGCCGAACACACACGTCCACCGCGACAGCAGCCAGGTGAGGTCGGCCGCGATCAGGTGCTCGGGGTTGTCCGGGTCGTAGAACTCGACCCATTCACGGGCGAAGTCCAGCTCGACCTCTTGACCCGCCGCCGGGTGCGAATTCCCCACACCGTCAACGTTAGACCACAACACCGGCGACCTCCGCCCACGACGCGGGCCGACCACCGATAGGTTGTTGCTGTGCGGTTAGGCGTGCTCGACGTGGGCAGCAACACGGTTCATCTGCTGGTGGTCGATGCCCACCGCGGTGGGCACCCGACGCCCATGAGTTCGACCAAGGCGACGCTGCGCCTCTCGGAGTCCATCGACGGCTCGGGCAAGATCACCAAGCGCGGCGCCGACAAGTTGGTGTCCACGATCGACGAGTTCGCCAAGATCGCCGACAGCTCCGGCTGCGAGGAGCTCATGGCCTTCGCCACGTCGGCGGTCCGCGACGCCGAGAACTCCGACGACGTCCTGTCCCGGGTGCGCAAGGAGACCGGCGTCGAACTGCAGGCGCTGCGCGGCGTCGACGAGTCCCGGCTGACGTTTTTGGCGGTGCGCCGCTGGTACGGGTGGAGCGCGGGACGCATCATCAACCTGGACATCGGCGGGGGGTCGCTGGAGCTGTCCAGCGGCGTCGACGAGGAACCCGAGGTGGCGCTGTCGTTGCCGCTGGGCGCGGGGCGGCTGACCCGCGAATGGCTGCCCGACGATCCACCCGGCCGGCGCCGGGTGGCGATGCTGCGGGACTGGCTGGACGCCGAGCTGGCGAAAACCTGCCAGACGGTGCTCGACGCCGGCGCCCCCGACCTCGCGGTCGCGACGTCGAAGACGTTCCGTTCGCTGGCCCGGCTCACCGGAGCGGCGCCGTCGGCCGCCGGACCGCGGGTGAAGCGGACGCTCACGGCAAACGGCCTCAGACAACTCATAGCTTTCATCTCTAGGATGACGACCGCCGACCGGGCTGAATTGGAAGGAGTGAGCGCCGAGCGAGCGCCGCAGATCGTGGCGGGTGCGCTGGTGGCGGAGGCAAGTATGCGAGGGCTGTCGATCGAAGAGGTGGATATCTGCCCGTGGGCGCTGCGGGAGGGTCTCATCTTGCGCAAACTCGACAGCGAAGCGGACGGAAGTGCGCTCGTCGAGCGTTCGTTGCGCGATGCTGGAGGTCAGAAATCTGACCGGAACGCGAACCGAGGCGGCAAGTCATGACCGGACCACACTCCGACACCACGGAGCAAGAGGCTTCCGGCCGCCCCATCTCGGTGGCCGAATTGCTGGCCCGGAACGGAACGATCGGGGCCCCGGCGGTCACCCGGCGGCGCCGCCGCCGCCGCGGCGACAGCGACGCGGTGACGGTCGCCGAGCTCACCGGTGAGATTCCGGTCGTCCGCGACCCGTCCGACCAAGCCACCGACCAAACGGCTGAGCACGATGCCGACGCGGGTGTGCAGGTCGCCGAACCGGTCCCCGAGCCCGAAACCGTGCCCGGCGAAGTCGCCGAGGAACCCGGCAAGACCCCGTACTGGTCCGAACCCGAGCCGCGCTGGCCGAAGTCGCCGCCGCCGCCCCGGGGTCTGACCGGGCCGGAGCGCAGCGCCTACCCGCGACCGCTGCCGCACACCGAGGTTCCCGCCGAGCGCGGCGGCCAGTCCGGCGCCGAGGACATGAGCCCCGACCCGCTGGATCACTACGCCGACATCCCGGTGGACGTGATGGACTCCGAGGTGCGCGACGCCGAGCCGGCCGCCGAGGATTCCGCCTACGTGCGCTCCTACCTGGGGCCGGATTCCACGCTGTTCGGGGGGCAGACGCTGGCCGACGAGGTGGCCCGGCGGCGCGGCGGGTCGTCCGCGGACTCGCTGACCGCCGAAGACGTGGAGGTCGGCGACGACCTCGACACCGAGGCCGAGGAGCGCCGCGCGGCGCCGGGCCGGTTCGAGTCGCTGTGGCGCGGCAGCCTGATCGTGTTCCAGTCGATCCTGGCCGTGGCGTTCGGGGCCGGCCTGTTTGTCGCGTTCGACGAGCTGTGGCGATGGAACAGCATCGTGGCGTTGGTGCTCTCGGTGCTGGTCATCCTCGGCCTGGTCGTCGGGGTGCGGGTGGTCCGCAAAACCGAGGACATCGCCAGCACGCTGATCGCCGTCGCGGTGGGGGCGTTGATCACCCTGGGCCCCTTGGTGCTGTCGTTGCAGTCGGGCTAGGCACACCCTTCACAGACCCCCAAAGACCTTGCGCCCCGCAATCAAAGTCGGCCTGTCGACGGCCTCGGTGTACCCGCTGCGGGCCGAGGCCGCCTTCGAATACGCCGCCAGGCTCGGCTACGACGGCGTCGAGCTGATGGTGTGGGGCGAGGCGGTCAGCCAGGACATCGACGCCGTCAGGAAGCTGTCTCGGCGCTATCGCGTCCCGGTGCTGTCCGTGCACGCGCCCTGCCTGTTGATCTCGCAGCGCGTGTGGGGCGCCAACCCGATTCCCAAGCTGGAGCGCAGCGTGCGCGCCGCCGAAAAGCTGGACGCGCAGACGGTCGTCGTCCATCCACCGTTCCGCTGGCAGCGGCGCTACGCCGAGGGCTTCAGCGAGCAGGTCTCGGCCCTGGAGGCGGGCAGCGGCGTGCTGGTCGCCGTGGAGAACATGTTCCCGTTCCGGGCGGACCGGTTTTTCGGCACCGGCCAGTCGCTGGAACGGATGCGCCGCCGCGGCGGCGGCCCGGGCCCGGCGATCTCGGCGTTCTCGCCGTCCTACGACCCGCTGGACGGCAACCACGCCCACTACACGCTGGACCTCTCCCACACCGCGACCGCGGGCACCGATTCGCTGGAAATGGCCCGGCGGATGGGCGCGGGCCTGGTCCACCTGCACCTGTGCGACGGCAATGGGCTGCCCGTGGACGAGCATCTGGTGCCCGGGCGCGGCACGCAACCCACCGCCGAGGTGTGCCAGATGCTCGCCGGCGGCCGCTTCGCCGGGCACGTGATCCTCGAGGTTTCCACGTCCAGCGCGCGCTCGGCCCACGAGCGCGAAGCCATGCTCGTCGAATCGTTGCAGTTCGCCCGCACCCACCTCATGCGGTGATCCTCCAGGAGTCTCATGAACGCGTTATTCACCTCCGCGATGGCGTTGCGGGAGGTCGGCCCCGACCTGTACGAGGGCGAGCTCGACAAGCGCTGGACCATCGGGCCCAAGGTGCACGGCGGCGCGATGGTGGCGCTGTGCGCCAACGCCGCCCGCACCGCGTGCCGTGCGGGCGGGCTCGAGGCGGCCGTGGAACCGGTGGCCGTGTCGGCGAGCTTCTTGTCGGCTCCCGACCCGGGCGCCATGCAGCTGGTGACGTCGGTGCGCAAGCGCGGGCGCCGGATCAGCGTCGTCGACGTCGAGCTCACCCAGGGCGGGCGCACCGCGGTGCACGCCGTGGTCAACCTCGGCGAGCCGGAACACTTTCCGCCGGGCGGTAACGTCGCGCCGCTGCTTTCGGCGAACCCCGTCCTGGATCTCATGGCACCCGAACCGCCCGACGACGTGGAGCCGATCGGGCCCGGCCACCCGCTGGCCGGCCTGGTGCACCTGGGCGAGGGGTGCGACGTGCGGCCGCTGCTGTCGACGATGCGCCCCGGCGCCGGCGGGGGACCGCCGGTGATCCAGATGTGGGCCCGCCCCCGTGGCGTCGCCCCCGACGCGCTGTTCGCGCTCATGTGCGGTGACCTGTCGGCGCCGGTCACCTTCGCGGTGGACCGCACCGGCTGGGCACCCACCGTCCAGCTCACCGCCTTCCTGCGGGCCGTGCCGGCCGATGGCTGGCTGCGCATCGTCGCGACCTGCATGGAAATCGGTCACGACTGGTTCGACGAGGACCACATCGTGGTGGACAGCCTGGGCCGCCTCGTCGTGCAGGCGCGGCAGCTGGCGTTGGTCCCTGCCGCTCGCCAGTAGGCGATGTCTGGAATGCTTTCCTCCCATGGCAAGAATCGCGATCATCGGCGGCGGCAGCATCGGCGAGGCGCTGCTGTCGGGCCTGCTGCGCGCGGGCCGGCAGGTCAAGGACCTGGTGGTGGCCGAACGGGTGCCCCAGCGCGCCAAGTACCTGGCGTCCACCTATTCGGTGCGCGTGGCGCCGGTGCTCGACGCGGTGGAGAACGCCACGTTCGTCGTCGTCGCGGTGAAGCCGAGCGATGTCGAGACGGTGATGGAGGAGCTGGCCCGCGCGGCCGCCGCGGCCGAAATCGACAGCGCTGAACAGGTTTTCGTCACCGTCGCCGCCGGGGTGACGATCGGCTACCTCGAAGCCAAGCTACCGGCCGGGACGCCGGTGGTCCGCGCGATGCCCAACGCGGCCGCGTTGGTCGGTGCGGGGGTCACCGCGCTTTCCAAGGGCCGCTTCGTCACCGAACCGCAGCTCACGGAGGTTTCGGCGCTGTTCGATTCCGTCGGCGGCGTGCTCGTCGTCCCGGAATCCCAGATGGACGCCGTGACCGCGGTGTCGGGCTCGGGGCCGGCGTATTTCTTTCTGATGGTCGAGGCCCTGGTGGACGCCGGGGTCGCGGCGGGCCTGAGCCGCGAGGTCGCCAGCGACCTGACCGCGCAGACCATGGCCGGCTCGGCGGCGATGCTGCTCGAGCGGATGGAGGCCGACCGCGTCGAGGGGGCCGACGTGCGGGCGGCGGCCGACGTCACGGCGGTGCAGCTGCGCGCGACGGTGACTTCCCCCGGCGGCACCACGGCCGCTGCGCTGCGCGAACTGGAGCGGGGTGGGCTGCGGGGGGCCGTCGACGCGGCCGTTCAGGCCGCGAAAAGGCGCTCTGAGCAGCTAAGAATTACATCGGAATAATTCAAGATTTCCCGATTGATTGTCCCTCACCAGTACCATTAACCCCACTAGTCCCGCTATTCTCCTCTTTGTATGCACGTGTGGGTGCCAGCGGAGGGGAAGCCGCTGGCATTGCGCGAGCCTGACACGATTGGGTAGCGATGACGTCTACGAACGGGCCATCGGCACGAGATTCCGCTGGTAAGGGGCGGGACCCCGGTTCCGGCGATGGCCAGCAGGCCAGGACACAATTTCTCACCGTCGCGGAGGTGGCGGCGCTGATGCGCGTCTCCAAGATGACGGTGTACCGCCTGGTGCACAACGGCGAGCTGCCGGCGGTTCGGGTCGGGCGGTCCTTCCGGGTGCACGCCAAGGCCGTCCACGACATGCTGGAGACTTCGTACTTCGACGCGGGCTGACCCGCGCACCCGAACTTCGGCGCGCGTGGCCGCTGCCGGCGGTCGCGCGACCGCCGGTTTGGCGTTCGGTGCTGCGCCCCGGGTAAAGTGTCCGGGTCATTTGTAGAAGCGGTCACCGGTCGAGATAGCGGAGTTCATGGGTTCAGTAATCAAGAAGCGGCGCAAGCGCATGTCGAAGAAGAAGCACCGCAAGCTGCTGCGCCGGACCCGGGTGCAGCGCAGAAAACTCGGCAAGTAACCGCAGCCAGGCCCGGCCGACCGTCACGTCGCCGTAACGCCGCCGACCCGCGTGCCCGTTAGGCTGTTTGGGTGGATCAGTCGAGCGGGGAGGGCTCCGGCGCCGGCGGCGCCGGGGGCGACACCGTGCATTACCCCAAAGTCGTGCTGGTTACCGGCGCGTGCCGGTTTCTGGGCGGCTACCTGACCGCCCGGCTCGCGCAGAACCCGTTGATCAAGAGCGTCATCGCGGTCGACGCGATCGCCCCCAGCAAGGACATGCTGCGCCGCATGGGGCGCGCCGAGTTCGTCCGCGCCGACATTCGTAATCCGTTCATCGCCAAGGTGATTCGCAATGGCGACGTCGACACGGTGGTGCATGCGGCCGCGGCGTCGTACGCGCCGCGGCCGGGCGGCACCGCGGCGTTGAAGGAAATCAACGTGATGGGCGCCATGCAGCTGTTCGCGGCCTGCCAGAAGGCGCCCTCGGTGCGCCGCGTGGTGCTCAAGTCGACCTCGGAAGTGTACGGGTCCAGCGCGCACGATCCCGTCGTGTTCACCGAGGACAGCAGCAGCCGCCGGCCGTTCCGCGGCGGCTTCGCCAAGGACAGCCTCGACATCGAGGGCTACGTGCGCGCGCTGGGCCGCCGCCGCCCCGACATCGCGGTGACGATCCTGCGGCTGGCCAACATGATCGGCCCGGCGCAGGACACCACGCTGTCGCGGTATCTGGCCGGCCCGTTGGTCCCGACGATGTTGGGCCGGGACGCGCGGTTGCAGCTGCTGCACGAGCAGGACGCGCTGGGCGCGCTGGAGCGCGCGGCGATGGCCGGCAAGGCCGGCACGTTCAACATCGGCGCCGACGGCATCATCATGCTGTCGCAGGCGATTCGGCGGGCCGGACGAATTCCGGTGCCGGTGCCCGGATTTGGAGTTTGGGCGCTGGATTCGCTGAGACGGGCTAACCGTTATACGGAAATCAGTCGCGATCAATTTGATTATTTGAGCTACGGCCGCGTCATGGACACCACCAGAATGCGGACGGAGCTGGGCTACCAGCCCAAATGGACGACGGCCGAGGCGTTCGACGACTACGTGCGCGGCCGCGGCCTCACTCCCATAATCGACCCCGATCGGGTACGCTCCCTGGAGGGTCGTGCCATAGCGTTGGCGCAGCGCTGGGGAAGCCGAAATGCAATTCCATGGGGTGGGGGCAGGTAGGTATCGTGGCTGGCGAAACCAGAGCGAATGTCATTCCACTGCATACGAATAGGGCTCGGGTAGCGGCGCGCCGGAGAGCCGACCAACGGGCGGAGTCGGCCCGCCAGCACCCCTCGCTGTTGTCCGATCCGCGGGGCCGCGCCTCCGCCGAACAGATCGCCGCGGTCGTCCGCGAAATCGACGAGCACCGCCGCGCCGCGGGTGCGTCTGCCACGGGCGAGGCGCCGCTGAATGAACTGGCGCAGCGGGTCGCCGCGGTCGCCGGCTTTTTGCGCCAGCGCCTCACCGGCGATTACGCCGTCGACGAATTCGGGTTCGATCCGCATTTCAACAGCGCGATCGTCCGGCCTTTGCTGCGGTTCTTCTTCAGGTCCTGGTTCCGGGTCGAGGTCAGCGGCATCGAAAACCTGCCGAGCGACGGCGCCGCGTTGGTGGTGGCCAACCACGCCGGGGTGTTGCCGTTCGACGGGCTGATGCTGTCGGTAGCCGTGCACGACGAGCACCCCGCGCAGCGCGACCTGCGGCTGCTGGCCGCCGACATGGTGTTCGACCTGCCGGTGGTCGGCGAGGCCGCCCGCAGGGCGGGCCACACCATGGCCTGCACGACCGACGCGCACCGGCTGCTCGCGGCCGGGGAGCTGACCGCCGTGTTCCCGGAGGGCTACAAGGGGCTGGGGAAGCGCTTCGGCGACCGCTACCGGTTGCAACGGTTCGGGCGCGGCGGCTTCGTGACGGCGGCGCTGCGCACCAAGGCGCCGATCGTCCCGTGCTCGATCGTCGGTTCCGAAGAGATCTATCCGATGATCGCCGACGTCAAGCTGCTGGCGCGGCTGTTCGGGTTGCCCTACTTCCCGATCACCCCGCTGTTCCCGCTGGCGGGGCCCGCGGGCCTGGTGCCGCTGCCGTCCAAGTGGCGCATCGCGTTCGGCGAGCCGATCCACACCAGCGACTACGCGGCCTCCGACGCCGAGGACCCGATGGTCACCTTCGAGCTGACCGACCAGGTGCGCGAGACCATCCAGCACACGCTGTACCGGCTGCTGGCCGGACGCCGCAACATCTTCTTCGGCTGACGGTCGCAAGCGCGCCCCGAACGCCCAACGCAACGCCCCGGTGCCTCTGGCCAGAGACACCGGGGCGCTTTGCGTGCAAGCCGCGTGTGACTACTTCACCAACGTGAACTGGCAGACGTCGGTGTAGCTGTCCCGGAACAGGTCCGAGCAGCCCCTGAGGTAATGCATGTAGATGTCGTAGGTTTCCTGTCCCTTCAGGGCGATCGCCTCGTCCTTGTGCGCCTCGAGCGCGTCCGCCCACGCGTTCAGCGTCGGCACGTAGTTCTTGCCGATGCGGTGGTAGCGGTCGACCTTCCACCCGGCGTTGGACGAGTAGTGGTCCACCTGCGAGATCCGCGGCAGGCGACCCCCCGGGAAGATCTCGGTCAGGATGAACTTGATGAACCGCAGCAGGCTCATCGGCGAGGTGAGGCCGAGCCGCTGGGCTTCTTCCTTGTCCGGGATGATGATCGTGTGCAGCAGCATGCGGCCGTCGTCGGGCGTCAAGCTGTAGAACTTCTTGAAGAAGGTGTCGTAGCGCTCGAACCCGGCGTCGCCGGCGCCGTCGGCGAAGTGCTCGAACGCTCCGAGGGACACGATCCGGTCGACCGGCTCGTCGAACTGCTCCCAGCCCTGGATCCGCACCTCTTTGCGGCGGGGGCTGTCGATTTCCTTGAACTTCTCCACGTCGTGCGCGTACTGGTTCTCGCTCAGCGTCAGGCCGATGACGTTGACGTCGTATTCGGTCACCGCGTGGCGCATGGTCGAGCCCCAGCCGCAGCCGACGTCGAGCAGCGTCATTCCCGGCTCGAGGCCGAGCTTGTCCAGCGCGAGCTTGCGCTTGGCGTACTGGGCTTCCTCGAGCGTCTTGGTCAGGTTGTTCGGGTCTGGATGCTCGTCAAAATAGGCGCAGCTGTAGGTCATTGAGGGGTCGAGCCACAGCTTGAAGAACTCGTTGGATTTGTCGTAATGCGATCGGACTGCGTCGACCGGCGGCTTCAGCTGGGTGCCACCCGATTCACCCTGTGACATTGAATTGACCCTACTTTCCAGCAGATATGGATGCAATCGCGGCGACGGTTTCTTCAGCGCCTGCGTCCTGGTGTGCGGCCTCTCCCAGCATCGTGACGACGCTGGTGACGACCGGCTTGCCCTCGGCGTCTGTGACTTCGCTGCGGATCTCGGCGAGGACAGTGCCGTGGGACTCAATAACGGAGTCTAGATAGGTGTCGAAGTACAGCCTATCGTGGGCCAGGATCGGCCGGTGGAACCGAAACTTCTGGTCGCGGTGGAAGACCCGCGCGATGTTGATGGGGATGTCGAACTTGGTGAAAATCTCCAATTGCACGCGCCGCCCGGCGACCGCCAGGAACGTCAGCGGGGCCACCAGTTCGGGATAGCCGGCCTCGGCGGCGTCGGCCTCGTCGAAGTGCGCGGGGTGATCATCCTTGACCGCCCCCGCGAACTCGCGGATCTTCTCGCGTCCGACCTGGAAGTAGTCCGGCGCCCGGTAATGGCTGCCGATAATTCCTTGGGCCGATTCTGGGATCGTCATGACGCGTTGCTCTTCCCCTCGACTACTCGCTAGCGGCGCAGCTTATCAGCGCGATTGGCGCCGCGACGCCAGTGCGGCCAGCGCGCCTCCGGCCGCGCCCAGCGCCAGGGCCGACGGCACGCCGATCCGGGCCGCCTTGCGCGCGGTTCTGAAGTCGCGGATCTCCCACCCCCGCTCGCGGGCAAGGGCGCGCAGCCGGGCGTCGGGATTGATGGCGACCGCCGTGCCCACCAGCGACAGCATGGGCACGTCGTTGTAGCTGTCGGAATAAGCCGTGCAGCGCTTGAGGTTGAGCCCCTCCCGAATCGCGAGCGAGCGCACCGCGTGGGCCTTGCCGGTGCCGTGCAGGATCTCGCCGACCAGCCGGCCGGTGAACACCCCGTCGACCGACTCGGCGACGGTGCCCAGCGCGCCGGTCAGGCCGAGCCGGCGGGCGATGGTCGCCGCCAGCTCGTAGGGCGTCGCGGTGATCAGCCACACCTGCTGGCCGGCGTCGAGGTGCATCTGGGTCAGCTCGCGGGTGCCGGGCCAGATCTTGTCGGCGATGATCTCGTCGTAGACCTCCTCGCCCAGCGCGACCAGCTCCTCGACGGAACGGCCCTCGATGAAGGCCAGGGCCTTGCGCCGGCCGGCGGCGACGTCGTTGCTGTTCTCCTTGCCCAGCCACTGAAACTTGGCCTGGGCGTAGATAAATCCGAGCACGTCGCGATAGGTGAAGTAGTGCCGCGCGGCCAGCCCGCGGCCGAAATGCACGGCCGACGAACCCTGCACCAGGGTGTTGTCGACGTCGAAGAACGCGGCCGCGGTCAGGTCGATCGGCGGCTGCGGGCGGCCTTCCGGCAGGGCGCCGGAAGCCTGCAGGTCGTCGAGCGCGCGTTTGGCGCTCGCGTTGTCGTCCAGCGACTCCAGGTCAGCCATGGGCCACACCTCCTAGAACGCTGCCCACCCGGTGGTCGGGGAATCGCCGATGTCAACCCTATCCGGCCGATCCGGGGCCGGCTTGGCGTGCCAGCGGCGGCGCGGCGCCGGTCAGGACCACATGGCCAGGTTCGCCGACATGGCGCCGGTGTAGTTGCGGTGGGCGGTCGCGCCCGCGGCCCGCAATTGGGCCAGCGCCTCGCGCATCATCGCCTCGCCGCGCGCCCAGTGCCGGTGCGCCTCGGCGTGGGCCGCCGCGCCCTGGCCCGTCCACTCCGAGTGCAAATCGCTTACCAGGGAATCGATTTCGGTGAGCATGTGCTCGGCGTAGCGCTGAAACTCCGCCATGCGATGCACCGCGTCGGCCAACGCCTGGGGATCCACCCGAAACGGCTCAGCCACGGCGCACTCCGCGCAGCGCCCGGGCGGACGCCGCCTCGTGCTCCCGGTACAGCCCGCCGGCCTCCGCGACCAGCCGCGCCAGCAACGACAGGCCCACCTCGACCTCGCCGGCGCCCCGGTGCCACAGCTCCCACGCCGAGGCGTACGCGCCGCCCGACGGCCCGCGCCAGCCGCCCAGCAGCCGGCCGACCTGATCGTCGAGCGCGGCGAACCGGTGTCGCAGCTCCTCGGCGCGACCCGACAGCGCCTCGGCGAACGCCCGCATCGCCGGCGGGTCGACGCGCAACGTGTCCTCGGCAGCCACAGCGGCAACGTAACCGCCGCGGCGCGGCCCCACAATTCACTCCGGGTCACTCCGGGTCACTCCGGGGTCACCAGGCAGACTGGTGCCATGACGCGGCACAGCGTGGAGCTGCTGACCCGCGACGGCTGCACGATCTGCGCGCGGGTGCGGGCCCGCCTGGCGGAACTCGCCGACGAGTTGGGCTTCGAGCTGGCGACGACCGACGTCGACGCCAAGGCGCTGGCGGGCGAGCCGGGGCTGCGGGCCGAATTCGGCGACCGGCTGCCGGTGGTGCTGCTCGACGGCCGCGAGCACAGTTACTGGGAGATCGACGAGCCCCGGCTGCGGGCCGATCTGGGCCGGTAGTCCGCCGGCAATTATTTGGTAGCCCAGCTGATCAACGTTTACCGTGGACAGCAGTTCAGTTACTGGAGGAAGCAAGGGAGCTGGCCAGGTGATGCTGCCGTGAGCATCCTGCTCTTCGGGGTCTCGCACCGCAGTGCCCCGGTCTCCGTCCTGGAACAACTCAGCATCGACGAATCCGATCAGGTCAAAATCGTCGACCGGGTGTTGCAGTCCCCCCTGGTGACCGAGGCGATGGTGCTGTCCACCTGCAACAGGGTCGAGGTCTACGCCGTCGTCGACGCGTTCCACGGCGGGCTGGCGGTGGTCGGGCAGGTGCTGTCGGACCATTCCGGGATGTCGATGGGCGACCTGACCAAGTACGCCTACGTGCGCTACAGCGAGGCCGCCGTCGAGCACCTGTTTACGGTGGCCAGCGGCCTGGACTCGGCGGTGGTCGGCGAGCAGCAGGTGCTGGGCCAGGTGCGCCGCGCCTACGCGGCCGCCGAGACCAACCGCACCGTCGGCCGCGTTCTGCACGAGCTGGCCCAGCGGGCGCTGTCGGTGGGCAAGCGGGTCCATTCCGAGACCGCCATCGACGCCGCCGGCGCCTCGGTGGTGTCGGTCGCCCTGAGCATCGCCGAACGCAGGCTGGGCCGACTGGCCGGCAAGAACGCCGTGGTCATCGGCGCCGGATCGATGGGTGCGCTGTCATCGGCGCACCTGGCCCGGGCCGGCATCGAGCGCATCCGGGTGCTCAACCGGTCGCTGCCGCGGGCCCAGCGGCTGGCCCGCAAGATCCGCGAAGCCGGCGTGCGGGCCGATGCGCTGACCCTGGACCGGCTGGCCGACGCGCTGGCCGACGCCGATGTGGTGGTCAGCTGCACGGGTGCGGTCAGCCCGGTGGTTTCGCTGGCCGACGTGCACCACGCGCTGGCGGCCACCGGCCGTGACGAATCGGCCCATCCCCTGGTGATCTGCGACCTGGGCATGCCGCGCGACGTCGATCCGGCGGTGACCGGGCTGCCCGGCGTCTGGGTGGTCGACGTGGACCGCGTGCAGCGCGAACCGTCGGCCCACGCCGCGGCCGCCGACGTCGACGCCGCCCGCCACATCGTGGCGGCCGAGGTCGCCACCTACCTGGCCACGCAGCGCATGGCCGAGGTCACCCCGACCGTGACCGCCCTGCGCCAGCGCGCCGCCGACGTCGTCGAGGCGGAGCTGCTGCGCCTGGACAACCGCTTGCCGGGCCTCGACAGCACCCACCGCGAGGAGGTGGCCCGCACCGTGCGGCGGGTGGTCGACAAGCTGCTGCACGCGCCCACGGTGCGCATCAAGCAGCTCGCCAGCGCCCCGGGCGGGGACAGCTACGCCGAGGCCCTGCGCGAGCTGTTCGAACTCGACCAGACCGCCATCGACTCGGTGGCCGCCGTCGCCGCAGCCGAATTGCCAGTCATGCCAACCGGATTCGACGCGGGCGCCCAGGCCCAGCCGGGCGAGTAGCCGATTGGCGCACGTGATCCGGATAGGCACGCGGGGCAGCCTGTTGGCCACCACCCAGGCCGGGGTCGTCAGGGACGCTTTGATCGCCAACGGCCACCCCGCGGAGCTGGTCACCATCAGCACCGCCGGCGATCGGTCGTCGGCACCCATCCAGACCCTGGGCGTGGGCGCGTTCACCACCGCGCTGCGGGAGGCCATCGAGGACGGCCGCGTCGACGCCGCGGTGCACTCCCACAAGGATTTGCCGACCGCCGATGACCCCCGGTTCACCATCGCGGCGATACCCCCGCGCAACGACCCCCGCGACGCGCTCGTCGCCCGCGACGGGCTGGTGCTCGGGGAGTTGCCGGCGGGCTCGCTGGTGGGCACGTCGTCGCCCCGGCGGGCCGCACAGCTTAGAGCATTGGGTCTCGGTTTGGAAATCCGCCCCCTACGAGGCAACCTAGATACCAGGTTGAACAGGGTAAGCAGTGGTGAACTAGACGCCATCGTGGTGGCCCGGGCCGGTCTCGCCCGGCTGGGCCGCCTCGGCGATGTCACCGAGACGCTAGAGCCGGTGCAGATGTTGCCCGCACCGGCTCAGGGAGCGCTCGCCGTCGAATGCCGGGCCGGTGATCAGCTGGCCGCGGTCCTGGCGGAGTTGGACGACGCCGACACCCGCGCGGCGGTCACCGCGGAGCGAGCCCTGCTGGCCGAACTGGAGGCCGGTTGCTCCGCGCCGGTGGGCGCCATCGCCGAGGTGGTCGAGTCCATCGATGAGGAAGGCCGCGTCTTCGAAGAGCTGTCGCTGCGCGGCTGCGTGGCGGCGCTGGACGGGTCCGATGTGATCCGCGCGTCCGGCATCGGCACTCCCGGTCGGGCTCGAGAGCTTGGGCTTTCGGTCGCCGCGGAGCTGTTCGAACTGGGGGCGCGGGAGCTGATGTCGGCGGCGCGGCAGGGCCCGCCCACCGAAAGCGAATGACTTGAAAAAGTTGAGTGAGATGAACTGGGAGCGACAATGACTCGCCAACCGAGCATGCGTGGGCGCAAACCGAGGCCGGGCCACATCACGTTCGTGGGATCCGGCCCCGGCGATCCCGGCCTGTTGACGGCTCGGGCCGCCTCGGTGCTGGCCAACGCCGTCCTGGTGTTCACCGACCCCGACGTGCCCGAAACCGTGCTCGCGCTGATCGGCAAGGACCTGCCACCCGTGTCCGGCCCGGCGCCGGCCGACCCGGCCCCCGCCAACGGCGAGGGCGCCCCCGACGGCGACCCCGGCCAGGCCGCGCCCGCGGTGATCCCCGGCGGACCCGACATCCGCCCGGCCCTGGGCGAACCCGCCGAGGTCGCCAAGACGCTGACCGCCGAGGCCCGTTCCGGCGCCGACGTGGTGCGGCTGGTGGCCGGGGACCCACTGACGGTCGATGCGGTGATCGCCGAGGTGAACGCCGTCGCGCGCAGCCACCTGCGCATCGAGATCGTGCCCGGCCTGGCCGCCACCAGCGCCGTCCCCACCTACGCGGGGCTGCCGTTGGGCTCGTCGCACACGGTGGCCGACGTGCGCGTCGACGCCAAGGACATCGACTACGAAGCGCTGGCCGCGGCCCCCGGGCCACTGATCCTGCAGGCAGGCGCGGCGGACCTGCCCGACGCCGCCCGCGCCCTGATCGAGCACGAGCTGGCCGAGACGACCCCCTGCGTGGTGACCGCGCAGGGCACCACCTGCCAGCAGCGTTCGGTGGAGACGACGCTGGCGGGCCTGACCGATCCGGCCGCGCTGGGCGGGAGCGACCCGGCCGGCCCGATGACCGGTCCGCTGGTCGTGACCATCGGCAAGACGGTGGCCAGCCGGGCGAAGCTGAACTGGTGGGAAAGCCGCGCGCTGTACGGCTGGACGGTGCTGGTGCCGCGCACCAAGGACCAGGCCGGCGAGATGAGCGAGCGCCTGACCTCTTACGGCGCGGTGCCGATCGAGGTGCCGACCATCGCCGTCGAGCCGCCGCGCAGCCCCGCCCAGATGGAGCGGGCGGTCAAGGGGCTGGTCGACGGCCGATTCCAGTGGGTGGTCTTCACCTCCACCAACGCGGTGCGCGCGGTGTGGGAGAAGTTCGGCGAGTTCGGCCTGGACGCCCGCGCGTTCTCCGGGGTGAAGATCGCCTGCGTCGGCGAGTCGACCGCCGACCGGGTCCGCGCCTTCGGCATCAGCCCGGAGCTGGTGCCGGCCGGGGAACAGTCCTCGCTGGGCCTGCTCGACGACTTCCCGCCCTACGACAGCGTTTTCGACCCGGTGAACCGGGTCCTGCTGCCGCGGGCCGATATCGCCACCGAGACGCTGGCCGAGGGGCTGCGCGAGCGCGGCTGGGAGATCGAGGACGTCACCGCCTACCGGACCGTGCGCGCCGCGCCGCCGCCGGCGGCCACCCGCGAGATGATCAAGACGGGCGGCTTCGACGCGGTGTGCTTCACCTCCAGCTCGACCGTGCGCAACCTGGTCGGCATCGCCGGAAAGCCGCACGCGCGCACGATCATCGCCTGCATCGGCCCCAAGACCGCCGAGACCGCCGCCGAGTTCGGCCTGCGGGTGGACGTCCAGCCCGACACCGCCGCCGTCGGCCCCCTGGTCGACGCGCTGGCCGAGCACGCCGCGCGGCTGCGCGCCGAGGGGGCGCTGCCGCCGCCGCGCAAGAAGAGCCGCAGGCGCTAGTGGCGCCCCCGCCGGCGAGCGAGCGTGTCTATACAGCGACACGCCGTCGAGGCTGGCATTTTGCGGACGCTCGCGGCTGCGAAACCGCGCGATGAGCATGGACGCCTACCCCCGGCAGCGCCCGCGACGGCTCCGCTCGACCGCCGCGCTGCGTCGCCTGGTGGCGCAAACGTCTCTGGAGCCAAGGCATTTGGTGTTGCCGATGTTTGTCGCCGACGGCATCGACGAGCCTAGGCCCATCCCATCCATGCCCAAGGTTGTTCAGCACAGCCGGGATTCGCTGCGCAAGGCCGCCGAAGCCGCCGTCGCCGCCGGGGTGGGCGGGCTGATGCTGTTCGGGGTGCCGCGCGACCAGGACAAGGACTCGACCGGCTCGGCCGGCGCCGACCCCGACGGCATCCTCAACGTCGCGCTGCGCGAGCTGGCCAAGGACCTCGGCGACTCCACCGTGTTGATGGCCGACACCTGCCTCGACGAGTTCACCGATCACGGGCACTGCGGGATATTGGACCGGGCGGGCAGGGTCGACAACGACGCCACGCTGGCGCAGTACGTCAAACTTGCGGTGGCGCAAGCGGAATCGGGTGCCCACGTGGTCGGACCGAGCGGGATGATGGACGGCCAGGTGGCGGCGATCCGCGACGGCCTGGACGCCGCGGGCCACAGCGACGTGGTGATCCTGGCGTACGCCGCCAAGTTCGCCTCGGCGTTCTACGGACCCTTCCGCGAGGCGGTGAGCTCGAGCCTGTCCGGGGACCGGCGCACCTACCAGCAGGAGCCGGGCAACTTCCGCGAGGCGCTGCGCGAGGTCCGGCTCGATCTGGACGAGGGCGCCGACATCGTGATGGTCAAGCCCGCGATGGGCTATCTGGATGTGGTGTCGGCCGCGGCCTCGATCTCGCCGGTGCCGGTGGCCGCCTATCAGGTCTCGGGGGAGTACGCGATGATCTGCGCGGCGGCCGCTAACGACTGGATCGACGAGCGGGCCGCGGCGCTGGAATCGTTGACCAGCATCCGGCGCGCCGGCGCGGACATCGTGCTCACCTACTGGGCCGCGGATGCGGCAGGCTGGCTTTCGTGACAGCAGACAACCAACAAGAGCCGCTGTTCTACGAGCGCGGCGCCAGCTGGTGGTGGGTGGCGCTGGGCCCGGCCGCGGCCGGGGCCATGGTCGTGATTCAGATCTGGAGCGGCGCCCCGGTGTCGTTCGTCGTCCCGGCGATCTTTTTGGTGCTGGTGTCGTCGTTCGTCGGACTGCAGGTGAAGGCGGCCCGGATCCATGTCTCGGTCGAGCTCACCCCGGAGGCCCTGCGCCAGGGCACCGAAACCATCCTGGTGCGCGAGATCGTCAAGGTCTATCCGGAGCCCGAGCACCACGAGGCCTCCGGCAAGGAGCTCGCGCGCTGGCAGTCGGCGCGGGCGCTCGGCGAGCTGACCGGGGTGCCACGCCACCGGATCGGCATCGGGCTCAAGCTCACGGGGGATCGCACCGCCCAGGCCTGGGCGCGTCGCCACCGCCAGCTGCGGGCGGCGCTGACCCCGCTCGTCCAGGAACGGGTCGAACCCGCCGGATCCGACGTCCCCGACGACGCCGGCGACGACCGGTTCGACGACGGGCCACTGCCGTGACCGCCCGCCTCGGCGGCGTCAAGGCCTGGATCCAGCTCGTGCTGGCCTGCACCGCGCTGGTGGGCGCGGGCGTTTGCTGGATGCACGCGCGCCGCATAGTGAGCGTGGCGCCGATCGCGGACGGGGAGCCGTCCACGACGTCGCTGGTCTATAGCCCGCAGATGCTGCTGCTGACCACGGTGCTGGCGACGACCGCCGGAGTGCTGGCGGTGCTGGGGGCCGCCCGGCTGGTGCGGGGGCGGCGGGCCGGCAAAGGCTAAGCCGTCTTCTTGATGAGCGGCAGCACGAGCTGACGGCGGTCGACGATCGCGTCCGCCAGGGTGCGAAGCGCCTCGCGCACCGAGCGCGCGATCGGGAACATCTCCGCGGTGTCGTCCTGGTCGCGGCGGACGCCCAGCAGCTCCATGGCCGCCGGGCCGGCGACCAGTGTCCACTCCACCCCGGCGGCGCGGCAGGCCTCGTCGAGCCGGTGCACCAGCGAAATGCCCGCCGCGGCAAAGTGATTGACGTCGCTCAGGTCGAGCACCAGCGGGTTGCCCCCGAGGACGAAGCGCCGAACGTGCTCGCCGACCCGGTCGACGTTGACGGCGTCGATGTCACCGCGGATGGTCACCACGGTCGCCAGGTGCCGGCAATGGGCCCGGATCTGGGCGCCATCGCACTCAATCGTGCCGTAACCGCGTCGAGTCGCGACGTGTGCGATTGTCATGTGCGCCCCATTCGAAGAACCTGTCTACTACGGTGCCCGCAAAACCTAAGGGGACCGAAAGCCGCCTCTAACTCTTTGCTAAGAAGCCACTCGAGGCGTTTTCGGCCACCACGCCACGGCCCCTCACGCCGTCGCCGCGCCGGCGCTGTTAGGCTGCGTGGGCTGCCGGGTGCTCGGTCGGGGGGCTGCTGTGATGCCGAGATCGCCCGGTCGCCAGGCTAATCGGATACGAAAGCGGCGCGGCCCAGACGGAAAGAAAGCCCTGTGGGGACGATAGAGATCAAGGGCGAGATCAAGGCACTGACGGGACTTCGCATCGTCGCCGCGGTGTGGGTGGTGCTGTTCCACTTCCGGCCGATGCTGGGCGACGCCTCGCCCGGCCTCCTGCAGGCCCTGGCGCCGGTGCTCAATTGCGGGGCCCAGGGCGTCGACCTCTTCTTCATCCTCAGCGGATTCGTCCTCACCTGGAACTACCTCGAGCGCCTGGGCCGGAGGTGGTCGACGCGTGCCACCCTGCACTTCCTGTGGCTGCGGCTGGCCCGGGTGTGGCCGGTGTACCTGGTCACGCTGCACCTCGCCGCCCTGTGGGTGATCTTCACGCTCCACGTCGGTCACGTGCCGTCGCCCGACGCCGGCCAGCTCACCGCGGTCAGCTACGTGCGCCAGATCCTGTTGGTGCAGTTGTGGTTTGTGCCGTTCTTCGACGACTCCAGCTGGGACGGGCCCGCCTGGTCGATCAGCGCGGAATGGCTGGCGTACCTGCTGTTCGGCCTGCTGGTGCTGGTGATCTTGCGGATGAAGCAGACGACCAGGGCGCGCAACCTGATGTTGCTGGCGTTCGCGGCGTCGCTGCCGCCGATGGTCATGTTGCTGGCCAGCGGCCACTTCTACACGCCGTGGAGCTGGCTGCCGCGCATCGTGACGCAGTTCACCGCCGGCGCCCTGGCCTGCGCGGCCGTGCGCAGGCTGCGGATGACCGATCGCGGTCGCCGCGTCGCCGGCCACGTCGCCCTGTTGCTGTTGGCGGCCATGGTCGGCGTCCTCTACTGGTTCGACGCGCACCCGATAGCGGGCGTCGTGGAGAACGACAGCGGCGGGGTGGTCGACGTGCTGTTCGTTCCGCTGGTGATCGCCCTGGCGATCGGCCTGGGCGGCCTGCCGCGGCTGCTGTCGACGCGGGCGATGGTGTACGGCGGACAGATCTCGTTTTGCCTGTACATGGTCCACGAGCTGGTGCACACGGGTTGGGGGTGGGCGGTCGAGCAGTTCGAGCTCGCCCCGCAGGACAATCCGTGGAAATGGAACGTCGTCGGCCTGCTGGCGATCGCGGTGGTCCTCTCGATCCTGATGTATCACTTCGTCGAGGAGCCCGCCCGCCGATGGATGCGCAAGATGGTCCACATCCGCCCCGCCGACGACAAAGTCGAGTCCGCCGAGCCGGTCAGCGCCAAGCTGCACCCGATCGACGGTGGGCTGGAAGCGGTTTCGGCCCGAGCGGTGTGACGCTCGTGAGTCGCCTGGTCACCTTCGCCGTCAGCTTGGCCGTTGTGGTCGCCACCTTCCTCGGCAAGCATCCACATTCGGCACCCGCGCGCGGCTACAACATCCTGACCATCGACATGCGGCTCAATCACGTCGCCGTCGTCAGCGACTCCTACACCACCGGCACCGAGGAGGGCGGGCTGGGGCCGCGGTCGTGGCCCGCCCGCGCCTGGCAGATGCTGGGCGCCGAAGGCGAGCGGATCGCGCCCGACGTGGCCGCGGAGAAACGGGCCGGCTACGTCACCCCGGGCGACCACCACAGCATCTTCTACGACCTGACCGACAGGGCGGTGAAGGACGACGACGCGCTGGTGGTGTTCTTCGGCTCCCGCAACGACGAGAGCGCCGACCCGCAACTGCTGGCCGGGAAGGTCCGCGACACCTTCGGGCTGGCGCGCACCCGCGCACCGGCGGCGCGGCTGCTGGTGATCGGGCCGGCGTGGCCGACCGCTGACGTGCCCGCCACGATATTGCGGATACGCGACGTGCTCTTCGGCGCGGCCCTGGGCGCGGGGGCGGCGTGGGTCGACCCGATCGCCGAGCGCTGGTTTGTCGGCCGGCCCGAGCTGATCGGCGCCGACGGCGTGCACCCCACCGACGCGGGACACCAGTACCTGGCGGACATGATCGCGCCGCTGATCCGGGCGCAGCTGTCCACCTGAACGAGCCTGAACGAGCCTGGACGAGCCTGAACAAGGAGGTCGCCATGAAGTGTCGCGCCGCCGTGCTGCGCGGTGTGGGCGAGGACTGGGAGGTCCGCGAGGTGGTTCTCGACCCGCCGCACGCCGGTGAGGTACTGGTGCGGATGGCCGTCGCCGGCGTCTGCCACTCCGACGACCACCTCGCCACCGGCGACGTGGTGCCCACCCCCGAGGTGCTGGCCGCGACCGGAATGCCCGCGCCCGACTGGTTCCCGGTGCTCGGCGGTCACGAGGGCGCCGGGGTCGTCGAGGAGGTCGGGCCCGGCGTGACGGCGGTGCGGCCGGGCGACCACGTGGCGATGTCGTTCATTCCCGCCTGCGGGCGCTGCCGATTCTGTGTCAACGGCCAGAGCTACATCTGTGATGCCGGCGCGAGCCTGTTCGCCAAGGAGATGCCCTCCGACGGGACCTGCCGCCGGCATCTCGGCGACGAAAACCTGTTGGCCTATGGCCAACTCGGCACGTTCGCCGAATACGCGGTGCTCTCGGAAATGTCGGTCATCAAGATCGACGACGCGATCCCGTTCCACGCCGCCTCCCTGGTGTCCTGCGGCGTCAGCACCGGCTGGGGCTCGGCCACGATCTCGGCGGGCACCGAGCCCGGCGACACCGTCGTCGTCCTGGGCACCGGCGGAGTCGGGATGAACGCACTGCAGGGGGCGCGCGCCGCCGGCGCGACCTACGTCGTCGGGGTGGATCCCGTTGAGTACAAGCGGGATTCGGCCAAGATCTTCGGCGCGACCCACACCGCGGCATCCGCCGAGGAGGCGCTGCCGCTGGTGTCGGAGATCACCGCCGGGGTGATGGCCGACCGCGTCGTGGTGACCGTCGGTGTCCTGCATGTGGACCTGATCCCGTTGGCGCTGAGGCTACTTCGCAAGGGCGGCACGTGCGTGCTCACCGGCATCACCCCGTTCAGCGAGCCCCTGGTCCCGCTGATCCTGCAGGAGATGGTGCTCTCGGCCAAGCAACTCAAGGGGGTGCTCTACGGCGGGATGAATCCGCGTACCAGCGTGCCGACGCTGCTGTCGATGTATCGGGCGGGCGCGCTGAAGCTCGACGAGCTGGTCACCCGCCACTACCGGCTGGACCAGATCAACGAGGCGTTCGCGGACCTGCGCGAGGGCCGCAACATCCGCGGAGTCATCGACTTCGCGCACGCAGTTCCCGCCTGAGCACCTTGCCGTAGCTGTTCTTCGGCAGCTCGTCGACGAATTCGTAGCGCTTGGGCCGCTTGAAGCGCGCGATCCGGGTCAACAGGTGGGCGTCCAGCTCCGCTGGGTCGACGGCACCGCCGGTGCCGTCCGCGCCGACGATGAATGCGACCACCACCTCGCCCCACTCGGCGTCGGGCGCGCCGACCACGCACGCCTCCGACACGGACGGGTGCTCGAGCAGGACCTCTTCCACCTCGCGCGGGTAGATGTTGGTGCCGCCGCTGATGACGACGTCCTTGGAGCGGTCCCGCAGTGTCAAGAACCCGCGCGCGTCGAACGAGCCCATGTCGCCGGTGTAGAGCCAGCCGTCCTTCAGGGTGGCACGGGTCGCGTCCGGGTTGCGCCAGTAGCCCGACATGACCGCGTCGCCCCGGCACACGATTTCGCCGATCTCGCCGGGGGACGCGGGGCGGCCGTCCGCGCGCAGCACCGCGACCTCCATCCCCGAGCGCGGATAGCCGACCGAGCCGAGGATCGCGTCGTCGCCGGGCTGCGCGGACTCGTGGTCGGCGCGGCGCAAACCGGTGATCGTCATCGGCGCCTCGCCCTGCCCGTAGATCTGCGCGAAGATCGGGCCGAACGCCGCCATCGCGCCCTTCAGGCTGTCGACGTACATGGGACCGCCGCCGTAGACGATGGTCCGGAGGTTGGCCGGGCGCCCGCGTCCGGTGCGCACCAGGCGCTGGACCATCGTCGGGGCGAGAAAGGCGCTGGCGGCGGGGTGGTTTCCGCACAGGTCGAGGAACTCGTCGGGGTCGAAGGCACCCGACTCGGGCACCACCTGGCGGGCCGCGCGCAGCACGTAGGGAACGACGTAGAGCCCCGAGCCGTGCGACATCGGGGCCGCGTGCACCAGGCTGCAGTCCTCGTTCGGTGCGTCGATGTCGGCCAGGTGGGCGACGGCCATCGCGGTGAGGCTGCGATGCGACAGCATCGCGCCCTTGGGCCGGCCCGTGGTTCCGCTGGTGTAGAACAGCCATGCCAGGGTGGACGGGTCCGTGTGCGGCGGGGCCGACGGGTCGGCCTCGAAGCGGCGCGAATAGCCCTCGGAGTCAAGGGTTTCGACCGGCGCGGAGGTGACCGACGCGAGCCCGGCGCCGATCGTCGGGGAGGTGAAGACCTGCGACGCGCCGGCGTCGTCGAGGATCTGGGCCATCTCCAGGGGATGCAGCTTGTAGTTGATCGGGACGACGACGCATTCGGCGGCCCAGGTCGCGAACATCAACTCGACGATTTCGGGGCGGTTGTGGCTCGCGATCGCGACGCGCGCACCGGCGCCCACCCGCTCCCGGATGGACGTCGCCAAACGCAGTGCGCGGTCGCGCAATTCGCCCCACGTGCACACCAGGCGGTCCCCGTGGTACACCGCTCCCCGGTCGGCGAACCGGCGCGCGGCCTGATCGAGCGCCGCGAACAGGTTCACCGAGGGGTCCACTCCGAGTTCAGCGCGAAGTCCGACAGATACTTTGTCGAACTCCATCCACCGTCGACGACGATCGTCTGCCCGTTGATGAAACTTCCGCCCGGCGAACACAGGAACGCGACGGTGCTGGCGATGTCGTCGACGCGGCCCAGCCGCTGATGCGGCGTCATCTCGGTGTTGATCTTGCGGAATCGCTCGTCCTCGAGGCGCTTTTCGACCATCGGGGTCAGCGTCACCCCGGGCGCGACGGCGTTGCAGCGGATGCCGGACGCCCCGTACTGGCAGGCGATGTGCGTGGTCAGCGCGGTCAGCCCGCCCTTGGCCGCCGAGTAGGCGCCGCCGCGCAGGCCCCCGACGACCGCGAACGTCGACGTGACGTTGATGATCGCCGAACCGGGCCGCATGTGGGGCAGCACGTCGCGCGCGAGCCGGAACGGGGCGCGCAGCATCAAACCCAGGAACTCGTCCAGCGTTTCGTCGTCGGTCTCGTGCAGCGGCTTGGGGTTGCCCACCCCGGCGTTGTTGACCAGGAAGTCGATGCGGCCCCACCGGGACACGGCGAGGCCGACGATGCGTCGCGGCGCGTCGTCGTCGGTGAGGTCGACGGCGAGGGTCGCGACGCGATCCGGATCGCCGACGGCGCTTTCGAGGGCGGCCAGCCTGGCTTCGTCGCGCCCGGTGCCCAGGACCGCCATGCCCATCCCGGCGAGCCTCGTCGCGCAGCCCAGGCCGATGCCGCTGCTCGCACCCGTGACGATCGCGACCTGCATCTCACCCATCCTCGGTCTCCGCCCGTGTCGCCGCCTGTGTTAAAGCCGCCCGGATCTCATGCTTGAGTATCTTCCCCGCGTCGTTCTTCGGCAGCGAATCCCAGATGACCACGCGTTCGGGCGCCTTGAACTTCGCGACTCCCTTGCTTTCCAGCAGCGAAAGCAGGCTCGCGACGTCGGGCCGCGCCGCGCCCGCGGGCACGATCACCGCGCACGCGCGCTCGCCGGTGCGCTCGTCGGGCAGTCCGACGACCGCGATCTCGGCGATGCCCGGGTGGTCGGCGAGCAGGTCCTCGACCTCCCTCGCCGAGATGTTCTCGCCGTTGCGGATGATCACGTCCTTGGCCCGGCCGGTCACGAGCAGGTATTGCCCGTCGACCCAGCGGCCCAGATCCCCGGTGCGGAAATATCCCTCGGCGTCGAAAGATTCGGCGTCGTCTTCGGGATGCCGATAGCCGAGCAGCATCTGCGGGCCGCGCACGCGGATCTCGCCGGTGCCCGGCGCGAGTCTGACGTCGGCCACGCCGACCCGCCCATCGGTGTCCGCGGCGCGGTCGGCGTCGTCCAGCGAGCCCACCGTCGTGACCGGCACTTCCGTCGAGCCGTACACGCGGGTGACGGCCGCGGATTCGAAATAGGCCGCGGCCCTGCGGATCAGCGGCGGCGACACCGCGGCGCCGCCGCAGATGAACACCCTCAGCTCCGGCAGGCGGGTGCCGGCGCGCTCGGCGGCCGACAACAGCTGCTGGAGGAACGGCGTGGCCCCGGCCATGTGGGTGCACCGCTCGGCGCTGATCAGCGCCACCGCCGCCGCCGGGTCCCACCGGTCCATCAGCACCGCGGTGGTGCCCAGCAGCAGCGGGCACTCGAACGCGTAGATCGAGCCGCCGATGTGGGCGATCGGCGACGGGACCAAAAAGGTGTCGCCCGGTTCGATGGCCCAGTAGTCGCGGAGCTGACGGATCAGGGCGTGTATCGAATTGTGGCTGTGCAGCACGCCTTTGGGCCGGCCGGTGGTGCCCGACGTGTAGAGAACCATCCGCACGGCGTCGGGGTCCAGCGCCGGCAGCCGCCCGGCGTCCGGCCGCTCGCCCAGCAGCCCGGCGTACGGCGTGTGCGCACCGGCGGTTTCAGGGCCCCGCAGCACCACGACCTCGGGGGCCGCGGGCCCCATCGCCCCGGTCACGCGTTCGAGCATCGCCGCGTAGTCGTGGCCGCCGAAGCGGTGCGGGACGAAGATCATCGCCGTTTGGGCGTCCTCGAGGATGAAACGCAGGTCGTTGTCGCGCAGCGACGGCAGGATCGGGTTCACCACCATCCCGGCCAGCGTCGCCCCCAGATAGATCACGGCGGCCTCGTGCCAGTTCGGCAGCATGAACGACACGACGCTGCCGGCGGGCACGCGCGCCAGCAGGGCGCCGGCCAGCGCGCCGGCCCGAACCTGCAGTGTGGCGCAGTCGAGGCGGGTGTCGTTGTCCACCAACACCGTTCGCTCCGAGGTGGCCTCCGCCGCCGAGCGCAGCGTGTCGGCCAGCGTGGTGTGCACCCACAGCCCGCGCCGGTATGCGTCTGCCGCGCGTGCGGGGTCCGTTCGGGTCGGCCTAGCCATTCACGCGTCGCATGGTCATCGCGTAGCGGAAGCTCGACGACAGGTGGGTGTTGATCGTGACTTGCGCGATCTCGCCGTCGGAGGTCCGGTAGGTGCGCCGCATCTGCAGCGCGGCGGTCCCCGCCTCGGCGCCGAGGCCGGCGGCCAGCTCCGGAGACAGCAGCACCGCGGCGATCTCCTGGCGCAGCTCGGCGACGCTCACGCCGAACAGGTCCTCGATCAACGGGAAGATCGGTCCGGTGTGGCGCTGCAGCAGCCTGCCGACCGCGGCGAAGGTGCGGTTGATGTAGTACTCCGCGCGGCACAGCGGCAGCGGCGCGCCGTCGGCCTGCCGGTAGCCCCGCACGGACAGCCACTGGCTGCCGGCCTCCAGCCCGCTCCGGGCGGCGAGGTCGTCGTCGACGGTCACCATCTCGTTGGACTCGATGGTGAGCTGGGCGCCGGACGCGAACGCGAGCAGGTCGTCGATCGACATCGCGTCCTGCGCATACGAACTCGACGCCGGCCGGGGAACCACCCGGGTACCCGCCCGCGGCCGCGATGCGACCAGGTTGTCCTCCCGCAGCCGGCGCAGCGCCTCGCGGATGGTATAGCGGCTGACCGCGAACCGCTCACACAGCTGGTGTTCGGTCGGCAGCTGCGAGCCCACCGGATACACCCCGTCGACGATCTCCTTGCGCAGCGTGCGCGCGATCTGCAGGTAGCGGTGGTCGCTGGAGATGGTTTGGGGCATCAGCGGCCGCCCGGATCCGGGCGCAGGGCCAGCACGCTGCCTTCGCCGTCGGCCGAGAGGTACAGCGTCCCGTCGGGCGCGGCGGCGATACCGGCAAACGGGCCCTGCGGGCCGGAGAACGGCGGCATCCCCTTGAGCGGCTTGGGCACCACCCCCGGTGGGGGGCCGACCGGCAACCCGGACGCGATGGTGCGCGCGGCGTTCTTTTCCCGGTTGTTCAGGTCAAAAGCGATCAACTCCCTGGCGCCGGCGTCGACGATGTAGAGCACGCCGTCGCGCACCGAGATGCCTTGCGGGCGTTGCAGATCGGCGACGACGGTGTCGGTCTTGGATCCGTCGACCCTGACCACGCGCCCGGCGCCCGACTCCGCCACCAGGCACGCCCCGTCCGCGCCGATTGCGACGCCCACCGGGTCGCGCAGGCCGGCGGCCAGCACCTCGATGTTCCCCGCCCGCAACGACAACACCCGCCCGGTGCCCAGCTCGGCGAAGACCGTCGCGGTGGGGCTCACCGCGACGCCGTAGAGCTGATCGAAACCGTCGGCCAGCACCTCGCTTTCGCTCGCCGCCGGGCGGTAGCGCGCGACCTGGCCCCCCGACGTCGTCACCACGAACTCGCCCGGCCCGCCGGCGGCGACGCCGCGCAGGAACCCGGGATAGCCGGGGCTGAACAGCATCCCGACGGTTCGCAGCGATCCGTCGGGTGCGGCGGCGTAAAAGTACGTGCCGTCGGCGATGTGGAGATCGCCCTCGTCGCCCACGGCCAGGTCCAGCGGCCAGTTCAGCCCGCCGGGCAACACCGTGCGCGTCGCGCCGTCCGGCGATATCTCGGTGATCTCGCCGGTGAAGTTGGACACCAGCACCGTCTCACCGACGAAGGTGCAGTTGTCCAGCCCCGGATTGAGCTGGGCCAGCAGCCGCCGTTCCCCGCTGCGCGGATCGATGCGCAGCACCTGCCCGCTGGCCACCTGGGTCGAGACGAGGTGGCCGTGCGGGTCGAACTTCACCGAGTCGGGAACACCGAGACCGGCCGCGACGCATTGTGGTTCGCCGCCGTCGGGGTCGATGCGCCAGATCTCGTTGGCGCCCATCACCGGGAAATACAGCAGGCCGTCCGGCCCGACCTCCATCGCGTTCGGCGAGGGCACGTTCGCCAGCAGCACCCGCGGCGGCCCGCCGCCCAGGTCGAATTCCAGCAGGCGCCCACCCTCGCGGCATTCGCCGACGAACAGCCGGCCCCGATGAAAGGTGATGCCGTTGGCCGACGGGATGTCGTCGCGCAGCACGCGGGTGCGGCCGGCGGTGTCGAGCATGCTGACGCGGCCGTCCATCACCTCGGTCGCATAAAGGTTGCCGCTCGCGTCGAATGCGACGTCGTCGGGCGCGACGATGTCGCCGCCCTTGGCGCTCACGGTCTCCAGGTGGCCGGTGCGGTGATCGAGCGCGCTGATCTGGCTGCCCGTCACCTGCGCGATGTAGATGCGGCCGTCGGGACCCGTCCGCAGGCCGTTGGCGCCGAACAGGCGGCTGGGCGCGGTGACCCGTTCGAGGCGCCAGCCGTTCGCCACGTCGACCGGCCGACGGACCGCGGGATCCACCGCGTACCGCGACGGATGCGTCGTGCTGGACATGTTTTCGCCGAGATCCTTCCCGCCGGCCCGAAGTGCCCGTTGGGGCTGGACGTTATCAACTCCGGCTAGTCCAGACAATAGCCGCCAAAGCCCCCGCAACGCCCTTGACAGGCATGTCCGCCGATGGGAATAGTGTTCTCCGAGGGACAGAACCCAATATGTTGTCCGGACAATTGCGGGAGTTTTCGCCGCGGACGAAAGCAGGTAATGCAGGACTTCCTCGGACACCTCAGGCTGGACGGTCGCATCGTGGTGGTGTCCGGCGCCGGCGGCGGCGGCATCGGCACGACCGTGACCGCGATGGCGGCCGGGGCCGGAGCGACGGTGATCGCGGTGAGCCGCTCGAAGGAAAACCTCGACGAGCACGTCGCGCCGCTCGCGCGGCAGGGCCTGGCGGTGCTGCCCGTCGCGGCAGACGCGTCCACCGACGACGGCATCGCCGCGGTCCTCGACCGGGCGCGGCGCGCCGAGGGGATCCTGTACGGGTTGGTCAACGTCGCCGGTGGCGCCGACCCGTCGACGTGGATGCCGTCGACCCGCGTCACGCGCGAGGACTGGCGCAAGATCTTCGCCGACAACCTCGAGACGGCGTTCTTCATGAGCCGGGCCGTGGCGGCCGAACTCGTCGCGCAGCAGCGGCCCGGATCGATCGTGTCGATCTCCTCGATCAGCGGCATGAACACCGCCCCGTTCCACATCGCCTACGGGACCGCCAAGGCGGCGATCGCGGCGATGACCCGCACCATGGCGCTGGAGCTGGCGCTGGCCGGGATCCGGGTCAACGCCGTGGCGCCGGGCGTCACCGAGACCGCGGCGTCGCGCACCTACGTCGACGAGGACCCCGAGCGCGATCGCCAGGCGATCGCGATGGGCCGCCGCGGACGCCCCGAGGAGCAGGCCGGCGCCATCCTGTTCCTGCTCTCGGAGCTGTCGAGCTACGTCACCGGCCAGACGCTGCTCGTCGACGGCGGGCTCGACCTCAGGTGGAGCCACCTCGGCGCCGACAACACCTCGCTGTTCCTCAAAGACGAATCCTTCCGCGCGGCCATAAGGAGGATGTGATGACCGATCTGGCCAAGGACGCGAAACCCGCGGCGAACGGCCCAGGGGCCGAGGAACTTTCGAAGCCGATGACGATCGGCGTCGAGGCGTACGTCAGCGAGGACTACGCCCGCGCGGAGCGCGACAGGCTTTGGCGCAAGGTCTGGCAGCAGGTGGGCCGCGTCGAGGAGCTGCCCGAGGTCGGCAGCTACCTGACCTACGACATCCTCGACGACTCGATCATCGTGGTGCGCAGCGGAGCCAACGAATTTCGGGCCCACCACAACGTCTGCATGCACCGCGGCCGCCGCCTGATCGACACGCCCGAGGGCGCGAAGAACGCGTGCGGCCGCACCCGCAAGTCGTTCGTGTGCGGCTTCCACGGCTGGACCTACGGCCTGGACGGGGCCTGCACCCACATCCGCGAGCGGCAGGACTGGCAGGACACGCTGACGCCGGACAACACCCACCTGCGCCCGGTCAGGGTCGACACGTGGGGCGGCTGGCTGTGGATCAACATGGACCCGGACTGCGAGCCGCTGGCCGACTACCTATTCCCGGCCGCGAAGATCCTCGACCCGTTCGGCCTGGAGAACATGCGCTACAAATGGCGCAAATGGCTGACGTTCGACTGCAATTGGAAGGTCGCGCTGGAGGCCTTCAACGAGACCTACCACGTATTCACCACGCACCCGGAGTTCAACAAGTTCGGCGAATTCAAGGGCTGGGCCAAGGCGCAGGGCAAGCACAGCAACATCGGCTACGACGCCCCGGACGATCTCGCCGCGACCAAGTCCAAGATCCGCCTCGGCACCGGCGCCGATCCGCGGGTGTCGACCGCGGAGATGCAGATCTACACGATGGAAGAAACGAACACCTCCACCACCGAGACATTGGTGAACGCCGCCAAGCGGCTGGTCGACGAGTTGCCCGAGGGCACACCGGCCGACAAGGTCCTCGAGCACTGGCTGGCGTCGGCGCGCCGCGACGACGAGGCCCGCGGCGTGATCTGGCCGACGATTCCGCCCGACATCCTCGGGCAGGCGGGCACCGCGTGGCAGATCTTCCCGAACTTCCAGATCGGCCAGGGCCTGACGGTCGCGCTCTGCTACGGCGCGCGGCCGCACCCCAGCTACAACCCCGACAAGTGCATCTTCGAGGTGTCGGTGTTCGAGCTATACCCGAAGGGCCAAGAGCCGCAAACGGAATGGGAACACACACCGGTCGGCGACCCCAGGTGGCTGTCGGTCTTGCCCCAGGACTTCTCCAACATGGCCGCCGTGCAACAGGGCATGAAATCCCTGGGCTTTCCGGGCACCAAGCCCAACCCCTACCGCGAGCGCAGCACGGTCAACCTGCACTACCAATTGTCCAAGTACATGGGCACCGGCGAACCGCGGGAGCTTTAGACGTATGACACTTTTCGAGACGTGCGGACCGACGCGGACGCCCGACGACATCGACATCGACGCGCTGCGCGCCAAGTACCTTCACGAACGCGACAAGCGCCTGCGCCCGGAGGGTTCGAAGCAGTACCTGGAGCTCAAGGACGAGTTCGCCGAATTCGCCGAGGTCGATCCCCACACGCCGGTGACGCCGCGGACGCCGCTTTCCGAAGACGTCGAGGTGGCGGTGCTCGGCGGCGGCATCGCCGGGCTGCTGGCCGGCGCGTACCTGAAGAAGGCCGGCGTCGGCGACGTCCACGTCATCGAGATGGGCGGGGACTTCGGCGGGGTCTGGTATTGGAATCGATTTCCCGGAATCCAGTGCGACAACGACGCCTACTGCTACATGCCGATGCTGGAAGAACTCAACTACATGCCGTCGAAAAAGTTCGCCGACGGCGCCGAGATCTACGAGCATTGCCGGCGTATCGCAAAGCATTTCGGGCTCTACGACGGCGCGATCCTGTCGACCCAGGTGCGCCAGGCGCGGTGGGACGAGACGATCAAGCGCTGGCGGTTGAGCACCAACCGCGGCGACGACATCCGCGCCCGGTTCGTGGTGATGGCGCAGGGCTCGTTCAATCGACCGAAGCTGCCCGGCGTTCCAGGCATCAAGGACTTCAAGGGGCACATGTTCCATTCCGCCCGCTGGGACTACGACTACACGGGCGGGGACGCCAACGGTGGGCTGCACAGGCTGCACGACAAGCGGGTCGCGCTGGTCGGCACCGGCGCGACCGGCGTGCAGCTGGTTCCCCATCTGGGCCGGGATGCCCAGCACCTCTTCGTGTTTCAGCGGACGCCGTCGTCGGTCGACGTTCGCGGCAACGAGCCGACCGACCCCCAGTGGGCTGCGTCGCTGCGGCCGGGCTGGCAGGAGGAACGCAAGCGCAATTTCCACCGCTGGTCGCCGCTGGGCGAGGGCGCGGTGTTCGACGAGCCGGATCTGGTGTGTGACTTCTGGACCGAGCTGGGGCGCAACCTGACCGCGCGGATCGCGGCCGCCGACGATCCCGCGTCGCTGACCATCGAGCAGATCATGGCCATCCGCGAAGAAGAGGATTACAAGGTCATGGAGCGGTTGCGGCGCCGCGTCGGGGAACTCGTCGACGACTCGGAGACGGCCGAGGCGCTCAAACCGTATTACCGCTTCATGTGCAAGCGTCCCTGCAGCAGCGACGAATACCTGCCGACGTTCAACCGCCCGAACGTCACGCTGGTCGACGTGTCGGAATCCAAAGGCGTGGAACGGCTCACCGAAAAGGGGATCGTCGCGGGCGGCGTCGAGTACGAAGTCGACTGCATCATCTTCGCCAGCGGCTTCGAGATCACCACGGATATCAGCCGTCGTTACGCGATCGAGGTGATCGAGGGCCGCGACGGCCTGTCGCTCTTCGATCACTGGCGCGACGGCTACAAGTCACTGCACGGGATGACCAGCGTGGGCTTCCCCAACCAGTTCTTCACCGGCTTCATTCAGGGCGGGGTGGCGGGCAACACCACCGCGATGCTCGAGCAGCAGGCCGAACACATCGCATACCTCATCTCCGAGGCGATAGCGCGCGGCGCGACAACCGTCGAGCCGAGCCAGGAGGCCCAGGACAACTGGATCAGGACGATCCGCGAAACCTCGATCGACGCCTCGGATTTCGCGGTCTCCTGCACGCCGGGCTACTACAACAACGAGGGCGGCGGTGGCGGCGAGGGCATCCGCTCGGCCATCGGAGACCCCTACATGCCGGGCTTCTACGTGTTCGACGACCTGCTCAAACAGTGGCGCGCCAAGGGTGATCTCGATGGCCTCGAACTCGGGCGCTAAATGGCCGAGTTGAGATTCGACGATCGGGTCGCCGTCGTGACCGGGGCCGGCCGAGGGCTCGGCCGCTCCTATGCCCTGCTGCTCGCCTCGCGCGGGGCGAAGGTCGTCGTCAACGACCCCGGGGGCGCGCTGACCGGCGACGGCGGCGACGCGGGACCCGCCGACGACGTGGTCGCCGAGATCACCGCGGCCGGCGGGGACGCCGTCGCGTGCACCGAGTCGGTCGCGACCCGGGCGGGCGGCGACGCCATCGTCGCGACCGCGCTCGACCGCTACGGCCGCATCGACGTGCTGATCCACAACGCCGGCAACGTGCGCCGCGGCTCGCTGAAACAGATGAGCGACGAGGACTTCGACGCCGTGCTCGACGTCCACCTGCGCGGCGCGTTCCACGTCGTGCGCCCGGCGTTTCCGGTGATGTGCGGGGCCGGTTACGGGCGCATCGTGCTCACCTCGTCGATCGGCGGCCTGTACGGAAACCACGACGTGGCCAACTATGCGGCCGCCAAGGCCGGCGTGATCGGGCTGGCCAACGTCGCGGCGCTCGAGGGTGCCGCCGAGGGTGTGACGTGCAACGTGATCGTGCCGGCCGCGGTGACCAGGATGGCCGAGGGCATCGACATCTCGGCCTACCCGCCGATGGGCCCGGAACTCGTTGCGCCCGTGGTGGGTTGGCTCGCGCACGAAGCCTGCTCGGTCACCGGCGAGATCTTCATCGCGCTGGCGGGCCGGGTGGCGCGGGCCGTCGTCGCCGAAAGCCCGGGCGTGTACCGGCCCTCGTGGACGGTCGAGGAGGTGGGCGAGCACCTCGACGCGATCCGCAACGTCGAGGCGCCGCTGGTCTTCCCGGTCGTGCCCGACGGCCACGACCGCCACATCCGCTACAGCTTCGATCTGGCGCACCGCTGCAGCGAACGGGGCGCGTTGCATGGCTGACCGGACAGGCGCGGGCCCGCTGGCCGGCGTGCGGGTGATCGACCTCACCGCGATGGTGATGGGACCGTACTGTACGCAGATCATGGCCGACATGGGCGCCGACGTGATCAAAGTCGAACCGCCGCAGGGCGACAACACCCGATACATCTCGGTCGGGCCCGCGCCGGGAATGAGCGGCGTGTTCGTCAACGTCAACCGCGGCAAGCGCAGCGTCGTGCTCGACCTGCGGACCGACGCCGGAACGGCCGCGCTGCGCGCGCTGGTGCAGACCGCGGACGTGTTCATCCACTCGATGCGCGCCAAGGCGATCGCCAAGCTCGGCTTCGGCTACGACGACGTCGCCGCGCTCAACCCGGCGATCGTCTACACCAACTGCTACGGCTACGGGCACCGCGGACCCGACCGCGACCGGCCGGCCTACGACGACACGATCCAGGCCGAATGCGGGCTGCCGGCCGTCCAGCAGCAACTGACCGGCGAGGCCGACTACGTCGGAACGATCATGGCCGACAAGGTCGCCGGCCTGACGGCGCTGTATGCGACCACCATGGCGCTGTTCCACCGCGAACGCACCGGGCAGGGCCAGGAGGTCGAGGTCGCCATGTTCGAGACCATGGCCTCGTTCATCCTCGTCGAACACGCCAACGGCGCCATGTTCGACCCCCCGCTGGGGCCCGCGGTGTACCCGCGCACGGTGGCGCCCAACCGCCGCCCCTACCGCACCAGCGACGGGCACATCGCCGCGCTGATCTACAACGACAAGCACTGGAACGCCTTCGTGGCGGCCGTGCAGCCACCGTGGGCCGGCGAGCTGTACGCGACGCTCGAACAGCGCGCGCACCAGATCGATACCGTCTACGGGCTGCTCGCCGAGACGATGAAGGAGCGATCGACGCAGGAGTGGCTGGAGCTGTTCCACGAACTCGAGATACCGGCCGCGCCCCTGAACACGCCCGGCGCGCTGTTCGACGACCCGCATCTGAACGCCGTCGGCATGTTCGAGACGGTGGACACCCAGCACGGGCCGGTGCGATTCCCCGGCGTGCCCACCTGGTTCTCCCGGACGCCGGGTCGGGTCGCGGGGCCCGCGCCGGAGCTCGGCGCCCACACCGACGAAGTACTCGCCGAACTCGGCGCGCGCGGGAGAAAGGAACTTTGACCATGGCCGTGCCCGTCTACAAGCGCATCCTCGACCTGTTCGAGGCCGAGGGCGTGAACACGCTGTTCGGCATACCGGATCCGAACTTCGTGCACATGTTCATGGAGGCGGATTCGCGCGGATGGTCCGTGGTCGCGCCGCATCACGAACTGAGCGCGGGGTTCATGGCCGAGGCGGCGTCGCGCATCACGGGCAAGCCGGGCCTGTGCATCGGCACGCTGGGGCCGGGCATGGCCAACATCGCGGGGGCGATCCAGTGCGCGCTCGTGGAGAACTCGCCGGTGATCTTTCTCGGCGGCCAGCGCGCCCGCGTCACCGAGCGCCGGGTTCGGCGCGGGCGCATTCAATTCGTCCGTCAGGAACCGCTTTTCGCCGCGTCCGTCAAGTACAGCGCGTCCATCGAGTACGCGGACCAAACCGATGAGATCGTCCGCGAGGCGATCCGCCGGGCCATGTCGGGAACACCCGGCCCGGCCTACATCGAGTACCCGTCGCACGTCATCCTCGAGGAGCTCGACGTGCCGGATCCGTTGCCGCCCAACCGGTACCGGCTCGTCAACCAGGGGGCCGGCGCCCCCGAGATCGCCGAGGCCGCGAAACTGATCCGGGAGGCCAAGAGCCCCATCCTGTTGGTCGGGCACGCCGTCCACACCTCGCGCACCGGTGCGGCGGTCAAAGAGCTGGCCGAGCTGATGGCCTGCCCGGTCATCCAGACCTCCGGCGGCACCTCGTACATCCCCGGCCTAGAGGAGCGCACCTTCGCCTACCTGTTCTCCCCGGCCGCCAACGAGGCCGTCGAGGAATCCGACCTGTGCGTCGCGCTGGGAACCGAACTCGGTGAGCCCATGCACTACGGCCGGACCCAGCATTGGGCGGGCAACGATGCGAACCGCAAATGGGTGTACGTCGAGCAGGACCCGGCCGCAATCGGCGTCAACCGCCAGTTCGACGTGCCGCTGGTGGGGGACCTGCGCGGCGTCGTGCCGCAGCTCGTCGACGCGCTGCGGGACACGCCGCGCACTCCGTCGGCGAACCTCGAGAAGTTGGTCAGCGCAGACGCCGAGGAACTCGCGCAGCTTGCCGAGAGTGCGCCGTCGGGCCGTTCGCCGATCCACCCGGCGCGATTCATCGTCGAGGCCACCAAGGCGTTCAACGATCTCGACGACGGCATCATGGTCCGCGATGGCGGCGCGACCGTCATCTTCGGGTGGACCTACTCGCAGGCCAAGCCGCGCGACGTCATCTGGAACCAGAACTTCGGTCACCTGGGCACCGGCCTGCCCTACGCGGTCGGGGCATCGGTCGCCGAGGGCCGCAAGCGCCCGGTGATGCTGATGACCAGTGATTCGGCGTTCCTGTTCCACATCGCCGAACTGGAAACCGCTGCGCGGCAAAATCTTCCGTTGGTCTGCGTGGTGGGGGTCGACCACCAGTGGGGCCTTGAGGTGGGCGTCTACAAGCGCACATTCGAGCAGCCGTCGCCGCAGCCCGGCGTGCACTGGAGCAAGGACGTCCGCCTCGACAAGGTCGCCGAGGGTTTCGGGTGCCACGGCGAGTTCGTCGAAAAGGAAGACGAGATCCGCCCGGCGATCGCCCGCGCCTACGCCAGCGGCAAAGTCGGTGTGGTACACGTGTGCATCGACCCGAAGGCCAACTCCGAGGAGATGCCGAAGTACGACCGATTCCGCACCTGGTATGCCGAAGGTACCCAGTAAGAGAAGGATGAGCTGATGCGCGAATACCTGAAGTTCTACATCGACGGACAGTGGGTGGACCCCGTGCGGCCCAACCCCTTTGACGTCGAGAACCCGGCGACCGAGCAGGTCGGCGGCAAGATCTCGCTCGGGTCGGCCGCCGACGTCGACGTGGCGGTCAACGCCGCCCGACGAGCCTTCGCGAGCTGGTCGCAGAGCAGCCGCGAGCAACGCCTGGACCTGCTGCAGGCCATCCTCGCCGAATACCAGAAGCGCGCGGGCGACCTCGCGGACGCGGTCACCGAGGAAATGGGCGCCCCGCCCTCGCTGGCCGCCGGCCCGCAGGTCCAACTCGGGATCGGGCACCTGGCGACGGCGATCGACGTGCTGAAGAACTACCCGTTCGAGGAACAGCACGGCGCCACGCTGATCGTCAAGGAACCGATCGGCGTGTGCGGGCTGATCACGCCGTGGAACTGGCCGCTGAACCAGATCGCGGTCAAGGTGTACCCGGCGCTGGCGACCGGGTGCACCATGATCCTCAAACCCTCCGAGGTGGCGCCGTTCTCGGCCTACATCTTCACCGAGATCCTCGACGCCGCCGGCGTGCCCGCCGGGGTGTACAACCTGGTCAACGGCGACGGGCCCGGGGTGGGTGTCGCCCTGGCCGCCCACCCCGACATCGACATGGTCTCGTTCACCGGATCCACCCGGGCGGGCGTCGAGGTGGCCCGCAACGCCGCCGCGACGGTGAAGCGGGTGACCCAGGAGCTCGGCGGCAAGAGCCCCAACGTCGTGCTCGACGATGCGGGCTTCGCCGACAGCGTGCGCGCGGGCGTGACGAACATGATGCCGAACTCCGGGCAGAGCTGCAACGCGCCGTCGCGCATGTTGGTACCGAATTCGCGCATGGCCGAAGCGATCTCGATCGCGCGCGAGGTCGCCGAACAGGTACGGGTGGGCAGCGCCGACGACGCGAGGGCGATCGGGCCGGTGGCGTCGAAGGCGCAGTTCGAAAAGGTCCAACGCCTGATCCAGCAGGGCATCGACGAGGGTGCGAGCGTTGTCGCCGGCGGCCCGGGCCGTCCGGCGGGGCTGGAAACGGGCTACTACGTAAAGCCGACCGTCTTCGCGAACGTCACCAACGACATGACGATCGCGCGCGAGGAGATCTTCGGCCCGGTGCTGTGCATGCTCGGCTACGACGACCTCGACCAGGCCGTCGAGATCGCCAACGACACCGACTACGGCCTGGCCGGGTACGTCTCGGGCGCCGACCTCGACAAGGCGCGGGAGGTGGCCCGCAAGATCCGGGCGGGGTGGGTGACGATCAACCACGCCTTCGACATGAACGCGCCGTTCGGCGGCTACAAGCGCAGCGGCAACGGCCGGGAGTGGTGCGAGTTCGGGTTCCACGAATACCTGGAAGTCAAGAGCACATTGGGCTACGGGCCTGAAGAAGCGCCCGAGCAGAAGGGATGAGACACAGGTGTTTTCAGCAGTTCTGATCGAAAAGGGTGATACGGGCCAGTCCGTCGGGGTCACCGACGTGGACGAGGCGCAGCTGCCCGAGGGCGACGTTGCGGTCGACGTCGAGTACTCCACCCTGAACTACAAGGACGGCCTGGCGATCACGGGCAAATCGCCGGTGGTGCGCAAGTTCCCGATGGTCCCCGGCATCGACCTCGCGGGCGTGGTGACCGACAGCAGCCACGCCGACTGGAAGAAGGGCGACCGTGTGGTCCTCAACGGCTGGGGCGTGGGCGAAACGCATTGGGGCGGGCTGGCTCAGCGCGCCCGCCTCAACGGCGACTGGCTGGTGCCCTTGCCGTCCGCATTCACCACCCGCCAGGCGATGGCGATCGGCACCGCCGGCTACACCGCCAGCCTGTGCGTGGACGCCCTGCTGCAGCACGGGGTGTCCCCCGAGCAGGGCGAGGTGCTGGTGACCGGCGCGACGGGCGGCGTCGGTAGCGTCGCGATCGCGTTGCTCACCGCGGCCGGGTTCAAAGTGGCTGCCGCGACCGGGAAGTCGTCGGAACAGGCGTACCTGCAGCAACTCGGCGCCGTCACGGTGCTGGATCGCGCCGAGCTCGGCGAGGCCGGCAAGCCGCTGCAGAAGGAGCGCTGGGCCGGCGTCGTCGACACCGCCGGCAGCCACACCCTGGCGAACGCCTGCGCGCAGACGCGGTACGGCGGCGCGGTGGCCGCCTGCGGTCTGGCCCAGGGCATGGATTTCCCGGCCACGGTCGCGCCGTTCATCCTGCGCGGCGTTTCGCTGCTCGGCATCGACAGCGTGATGGCGCCCAAGCAGCGGCGCCTGACGGCCTGGGAGCGCCTCGCGCGCGACCTGGATACCGGCGCGCTGGATTCGATCGCCCGCGACATCGCGCTGGGCGAGGCCATCGCCGCGGCCGGCGAACTCATGAACGGCAAGGTGCGGGGCCGCATCGTCGTCGACGTCAACCGCTAGTGGGACGGGAGATGGCTGATAGCGGCGCCAAGAGCGTCCAGCTGGATCTGTCCGACGTCGATCACCGGGTGGGTAAGCCGGTGGGCGGGGGACAGCTGTGGGATCCCTGTAGTTCCTCGGACATTCGGCGCTGGGTGATGGCGATGGACTACCCCAACCCGCTGCACTGGGACGAGCAGTTCGCCCGCGCCTCGAAGTTCGGCGGGATCGTCGCGCCGCAGTCCATCGCGGTGGCCCTGGACTACGGGCACGGCGCCGCGCCGGCGTGCGTGGGCCACATTCCCAACAGCCACTTGATCTTCGGCGGCGAGGAATGGTGGTTCTACGGCTGCCCGGTGCGGCCCGGCGACAAGTTGTTCCAGCAGCGCCGGTTCCACGACTACAAGGTGACCGAGACGAAATTCGCCGGCCCCACGATGTTCTCGCGGGGTGACACCGTCCACACCAACCAGCACGGCGCCCTGGTGGCACGCGAGCGGTCCACCGCCATCCGCTACCTCTACGAGGAGGCGACCAAGCGCGGGATGTTCGAAAACCAGCTGGGCGAGATCAAACGCTGGACGCAGCCGGAGCTCGAGGCCGTCGAGCGGCTCCGCCGGGAATGGCTCGAGTCCAACCGGCTGGGCGTCTCGCCGCGCTTCGACGAGGTGAAGGTCGGGGACACGCTGCCGCGCCGGGTGATCGGCCCGCACAGCATCGCGAGCTTCACCACCGAATACCGCGCCTTCCTGTTCAACATCTGGGGCACCTTCGAATGGGTGGCGCCGCCGGGCATCGAGGACCCCTGGGTGTATCAGGATCCGGGCTGGGGCAAGGACTTCGCGTTCGACGAGGAGGACGCGAAGATCGACCCGCGCAAGCGCGACGGGTTGTACGTCGGCCCCTCGCGCGGGCACATCGATGCCGAGCGGGCCAGCGAGGTCGGCATGGCGCGCGCCTACGGCTACGGCGCGACGATGGGCGCGTGGTGCACCGACTACCTCGCGTACTGGGCCGGCCACGACGGCATGGTGCGCCACTCCAAGGCCGACTTCCGCACGCCCGCCTTCGAGGGCGACGTCACCTATTTCGACGCCGAGATCGTCGACAAGCAACCGGAGTCGACGTGGGGCGTGCCGCTCGTACAGGTGAAGCTGCGCCTGACCAACCAGAACGGGGACATGCTGGTGGGTTGCACGGCCGAGGTCGAGCTGCCGCTGTAGCGATGCAACAGCTTTCGATGGTGTCCGGGCCGCCCCTCGCGGAGGAGCCTGGGCTGGGGCCGCTGACGCTGCCCGGCTTCCTGCGCGAGGTGACGCGGGCGTACGGCGAGCGGGAGGCGGTGGTGTGGCGCACCGCCGACGGCGTCGTGCGCTGGACGTACGCGCAGCTGTGGGAACGCGCGATGGAGGTGGCGCGCGCGCTGCGCGGCTGCGGGCTGGGCAAGGACGGCCGCGTCGGGATCCTGATGACCAACCGGCCGGAATGGCTTGCCGCGGTGTTCGGTACGTCGCTGGCGGGCGGGCTGGCCGTCACCCTCAGCACGTTTTCCACGCCGTCCGAGCTGGACTACCTGCTGCGGGCGTCGGCCGTTTCGGTACTGCTGTTCGAGCGCAAGGTGCCATCGAAGGACTTCGCGGCCATCCTGGCCGGGCTGGACCCGGCGAACTATCCCTTCCTGCGTCGCCTCGTCGCGGTCGGCGAGCCGGCGGAGGGCATCGAATCCTGGGACGAGTTTCTGGCGTCCGGCGACGCGGTACCCCGCGAGTTGGTCCAGGCGACCGCCGCGGCCGCGCTGCCCAGCGACCCCGCCGTGCTGTTCTTCTCGTCGGGCTCTACGAGCAAGCCCAAGGGCATCCTCAGCGCGCATCGCGGCGTGTGCATCCAGCTCTGGCGTTTCCGGCGCATGTACGGGTTCACCCCGGACGACCACGTCCGGGGATGGACCGCGAACGGCTTTTTCTGGTCCGGCAATTTTGCCATGGTGCTCGGCTCGACGCTGGCCAGCGGCGGGGCGCTGGTGCTGCAGTCGACGTTCGACGCGGCCGAGGCGCTCGAGCTCATGCAGGCCGAGCGGGTGAACTTCCCATTCGCCTGGCCGCACCAGTGGGCCCAGCTGGAGGGCGCGCCCAACTGGGACCGGGTGGATCTGAGCAGCGTGCGGTTCGCGGACTTCAAGACCCCGATCGCCCACCATCCCACGGTGTCGGGCGAGTGGCACGAGCCCGGGCACGCCTACGGCAACACCGAAACGTTCACGATCACAACGGGTTACCCCGCCAACACCCCGCCCGACGTCCACGCCGACAGCTTCGGGGTGGCGCTGCCGGGCGTGACCCTCAAGATCACCGACCCGCTGACCGGCGCCATCGTGGCCCGCGGCCAGCCGGGCGAGATCCACGTCAAGGGCCCCACCCTGATGCTCGGCTACATCGGCGTGCCGCTCGACGAAACCCTCGACGCCGAGGGCTTTTTCCCCACCGGTGACGGCGGCTACCTCGACGACGAGGGCCGGCTGTACTGGCAGGGCCGGCTCACCGACATCATCAAGACCGGCGGGGCCAATGTCTCGCCCCGCGAGGTCGACGAGGCCCTGATGGCGCACCCCGGCGTCAAGGTGGCGCAGACCGTCGGCGTTCCGCACGAGACGCTCGGCGAGGCCGTCGTCGCCTGCGTGGTGCCGCACGACGGCGTGATCGTCGACACCGAAGAGCTTTTGGGTTTCCTGCGCCAGCGCCTGGCGAGCTACAAGGTGCCCCGTCATGTGCTGTTCTTCCGTGAGGACGAGGTGGCGGTGACCGGCAACGCCAAGATCAAGGCCGGCGAGCTTCGCGAGTTGGCCGCCAAACGGCTGGCGTGAGCTCGGGGGCGCCGCCCTCGCCGAGCGTGCAGCTGCTGCGAAAAATCGCGAAAATTATCGCGGTAGCTTCACATTCGGCGCAACGCTAGGCGTGCCGGTCGGCTTCGCGGAGGAGTTGCACCCGCGACGACACCCCGAGCTTCGCGTAGACATGCGTAAGGTGCGAATGCACGGTGCGCGGCGAGATGAACAACCGGGCGGCAATGTCTTTGTTGGACAGCCCTTCTCCCACCAACCGAACGACGTCGCGCTCGCTGGGCGTCAGGGACTCCCAGCCGCTGGCCGGGCGCCCGCGCGCCCCGCGGCCGCGCCGCGCGTAGGCGATGGCCTCGCCGGTGGTAAGCGCGCTTCCTTCAGACCAGGCGACGTCAAAGGACCCCTGTCCCCCCAACGCATCACGCACCGCCGCGACCGACGCGTCATAGTCCTCTTGGAAGACCTTGAAGCGCACCTCGCCGTGCCGCTGTCGCATGCCCTCGGCCGCGCCGAACAGGCGCGCGGCGTGCTCGGGGTCGCCAACCAGCCCGGCCAGGCATTCGAGCGCATCGGGCAGGCGCAGGTACCCGCCGGTGCGCTCGGCGACCTCGATGGCGTGGTGCAGGTCGCGCTCGGCCTGCTGCGGCTCGCCCTGGGCCATCGCGACGCGGGCGCGCGCGATAAGGGCCCACGCCCGGTAGGCCCCCGGGACGACCGCGACGGTGCCGTCCGCCCAGCCGCGGGCGGCGCTCAGATCGCCGCAGCACATGGCCGCCTCGGCCATCGGTACCAGGCTCCGGGTGAACAGTTCCTTCAGCGGATAGGTGTGTCGCCAGGCCGCATCGCAGAACTCCTTCGCCGCGGCGGCGTCGCCACGGGCCAGCGCGGAATAGGCCAGGCCCACATAGACGCTGTCCTCGTGGAAGCCCCCCATCGCGGCGCCGACTTCGAGCGCGGCCTGCGCGGCCGCGCGCGCGGCGGCGGCATCGCCCGTGTACACGAGCGGGTTCCCCAAGGACATCAGACCGAACGCCTCCATCGTGCGGTCCCCGGCCGCCCGCGCCTCGTCCACCAGCGAACGGGCCACGAGAAGGCTTTCGGCCAGTTTGCCCTGCAGCGCCAGCGAGCCGACGAGGAACGTCCGGGTGTACCGGGACATGAAGCTGTCGCCGAGCGCGTCGGCCACAGCAATCGCCTCCTCGCCCGCCGCTTGCGAGGCGATGGGGTCGCCGGCGGCATTGCGGGCGAAGCATTCGTAGGCGCGCACCAGGTAAAGGCCGGAACGGTCGCCCGACGCGCGGACCAACTCGACCGCCTCGCCCAAATACGGCGTGGCCAACTCGGCGTCGTTGAAGGCCAGCATGCCGCAGGTCATCAGCGCGTGCACGATGAGCGACCGATCGCCGAGTTCGCGCGCCGCGGTCAGCGCTTCCTCAGCCCGTTGCAGGCTGAACGGGACGGAGAACCAGACTCCTAGCAGCCCGGCGTCGGCGACCGCTCGTATCCAGATGTCGTGGGCGACGTCGTCGTCGCGGTAGCGCTCATCGTCGAACACGGCGGCGAACCCGGCCACGCCCTCGCGGAACCGCCCGCGCGTCACCCACACCCGCTGCAACGCCGACACCAGCCGCAGCGCCGGCTCGAATTCCCCGGCGTCGCAACTCCACGCGTGCGCGGCCCGCAGATTATCCATCTCGAGTTCGGCCCAGGGCACCAACGGCGTTCCGTCGCCGCCCGTCCGAGATTCCTGCGTCGCCGCGGTGGCGGTGTAGTGGTCGCGGTGCCGGGTCCGCACCGCCTCGGCTTCGCCCGACTCCGCAAGCTTTTCCAGGCCGTACTGGCGCACGGTTTCCAGCAGGCGGTAGCGCATCGTGCCCTGGATTTCCTCGGCGACGACCAGTGACTTGTCCACCAGCAGCCCGAGCAGATCGATCAGCTGGAAGTGCTCCACGCCGGCGTCGGCGCCCGCGGCGTGCGCGGCGTCGAGGTCGAAGCCGCCCATGAACACCGCGAGGCGGCGAAACAGGATGCGTTCCGGCTCGGTGAGCATGGCGTGCGACCAGTCGATGGACGCGCGCAGCGTCTGCTGGCGGCGTACCGCGGTGCGCGCGCCCCCGGCGAGCAGGCGGAAGTTGTGGTGGAGGCCGTCGACGATCTGGCTCAGCGACAGGGTGCGGGTGCGCGCGGCCGCCAGCTCGATCGCCAGCGGCATGCCGTCCAGGCGCCGGCAGATCTCACCGATCGCGGACGAATTGTCCTCGGTGAGGCGGAAATCCGGCCTGGTGCGGCGGGCCCGGTCAACGAACAACGACACGGCCTCGCCGCCCACCGACAGCGACGGCACCCGCCAGGTCAGCTCCCCGGCGATGCCGATCGGCTCGCGGCTGGTGGCCAGCACCGTGACATCCGGGCCGGCCTCGAGCAGGGCGACGGCCAGGGCCGCGCTGGCGTCGAGAAGATGTTCGCAATTATCCAAGAGCAGCAAAATCTTTCGGCCGCTGACGAATTTGGACACCGTCTCAATGGTGGAGCGGCCCGGCTGGTCGGCAAGGCCCAGGGTGCGCGCCAGGACGACGGGCACGACGAGCGGATTGGTGACCGGCGCGAGATCGACAAACCAAACCCCGCCGCCGAACTCGCGCGCCGCTTCTCCGGCGACCTGAATCGCCAACCGGGTTTTGCCCACCCCTCCGGCGCCGGTCAGGGTCACCAGCCTGTTCTCCTTCAACAGCTGCCCGATGTCACCGACCTGCGAGCCACGGCCTACGAAGCTGGTCAGCTGGGCTGGAAGATGAGTTCCTGCAAGGTCATTCGCGGTGCGCAGCGGCGCGAAGTCGTTGCGCAAATCGGGGTGGTTGAGTTGCACGACACGTTCCGGTCGCGGCAGGTCGCGCAGCGGATGGACACCCAAATCGGTCAACCAGGCATCGGCCGGTAACCGGTCGACCACCAACGGTTCGGTGGCACCGGACAGCACGGTCTGCCCACCGTGCGCGAGGTCGCGCAGCCGCGCGGTCCGGTTGATGGTGGGTCCGGCGTAGTTGCCGGCATCGCGCAACTGCACCTCGCCGGTGTGCACGCCGATGCGCAGCCGGATCGGCGCCAGCGGCGCGAGTTGCAGCCCGAGGGCGCAGGCCACGGCGTCGCTGGCGCGCGCGAACGCGAGCACGAAGCTATCGCCCTCGCCCTGCTCGACCGGCCGCACCCCGCCGTGGGTGGCGACCAGCTCGTCCACCGTTCGATTGAGGCGCTCGAGCGCGGCCGCCATGACGTCGGACTGGGTTTCCCACAACCGGGTGGAGCCTTCGACGTCGGCAAGCAGCAACGTCACGGTCCCAATGGGCAGCTCGCTCACGCTTTGCTCGCTCCAGTCCACCAGCGGCATATCGATCTCGCTCATGTTAGCCAGCGTGCGGGCGCGACGAGGCGCAAAACATCGGCATAAATGCGTAGACCGCGGCCGCGGGCGGGCGGATGGTCAGTCCTCGGCGTGCCGCTCGTAGTCCCATCGCTCCAGGCGCGCCTGCAACTGCATGAGACCCGCGCCGACCACGGGGGTGGCGGCCGCAATGCAGGCCAGCAGTAGCGCACTCATCTCGAAAACCTCCAAATACCTTTCACTGGTAAGACGTTCGCGGGCGGCATCGAGTTCACCGGGGTGTCAGGGCGCGGTCCGCCAGCGCGCCGAACACCGGCGCCAGCAGCTGCGCGTACTCGGTTGTCACGTGGTTGTCGTCGCGGAAGACCAGGGTGTCCCCGACGATCATCGGGCAGCGGTCGGGGGTGCAGAACAGGTCGGTCAGGTCGGCGTACTGGCCACCCGCGGCGTTGGTCGCCGCCCGCTCGGCGCCGATGCCCCCGTCGTTCACCGCGGCCGACCGCGCCGGCGCGCACGCGGCGGCGTCGTCGAGATGTGCCGACAGGCAGACGGGGGCGGAAGCCTGCGGATCCGGCGCCGGCCCCAGCACCAGAACCGTCGCGCCGGCCTGCCGCAGCAGCGCCACGGTGCGGCCCAGCGTGTCGATCCAGGCCGGGTCATAGGACACGAAACCGAAATCCGCGCCGTAGCGGCGGCTCATGTCGATCACCACCAGGCGGGGGTGCTCGGCCCGCAGCCGGTCCACGATCTGCGCGCGCCACTGTTCGCACTCGGTGTACTCGCGGCCCAGATACGGGCTGGTGATCCGCAGGTCCTGCAGCGGGCAGGTCACCTTGGCCAGCGTCTCCAGCCGCCAGTGCCGCTGCTCGGCGGCCCGCTGGAATGCCGGCTGCCACATGGCGGCGTGCGAGTCGCCGACCAGCGCCACCGTCGTCGGCGAGGCGGTGTCGCCAGTCGCGCACTCGCTCTGGCCGACGTCGCGCCACGAGCGCACGCACCCGTTGACGAAGACGGCCGCCTTGTCGGCCGGGGCCCGCGCGAGCGGCGGGTCCAGGTTGGCCGGGACGGCCCGCAGGCCCGCCGACGCCGCCACCGCGTCGCGCACCTGCGCGAAGGCCCGCTCGACCGGGCCGACCGCGCGGTCAGGAGCGGGGGGCAGCGCGACGATGTTGGCCTTCGGGGCCGCCGCGCCGTGACCGGTCGGCACCGGCGTCAGCGTCAGCAGCAGCGCGCACGCGAAGGCCGCCGCCGCGCTGGCGGCGCCGGCCACGGCCAGGCTCGCCCGCGCGGATCGGCGCAGCGCGGCGGCGAACCGGCCGGGGTTTTCGACCAGGTGCAAGGTGATCACGGCCAGCCCGGCCGAGACGGCCACGGCGCTCAGCCGGGCCGGCAACCCGTCGGGCTCGCCCAGCAGCCGCGGCAACAGCAGCAGCACGGGCCAGTGCCACAGGTACCACGAGTAGGACACCCGGCCGATCGCCCGCATCGCGGGCCGGCACAGCAGGCGGCCAGCGCCCAGGCCGCCTGCGGCGCAGCCGGCGCCGATCACCAGCGCGGTGCCCAGCACGGGCAGCAGCGCCGCGGTGCCGGGGTAGGGCGTGCGGGGGCCCAGTTGCGTGCAGGTGAGCGCGATGAGAGCCAAACCACCCCATCCGACGATCGCGGCGGGCAGCAGGGGCAGCCGCCGCCAGTGGCCGATCGACAGGGCCACCAGCCCGCCGGCGGCCAGCTCCCAGGCGCGGGTGGGCAGGGAGAAGAACGCCCACGAGGGCGACGTGCGGGTCCACGCCAGGCCCGCCGCCAGTGACGCCGCCCCGACCAGCGCCAGCGCCACCCCGTACGGGAGGGCTCGCGCGGCGGCGCCGTCGCTGCGGCGGCGGGCCAGCCAGGCCGTGCCGATGATCAGCACCGGCCACACCAGGTAGAACTGTTCCTCGACACCCAGCGACCAGTAGTGCTGGAACGGCGACGGCGCGCCGGGGGCCAGGTAGTCGGTGCCCTGCCCGGCGAACCGGTAGTTGCCCACGTACAGGGCGCTGGCGACGCCGTCCAGCAGGACGGCGCGCGCCTGCAACGGCGGCAGCGCGATGGTCGCGGCTGCGGCGGTGGCGGCGCCGACGACGGCCGCGGCCGGCAGCAGGCGCCGGGCCCGCACGCCGTAAAAGCGGCCCAGCGCAACGGTATTGGTGCCGGTGACCTCGCGCCAGAGCAGGCCGGTGATGAGGAAGCCGGAGATGACGAAGAAGACGTCCACGCCGATGTAGCCACCCGCGACACCCGGGAGGCCCGCGTGATACGCCACGACCGCGATCACCGCGATCGCGCGCAAACCCTCGATGTCCGGGCGGAATCCCTTACGGGAAGGCCGCCGCTGCACCCGGCGTGGGCTGCTGGCGACCGCTTCCTGGACTGTCATCGGCGTGGGCTAGGTCGCCATCCAGGTCAGCTCGCCGGGCAGTTGCGTGCGCCAGTAACCGACGTCGTGTCCGCCCAGGGAGAAGCTGCCGGCCGGCTTGGTCTTCAGCTGGCCGACGAATTGCTTTGTGGCGAAATAGAAACGGTCGAAGGTGCCGCAGTCCACGCGCAGCGGAATCGTGTTGAGGGCGGGCAGCCCCATCACGTTGTTCTGCACCCAGTCGTCGTAGTTGTCGAACGCTCCCGGCGCGCTGCCCGCGAACGAGGTGTACAGCGCGGGGCTGACCGCGCAGATCCCGGCGGTGCGCGACGGGCCCAGCTTGGCGCCCAGGCGCAGCGCCCCGTACCCGCCCATCGACCAGCCCAAAAAACCCACCCGCGAGGTGTCGAAACCCATCGTGGACAGCATCGGCAGCAGTTCGTCGAGGACCATCGCGCCGGAGTCCACCCCGGAAGCCCTTTTGTGCCAATAGGTGTTGCCGCCGTCGACACCCACCACCGCGAACGGCGGCTTGCCCTCCTTGACCAGCCGGGCCAGGCCCTCCGGGACTCCCATGTCCAGCATCTGGTTGGCGTCGCCGTCCACGCCGTGCAGCGCGATCACCGGCCGCAGCGCCCCGGTCTGGCCGGGCGGCACGGCGATCACATAGTTGGTCTTGATGCCCCCGCGGGCGGCCGACACGAACGAGCCGGTGAGCTTGGTCGGCAGGGTGCCGGCGGTCGGCGGCTCGAACGGGGCGGGGCCCAGCGGCGCCGGCGCGGCTTGCGTCCTGACCGGATCCAACAGGGCGCTGAACGCGAACATGCCAGCGGCTCCCAGGCTGGCACCGGCGCCCATCCGCAGCACCGCCCGGCGGGTGAGATCAGGCATGATCGCAATAATGCCGGGCCGATCGGTCGATATCGGCCGAGCCACGCCGAATTGGAAGCATTGCGTGATCTGGCGTGATCGCGCGGCCGCGAAGCGGTGACCTTTACCCGCCCGGGCCGCGATGCACTCCCTAACCCCCACCGGGCCTGCTGTGCGCAGCCTCGGCGCAAAAGCGCCCACCGTGGCGCGGCGCTTTCCGATGTGCTGTGGTTAGCCATGGCCAGCGCTTCGCAACTGCGGCAAGGGCTGTCGCAGCGGCAGCTCAGCATGATCGCCCTCGGCGGGGTGATCGGCGCCGGTCTGTTCGTCGGCTCCGGCGTGGTGATCAAGGACACCGGCCCCGCCGCGTTCCTGACGTACGCGCTGTGTGGACTGCTGATCGTCCTGGTGATGCGGATGCTCGGCGAGATGGCCGCCGCCAATCCCTCGACGGGGTCGTTCGCCGACTACGCGGGCCGCGCCCTCGGCGGCTGGGCGGGATTTTCGGTCGCCTGGCTCTATTGGTACTTCTGGGTGATCGTGGTCGGGTTCGAAGCGGTCGCCGGAGCAAAGGTCCTCGGCTACTGGTTCCACGCGCCGCTGTGGCTGCTGTCGCTGTGCCTGATGCTGTTGATGACCGCGACGAACCTGTTCTCGGTGACATCGTTCGGCGAATTCGAATTCTGGTTCGCCGGAATCAAAGTCGCCACCATCGTGGTGTTCCTCGCCATCGGCTCGCTTTACGTGCTGGGCTTGTTGCCGGGCCATCACACGGACTTCAGCAACCTCACCTCGCACGGCGGGCCCTTTCCGAAGGGGGTCGGCGCGGTCTTCGCGGCCATCGTCGTCGTGATCTTCTCCATGGTCGGGGCCGAGATCGTCACCGTCGCGGCCGCCGAAAGCCGCGATCCCGAGTTCGCGGTCCAACGGGCGACGCGGTCGGTGGTGGCGCGCATCGGGATCTTCTTCGTCGGTTCGGTGTTTTTGCTCGTGCTGATCCTGCCGTGGAATTCCCTGGAGACGGGCGCCTCGCCCTACGTCGCCGCGCTCAAGCACATGGGTCTGCGCGGCGCGGATCAGGTCATGAACGCCGTTGTGCTCACCGCCGTGCTGTCCTGCCTGAACTCAGGGCTCTACACGGCGTCGCGGATGCTGTTCGTGCTCGCCGACCGGCGCGAGGCACCGGAACGGTTGGTCCGGCTCAGCGGGCGCGGGGTCCCGCACCTTGCCATCTTGTGCTCGTCGGCGATCGGCTTCGGGTGCGTCGTCATGGCGTGGGTCGCGCCGAATACCGTGTTTCTCTTCCTGCTCAACTCCTCGGGCGCGGTCATCCTGTTCGTCTATTGGCTGATCGCGCTGTCACAGATCATCCTGCGTCGCCGCACACCCGACGAAGAGCTGCGGATCAAGATGTGGTTCCACCCCGTCCTGTCGGTGCTGACGCTCGCGGGAATCACCGCCGTATTGGTGCAGATGGCGTTCGACCGGTCGGCGCGCAGCCAGCTGTGGCTCAGCCTGCTGTCCTGGGCGGTGGTGATCGGGCTGTACTTTTTCGGGCGGGTCCGCGGCCGAAGCCGCGCCGGGCGCGCGGCTTAGTGCCAGGCCGGCGCGCGCAGCTCGTAGTCGTTGTAGGCGTTCAGCAACCCGCCCAACACCTCGGCGGTCACCTCGAAAAGGGCCTGCCCCTTGGGGTCTTCGATCTTGGCGATGTCCTCACGCGCGTGTCGGCACGCCTCCTCGAGCATCGCCTTCAATTTGAGCGTGTGATGGCGGGGATCGCTCCTGTGGTCCTCCGGTTCGGGCATGCTGGCTCTCCTTTCTGCTGGGTGCGTTCGGGCAACCTGCGCTCCCGCGCGGGCCAGGGGTCCCGGCCGGCGGATTGCGCTGCGGCACCCAACTTTTCGACCGGCCCGGTGGCGGTGCCGGTCACTGAGGCCGTATACCCGCTCGGCCCCGGTCCAGTCAGCCCGACTTGGTGAGCACCACGGCGTGTTCGAACGGCAGCCGGGAAAAGACCGGCCGCGCCGCGTTGCTGACCTGAGCCGCCGCCTCGTCGCGGGTGACCACCCGCGGATCGGAAACGTCGAAGCTCTTGCCGTTGCGGCGCATCCGCCCGCCCCCCGCGGCGGTGAGATTCTTCAGCCAGTCGCGGTCGGGCCCGTAGGTCAGCACGATCGCCACGCCCGGCTTGCCGTCGACGGTGGCGTTGAACACGTTCACCGGGGTGCGGTACCGCTTGCCCGAGCGGCGCCCGACGTGCTCGACGATCCCGAACGGTGGGAGCCAACCGGCCCACAACCGCTGGACGGGATTGGTGACGTGCCGGTTGAAGCGCGCGAGTCGTTGAGGAAGTTGCATGCTGCCCATCCAACTCGCGGGGCCGATCGCCATCAAGGCATGCGGCGCGACCCCGCGAGCGTAGTGTGACTCCATGGCCGATTCACCGGGTGACGAGGCCGGCCAACGCGCCGAGCAATTGCTGCTCAGGGGCGAAGAGCTCGCCGCCCGCAAGGCCGTCACGGCCGAGGATGTCCAGCGGGCCGCGCGGCACGCCGAGCGCGGCCGCGAACGCGACCGGGCGGCCCATGACCGCGCGGCCCGTCGCCATTACCAGGCCGGCGCCGCGCACGAACGCGCCGCCGAGGTGCACGAACGGGCGGTCCTCGAGGGCCTCGGCGACGTCGCCGCCCACCGGCTTGCGGCCGAACGGGAACGCGAAGCCGCGCGGCACAACCTGCAGGCCGCCCAGGAAGCCGACCGGCAGGGCGCCTGACTGCTACACCCTGTAGTTGAACGGTCGGCGGCGGCTGGAACACTGGTCGGCATGGGTAGTGACCAGGCCGCGCGCGCCCCGGCGGCGGTGACCGCGTCGGCGAAGCTGTTCGAGGACGCGTGCGCCGTCATTCCGGGCGGGGTGAACTCCCCGGTGCGGGCGTTCACGGCGGTCGGCGGCACCCCGCGCTTCATCACCGGGGCCCGCGGGTGCTGGCTCACCGACGCCGACGGCAACCGCTACGTCGACCTGGTCTGTTCCTGGGGGCCGATGATCCTGGGGCACGCCCACCCGGCCGTGGTCGACGCCGTCGCCGGGGCCGCCGCGTCGGGCCTGTCCTTCGGGGCGCCGACGCCGGCGGAGAGCGAGCTGGCCGGCGAGATCATCGGGCGGGTGGCGCCGGTCGAGCGGATCCGGCTGGTGAACTCCGGCACCGAGGCCACCATGAGCGCGGTGCGGTTGGCCCGGGGATTCACCGGCAGGGCCAAGGTCGTCAAGTTCGCCGGGTGCTACCACGGCCACGTTGACGCGCTGCTCGCCGACGCGGGCTCCGGGGTGGCGACGCTGGGCTTGCCGTCCTCCCCGGGGGTGACCGGCGCGGCGGCCGCTGACACAATCGTGTTGCCCTACAACGACATCGACGCCGTGCGGCAGACCTTCGCCCGCCTCGGCGAGGAGATCGCCGCCGTGATCACCGAGGCCAGCCCGGGCAACATGGGGGTCGTCCCCCCGGCCCCGGGTTACAACGCGGCGCTGCGCGCGGCCACCGCCGAGCACGGCGCGCTGCTCATCGTCGACGAGGTGATGACCGGGTTCCGCGTCAGCCGAAGCGGTTGGTACGGAATCGATCCCGTCGCCGCCGACCTGTTCACCTTCGGCAAGGTGATGAGCGGCGGGCTGCCGGCCGCCGCGTTCGGCGGCCGGGCCGACGTGATGGAGCGGCTGGCGCCGCTGGGCCCGGTGTATCAGGCCGGGACGCTGTCGGGTAACCCCGTGGCGGTGGCCGCCGGGCTGGCCACGCTGCGCGCCGCCGACGACGCGGCCTACGCCGCGCTGGACGCCAACGCCGACCGCCTGGCCGCGTTGCTGTCCGGGGTCCTGACCAAAGAGGGTGTGCCACATCAGGTTTCGCGTGCCGGCAACATGCTCAGCGTGTTCTTCGGCGAGGCACCGGTCACCGACTTCGCGTCCGCGCGGGCGAGCCAGACGTGGCGCTACCCGCCGTTCTTTCACGGCCTGCTGGAGGCAGGCGTCTACCCGCCGTGCAGCGCCTTCGAGGCGTGGTTCGTCTCGACGGCGCTGGACGACGCCGCGTTCGAGCGGATCGCCGCGGCGCTGCCGTTCGCGGCCCGCCGGGCCGCCGAGGCCACCCGGGAGGACGGGCCCTGATGGCCGAGACAACCCGGGTCCACGTGGTGCGCCACGGGGAGGTGCACAACCCCAGCGGCGTCCTCTACGGGCGGCTGCCCGGATTTCACCTGTCCGACAACGGCAGGGCGCAGGCTGATGCGGTCGCCGCGGCGCTGGCCGACCGGGACATCGTCGCGGTCATCGCCTCCCCGCTGCAGCGGGCCCAGGAGACCGCCGCGCCCGTCGCCGCCAAGCATGGCCTGCCCGTCGACACCGACCCCGACCTGATCGAATCGGCCAACTTCTTCGAGGGCCGCCGCGTCGGCCCCGGCGACGGCGCGTGGCGCGATCCGCGGTTCTGGTGGCGGCTGCGGAACCCGTTCACCCCGTCGTGGGGCGAGCCCTACGCCGAGGTCGCGGCACGGATGGCGACCGCGGTGGACAAGGCGCGTGCCCGCGGGACCGGCCACGAGGTGGTGTGCGTCAGCCACCAGCTGCCGGTGTGGACGCTGCGGCTGCACCTGACCGGCAGGCGGCTGTGGCACGACCCGCGCCGGCGGGAATGCGGGCTCGGCTCGGTCACCACCTTCGTCTACGACGGCGACCGGCTGGTCGACGTCGAGTATCGGCAACCGGCGGGCGGTTAGGCGTGCGACGGCTGGTGGTGGCCGGGGCGGCAGTGCCCATGTTGCTGGTCATGCTGCTGGCCGGCTGCTCCGGGCGCGATGCCGTCGCGCAGGGCGGCACGTTCGAATTCGTCTCGCCCGGCGGCAAGACCGACATCTACTACGATCCGCCCGCAAGCCGCGGGCGCCCGGGCCCGCTGTCCGGCCCCGACCTCGCCGACCCGGCGCACACGCGATCCCTCGACGACTTCGCGAACCAGGTCGTCGTCGTCAACATCTGGGGGCAGTGGTGCGGGCCGTGCCGGGCCGAGGTCGCCCAGCTGCAGCAGGTGTACGACGCCACCCGGGGCGCCGGGGTGGCGTTTTTGGGCATCGACGTCCGCGACAACAACCGTCAGGCCGCCCTGGACTTCGTCGACGACCACCACGTGAGCTACCCGTCGATCTACGATCCGGCGATGCGCACCCTGATCGCGTTCGGCGGCAGGTACCCCACCACCGTGATCCCGTCCACGCTGGTGCTGGACCGCCAGCACCGGGTGGCCGCGGTGTTCCTGCGCGAGCTGCTGGCCCAGGACCTGCAGCCCGTGGTGCAAAGGGTGGCCCGAGAGTGACCGGCTTCGCGCAGATCGCCGCCGCCGGGCCGCTGCTGGTGGCGCTGGGCGTGTGCCTGCTGGCCGGGCTGGTCTCGTTCGCCTCGCCGTGCGTGGTGCCGCTGGTGCCCGGCTACCTGTCGTATCTGGCGGCGGTGGTGGGTGTGACTGAAAGCGAGGCGGAACCGCCGGGCGCGATCGAGGCCCCGCCGGCCGCCCGGTGGCGGGTCGCCGGCTCGGCGGCGCTGTTCGTGGCCGGGTTCACCACGGTGTTCGTGCTCGGCACCGTCGCCGTCCTGGGCATGACCACCACGCTGATCACCAACCAGCTGGTGCTGCAGCGGGCCGGGGGCGTGCTGACCATCGTCATGGGGCTGGTGTTCGTGGGCCTGATCCCGGCGCTGCAGCGCCAGGCCCGGTTCAGCCCGCGGCAGTTGACCACGGTCGCGGGGGCGCCGATGCTCGGCGCGGTGTTCGCGCTCGGGTGGACGCCGTGCCTCGGGCCCACGCTGACGGGGGTGATCACGGTCGCCTCGGCCACCGACGGCGCGAACGTCGCGCGCGGGGTCGCGCTGGTGATCGCCTACTGCCTGGGGCTGGGGATCCCGTTCGTGTTGCTGGCGTTCGGCTCGGCGGGCGCGGTGGGGGCGCTGGGCTGGCTGCGGCGGCACACCCGCGCCATCCAGGTCTTCGGCGGGGCGCTGCTGATCGCGGTCGGCGCGCTGCTGGTCACCGGGGTGTGGAACGACTTCGTCTCCTGGCTGCGCGACGCGTTCGTCTCCGACGTGAGGCTGCCGATTTGAGCGCGCGAGTGGCGCCGCTCGCGTGGGGGCGCAACGCCTGGCGCGCGCTGACGTCCATGGGCACCGCGCTGGTGCTGCTGTTCCTGCTCGCCCTGGGCGCGATCCCCGGCGCGCTGCTGCCGCAGCGCAGCCTCAACGCCGGCAAGGTCGACGACTACCTCAGAACGCATCGCATGATCGGGCCCTGGCTGGAACGGGTGCAGGCCTTCGACGTGTTCTCCAGCTTCTGGTTCACCGCGATCTACGTGCTGCTGTTCGTCTCGCTGGTCGGCTGCCTGACCCCGCGGATGATCGAGCACGCGCGCAGCCTGCGCGCCACCCCGGTCGCGGCGCCGCGCAACCTGGCCCGGCTGCCCAAGCACGCCGGCGCCACGCTCCAGGCCGGCCCCGAGCGGCTCAACGCCCTGGCCAACAGGGTCACCGGCCGGCTGCGCGGCTGGCGCACGGCGATCCGTCACCACGACACCGAGACCGTCGAGGTGTCCGCCGAGAAGGGCTACCTGCGCGAGTTCGGCAACATCGCCTTCCACTTCTCGCTGCTGGGCCTGCTGGTGGCGGTGGCCGTCGGCAAGCTGTTCGGCTACGAGGGCAACGTCATCGTCATCGCCGACGGCGGTCCCGGCTTCTGCTCGGCGTCGCCGGCCGCGTTCGACTCGTTCCGCGCCGGCAACACCGTCGACGGCACGTCGCTGCACCCAATCTGCATACGCGTCAACGACTTTGCGGCCCACTACCTGCCGTCGGGCCAGGCCACGTCGTTCGCGGCCGACATCGACTACCAGGACCACCCGGCCGCGCGCGACATGACCGCGAACAGTTGGCGGCCCTACCGGCTGGAGGTCAACCACCCGCTGCGGGTCGGCGGTGACCGGGTGTACCTGCAGGGCCACGGCTACGCGCCCACCTTCACCGTGACGTTCCCCGACGGGCGGACGCGCACGTCGACCGTGCAGTGGCGACCGGACAACCCGCAGACCCTGCTCTCGTCGGGCGTGGCGCGCATCGACCCGCCCGCCGGCAGCTACCCCGCCGCGGCCGACCGCCGCCAACACGAAATCGCGATCCAGGGCCTGCTGGCGCCCACCGAGCAACTCGACGGCACCCTGCTGTCGTCGCGGTTCCCGGCGCTCAACGCCCCCGCGGTGGCCGTCGACATCTACCGCGGCGACACCGGCCTGGACACCGGGCGGCCGCAGTCGCTGTTCACGCTGGACCCGCGGCTCGTCGAGCAGGGCCGGCTGACCAAGGTGAAGCGGGTCAACCTGCGCGCCGGCCAGGAGGTGCGGCTCGACCAGGACGGCACCGTCGTCCGCTTCGACGGGGCGGTGCCGTTCGTCAACCTGCAGGTCTCCCACGACCCGGGCCAGCGTTGGGTGCTGGTCTTCGCCGTCACGATGATGGCCGGACTGCTGGTGTCGTTGCTGGTGCGCCGCCGCCGGGTGTGGGTCAGGCTCACCGCGGCGGGCGGCGAGGCGACCGGTACGGTGAACGTCGAGGTGGGCGGGCTGGCGCGCACCGACAACTCCGGGTGGGGCGACGAGTTCGAGCGGTTGACCGAGCGGTTACTCGACGGGCTCGGCGAGCCGGCCCCGGAGCCGGCCCCCCAACCGGCCACGAGCCCACAGGACGTCACATGAACACCACACACATCAACATCGGGCTGGCCCGCTACTCGGACTGGGCCTTCACCTCGGCGGTGGTCGCCCTGGTCGTCGCGCTGCTGCTGCTGGCCTTCGAGCTGGCCTACCGAGCCGACCGGGCGGGCGCCCGCCGCGCCGACCACCGCGCGGCGGTGTTGGCCGGCTCGGTCGCCGTCGACAGCGCCGTCCCGGGCATCGTGGCGGACGGCGACCGGCGGCCGGTCGACGAACGCGTCGGGCGCGCCGGGCTGGCCGTGGTCTACCTCGGCATCGGCCTGCTGCTGGCCTGCATCCTGTTGCGCGGCCTGGCCACCCTGCGGGTGCCCTGGGGCAACATGTACGAATTCATCAACCTGACCTGCTGTTGCGGCCTGCTCGCCGGCGCGGTGGTGTTGCGCCGCCCGCAACACCGCGCCCTGTGGGTATTCCTGCTCGTCCCGGTGCTGATCCTGCTCACGGTCTCCGGACGCTGGCTCTACGCGAACGCCGCGCCGGTGATGCCCGCGTTGCAGTCCTACTGGCTGCCCATCCACGTGTCGGTGGTCAGCTTGGGTTCCGGCGTGTTCATGGTCGCCGGCATCGCCAGCATCCTGTTCCTGCTGCGCACGTCCCGCCTGGGCGAATCCCAGGGGGAAACCCAGGCCGACGGGGTCTTGGCCCGGATGGTGCAGCGGTTGCCCGACGCGCAGACCCTGGACCGCATCGCCTACCGCACCACGATCTTCGGGTTCCCGGTGTTCGGTTTCGGGGTCATCTTCGGCGCCATCTGGGCCGAGGAGGCCTGGGGCCGGTACTGGGGCTGGGACCCCAAAGAGACGGTTTCGTTCGTCGCCTGGGTGGTCTACGCCGCGTACCTGCACGCCAGGTCGACCGCGGGATGGCGGGACAGGAAGGCGGCGTGGATCAACGTGGTGGGTTTCGTCGCCATGGTCTTCAATCTGTTCTTCGTTAACCTGGTCACTGTGGGCCTGCATTCGTATGCGGGTGTGGGATGACGATCAGCAACCGACCGAAGTAATCGCAACAAGGGGGATGCAGGTGTCCGACCATCCAACGACGGGCGTGGGGACGCCCGAACCGCCGACCACACAGATGGCCCCGCAGCAGCCCGCCGAACCGACGGCCGACGGCGGCGAGGCGCCGACCCGCGCGTTCGCCGGATTCCGCACCGAGCGCCGGGTGCCCGCACCCGAGCGGCGCAAGGCCGCGGCGCCCACCGCGCCGGGCGGGGTGCCCACCGGGATGCCGCCGTGGGAGTCCACGCCGGCGACCGGCATCGCCCGCGTCGACCCGACCGCGTTCGGGGCCTACTACAACGGCCCCGCCGAGGCGCCGCCCGCAGAGGCCCCGCCCGCCCCGTACCACCGCGAGTCCCTGCCGCACACCCCGTACCCGGAACTGTCGACCGGCATGTTGTTGCGCCCGGTCAAGCCGCCGCCATCGGAGGGCTGGCGCAAGCTGGTCTACCAGCTGTCGGGTCGCCTGATCAACCTGGGCGAGAGCCCCCGGGCCGCGCGCCACAACAACCTGGTGGCCCAGGTCAACCGGCCGTTGCGGGGTTGCTACCGGATCGCGCTGCTGTCGCTGAAGGGTGGCGTCGGCAAGACCACGATCACCGCGACGCTCGGGTCGACCTTCGCCGCCATCCGCGGCGACCGGGTGGTCGCGGTGGACGCCAACCCCGACCGCGGCACGCTGAGCCAGAAGATCCCGCTGGAGACCGCGGCGACCGTGCGTCAGCTGCTGCACGACGCGGGAACCATCGAGCGCTACAGCGACGTCCGCCGCTACACGTCGAAGGGTCCGAGCGGCCTGGAGGTGCTGGCGTCGGAGACCGACCCGGCCGTGACCGAGGCGTTCGGCGCCGACGACTACGGCCGCGTCCTGAACATCCTGGAGCGGTTCTACGGCCTGGTGCTCACCGACTGCGGGCCCGGGCTGCTGCACTCGGCGATGTCGTCGGTGCTGGAGAAGGCCGACGTGTTGCTCGTCGTCGCGTCGGGATCCATCGACGGTGCGCGCAGCGCCTCGGCCACGCTGGACTGGCTGGACGCGCACGGGCACGAAGCGCTGGTCCGCAACTCCATCGCCGTCATCAACGGCGTGCGGCCGCGCCCCGGCAAGGTCGACATGAACAAGGTGATCGATCACTTCTCGCGCCGCTGCCGCGCCGTGCGGCTGATCCCGTTCGACCCGCACCTGGAGGAGGGCGCCGAGATCAGCCTGGACCAGTTGCGGCGGGGAACCCGGGAGGCGCTCGCCGAACTGGCTGCTGCCGTGGCCGACGGGTTTCCCGGCGATCAGCGCAATCCCGGCCTGGCCTGACGCGGACCCGACGAGCGTTCGCCGACGGAAGCTAACGGGACCTAAAGCGAATTGTCCCCGTGGCCTAACCGCCGCAAGAACTCTGGATCGTCGTCGGGACCGATGACGCGCGTCTTCGGCCGGTGGGTCTGTGACCGCGCCGCGCGCCAGCCAACGTAGATCAGCGTCCCCAGGATCAGGACGAGCAGCAGGTAGAGCACTCAACACCTCCTTCGAGCGAATATACCTGCGCCGTAGGCTCGGGGTGTGTCCGAAGCTCCCGACCACAACGGCGCCCGCGGCCGTGCCGTCATCGACGTCCTGCTCTACACGGCGGCGCGCTTGGGTCTGGTGGTCGTTCTCAGCGGCACGATCTACGGGGTCGCGCTGCTGCTCGGGGTCGGCCAGTTCCCCGTCGTTGTCGCGGTGTTGTTCGCGTTGATCATCGCGATGCCCTTGGGCATGTGGCTGTTCGGGCCGCTGCGCCGGCGCGCGACCGCCTCGCTGGCGGTGGCCGGCGAGCGCCGCCGCCGGGAGCGCGAGCAGTTACAGGCGCGGCTGCGCGGGGAGGCGCCGCCCGACGGGGGCGACGCGGGCTGACATCGCGGGCGCGACTAGCCCGCGAGCGCCAGCGCGGCCGCCACCGCGACCGCCCACAGCACCATCGCCAGCCCGGTGTCGCGCAGCACCGGGATCAGTTCGGGCCCGCCGCGGCCGGAACGCACCGGGGCCGCCGCGCGCAGCGCCAGCGGCGCGGCGACCAATCCCGCCGCGCACCACGGCGTCGCCGCCATCAGCGCCAGGGTCAGCGCCACGGCCGCGGCCAGCAGCCCCTGGTACAGCAGCCGGGTGCGGGCATCACCGAGCCGCACGGCCAGGGTGACCTTCCGCGACCGGGTGTCGGTGGGGATGTCCCGAAGGTTGTTGGCCACCAGCACCGACGACGACAGCGCGCCCACCGCCGCCGCCAACACCAGCCCGACCCAATCCACCCGCAACGCCTGGGTGTACTGGGTGCCCAGCACCGCGACCAGGCCGAAGAACACGAACACCGCGACCTCGCCAAAACCGGCGTAGCCGTACGGTTTTGACCCGCCCGTGTACAGCCACGCCCCGGCGATGCAGGCCGCGCCGACCGCGATCAGCCACGGCGCGCTCAGCAGCGACAGCGCCAGCCCGGCCACCGCGCCCACCGACAGGCTCGTCACCGCCGCGGCCAACACCGAACGCGGGCTGGCCAACCGCGAGCCCACCAGCCGCACCGGCCCGGCGCGGTCGTCGTCGGTGCCGCGGATGCCGTCGGAGTAGTCGTTGGCGTAGTTGACGCCGACGACGAACGCCACCGCGACGGCCAGCGCCAGCAGCGCCTTCCACCACACCGCGGAGTGCAGCCACGCCGCGGCGCCGGTGCCCGCGATGACCGGCGCCACCGCGTTGGGCAGCGTCCGGGGCCGGGCGCCGGAGACCCACTGCGCGAAACTGGCCACCAGGGCATCCTGCCCTATGCACCACAATGGTCGGATGCTCGGAGTCATCGGCGGCAGCGGCTTCTACACGTTCTTCGAGTCCGGCACCCGCGACGTCGACGTCGACACCCCCTACGGCCGGCCCAGCGCCCCCGTCACCCTGGGCACCGTCGGCGGCCGCGAGGTCGCCTTCCTGCCGCGTCACGGCGCGACGCACGAGTTCTCGGCGCACACCGTGCCGTACCGGGCCAACATGTGGGCGCTGCGCAAGCTCGGCGTGCGGCGGGTGTTCGGCCCCTGCGCCGCGGGCAGCCTGGACCCTGCCAACGGCCCGGGCGCGGTCGTGGTGCCCGACCAGCTGGTGGACCGCACCAGCGGCCGCGCCGACACCTACTTCGACTCCGGCGCCGTGCACGTCGACTTCGCCGATCCGTACTGCCCGACGCTGCGGGCCTCGATCAAGGGAGTCACTGGCCTGCCCGACGTCGTCGACGGCGGCACGATGGTGGTGATCCAGGGGCCGCGCTTTTCCACCCGGGCGGAGAGCCGCTGGTTCGCCGCGGCGGGGTTCGGCCTGGTCAACATGACCGGATACCCGGAGGCTGTGCTGGCGCGTGAACTCGAAATATGTTACGCGGCAATAGCTTTGGTGACCGACCTGGATGCCGGCGTCACGGCCGGAGAGGGTGTGAAGGCCGTCGACGTGTTCGCCCAATTCCAACGGAACATGGGGCCGTTCAAAGAGCTGGTGCGCGCGGCGATCGGGCGGGTCACCGACGAGCGCACGTGCACGCACTGCCGGCCGCACACCGGCGTCACGCTGCCGGTGAATTTGCCGTAAGGGGTGCCATGAGGGTTCTGCTGACCGGGGCCGCCGGATTCATCGGGTCGCGGGTGGACGCCGCGCTGCGGGCGGCGGGCCACGAGGTGGTCGGTGTCGACGCGTTGCTGCCCGCCGCGCACGGCCCGGATGCGGTGCTGCCGCCGGGATGTCGCCGGGTCGACGTCCGCGACGGCGCTGCGCTGGCCCCGCTGCTGGACGGAGTGGACGTCGTCTGCCATCAGGCGGCGATGGTGGGTGCGGGCGTCGACGCCTCCGACGCGCCCGCCTACGGCGGCCACAACGACTTCGCGACCACCGTGCTGCTGGCCGAGATGTTCGCCGCCGGGGTGCGCCGGCTGCTGCTGGCGTCCTCGATGGTGGTCTACGGGCAGGGCCACTACGCATGCCCCGAACACGGGCTTGTCGATCCGCCGCCGCGGCGGCGCGCCGACCTCGACGCCGGGATATTCGAAAACCGTTGTCCGGCATGTGGGCTCGCCGTGGCCTGGCGGTTGGTCGACGAGGACGCCCCACTGCGGCCGCGCAGCCTGTACGCGGCCAGCAAGACCGCGCAGGAGCATTACGCGCTGGCGTGGGCGGAGGCGACGGGTGGCTCGGTGATGGCGCTGCGTTACCACAACGTCTACGGGCCCGGGATGCCGCGCGACACACCGTATTCCGGGGTGGCGGCGATCTTCCGTTCATCGCTGGAAAAGGGCGAATCGCCAAGGGTTTTCGAGGACGGCGGTCAGATGCGTGACTTTGTCCACGTCGACGACGTGGCCGCCGCCAACCTCGCGGCTGTTTCGGCGGCGACTGAGCGCCCCGACCTGGAGGGTTTCACCGCGGTCAACGTCTGTTCCGGGCGCCCGATCTCGATCCTGGAGGTGGCCACCGCGCTGTGCGACGCGCGGGACGGTTCGGTCGCCCCGGTGATCACGGGCCAGTATCGCAGCGGGGACGTACGTCACATCGTCGCCGACCCCACCCGCGCGGCCGCGACGCTGGGATTCCGGGCATCCGTCGACCCCCGCGAAGGTCTGCGCGAATTCGCCTTCGCCGCTTTACGCTAACTCGGCGGCCGGAAGATCCGGGGCTTCTGCGGGGGGATCCGCCGCGTGGCGGAGTCGTCACCGCGGAAGATGCGCGGCGCACCGGCCGGCTGGGGCGACGCGCCGGTCGGGATGCGCGTCGTCGGGGCGGCCGCCGATGCGGCGCGCCGGCGCGCGGCGAGGCGCTGCCGGCGTCGGCGCCGTCGACCGCTGAGGTGTCCGGTGACGACCGCCGCCGCGAGGATGCACAGGGCCAGCACGCACAGCGCGACGTCGAAGGTGCTGGTGATCTGTTGCGCAAGGTTGTTGCCGTACACCGGGTTCGGCGGAGGCGCGTTGGGTGACTCCGCGAACCGCGGCGCCAGCGCGACTCCCACGACGACGCGCGAAATGGCCAGCGTGGCCACGAGCCCGCACAGCGACGAGATCAGCCGCGCGGAGACGGCGTCGTTGCCGAGGTTGATGCGCAACCAGATCGCGAGCACCGCGGTCGCCAGATCGAACGCGGCCAGCACCAGGGTGTCGTAGCGCGAGAACGGGTAGTTCAGGCTCACGGCGACGGCGAGATCGGTGAACCGCATGAGCATCGACCCCAGGCCCCAAACGATGATGAGCAGCAACCCATTTCGGGCCGCCGCGCGCCAGGCGTTCTCCTCGGTGGCCGAGGAGTCGCGGCGGGCCAGCAGCGTCCGGGGTGCGAAGATCGCCGCGGCCGCCGCCCACGCGAGGTAGCCCTCGAAGCCGACGCCGGCCGTCGACGTATTCTGCGCGATGCCGTGGAACGCGTCGATGTCGCGTCCGACGGGAAGGATCCACACAAGGACCCCGGCCACCAACGTGGACACGCCGAGGGCCGCGGTCGCCAGCCGCGACGCCCGGGTGGCGCGCGACAGCCAGCGCGACGCGACCAGGACGGTGACCAGCGCCACCACCCCGTAGACCACCGCCGTCACGATGACGGCGATGTTCTGCTTGCCGAAGTCGGAGGAACCGTTGGCACCGTGCAGCGCGTAGCGCACCCGCCAGTACAGGTTGAACACGAAGCTCAGCGCCGCACCCGCCATCGACGCGTAGCCGATGATCCGGACGGGCCGGGCGCTGTCGTCGCCGGCGGGGCCGGTGATCACCGGGTGCGCGCTCAACAGGGCGCCGGCGATGCCCAGCCACGCCCCCGGCCCGACGCCGCCGGGCACGTTGACGGTGCCGCCGAACCGGACGGTCTCCACGACGTCGAACACGACGAAGCCGAGGACCAGCAGCCCGTAGGGGACGTTGAGCGCCAGGCGCAGCCGCCCGGCCAGCGCAGGATCGAACCGCGCGCTCGACGACCGCCAGGACCCGGCCACGGCGATCGAGGCGAGCGACAGCAACGTCACCGCGAACAGCAGCGCCAGCACGACCATGTTGCTGCGCGGGATCCCGAGACCGAAATACAGGTTCCACGGCAACAGCAGCGCCACCACGAGCAGGGTGGCCGCGATCAGGTCGCCGGCGACGTTCCACCGCAGGCTGGGCGCCTGCGCACCGCCGGGCGCGGGCCGGTTGCCGGCGGGGGGCGCGGCCGGCGTCCGCCCGCGGATGGGGCCCGTAGGGGCGTCGTCGCTGGTCTGACTCACGGTTCCCCCCGGACATCGAGGACGGCCATCGGTGGCGCAACTTTGGCCACGAGGCTGGGGAACCCCCTGCCGCGCCGACTTCGTTGCTTACTTGAAAACATAATCTCCGTTCGGGCGACGCGGCAGTGCGGAGGACGTGCGGTTCCGCGGTCGATCTGGCGCGGTTTGCCAGGCCGGTTACGCTGCGCTCACGGGCTGACACCGGAAACCACGGGAACCGCGGGAAACATGGTCGCCCCGACGGTATCGCAGTGTAATGATGCCGGAACATGCTGGTTGTGGGGTAGCCAGGCCGAAGGAGAGCCCGGATGGACGTCGTTTTGGGGGTCGCGGTCGCGGGTCCCGTTGCCCGATTGGCGCTCGTCGGATCGGGCGCGGACGTGATCGACCAGTCCGCCGTCGAACTGGGCGGCAACCCGATCGGCACCCTGACCGAGACCGTGGTCGGGACCAACCGGCTGCTGGCCGACGAGAACCATCGGCTCGTCGCCACCCGGCTCTGCTGGCCCGACGCCCAGAAGGCCGACCAACTCCGCCGGGCGCTGGAGGATTCCGGCGTGCACAACGTGGCGGTGCTCTCGGAGTCGGCGGCGGTGACGGCGCTGATGCGCGCGGCGGGTCGGACCGGCGGTGTCCTGGTGGTCGACGACGAGACGGCGACGCTGTCGGTGGTCGGTTCGGCGGGCGACGACGCGGCGCCGACGATGCTGGCCCAACAGCCCCTCGCGGGCGGTTCGGAACCCGAAGCCACCGCCGCGTTGGACACGATGATGGCCCGGTTGGGCGACCAGCCCGGCGCCCCGCAGGACGTGTATCTCGTTGGCGCGTCGTCGAACCTGGGCAGGGTCGCAGACCAGCTTCGCGACGCGTCGACCATGCGGGTGGAGATTCCCGACGACCCGACCTTTGCGCTGGCGCGCGGCGCGGCGCTGGCCGCCGCGGCCACCGCGGCGCTCGGGGCCGCGGCCGGGGACGCGACCGCGATGGCGCCGGCGCTCACCGGCGACGCGACGGCGATGGCCCCGGCGGCGCGCCGCACCGGGGACGAGACCGCGTTCGCCCCCGCGCCCGATCCCGCCGGTGCCGAACAGCAGCTGGCTTACTCGATGGCGGACGAGGGCGAGCCCTTCGGTGCGGACGAATTCGGTTCGGAATACGGTGAATACGATCTTGACGAGGACGTCGCCGCGACCACCCGGATGCCGCTGAGCCGACGGTCCCTGGTGCTCGGCAACGCCGTGATCGCCTTCGCCGTCATCGGATTCGCGTCGCTGGCGGCGGCGGTGGCCATCGCCGTGCGGCCGACCGCCAGCGCGCAGCCTGTGGTCGGCCATCAGAACGCCGCCCCCGGCAAGTTCATGCCGCTGCTGCCGACGCAGCAGCAGGCGCCGGTGCCGCCGCCGCCGCCCGAGGCGCCCTACGCCGGGTTCCAGGGCGGCGTCATCCCGGCCACGGGCGGGGGCGGGATCCCGCCGGTCGCCCCCGCGCCGGTCGGGCCGGAGACACCGGGAACGCCCGGCTTCGTGCCCAACCCGAACCCGGGCGTGCCGATCCCGGTGCCGATCATCGTTCCGTTCCCGGGCTGGCACCCGCCGTACCAGCCGCCGTATACGCCGCCCACGGCGCCGCCGACGCCGTCGACGCCTACGGTGACCACGCCAACGACGACACCGCCCACGCCGACCACGACCCCGCCGACCACGACGCAGGCGCCGACCACGACCCAGGCGCCGACCACGACCCAGGCGCCGACCACCACGCAGGCGCCGACCACCACGGAGGCGCCGGTGACGACGACGCAGGCGCCGGTGACGACGACGCAGGCGCCGATCACCACGCAGGCGCCGGTGACCACGCAGGCGCCGGTGACCACGCAGGCGCCGGTGACCACGCAGGCGCCGGTGACCACGCAGGCGCCGAAGCCGACCCAGCAGACGGTGGCGCCGAAGCCGCCCACGCAGCAGCAGACGGTGGCCCCCAAGCCGGCGCAGCCCACGCAACAGGCCCCGAAGCCGGGGCACCTGCCGGGATTCTGATCCGCGTTGTCAGCGGTACGACGCGTTGAACGGGTCGGCTATTACCGCGGGGCCACCAGTTGCTCGATGCTGAACACGCCCGAGATGAAGCTCCCGGTGTTCAACAAGCCGGAGACGCTGCCGCTGCTGCCGGGGCCAAAGATGGTGCCGGGAACGCCGGTGTTGAAGAAGCCCGAGATGCTGCCGTTGATTGCGGTACCGCCGCCGGACTTGTTGAAGAAGCCCGAGACATTGCCGGCGTTGGGGCCGCTGGGCTGGTTGAAGAACCCCGAGTTGTTGAGGCCGGTGTTGCCGAAGCCCGAGTTGAGAGCTCCGGTATCGGTGGCCGACCCGAAGCCGGTGTTCGCGTTGCCCGAGTTCCACGCCCCCGTGTTTACGTTGCCCGAGTTGCCCCACCCGGTGTTCAGCGTGCCCCCGTTCCCGAAGCCCGTGTTCAAGCCGCCCGCGTTCCCGAAACCGGTGTTGAAGCTGCCCGCATTTCCCCAACCGGTGTCCAGCTGGCCCGCGTTCCCGAAGCCGAAGTCGCCCGGCCCCGCATTGCCCATGCCGATGTCGCCGATGCCCGAGTTTCCGATGCCGAAGCTGTTGAGGTGGCCCGGCATGAGGACGTTGGTGCCGGTGCTGAACAAGCCGACGTTGCCGACACCGGAGTTGAAGAACCCGATGTTGTTGGTGCCCGAGTTTCCGATGCCGATGTTGCCGCTGCCGGAGTTCAGCCCACCGAAGTTGAACTGACCGGTTGCGGTGTTGTAGTACGTGTTTCCGATGCCGATCTCGTTGTTGCCGGTCAGGCCGAACCCGATGTTGTTGTTGCCGGTGTTGCCCCCGCCGATGTTTGCGTTGCCGTTGTTGCCGCCGCCGTAATTTCCGTTGCCGAGGTTTCCCAGACCCCAGTTGCTGTTGCCCGAGTTACCCATGCCCACGTTGTTCCCGCCCGTGAGGCTGAGATTCCCGAAGCCGATGTTCCCCTTGCCGATGTTCCCGGAGCCGAAGTTGTTGCTGCCGTTGTTCCCGGAGCCGACGTTGTTGTCTCCGATGTTGCCGCCGCCGATGTTGCCGCCGCCGATGTTTCCGCTGCCGACGTTGGCGGCGCCGGTGTTGCCGTTGCCGATGTTGCCGGTGCCGCCCTTGTTGCCGACGCCGATGTTGGGCAGGTTCTGCAGCAGCTGCGCGAACGGGTTCAGCTGCGCGGCCGCCGAGACGGCGGCGGCCTGGTAGCCGGTCATCGCCGAGACGTCGGCGGCCCACATCTCTTCGTATTGGGCCTCGGCCTCGGCGATGGCCGGTCCGGCCAGGCCGAGGAAGTTCGAGCGCACCAGTTGCACGAACGCGTTGCGGTTGACTTCCACCGCCAGCGGGTGGACGGTCGCCCGCCGGGCGGCCTCGAACGCGCCGGCCACCACCTGGGCCTGCCCGGCCGCGCCCGCGGCCTGCGCCGACGCGGCGCTGAGCCACCCCGCATAGGGGGTGGCCGCGGCGGTCATCGCCGCCGAGGCCGGACCCTGCCAGGCCTGCCCCGCCAGCCCGGAAGTCACCGAGGCAAACGAGCCCGCCGCCGCCGCCAACTCGTCGGCCAAGCCGTTCCAGGCCGCCGCGGCCTGCAGCATCGGCGCAGATCCCGCACCGCTGAACATCAGCAACGAATTGATCTCCGGAGGGAGCATCGGGAAAGTGACCATGTCGACCTCCTACCCGTTCCTATCGGCGGTCGTCCAGGCCACCGGTGCGCGACGAGAAGCGGGTAATCCGAAAAAAATGCTACGACCGATTAAGCGCCGGGAAATGGCTTTTCGTTGCACACTGCAACGTTTGTAGCCAAATACTGTACACATGCGCCACATTCGTCCCTCATGTCCCGTTCAGAACTTTCGATGAGCGCCAAATCGCGTGGCTTTGCCCCTAATCTCGGTGGGCATGGCCGGAGATTCCGTCACGGTGGTGCTGCCGTGCCTCAACGAGGAAGAGTCGCTGCCGGCGGTGCTGGGGGCCGTCCCGGCCGGTTACCGATCGCTGGTGGTGGACAACAACAGCACCGATGACACCGCGTCCGTGGCGATCCGGCACGGCGCCCGGGTGGTCAGCGAACCGCGGCCCGGCTACGGGTCGGCGGTGCACGCCGGCGTGGTCGCCGCGACGACGCCGATCGTCGCGGTCATCGACGCCGACGGCTCGATGGACCCCGGCGACCTGCCCCGGCTGGTTGCCGCGCTCGACGACGGCGCCGATCTGGTGATCGGCCGCCGCCGACCGGTGCCCGGCCTGCACTGGCCGTGGGTGGCGCGGGTGGGCACCGTGGTGATGAGCTGGCGGCTGCGCACCCGCCACGGCCTGCCGGTGCACGACATCGCGCCGATGCGGGTCGCGCGCCGGGAGGCGCTGCTGAACCTCGGCGTGGCCGACCGCCGATCGGGCTACCCGCTGGAGCTGTTGGTCCGGGCGGCGGCGGCCGGCTGGCGGGTGGTCGAGCTCGACGTCAGCTACGGCCCCCGCACCGGCGGCAAGTCGAAGGTCAGCGGGTCGCTGCGGGGCAGCGTCACCGCCGTCCTGGACTTCTGGAAGGTCATTTCGTGAGCGTGTTGCCGGTGGGCCTGCTGGTGGTCGCCAAGGCGCCCGAGCCCGGCCGGGCCAAGACGCGGCTCGCGGCGGCGGTCGGCGACCGCGTGGCCGCCGACATCGCCGCCGCGGCGCTGCTGGACACGCTGGACGCGGTGGCCGCCGCGCCCGTGGCGGCGCGGGTGGTGGCCCTCACCGGCGACCTCGACGCGGCGGCGTCCGCCGCCGAGATCCGGGCGAGACTCGAGTCTTTCGCGGTGATCCCGCAGCGCGGCGAGGGGTTCGCCGACCGGCTCGCCAACGCCCACGCCGATGCGGCCGACGCGTATCCGGTGCTGCAGATCGGGATGGACACCCCGCAGGTCAGCGCCGAACTGCTGGCCGAGTGCGCGCGCCGGTTGCTGGACGCGCCGGCCATCCTCGGGTTGGCCCACGACGGCGGGTGGTGGGCGCTCGGGGTCGGATCGCCGGCGATGGCCGAATGCCTGCGCGCGGTGCCGATGTCTCAACCCGACACCGGGGCGCTTACGTTGAAGGCGTTGCGCGACAGCGGCGTTGACGTGGCATCCGTGCAAGCCCTGGCCGACGTCGACGTCGTCGACGACGTCGCGGCGGTGCGCGACGCGTGCGGGGCCGCCAGCCGCTTCGCACGGGTCACCCGCGCGGCCGGGCTGTGAATCCCGGGATCTGACGCCGGCGCGAGCGACCGCGCGGGTACGCACTTTGCGGCGTGTCACCGTACAGACACGGTCACTCGCGGTACTCGTCTACCAGTTGGTCACCATGACGGTGTTGACGAGCAGCGCCCCAGCGGCGTTGACCGCCAGCCACCAGCGATGTGAACGCACCGGCAGCAGGGCGGGCGCCGCGGTCAGCCAGACGGTGAACGGCAGCCAAATCCGTTCCACCTCGGCCTTGCTCAACATGCTCAAGTCGGCGCAGACGATTGCGCCCAGCATCGCCAGCAGCACCAGGTAGAAGCCGGAGCGGCGTCGGATGGCCGCCCGGTCGAAGACCCGGCCGATGCCGGCGACGCTGCCCAACCCGATCGCGCACGCCACGCAGGCCAGGTTGGCCCAGCTCCAGTACCCGAACGGCCGTTCCTTGGCGATGCCCTGCCAATACCGTTGCTGCACAAGGGCATAGCCATCGAACCAGTAGAACCCCGCGACGGCGAAGGCCACCGCCACCGACAGCGATGCCAACGCCGCCGGGCCGAGCGCGCGCAGGACCGCGCGCCAGTCGGAGGCCGAGACCAGCACCGCCAGTGCGGGCAGCCCCAGCAGGATCAGGCCGTAGCTGCAGAAAACGCTCCAGCCCAGCAGCAGGCCCGCCCCGGCCGCGATCGGCGCCGGGTAGCGAACGGGGCGGTGCACCGCCACGGCCAGCAGCGCCAGGCCCCACGCCGCCACACCCGCGAAATAGCCGTCGGCCGAGACCGCCACCCACACCGCCGTCGGTGCGACGGCGAGGAACGGTGCCGCGCGGCGCGCGGTCTGCTCGTCGGCGAGCGCGCGCACGGCGATCACCACGGCCGCGGCGGCGCTGGAGCCGGCCAGCAGGCACAGCAGGCCGGCCCAGGCGCCGCCGTGCAGCCCGATCCGGTCCAGCCACACGAACGTCAACAGCGCGCCCGGCGGATGTCCCGAGACGTGGGTGACCCACGAGTCGGGTTGGTAGTCGACGATCCGGCCCGCGAACCCACGCAGCGTGCCCGGGATGTCCGTGATGGTGGGAACCTGCGACAGGTACTCGTCGCGTGTGGTCAGCCGCCCGGCGAAACCGCGCTGCCAGCCGTCGATCATCGCCAGCGCAAACGCCCACCCGCAGGCGGTGGCCCAGGTGCCCAGCGCGAGCGTTCGCCACGAAAGACGTTGCGCGACAGTCGGACCCCACACCACCGCGGCCAAGGCAATCAGAATGGCCGGCCCCGTTCCCCAGCTGGCGTGGATCTCCCACGCCCCGAAGATCGGCGCGGCGCCGGCGTGCGTGGCGAACCGCTCGGGGCCGACGTCGAGCCGCGGCCTGACGCCCCAGTGCAGGCGCGGCAGCACGAACGCCGCCGCCACCAGCACGACCCCGACCGCGACGGCCGCCAGCTCCCGTCGCGCGATCTTCACGATCGACAAGCCTATTGTTCGAACCGGCGCGCCAGCGCCGCCCGGTCGAGCTTGCCGATGCCGCGGCGCGGCAGCGCGTCGACGACATGCAGCTCGCGCGGCGCGGCCGTGGCCTCCAAGGTGCTCGTCACATGGGCCCGTAGCGCTTCGACCGTCGGTGCTTCGCTGCCCTCGCGCACCACGATCGCGGCGGCCACCCGCTGGCCCAGCCGGTCGTCGGCGAGACCGAACACCGCGCAGTCGGCCACCGCGGGATGGGTGCACAGCGCGGCCTCGACCGGCTGCGGCAGCACCGTCAACCCGCCCGTGCTGATCGCGTCGTCGGCGCGGCCGAGCACGGTCAGCACGCCCGCCTCGCCGAGGGCGCCCAGGTCCTCGGTGCGGAACCAGCCGGGCTCGGCGAACGGGTCGGGGTCGACGGGGTTGCGGTAGCCCTTGGCCAGCGTCGCGCCGCCGATGAGGATGCGACCGCCGGCCGTCACCCGCAGCGCCACACCGTCCAGCGGGACACCGTCGTACACGCACCCGCCCGCGGTCTCGCTCATCCCGTAGGTGCGGACCACGGCGATGCCCGCCGCGGCGGCCGCGTCGAGGACCGGTCTCGGCGCCGGCCCGCCGCCGAGCAGCACCGCATCCAGGTCGGCCAGCGCGGCCGTGGCCGCGGGGTCGGTGAGCGCCTTGGCGAGCTGGGCGGCGACCAGCGACGTGTATCGCCGGCCGGACCCCAATCGCGTTGCCGCACCGGGCAATTCGGCGACGTCAAATCCCTTCGACACGTCGAGCTCGACGGGCGCGGTGCCGGCGAGCACGCTGCGCACCAGCACCTGAATACCTGCGATGTGGTGGGGCGGCAAGGCCAGGAGCCACGCGCCGGGGCCGCCGAGGCGACGGTGGGTGGCCGTCGCGCTGGCGGTCAGGGCGGCGGCGGTCAGCAGGGCGCCCTTGGGGGCACCGGTGGTTCCGGACGTCGGCGCCACCAGGGCCACGTCGTCGTCTACCGGTTCGCCCACTCGCAGGGCGCGCGACGCGCCGTCGTCACCCGGAGGCACCGCGACCAGCGCGGGTTCGCGGCCGTCCAGCACCCGCTCGAGGGCCGGCAGCAGCACGGGGACGGCGGAGCCTGCCGGGACGCTGAGCGCACGCAGGATGGCTATGGGCGCGCTCCGTCGTCGCGAGGCTCGTCAAGCGGCCAACCCTTGGCGGCCAACCGGGTCCGGACGCGCTCGACGTCGACCGGCGACGGCAGCTCGTCGGTGATCTGGGTGATCGCCACACCGATGTCGATGTCGTCGAAATCGCCGCGCTGCGTGAGTTCGTGGGCCACGGCCACGACCTCGTCGTTGCTCAGCCGGCGGGTCAGCAGGGCAAGCACCGCGAAGGTGTCGGTCGCCGGGATGCCGTCCGGATATCCCGCGCGCAACCACGAGACAACCGAACTGAGGAATCGGTTCACCTTGTATCTCTCCGCGCGAGGGGCCGTACGACCATTCGATCCTACTTAGGCTTGGCCCCTAAAAAGGCCTGGCCCAGCTGGTGCGCGACGAAGTCGCGGGAAATGTACAGCAGCGCGAGGACGATCACCGCGAGCACCAGCGCGTAGATCGCCCAGGCGATGACCAGCAGCACCGGGTTCTTCTGCGCAGGGCCGCCGTTGTTGCCGGTGTGTCCGCCGCCGACGGCGTGCAACCGCAGACCCAGCGCGAACAGGCCCGGCAACGCGCCGCCGACCAGCATGCTGAAGACCAGGATCTTCAGGGAGGCTTCGTAATTGAACCAGTCGCCGAAGTGGTTCACGATCGGTTCGCCGCGCTGACTGTCGGGCCGTTGGAGGCGGTTCGGGATGGCGCCGGGATCCTCACCGTGGGCCCGGGATGCGCCGGCGGTTCGGGCTTTTCGTCCGTCCCGCCGAGACCGGCGGTCAGGCTGCCCTCCCACTCGGCGTTGACGTTCTTGTGGTCGACCTTGACCTTGCGCGACCGGATGTAGATGGCCGCGGCCACCGCGACCAGCAGCCCGAATCCGATGATCGCGCCGAGGTATCCGCCGATGAAGTGCACGATCCAGTACGTGATCGCCCCGACCGAACCGGCCAACGGGAGCGTCACCAGCCACGCGACCGCCATCCGGCCGGCCACGCCCCAGCGCACCTCGCCGCCCGGCTTGCCCAGGCCGCTGCCCAGCACGGACCCGGTGCACACCTGCGTCGTGGAAAGCGCGTAGCCGAAATGGGCGGACAGCAAAATGACAGCGGCCGAGGACGATTCGGCGGCCATGCCCTGCGGCGACCTGATCTCGACCAGCCCCTTGCCCAGCGTGCGGATGATCCGCCAACCGCCCAGGTAGGTTCCCGACGCCATGGCCAGGGCGCAGCAGACGATGACCCAGAGCGGCGGCGTGGCGGCGGTGTGGCTGACCGCGCCGTAGGACATCAGCGCCAGGAAGATGACGCCCATCGTCTTCTGCGCGTCGTTGGTGCCGTGGGCCAGCGAAACCAGTGACGCCGAGCCCCACTGGCCGTAGCGGAACCCGGCCTCGGTGTGCTTGGCCGACACACCGCGGGTGATCCGGTAGACCAGCCAGGTCGCCATCGCCCCGACCGCGATGGCGAGGATCGCCGAGACGACCGCCGGGATGATCGCCTTGGACACCACGCCCTTCCAGATGACGCCGTGCCCGCCCACGGCGGCGATCGTGGCGCCGACGATGCCGCCGATCAGCGCGTGCGACGAGCTCGACGGGATGCCGAGGAACCACGTCAGCAGGTTCCAGACGATGCCGCCGACCAGGCCGGCGAACACCAGGTCGAGCGTCACGATATGGCCGTCGATCAGACCTTTGGCGATGGTGGCCGCGACCGCGGTGGACATGAACGCGCCCACCAGATTGAGCACCGCCGACAGGGCGACGGCCGCCTTCGGCGCCAGCGCGCCGCTGGCGATGGACGTCGCCATCGCGTTGCCGGTGTCATGGAAGCCGTTTGTGAAATCGAAAGCGAGCGCCGTGATTACGACAACGATCAAGAGGAACAAATCGATGTTCACAAGGCCCGATTCTCGTAGTCGGAGGATTCAATTGTCGAACGGACAGGCGGCGGAGACGCAGGTGTACCTTGACTTGTCGTTTGATGTTAGCTCGTAGTTCACCGGATGTTCCCTTGGTCGCCGCGGGTGTCGCGGCGCAGGGGATGATCGCCGGGAACCTCGACGAAAATCAGCGTGATCCCGTCCGGATCCGTGACGTGCATCTCACGCAACCCCCACGATTCGCGGCGCGCTTCGCGGGCGATCGACACCCCCCGGCCGCGCAACTCGGCCTGGGTCGCCTCGATGTCGCGGACCTGAAGCCACAGCGCACCGGGAAAGGGTCCCCGCGAATGGTCCGGGGAGCCGTAACCGGCCAGCTCCAGCAAAGACTGCCCCGCGAAGAACACCGTGCCGGCGCCGTACTCGCGGGCTATCGCCAGCCCGATCTCGTCGCGGTAGAAGCTCAGCGACCGCTGATAGTCCGCCGGCCGGAGCAGCATCCGGCTGGCCAGGATCTCCATAGCTCGTGTCTATCACGTCTCTAGCGCGCCGGCTGGATGCTCTGGCGCTGCATGAGCGTGTTGACCCAGCGTGGGCCGAACGTGTCCAGCGCCTTGGCCGCGATCGCCATCCGCGGTGCGATCCGCACCGGTCGGGTGCGGGCCGCGGTGAGCATCCACTCGGCGGCCTCTTCCGACGTCAGCGCGGGCACCCCCTCGTAGGCCTTCGTCGGCGCGATCATCGGCGTGGCCACCAGCGGGTAATACAGCGTCGTCGAGTGCACACCATTGCGGCCCCACTCGGTTTCGACGACCCGGCTGACCGTCGACAGCGCGGCCTTCGACGCGTTGTAGACGGAAAACAGCGGCGAGGCCTCCGACAGCACGCCCCACGTGGAGACGTTGATGATGTGGCCGTCGCCGCGCTCGAGCATCCCGGGTGCGAGCCCGCGGATCAGCCGCAGCGGCGCGTAGTAGTTGAGCACCATGGTCCGCTCGACGTCGTGCCAGCGTTCCAGCGACTCGGCCAGCGGCCGGCGGATGGACCGGCCCGCGTTGTTGACCAGGATGTCGACGCCGCCGAGCCGCTTGTCGACGTCGGCGACCAGCGCGTCGACGGCGTCGAGGTCCGAGATGTCGCAGGGGATCGCGATGGCGGCGCCGCCGGCCTTGGTGACGCGGTCCACCAGCGCCTCGAGCAGGTCGCCGCGGCGGGCGACGACGACCACCGTCGCGCCCTCGCGGGCCAGCCGTTCGGCGCCGGCCTCGCCGATGCCCGACGACGCCCCGGTCAGCAGGATCCGCTTGCCGTCGAGGTTGACCGGCTTGATCGCGGGCCGGTTGACCAGGATCTGCGGCGAGATGGGGGGTCGCATGGTCGCCAGGACGAGCTGGTCGGTGAACCTGCGCAGCGGACTCTTGCTCACAGGGGGCGAGTGTAGGCGGGCCGGCGGGGAGACCGGGGTCACGCTCGCGTGGCCTAGAAGTAGCGCGGGAACGGGCTCCAGTCAGGGTCGCGCTTTTCCAGGAACGCGTCGCGGCCCTCGACGGCCTCGTCGGTCATGTACGCCAGCCGGGTGGCCTCGCCGGCGAACAGCTGCTGGCCCACCAGCCCATCGTCGAGCAGGTTGAACGCGAACTTCAGCATCCGTTGCGCCTGAGGCGATTTGGCGTTGATCGCGGCCGCCCACGCTACGCCGACGCGTTCCAGGTCGGCGTGGTCGACGACCTCGTTGACCGCGCCCATGCGGTGCATCTGCTCGGCGGTGTAGGCGCGGCCCAGGAAGAAGATCTCGCGGGCGAACTTCTGGCCCACCTGGCGGGCCAGGTACGCGCTGCCGTAGCCGCCGTCGAAGCTGCCGACGTCGGCGTCGGTCTGCTTGAAGCGCGCGTGCTCGCGGCTGGCCAGCGTGAGGTCGCAGACCACGTGCAGGCTGTGGCCGCCGCCGGCGGCCCACCCGTTGACCAGGCAGATGACCACCTTGGGCATGAAGCGGATCAGCCGCTGCACCTCGAGGATGTGCAGCCGGCCCGCGCGGGCGGCGTCGATCGTGTCCGCGGTCTCCCCGCTGGCGTACTGATAGCCCGAGCGCCCGCGGATCCGCTGGTCACCGCCGGAGCAGAACGCCCAGCCGCCGTCCTTCGGCGAGGGGCCGTTGCCGGTGAGCAGCACCACGCCCACGTCGGGCGACATCCGGGCGTGGTCGAGCGCCCGGTAGAGCTCGTCGACGGTGTGCGGCCGGAAGGCATTGCGCACCTCGGGCCGGTTGAAGGCCACCCGCACCGTGGCGTCGGCGACGTGGCGGTGGTAGGTGATGTCGGTCAGGTCGTCGAACCCGTCGACGGGCCGCCATGCCTGCGCATCAAAGGGGTTGTCGCTCACGGCCTTTGGGCTCCTATGCCGGGTCCAGCCGGAAGACCGGACACACACCGGCCAGCGCCTCGAACTCCTCGGGGCGTCCCTCCTTGACCAACCCGGAGCGTTTCATGAAGCCGACGCCGGTGGGCACCTCGGTGGGAAAGGCCCGCAGGAACGGCCGCGCCGCTTCGGCGGACAGTTCCACCATCCGTACTCGCTCGGAGTGCCGGCCGCGGGCCAGCGTCACGGAGTCGGCGGCGCGGACGTTACGGATCCAATCCGCGCCCGGAAACCCGCCCACCACATACCGTTTGCCGTCCACCGTCATCGGCGTCACCGGCGTCGAGCGCTCACGTCCGGACTTGCGTCCCCGGACCGTCAGCACGACGGGGCTTTCACCGCCGAAGCTGAGGCCAAGCCGCGACATCCGGATGAAAACCTTGTTCGCCGGCTTCAGCCACCAGGGCGGCTTGACGTATTTGCCACTGGCCATGCGCCTCACCCTAGCCGCCGAGGGCCTAGCCGACGGCCCGGCCGGCGCCCTCCCAGAACCGCGCCCGGACGGTCTTCTTGTCCGGCTTGCCCAGCCCGGTCAACGGCAGCGAGTCGACGATCACCACCCGCTTGGGCGACTGCACCGACCCCTTGCGTTCCTTGACCGCGGCCTGGATCTCGGCGGTCATCGCCTCGATCGCGGCGTCGTCGCGGGGCGCGTCGGCGCGCAGCACCACCACGGCGGTGACGGCCTCGCCCCATTTGTCGTCCGGCGCCCCGACCACGCACACCTGCGCGACGGCCGGGTGCTCGGCGACCACGTCCTCGACCTCGCGGGGGAACACGTTGAAGCCGCCGGTGACGATCATGTCCTTGACCCGGTCGACGATGTAGTAGAAGCCGTCGTCGTCCTCGCGGGCCATGTCGCCGGTGTGCAGCCAGCCGTCCTTGAACGTTTCGGCCGTGGCCTCGGGGAGGTTCCAGTAGCCCCCCGCCAGCAGCGGCCCGCCGACGCAGATCTCGCCCGGCTCGCCCTGCGGCACCGGCTGCCCGTCCTCGCCGAGCAGGGCCACGCGCGCGAACAGCGTCGGGCGCCCGCACGAGGTCAGCCGCTTCTCGTCGTGGTCGCCCTTGGCCAGGTAGGTGATGGCCATCGGCGCCTCGGACTGCCCGTAGTTCTGCGCGAAGATCTTGCCGAACCGGCTGATCGCCTCGGCCAGGCGCACCGGGTTGATCGCCGACGCCCCGTAATAGACGGTCTCCAGCGACGACAGGTCCCGGGTGCGCGAGTCCGGATGGTCCATCAGCGCGTACAGCATCGAGGGCACCACGAACGTGGCCGTGATCCGCTTCTCCTCAATGGTTTTCAGGACCTCGGCGGGATCGAACTTGGGCAGCACGTACATCTGGCCGCCCTTGACCAGGGTCGGCAGGAAATACGCCGCCCCGGCGTGGGACAGCGGCGTGATCATCAAGAACCGCGGCTCCTCCGGCCACTCCCACTCCGCGAGTTGGATCATCGTCATCGTCGAAATCGACTGCGCGGTGCCCATGACGCCCTTGGGCTTGCCGGTGGTACCGCCGGTGTAGGTCAGGCCGATGACCTGATCGGGCGGCAGGTCCTTGGCGGTCAGCGGCTGCGGCTCGTACTTGTCCGCCTCGGCCGACAAATCCACGGCCACACCGTTGAGCGCTTGCGGCACCGGGCCGATGGTCAGGATCTGCTTGAGCGAGGGCACCTTTTCCAGCAACGCCAGCGCGCGCTCGACGAACATCGGGTTGGGGTCGATGATCAGCGAGCTGATGCCGGCGTCGGAGAGCACGTAGGCGTGGTCGTCCAGCGAGCCGAGTGGATGCAGCGCGGTGCGCCGGTAGCCCTGGGTCTGTCCGGCGCCGATGATCATCAGCACCTCGGGGCGATTCAGCGACAGCAGGCCCACGGCCACGCCGGTGCCGGCGCCCAGCGCCTCGAACGCCTGGATGTACTGGCTGATCTTGTCGGCCATCTGGCCGCCGGTCAGCGTGGTGTCGCCGAGGAAGAGCACCGGCTTGTTCCTGTGGCGCTTGAGCGCGCCCACCAACATGTGGCCGTTATGGGTCGGGTTGCGCAGCTGCTGGTCACTCATGTGGGCAAGACTAGAACGTGTTGCAATTCGGGTCGGTCGCGCCCTCGGCCACTAGCATCCGTGCCTATGGCCGCCGCCGATCTCGTCGTCGCCGGAACCGTGCTGACCGTCCGCGACGCGCGGCCCACCGCCGAGGCGCTCGCCGCGGCCGCCGGCCGGATCGTCGACATCGGGCCGGTGACCGTGCGCGACGCCCGTGCGACGTTTTTCGCGGGCCGCCGGGTGTACCCGCGGTGAGGCCGTCGCTCGAGGACCTGGTGGGCCGCCTGCACGTGGTGGCGCTGCCGATGCGGGTGCGCTTTCGCGGCATCACCACCCGCGAGCTCGCGTTGATCGAGGGCCCGGCGGGCTGGGGCGAGTTCGGCGCGTTCGTCGAATACGGCCCGCAGGAGGCCGCGCACTGGCTGGCCTCGGCCATCGAGGGCGCATACCGGCCGCCGCCGCCGGTGCGCCGCGACCGCGTGCCGATCAACGCGACCGTGCCGGCCGTCCCCGCCGCCGAGGTCGCCGAGGTGCTGTCGCGATTTCCGGGGGCCGGCACGGCCAAGGTGAAGGTCGCCGAGCCCGGCCAGACGCTGGCCGAGGACGTCGAGCGGGTCAACGCGGTGCGCGAGCTGGTCGAAACCGTGCGCGTGGACGCCAACGGCGGCTGGAGCGTCGAGCAGGCGGAGCGGGCGGCGGCCGCGCTGACCGCCGACGGCCCGCTGGAATACCTCGAGCAGCCCTGCGCGACCGTGCCCGAGCTCGCCGCGCTGCGCGCACGGGTCGACGTGCCGATCGCCGCCGACGAAAGCATCCGCAAGGCCGACGACCCGCTCGCCGTGGTCCGCGACCGGGCCGCCGACGTCGCGGTGCTGAAAGTCGCTCCGCTGGGCGGGGTTTCGGCCCTGCTCGCCATCGCCGCCCGGATCGACATCCCCGTCGTGGTCTCGAGTGCGCTGGACTCGGCGGTCGGCATCGCCGCCGGTCTCACCGCCGCGGCGGCCCTGCCGCAACTGCCCCACGCCTGCGGCCTGGGCACCGGTGGGCTGTTCACCGAAGACGTCGCCGACGCCGCCGTCCCCGTCGACGGCTACCTGCCGGTGGGCCGGGTGACACCCGACCCCGCGCGGTTGCGGGCGCTGGCCGCGCCGCCGGGGCGGCGGCAGTGGTGGATCGACCGGGTCAAGGCCTGCTATCCGCTACTTGTACCGTCGTGCGGGTGATCAACCTGGCTTACGACGACCGCGGGTCCGGCGAGCCCGTCGTTTTCATCGCCGGCCGCGGCGGCGCGGGCCGCACCTGGCACCCCCATCAGGTGCCGGCTTTCCTGGCCGCCGGGTACCGGGCCATCACCTTCGACAACCGCGGGATCGGCGCCACGGAAAACGCCGAGGGGTTCACGACGCAGACCATGGTCGCCGACACCGCCGCGCTGATCGAGTCGCTGGGTGCCGCCCCCGCGCGGCTCGTCGGGGTGTCCATGGGTGCCTACATCGCGCAGGAACTCATGGTGGCCCGGCCCGAACTGGTCTCCTCCGCGGTGCTGATGGCCACCCGCGGCCGCCTGGACCGCGCCCGCAAGTTCTTCTACGACGCCGAGGTTGAGCTTTACTCCTCCGGGATCCAGCTGCCGTCCATCGTGGACGCGAGAAACCGTGTGCTGGAAAGCTTCTCCCGCAAGACGATCAACGACGACGCGGCGGTCGCGGACTGGATCGCGATGTTTTGCACGTGGCCGGTCAAGCAGACCCCGGGCCTGCGCTGCCAGCTGGACGTTTCCCCGCAGACCAACCGGCTGCCGGCCTACCGCAGCATCGCCGCGCCGGTGCTGGTGATGGGCTTCGCCGACGACGTGGTAACGCCGCCCTACCTGGGACGCGAGGTCGCCGACGCCATGCCCAACGGCCGCTACCTGCAGATACCCGACGCCGGCCACCTCGGGTTTTTGGAGCGCCCGCAGGCCGTCAACTCCGCGGCCCTGCAGTTCTTCGCCGGCGTCAAGGCCTAACCCGGGCCCCGACGTCGACCTGTTTGCGCGAAAATCCCGGCGGTTCGAGCCAACAACTCCACGCTCGGCGTCGGTTTCGCGGGTTATGACACCCTGTAGGAGTGAATCCCTCGACGACCCAGGCCCGCGTCGTCGTCGACGAGCTGGTCCGCGGCGGCGTCCGCGACGTGGTGCTGTGCCCCGGGTCGCGGAACGCGCCGCTGGCGTTCGCTTTGGCCGACGCCGACCGGTCCGGCCGGATCCGCCTGCACGTGCGCATCGACGAGCGCACCGCCGGGTACCTGGCCATCGGCCTGGCCATCGCCGCCGGCGCCCCGGTGTGCGTGGCGATGACGTCGGGCACCGCGGTGGCCAACCTCGGCCCGGCCGTGGTGGAGGCCAACTACGCGCGGGTGCCGCTGATCGTGCTGTCGGCCAACCGGCCCTACGAACTGTTGGGCACCGGCGCCAACCAGACCATGGAGCAGCTGGGCTATTTCGGCACCCAGGTGCGCGCCGCGATCAGCCTGGGCCTGGCCGAGGACGCGCCCGAGCGGATGGCGGAATTCAACGCCACCTGGCGCTCGGCCACCTGCCGGGTGTTGGCCGCCGCCACGGGATCTCGCACCGCCAACGCCGGCCCGGTGCAGTTCGACATCCCGCTGCGCGAGCCGTTGGTGCCGGATTCCGAACCGCACGCGGCCGCGGCCCCGCCCGGGCGGCCCGACGGCAAGCCGTGGACGTACACGCCCGCGGTCACGTTCGATCAACCGCTGGAAATCGACCTGGCTCCCGACACGGTCGTCATCGCCGGGCACGGCGCCGGAGCGCACCCGAACCTGGAGCGGCTGCCCACCGTCGCCGAGCCGACCGCGCCCGCCCCGGCCAACCCGTTGCACCCCCTGGCGCTGCGGCTGCTGCGCCCCAAGCAGGTGATCATGCTCGGCCGCCCGACGCTGCACCGGCCGGTTTCGGCGCTGCTGGCCGACCCGCAGGTGCCCGTGTACGCGCTGACCACCGGGCCCCGCTGGCCCGACGTCTCGGGCAATTCGCAGGCCACGGGCACGCGGGCGGTCACCACCGGGGAGCCGCAGCCGGCATGGCTGCACCGCTGCGCGGAGATGAACCGGCACGCCAACGACGCGGTGCGCACCCAGCTCGGGGCGCACCCGTTGACCACCGGGCTGCACGTCGCCGCGGCCGTGGCCGACGCGTTGCGCCCGGGGGACCAGCTGGTGCTCGGGGCGTCCAACCCGGTCCGCGACGCGGCGCTGGTGGGCCTCGGGTCCGCGAGGCATCGCGGACAGATCACAGTCCGGTCCAACCGCGGGGTCGCCGGCATCGACGGCACCGTGTCGACGGCGATCGGCGCGGCGCTGGCGTTCGAGGGCGCGCACGACGGGCGCACCGTCGCGCTGATCGGCGACCTGACTTTCGTGCACGACAGCTCGGGGCTGCTGATCGGGCCCACCGAGCCGACGCCGCAACGGCTGACGATCGTGGTGTCCAACGACAACGGCGGCGGCATCTTCGAGCTGCTCGAGCAGGGCGATCCCCGGTTCTCCGACGTGTCGTCGCGGATCTTCGGCACCCCGCACGACGTCGACGTCGGCGCGCTGTGCCGCGCCTATCACGTGGAGAGCCGGCAGATCGAGGTCGACGAGCTGAGCGCGGCCCTCGACGAACCCGTCCCCGGCATGCGGGTGCTGGAGGTCAAGGCGGACCGCTCCTCGCTGCGACAGCTGCACGCCGCCATCAAGGCGGCCCTTTGATTTCACCAAAGGTCTTGTTGCACGTACTTATTCACGGTCGAACCGACAAGCCGCCGACGACCCGCGGCCGGATCGTGTTGCGGTGGTTGCGCATCGCTGTGTTGGTCCTGACCGCCCTGGTCACGCTGCAGTCGGTGCTGCTGGTGGCCGGCGCGTGGCGCGACGACCTGGCGATCCAGCGCAACATGGGCGTGGCGCAGGCCGAGGTGCTCAGCGCCGGGCCGCGGCGCTCGACCATCGAGTTCGTCACGCCCGAGCGCGTCACCTACCGACCCGAGCTCGGCGTGCTGTATCCGTCGCAGTTGGCGACCGGCATGCGAATCTACGTCGAATACAACAAGAAGGATCCAAACCTGGTTCGGGTGCAGCACCGAAACGCCGGGCTGGCGATCATTCCGGCGGGGTCCATCGCGGTGGCCGCGTGGCTGGTCGCGGCGGCCGCCCTGGCCGGGCTGGCGCTGCTGGAACGGTCGCTGGACCGCCGGGACCAGCAGATTTCGCGCGGGATACGCCCGTAGGCAACCTGCCCGACAACCGAAGTCGGCATGCTGGCGTCGTGCGCGTTGCCATCGTCGCCGAATCCTTCCTCCCGAACGTCAACGGTGTCAGCAACTCGGTGCTGCGCGTCCTCGAGCATCTGCGCCGAACGGGTCACGAGGCCCTCGTCATCGCCCCCGACAACCCGCGGGGCATGCCCCGGGCGGACCGGATTCACGACGGCATCCGCGTGCACCGCGCGCCGTCGCGGATGTTTCCCAAGGTGACCACGCTGCCGCTGGGGGTGCCGATGCCGCGGATGCTCGGCGTGCTGCGCGGGTTCGATCCGCACGTGGTGCACCTGGCGTCGCCGGCGCTGCTCGGTTACGGCGGGGTGCTGGCGGCGCGCCGCCTGGGCGTGCCGGCGGTCGCGGTCTATCAGACCGACGTGCCCGGTTTCGCGGCGAGCTACGGCATTCCGATGACGGCACGGGCGGCGTGGGCCTGGTTTCGCCACCTGCACGGCCTCGCCGACCGGACCCTGGTGCCATCCACCGCGACCATGGAATCGCTTGCCGCCCAGCGCTTCCCGCGGCTGCACCGGTGGGCGCGCGGGGTGGACGTGCTGCAGTTCGCGCCGTCGGCGCGCAGCGAGGAGCTGCGGCGGCGGTGGTCGCCGTTCGGCAAGCCGATCGTCGGGTTCGTGGGCCGGCTCGCGCCGGAGAAGCACGTCGAGCGGCTGGCCGCGGTGGGCGCCGACGATTCGGTGCAACTGGTCATCGTCGGCGACGGCGTCGCGCGGGCCAAGTTGCAATCCGCCATGCCCTCAGCGGTTTTCACCGGCGCGCTCTACGGCCCGCGGCTCGCCGCGGCCTACGCCAGCATGGACGTCTTCGTGCATCCCGGTGAGCACGAAACGTTTTGCCAAGTCGTGCAGGAGGCGCTGGCGTCGGGCCTGCCGGTCATCGCCCCCGACGCCGGCGGCCCGCGCGACCTGGTCGCCCCGTGCCGCACCGGGCTGCTGCTGGGTGTCGACGAATTCGAGGCGCGGCTGCCCGCCGCCGTCGCGCACCTGCTCGCCGAGCGGCACCGCTACGCGCCGGCCGCCCGGCGCAGCGTGCTGCGCCGCAGCTGGCCGGTCATCTGCGACGAGTTGCTCGGGCACTATGAGGCGGTGCTGGGCGGGCGCGGGGCCGCCGCCGCCTGAGCGGCAGGTAGCGTCGACGCCGTGAGTCGCGCGGCGCTGGACAAGAACCCCCGCGACGTCGCGTCGATGTTCGACGGGGTAGCCCGCCGTTACGACCTGACCAACACGGTGCTGTCGCTGGGCCAGGACCGGTACTGGCGGCGGGCCACCCGCGCGGCGCTGAGGATCGGGGTGGGCCAGAAGGTCCTCGACCTGGCCGCGGGCACGGCGGTGTCGACCGTGGAGCTGTCGAAATCCGGGGCCTGGTGTGTGGCCGCCGACTTTTCCGCCGGCATGCTCGCGGCGGGCGCGGGCCGCAAGGTTCCCAAGGTGGCCGGCGACGCCACCCGGCTGCCGTTCGGCGACGCGGTCTTCGACGCCGTCACCATCAGTTTCGGGTTGCGCAACGTGGTCGACCACCGGGCGGCGCTGCGGGAGATGTTCCGCGTCACCCGCCCGGGCGGCCGGTTGGTGGTGTGCGAATTCTCCACGCCCACCAACGCGCTGTTCGCCACCGCTTACAAGGAATACCTGATGCGGGCGCTGCCGCGGGTGGCGCGCGCGGTGTCTTCCAACCCCGACGCCTACGTCTACCTGGCCGAGTCGATCAGGGCCTGGCCCGACCAGCCCACACTGGCGCACCAAATTTCAGCGGCGGGATGGTCGGCGGTGCGGTGGCGCAACCTGACCGGTGGGATCGTCGCCCTGCACGCGGGCTACAAGCCGCTGTAGCACTCTCGCCCGCGAGACTGCAACTACCGACATATCGGCCGAGAGAGGGTGTCGCTAGTTACAGTCTCGCGGTGCCGCCATTTGCTCAGCGGCCCGCGGCCTGCACGAAGCCGACCTGGTCCGGGCAGTAGTGGTCGACCGCGGCCCCCAGGAATTGGAGCGCCTGACCCTGCGTGGTGCCCAGCGGAAGGTTGTGCTGGATGAAGTTGGCCGACTTGTACGCGTCGCCGTCCACACCCCTGCCGATCCGCTCACAGCTGATCTTGCCCAGCCACGCGAGTTGGTCCTGCGGGCCGTAAACGCCGAAGTGGTTGACGGTCTGCTTGAAGATGTAGTCGTAGTCATCGGCCTGCGCGGGCGCCGCCAATGCGATAGCGGCGCCCGCCATGGCGATGAGCGAAGCCAGCCTCGAAGCCTTCATTAGCCGGACTATACACCTCACGCCAAATGCGCGGTCAGTAACCAGGCGCCGACCGATTTGAGGCCGTTGGGCTCGTCGCGGACGTCCGGAAACAGCATGCCCGGCATGTCCGTGATGCCCTCGGGCAGCTTGGCGTAGATGCGGGCCGGCCTGATGTCGTCGACGACCCAGTACTTGGATACCGCCTCGCGCAGCTCGTCGGCGGTGACGGCGTTGATCGGGCCCTCGGGCACCGAGGCCTTGTCGAAGACCAGCGCGAAGTACGACGCGCCCGGCGCGGCGGCCCGCCGGATCGACTGCTGGTAACCCTCGCGCGCCTCCACCGGGATGGAGTGGAACAGGGTGCTGTCGACGATGGTGCCGAACCGGCCGTCGTAGCCGGTGAACGAACTGATGTCGGCCACCTCGAAGGTCAAATTGGTCAGCCCGCGCCTCTCGGCCTCGCGGCGCGCCAGGTCGATCGCGGTGGGGGACAGGTCCAGGCCGACGGTGGTGTGGCCGCGTTCGGCCAGCGCCAGCGAGATGGCCGCTTCGCCGCAGCCCACGTCGAGGACGTCGCCGTGGAACTTGCCCTGCTCGATCAGCGCGGCGAGCTCGGGCTGCGGGGCGTCGATGCTCCAGGGCGGTCGCGTGCCCTCACCGAATTGGGCGGATTCGCCACGGTAGGCGGTTTCGAATTCGAAATCTAGTGGTTGAGTCATGCGTCATATATATCAACCGTGCTGATATATGTCAATGGGGTTGATACCTCGACATACACGGCGGCGGCGACACGCCGAAAAGCGCAGCCCCGGTTTATGTATCGGCTCGGCGGGGGAACCGGTCCCCGCGGAGGCTTGGCGGGTTCAGCTGAACGGCGTTCGGCGGTCGATCAGCCGGGACAGCCGCCCGCCGCCCCGCCAGGCCCGCGCCACCCAGTCGGCGTCCTCGTCGGTGACCAGGTTGGCCATCACCCGCACGGCGATGGCCATTAGCCGCGTCGAGCGCATCGCGATCGGCCCGGTCGCGGGCAAGAACCGCTGGAAGGTCAGCAACAACGCCAGCCGGCGCGCGACCGAGAACCCGCGCGCGTAATGGTTTTGCAGCAGCGACGGCCACAGCCGAGACAGATCGGCGCAGTCCAGCAGCTCGGCGGCCAGCCGACCAGTCTCCATGCCGTAGTCGATGCCCTCGCCGTTGAGGGGGTTGACGCAGGCCGCGGCGTCGCCGATCAGCATCCAGTTGGGCCCGGCCACCCCGGACACCGCGCCGCCCATCGGCAGCAGCGCCGACGCCACCGCGCGCGGCTCGCCGACGAAGCCCCACTCGTCGCGGCGCAGGTCGGTGTAGTAGGAGATCAGGGGTCGCAGCGCCAGGTCCGCCGGCCGCTTCGACGTCGACAGCGCACCGACGCCGATGTTCACCTCGCCGTTGCCCAGCGGGAAGATCCAGCCGTAGCCGGGCAAAACGGCGCCGTCGGGGGAGCGCAGTTCCAGGTGCGACGTCAGCCAGGGGTCGTCGCCGCGCGGGGTGGTCAGGTAGCCGCGGGCGGCGACGCCGTACACCGTCTCCTGATGCCAGCGCCGCCCCAGCTTGCGGCCCAGCGGTGACCGGGCCCCGTCGGCGACGATCAACCGGCGGCACCCCACCTCGGTCCCGTCGGCCAGCGTCAAAGAGACCACCCGCCGCGACGAGTCATGATGGGCGGCAACGGCTTTGGTGCCCAACAGCATCCGCGCCCCGGAATCCTCGGCGCACTTGCGGATCCGGTCGTCCAGCTCGAGGCGGGCCACGGCGCTGCCGGTCGACGGGAACGACGGCCCGGGCCAGTCGACTTCGACCTCGCCGCCGAACCCGCTCATCCGCAGCCCGCGGTGGCGGATGCGGGTGTCGAGCCAGTCGCCGAGGCCCAGTCGTTCGACCTCGGCGACGGCGCGCGGGGTCAGCCCGTCACCGCACGCCTTGTCGCGGGGGAAACTGGCGAAGTCGACGACGAGCACGTCGGCGCCCGCGCGGGCGGCCCAGGCCGCCGCGGCCGACCCCGCCGGCCCGGCGCCCACGACCACCACGTCGGCTCCGATCCTCATGCCCACCAGTATGTTGGTCGGGTGAGCACTCCGGCGACCGTGGTGGCGGGCATCGACTTCGCGGATGCCGCGTTCGCCGAGACCGTGCGCGACGGCGTCGGGCGGATCGAGCAGCTCATGGACACCGAGCTGCGCAGCGCCGACGCGGTGATGACCGACTCGCTGACCTACCTGTTCAAGGCCGGGGGTAAGCGGTTTCGGCCGCTGTTCACCGTGTTGTCCGCGCAGATCGGGCCCAACCCCGACGCCGCCGAGGTGACCATCGCCGGCGCGGTCATCGAACTGGTGCACCTGGCCACGCTGTACCACGACGACGTGATGGACGAGGCCGAGGTCCGCCGGGGCACGCCGACGGCAAATGTGCGCTGGGGCAACAACGTCGCGATCCTGGCCGGCGACTACCTGTTCGCGACGGCGTCGCGGCTGGTGTCGCGGCTCGGGCCCGAAGCGGTGCGGCTGATCGCCGAGACGTTCGCCCAACTGGTGACCGGGCAGATGCGCGAGGGGCGGGGAGCCGCCGAGGGGACCGATGCCCTCGAGCACTACCTGAAGGTGGTGTACGAGAAGACGGCGTGCCTGATCTCGGCCGCGGGCCGGTTCGGCGCAATGTTCGCGGGCGCCGACGGCGACCAGGTGGAGCGGCTGAGCCGCCTCGGCGGCATCGTGGGCACCGCGTTTCAGATCTCCGACGACATCATCGACATCGACAGCGACTCCCACGAGTCCGGCAAGCTGCCCGGGACCGACGTGCGCGAAGGCGTGCACACCCTGCCGATGGTTTATGCGTTGCGCGAGCCCGCGCCGGAGGCGGCGCGGCTGCGCGAGCTGCTGTCCGGGCCCGTCGAGGACGACGCGCAGGTCGCCGAGGCGCTGACGCTGTTGCGCGCGTCACCCGGCATGGCCAAGGCCAAGCACTTCCTGACGCAGTACGCGGCCCAAGCGCGCCAGGAGCTGGCGCTTTTGCCCGACGGCCCCGGCCGGCGCGCGCTCGAGACGCTCGTCGACTACACGGTGAGCCGCCACGGTTAGCGGTCACGGAACCTCAACCGCCGTCTCGGGCGTTCAATGGTCGACAATGATGAGCGTGAACGCGTCGTGCGGAGTGTTCCTAGGAGGGCACCGATGACCTGGCATCCCCATGCCAACAGGCTGAAGACCTTCGCCCTGTTGGTCGGTATGTCCGTGTTGATCGTGCTGGTGGGCTCGCTGTTCGGCAGGACGGCCATGTGGTTGGCGGTCCTGTTCGCGATCGGCATGAACGCCTACACCTACTTCAACAGCGACAAGCTGGCGCTGCGGGCCATGCACGCGCAGCCGGTCTCGGAGTTGCAGGAGCCGGCCATGTATCGGATCGTGCGCGAGCTGGCCACCGCCGCCCACCAGCCGATGCCGAGGCTGTACATCAGCGACACCAACGCCCCCAACGCGTTCGCCACCGGCCGCAACCCGCGCAACGCCGCGGTGTGCTGCACCACCGGCATCCTGCAGATGCTCAATGAGCGTGAGCTGCGCGCCGTGCTGGGGCATGAGCTTTCGCACGTCTACAACCGCGACATCCTGATCTCCTGCGTCGCCGGTGCGATGGCGTCGGTGATCACCGCGCTGTCCTACATAGCGATGTTCTTCGGCGGCAATGACCGCGACGGCGAGAATCCCTTTGCGCTGCTGCTGGTTTCGTTGCTCGGGCCCATCGCGGCGACCGTGGTCCGGCTCGCGGTGTCCCGGTCGCGGGAATACCAGGCCGACGAGTCGGGCGCCGTGCTGACCGGGGACCCGCTGGCCCTGGCGTCGGCGCTGCGCAAGATCTCCAGCGGGGTCCAGGCGGCCCCGTTGCCGCCGGAGCCGCAGCTGGCCAGCCAGGCGCACCTGATGATCGCCAACCCGTTCCGCGCGGGTGAGAGGATCGGCTCGCTGTTCTCGACGCACCCGCCGATCCAGGACCGTATCCGCCGGCTCGAGGAGATGGCCGGCCGCTAGCGGCGGCGTACCATCGGGTTTAGCCGTACTCCGTTGGCTGACCGTTATGAAGGCGGTGACTGCGATGCCGGAAGCTAACGCACTAGATATTCACGAAGCCGGGCTGGCACTGGATCTGCCGGATTTGATCTTCGAAACACGCGCCGGCGCGGACATGAACCAGGCCCAACTCGCGGAGGCGCTCGGCGTCGCGCAGGACGCCGTCGCGGCGTGGGAGGCGGGGACCGAGGTGCCGCGCGTCGATGTGCTGGCACGCCTGGCGCAGGTGTGCGGCAAGCGGCTTCACATCCGCATCGACGTCGACTGACCGCTCGCGGTTGGGTTAGGCTGCCGCTTCGGGCCTTTCGGCTTCGACCAGCCTGGTGGTGTGTCGACGGATGAGGTGGCCCGTCTCGAACAGTCCGTGGATCCGGACCGTGCCACGCGTCGCCTCGAACTGGCGCCGCCAGTCGCTGATCGCTTGATGGGCGGCGTGATCGAGGTAGTTGACCGAAAGCTCAACCGTCACTGACGATCCCGCGGGGACGGACGCCAACACGCGAGTCAGTCGGGGCAGGGCGAGGAAGGTGCATGCCGGGCCCTCGATCAGCACGTGCCATCCTTGGCCGTCGGGCGTGGCTTCGACCCTGGCGCGGATCACCCGCCATCCGGTCAACGCGATGGCCAGGGCGAGTCCGATCAGCACGCCGTGCAGCAGGTTGAGGAAGATGACGCTGACCGCGGTCACCACGTAGACGGCGAGATCGCCGTGCCTCATGGCCGTTTCGATGTGGGCCGGCTTCAGCAGCTGAATGCCGATGACGATCAGCAATCCGGCCAGCGCCGCGGTCGGAATCTCTTCGACCAACCCCGCGAACGGAACCGTGAACAACAGGATCCACACGCCGTGCAGGAGGGCGGAGGCGCGGGTTTTCGCGCCGGCGTTGACGTTGGTTGAGCTGCGGACGATCACCCCGGTGATCGGCAGCCCTCCGATCGCCCCCGACACGGCGTTGGCGGTGCCCTGCCCGATCAGCTCGCGGTCGAAGTCGGTGCGCGGACCGTGGTGCATCCGGTCGACCGAGACCGCCGAGAGCAGGCTCTCGACGCTGGCGATGAGCGCCACGGTGATCACGCCGATGGCGAACGCGCCCCAGTTGCCGTGCGGAATATCGGGCAGCTGCAGCGCGTCCAGGGGTGACCCGTTGAGCTGGATTCGCCGCACGTCGAACGGGAAGACCACCGAGATGATGGTCACACCCACGATGGCGACCAGCGGGCCCGGAATGAAGCGCAGTCGGGCCGGAACCCAGCGCCACCCGACCATGATGACGATCACCGCCACACCCAACAGCGCGCCGGGCCGATGCGCCCCGATGATCTGCCCAGGCAGGCCAACGAGGTTGTGCCAGGCGGTGCTCTTGGATTGCCCGCCCAGCAGCACGTGCGCCTGTTGCAGCGCGATCGTGATCCCGATCCCGGCCAGCATGGCGTGCACGACCACGGGCGAGATCGCCAGCGCGGCCCGCGCCACCCGGCTGAGCCCCAAAAGAACCTGGAGCACGCCCGCGGCCATGGTGATCAAACAGGTTACCCCCCAACCGAATTGGGAGATCAGGTCGGCCACCACCACGGTGAGGCCGGCGGCGGGGCCGCTGACCTGCAGCGGTGATCCGCCGATGGCTCCGACGACGATGCCCCCGACGACCGCGGCGATCAGCCCGGCGAGCACGGGGGCGTTCGAGGCGATCGCGATCCCCAGTGACAACGGGAGCGCGACCAGGAAGACCACGAGCGACGCCGGCAAGTCGTGGCGGGCGATCGATCGTATCCGGTCCATTCGTGTTTCCTTGTGGCCCTGGTCGATCGCTTGCTCGTCGAGCTGGTCGATGTCCTGCATCGGTTGGCTTCCCTCGTTGTCTTAGCGGGGGATGTTCCGATATTCGCCCCGGATTGCGCTGCGTTGCGTCGGCGTAGCTCGTTGGCGCACAGACGATTACGACTGCGCGAATCGCGGGTCACAGCCCGGCTACCTGCTACGACGGTATTTGCCGGGCAAAGCGCGGGTCAAGCCGACGGGCCTCCCGCATAGCGAATCCAAATGTTTTCGCTACGCGCCGTTCAACCGCCGGATCAGAAACCTGAGCCGTGCACCTCGTGACCGGGAACCTCGGCGGCGAGCCCGCGGTAGGCCTGTTCGACGCTCGAGCCGTGGTTGATCACCGCGTCCACCTCCCGGGCAATCGGCATGTTCAGGCCGAATTCGTTGGCGAACTCCATGATCACGCTGGCCGCCTTGACGCCCTCGGCGACCTGGTTCATCGACGCGATGATCTCGTCGATCGGCTTGCCGGCGCCGAGTTGTTCGCCGACGTGGCGGTTGCGGCTGCGCTGGCTGGTGCAGGTAACGATCAGGTCACCGAGACCGGCCAGGCCGGGGAAGGTGTCGGGGTTTCCGCCCATCGCCACGCCCAGCTTGGTCATTTCGCGCAGCGAGCGCGCGATCACCAGCGCGCGGGTGTTTTCCCCGATGCCCAGCGAGTAGCCCATCCCCACGGCGATGGCGAAGACGTTCTTCAGGGCACCGGCCATCTCGACCCCGATGACGTCGTCGGTGGTGTAGACGCGGAAGCGCCGGGTGCGGAACAGGCCCGCCAGCCGGGTCGCCAGGTGCTGGTCGGGCATCGCCAGCACCGCCGCGGCCGCGTAGCCCTCGGCCACCTCGCGGGCGATGTTCGGCCCGGCCAGGATGCCCGCCGGGTGGCCGGGCAGCAGCTCCTCGATGATCTGCGACATTCGCATGTTGGTGCCCTGCTCCAGCCCCTTGACCAGGGACACCACCGGCACCCAGGGCCTGAGCTCCTTGCTCAGCTCGGTGAGCACGCCGCGGAAGCCGTGCGAGGGCACCCCCATCACGACGACGTCGGCGGAGTTGGCGGCCTCGACGAAGTCGGTGGTGGCGCGCAGCGTGTCGCTCAGTACGACGTCGTTGCCGAGGTAGCGGCTGTTGCGGTGGTTGTCGTTGATGTCCTTGGCGGTCGCCTCGGAGCGCACCCACTGCAGCGTCGGCGCGCGGCGCGCGCAGATGGACGCCACCGTGGTTCCCCAGGAACCGCCACCGAGGACAACGACTCTGGCTTCGCGCTTGTCGGGTGCCATGGCGATCAGCGTATTCCCGCGCGGGCCTACCCGGCCAGCGCCGCGCGGTCGGACACGCGGCCGAACACCATCGACTCCTCGATGCGGTCGAACCGGTAGTCGATGGCGTCGGCGAGGTAGTTCTGCCGCACGTTCCACGGCCGCTTGGTGCCCGATTTCGGCAGCGCGTGCCACGACCGTTTCACGTAGTTGGCCTGGATGTCCCACGACGGCTTGACGTCCATGGGCTGGTCGCCGAGGTGCGGGTAGGCGTGCGTGTAGCCGTGGGAGGCCATGTGCGCCAGCAGCTTTGCCGTGGCCCGCGCGGTGATGTCGGCCCGCAGCGTCCACGAGGCGTTGGTGTAACCCACGCACCAGAACAGGTTGGGCACGTCTTCGAGCATGTGCGCCTTGTAGACGAATCGGTCGCGGTGGTCGACCGGTTCGCCGTCCAGGCTGATCGCGGCCCCGCCCAGGGCCTGCAGTTGCAGGCCCGTCGCGGTGACGATGATGTCGGCGTCGAGGTGCCCGCCGGATTCGAGGACGATGCCGGTCGCGTCGAAGTGGTCGATGCGGTCGGTGACGACCTCGGCGCGGCCCTGGGAGATGGCGTTATAGAGGTCGGCGTCCGGGATCAGGCACATCCGCTGATCCCACGGGTTGTACCGCGGCCTGAAATGGACGTCGACGGCGTAGCCGGGGGGCAGGCTGTTGATCGCCTTGCGCCGCAGCAGCCAGCGCACCAAACCCGGCGCCTTGCGGGACAAGAAGAAGAACACCGCCTCCGTCAGCGCGCTGTACATCCGGATCACCAGGTGGGAAGGCCTGCGGGGCAGCAGTTTACGAGCGACGGCGGCGACCTTGCCGTATTTGGACGCCGAAACCAGGTACGTCGGTGAGCGCTGCAGCATGGTGACCTTGCCGGCGCTTTCGGCCAGCGAGGGGATCAGCGTGACGGCGGTGGCGCCGCTGCCGATGACGACGACGTTCTTGCCGGCGTAGTCGAGGTCCTCGGGCCAGTGCTGGGGGTGGATGACGGTGCCCTCGAAGCGTTCGATGCCGGGAAAGTCCGGGGTGTAGCCCTCGTCGTAGTCGTAGTAGCCGCTGGCGAAGAACACGAAGCGGCCGCGGTAGGTCCGGCGCGCGCCGTCTTCCTCGGCGGTGACCGTCCACGTGTCGGTGGACGAGTCCCAGTCCGCCGCGACGACGCGGCTGTTGAACCGGATGTGGCGGTCGATGCCGTACTTGTGCGCGGTGGTCCTCAGGTACTCGCGGATGTGCTCGCCGTCGGCCACGCCCTCCTCGCGGGTCCACGGCTCGAAGGGGAACGACAGGGTGAAGATGCTGCTGTCGGAGCGAACGCCGGGGTAGCGGAACAGGTCCCAGGTGCCGCCGATCTGCGCGCGCCGCTCCAGGATCGTGTAGGTCAGGCCGGGGTTGCGCTCGGAGATACGGTAGGCCGCGTCGATGCCGGAGATGCCCGCGCCGATGATGACGACGTCGAACTGCCGGTCCTGGGGAGTCACGGTCATCGTGAACCTCGCTTAACTCCGGGGGCTTCCCCATGCAGCCTAGATACCCACCGGTTGGTCGGGCCAGGGACCAAGGTCAGCTGCTACCGGTAGTTGACGAACTGCAGCGCCACGTCCAGGTCGGCCTGCTTGAGCATCGCGATGACGGCCTGCAGGTCGTCGCGCTTCTTGCTGGTGACGCGGACCTCGTCGCCCTGGATCTGGGTCTTGACGTTCTTCGGCCCCTCGTCGCGGATGAGCTTGGTGATCTTCTTGGCGTTCTCGCTGCTGATGCCCTGCTTGAGGCTGCCGGTGACCTTGTAGACCTTGCCCGACGCCTGCGGCTCGCCGGCCTCGAAGGCCTTCATCGAGATGTCGCGGCGGACCAGCTTCTCCTTGAAGACGTCGACGGCTGCCTTGACGCGCTCCTCGGTGGACGACGTCAGCTCGATCGCCTCGTCACCCTTCCACGCGATCTTGGTGTCGGTGCCGCGGAAGTCGAACCGGGTGGCCAGCTCCTTGGCGGCCTGGTTGAGCGCGTTGTCGACTTCCTGGCGATCGACCTTGCTGACGATGTCGAACGATGAGTCAGCCATGCGATCCGTCCCTTCATCCGGTTAGCCGTTTGTGCCTTGTCTACCCGGTCGTTGTAACCTGTCTGGCGGCAGGTTGCCCGAGCGGCCAATGGGAGCGGACTGTAAATCCGTCGGCTTACGCCTACACAGGTTCGAATCCTGTACCTGCCACCAGTCTTCAGGGCGAGGGCGTTTCACGGACCTCGCCGAGCGCCCCCAAAGTCGCCTGCGCGCGCTCGATCGCGCTGCGAAACGGCGTGCCGGTGATGGGTAGCTGGGTGGCCGCCTCCGGTGTCGCGCGCACAGGCACGACCGATGCGGCGGCCGCGCCGGCGGTGGTCCTCCGGCGCGGGCCGTCGAATTGATACCCGAAGTCGTATTCGGGCGGGCTCAGCACCTCGGGCACGTCCAGCCGCGGGCCGAAGGGGTCGGCGGCCCCCGACACGTCGGTGCTGACGACTTGGCTCCCGCCGTAGCTGCCGGGCTCGATGTCCACCAGCCGCGGCGGCCACGTGGGGCTGGGCTCCTTGCGGGCGGTGTCGATCGGGCCCCTGCTGCCGGCCTCGTCGGGGGGTGGAATCGGCACGTCCGGCGGGCGCGCGTGCGACGCCGCGCCGCCGCCGTCGGCGGTCTCGGCGGGCGCCTGCGCGGTCGGCGCCTGCGGCGATCCCGGCGCCGCCCCCGTCATCTGCTCGAGGTATTGCCGCCAGGCCGCGAGATAGCTGAACAACTGCTGCGTGTAGTCGGCCGGCGCGGGCGGCGTCGGCGCGCCCGCCGCGGCGGGCGGCGGCACGAACGGCACCGCGGGCGGCACGAACGGCACCGCCGGCGGCACGAACGGCACCGTCGGCGGCACGAACTGCCCGCCCGGTGGCATGAACGGCGCCGCGGGCATCGCGAACGGGAGCGTCGGGAACGGCACCCCGGCCGTCATGCCGGTCCACTGCTCCAGCAGCTGGCGCCAGGCCTGCAGGTAGGCGAGCAACTGCTGGGTGTAATCGCTTGTCGGCATGAACATTTCTAACCTCCAGCGGGCGGGGGGACGGGGGACACGGGGGCACCCCAGCCGGCGAGTACGTCCAGCGGATGGGGGAGCGACTGTTGGCAGAATTTCGAGTCCAGCGTGCGCAGGGCCCGGGTGTCGGCCGGCTCGCGATTTTCGATGTCGAAGACGTAGCAGTAGTCACCGGCCGGTGTGGGCAGCCGAATCGGGCTCGACAGACCCTGATCGAGGAAGCCGTAGGGGAATTCCCAGCGCAGGGTCGTCTTCTCCCGGCGATCGACGCCGCCCGATTCGACCCAGACGTAGTGGTCGAGGATGGCGTTGACGGCATGCCGTCCCGACTCGCATGCGGCCTCCATCGAGGTCAACCGGGTGAACGTCTTGTTCCAGGTGCCCGCGAAGACGACCGAATTGTGGTGCACCTGATAGCCGCCGTGGCGGGCCTGCCAGACGTTGCGCTTCTCGAGGTCTTCCAGCCACCAGTCCTCCGGCGGCGCGCTGCTCCACGACGTCCCGTGCGGGTTCCACGGGTCGCTGCTGGGCCGGTTGGTCCAGTCCCCGACGATGGGAACGAGGTACGGCGTCTCGTTGCGCACGGGGCGGCCCCCGCCCTGACCCGGGCCGACCGCCATCACCAGGCCACGGTCGAGCGCGTACCACGCGGGCCACGGCAGGACCTCCTCGGCGAAGGCCTCGACGTTGCCCGTGAGCGCGGCCACGATCTGCCGCCACACCTCGGCGGCGATCTCGTCGGGCGTGCAGTCGCGGGCCGCCTTGCCCAGGTGACGGGACGGGGCGTTGAAATTCCCGATGTCGACCGACAGCACCGAGACGTGGCCGTCGCGGTCCAGGATCGGTTGTTTTTCCCACAAACCCTGCTGATTGATCGACGACAGCGCCCAGTCCGTGCCGGCGTACAACATGTGTCCGCGCAGCAGTTGGAATTCCGTGTCGAAGTAGTACTGGATGCCGCACAGCGTCTGGAACCGATCCCACGGCACCCGGCCCAATTCGTCCATGGCGTAGGGATTCCGGCGTGTTCGCGGCCGCGTCGACGCCGGCTGCAGCGGACCGTCGGGCGGGGGAGCGAGCGTGGTGAATCCGTCCAGTCCGGCCACGGTGCCGCCGGTGCCGCCCGCGCGCAGCGCGGTGGTGATGAATTCGGCCGCCGGGGCGTCGACGGCGACGATCGTGTAGTCGGGGGTGGCCCGCGTGCCGTCGGCGAATGTGATCCGCACCCGCGGCCTGAGGTGGGGCGGTTCGGCCGCGTCGAAGGCGGGCGGGTCGAGGCGGGTCGCCGCGTTGTGGACGAAGCGGACACCGAGCGCGACGAGGTGGCGATACCAATGGTCGAACCAGGCCTCGGTGGTGGGGCCGTTGAGTACCCCGTCGGCCTTGTTGTCGGTGCGGTCCATGTTCAGGTACAGCTGCAGATAGGTGCTGAGGTTGGTGCGCGCGTCGCCCCAGCGCGAGTCGAATGCGGCCAGGACCCTTGGCATTTGGCGCAGCAGCGCCTCGCACGGTGGCGTGTAGGAGAATTGGTTGGTTCCGGTCTTGCTGTCGTGTCCGACGAAGAAGTCGTAGGCGGACACGTTTTGCAGCTCCCGCGCCCGGCGCAGGGGGCTGGTGACCAGATAGCGCAGCATCCTGCTCTGGAAGGTCGCGACGTCGCCGAAAGTCAGGCCCACCGTCGCGAGTTGGCCCAGGATGCCGAGAAACTCGGCACCGCTGCGGGGGCGTTCGCGGGGAAAGACGAGGGACGGCTTGCCGTCGACGGTGACGCCCTGGGTGATCACCCGCCGGACGTTGTCATAGATGGTGCGCGAGGTCGGCGCCCATCCGCCCGTGTGGGTGGGCTCGTAGACCGGAATGCGCTGGAACATGTCCCAGATGTGTAGGTAATACGCGGGAAAGAAGCGGAACCCGTGTTCGCCCGCGACCGCTCGCCCGGGCGGACGTGGCCGCCCCCGGCGGCCCGGGAACGGTCGCAGTTCGGCTTGGCTTCCGTCGTGGCTGCCCACCGTCGAGTACTGGGACGCGGCGAGGCCGCCGAGCTTGACGGGAGGGTACGTCCCCGCGGGCGCGGTGCAAAATCCGTTGCGCTCGTCGCGTCGCGGCTCGTACACGGTGACGACGAAGCCGCGCTCGGCCAGTTCGTGCGCGGCGGTGAGGCCGGCGATGCCGGCGCCGAGGACCGCCACGGTGGGGCGCCGCTCGCAGGACGCCGGCGTGCAAACGCACTCGGTCATGGCGGCCCCGCCCGCAGTTCGGCCAGCAGTGCGGGCTGAGCGGGCGCGCGCACCGCGGCGTGGACGTAGGCCAGCAGCGAGTCGTGCGCACGCTGGACGTCGTCGAGAGCGCCCCGCACGCGCACCGTGCCCGCCTCCACCGCCTCGCCGAGCCCCACCCCGGCGTCGAGCAGGTCGAGGATGGTGGCTCGCGAGGTGACGATCCGGACACCGGCCGCGCCCGCCGCGCCGTCCGACACCCGAAGCCGATCACCGCCGCGCACCGCAAAGACCTCGCCGTCGACGTCCAGCTCCACCACCATCGTGCCGAGCTCGGCGACCAGCAAGCGGTAGCTGTCGGGCACCTCGTCCTCCAGGTGCTCGACCGAGCGACGCAGCAGCGATGAAATCCGTTCAGCCATAGAGGAACTCGAATACACCGGTACCGACAAAGTCGAAGTCTTCGCCTTGCACTGTGCCGCTCGCGCGGACGGTGCCGTCCGTTTCACAGAGCACCGTCGAGCGGTTGAGGTGCATCTCACTGGGCTGCGCCAGGCGCGCATAGGAGCGCGAGCGGAACTCGGCGTGCACCGAATCGCCCGCCCGCGTGGCGGTGATGTCGATCCGTTCCGGAACACCCGGCGCCTCGCCGTCCAGCAGCAGGCGCATCGGCGGCGGTAGCGTGCAGTCGGCCGCGCGGTCCAGCACGCCGTCCGCGCGTGTCTGCACCGCCGCGTGCCGGAATATCGCGCCGGGCTCGTCGTGGTGCCACACGTAGAGCGATCGGGACAGGCAGCGCAGCCGCTTCCGGTCGGTGATCTGCACGAAGACCATGGACCACGGGTCCCGCGGTCCGCTGGGCAAGATCGTGCCCCACGTCCAGCCGAAATCGTCGCCCCACCAGAACCGGCCCCAGTTATGGTCGTGATAGGCGAGGTCATCATCCATGCGGTGCTCGCGACCGCCGATGTGAAGCCATCCCTCGGCGCGCAGCCTCGGTACGACGAGCCAGCTAATCCGGCCGTCGCCCGCCGGTTCGTTGCGAACCACGAATGGCCGGATCGCCGAGGCAAAGTGCAATTTCCCGCGAATACCCTTGTCGGGCAAGTCGATTACCACGCAATAGCCATCGGGCCGAACGGTCATCCGGTTGCCGCCGACGGTCAGTTCGCCCAGATCGGCCGAGACGTTCAGGGCGCGGTCGTCGAACCGCTCGATGACGCCGGTCCAGTTCGCGTCGTGCGCGATCACGATGACCCGAGGCACCAGTCGGGCCCGGCCGGCGCCGCGCGCTTCGTTGGTGAGGCTGAAATTGATCAGGAGCCGGAAGCCCCGCCCGTGCACCACGAAGTGGTGCCACTCCTTGAAGCCGGCGGGCCGCGCGGTGGCCAGCACCGGGGCGCGGAGGAAGTCGCTGCGTGCGAGCACCGCGCTCATCGCAGCCACCTCAGGGTCGTCGGGGCCGCGGGCTCGGCGGTCGGGTGCGGTTGTGCCGCAGCGGCATTGGCGAGCCTCTCAATCGCTGCGCCCAGGCTCGCGAGCCCCAGCAGCGCGTGCACGAAGTCGTCGGGGTCGCGGCGAGCCGCGGCTGGGCGGTCGTCCTCGGCCAGGGTGTGGACCAGCCGGGCCAGCCCCGCGAGGCCGAGCAGGTAGCCAATGAAATCGGCCTGGTCGGCGAGCGCTTCGCGGGGATCGGCCAGTGTCATACGAACCCCTCGGGCCGCAGTCGGTCCAGGACGGAATCGTCGAGGCCGCCGCCGATGACAGCGTCGGCCAACAGATCCGCCCAGGCGTCGGGGGCGGCGTTGGGTGCGGCGGGACCGCCGAGAACGTTGAGGCTCACCATCTCCCAGACGCGTCGCAGGTTTTCTACCGCTTCCGAGGCGACCAACGCGTCGCGCAGCCGCGCCCCGCGCGGAGTGCTTGCGTAGCGACGGCCCTCGGCGACGAGTCGGTCGTGCAGCCCCCGGGCGGCCGCGGGGTTCCCCAAGACGGCACGGCGCGCGCCAAGGAGCAGGTCGAACACGCCCCGCTCCGTTTCGCCGGCCTCGTCCGCGGGGGCCGGTCGCAACCCAGGGGTCTGTCGCTCGATGAGGTCGAGGGTCAGCTCGCGGATGCGTTCGAGCTCCGCCAGCATGCCCAGCAAGGCTTCGGGGGTCATCGGGTGCGCCCGTGTACGTAGTCGACGAGATCGGCCAGCACGTCCCGATGGCGGCTGCGGGGGAACCAGTCCAGGCCCGCGAGCGCTTTGGCCGCGTCGCGGGCGTGCCGGGCGGCGACCTCGCGGGCGTGCCGCAGCGAGCCGACCCGGTGCATCAGTTCGTAGAGCCATCGTATGTCGTTGAGGCTCTTGGGCTCCGAGGGATGATGTCCCCGCAGCCGAGTATCGATCTCGAGCCGGCCGGATTGGGAGAGCTGGCCGCGGGCGGTCAGCCGATCGAGCAGCTCGGTCATCCCCAACTCGCCGTCGGCGCTCGGGCGCCGCCGGGACAGAATCTGCACGGCGCGATCCTGGTCGCCCGGTTCGGCGGATCGCAAGGTGTGCAACAGCATCAGGGTTCGCTTGCCCTCCCAGAGGTCGCCGCCGATCTCCTTGCCGTACTCCTCGGGGTCGGCCCGCAGATTCAGCAGGTCGTCGGTGATCTGAAAGGCCGCCCCGAGGTGCCGGCCGAGGGATTCCAGCGGCGCCATCTTCTCGTTTCCGGCGCCGGCCGCGATCGCGCCGGCCTGCAGCGGCGTGATGAACGAGTACCAGCTGGTCTTGAGTTCCACCATCTCGAGGTAGTCGTCGTCCTCGAGCCGCCAGGTGTTGGACCGGACCCACTCGAGCTCCAGGGCCTGGCCGTCGACGGTCAGGCGGGTCATCTTGGCGACGGCCCGCAGGATGCGCAGGGCGGGCCCCAGCCCCATCCGTTCGACGTTGTCGAGCAGCGGCTGCAGCGACAGCGACAGCATGGCGTCGCCGACGTTCACCGCAATCGGCACTCCGTGATCGATGTGAAGCGTGGGTTTGCCTCGGCGCCACCACGACTCGTCCTCGATGTCGTCATGGATGAGGAAAGCGTTGTGGTAGAGCTCGAGGGTCGCGGCGGTCGGCAGTATCGCCTCGAGGTGGCCCCCGAGCCCGAGGCAGGTCGCGATGCTCAGTGCCGGCCGCAGCGCCTTCCCGCCGCGCATCGGGTAGTCGAGGATCAGGTCGTAGAGACCGTTGGACCCGCGCTCACCCGGGCCGTACAGCCGGTCGATCTCGCCGTCGCAGGCCTCCTTGCACAGGGCGAGGTATTCCTCGAGCGCGCCCGGCGCCAGGGAAAGCGAGCGCGCCTGGGTAGGGGTCGACGTCATTATGGGCGAAGGATGACCGCGTATCCGCTCGGGTCCTTGATCCTTAACACGTAGGTGATGCGGACCCTGAATTGGATCATGTTGTTGGCCGCGCCGCCGACGACCTCCAGGCTGGGCGGGACGCTGACGGCGAGGTCCAGCGGCTCCTCACCCGCTGACGCGTCCGCCGCGCCGGCCGGCGCGATCCGTTGGCGCCGTCCCAGCAGATATGCCAGGGCTTTGGCCGGCGGGGTCTCGAGCGCATCCACCCGTTGCAGCGAGTTGATGTTGGCGGGAGGCAACAACACATTGGTGCCCGGGTACCCGCTGACCAATGCGCTGAGGTCCTTGAGCCCCTTCGTGTCCGTGATGAGGGACGACGGCGCCCGGTACCCACCCTGCTCGACCAGCGCCCGCGCATCGATGAGACCGTTCAGGATCTCCGGGGTGGTCCCCGGCTTGACGATCTTCGCCTCGGGTGCGCCGGTCCGAAGGGCGGGAAAGACCGCGTCGTCAACGGCCTTAGCGAGTTTCACGGTGTGAGCGATCACGTTCGCGAGCAGCGCGTCGGGCTTGGGCGCGATCACGTCGGCCAGCATCACCTGGAAGTCCTCTGGCAACGGCGTGAGCGTCAAGAAGTTTGGCGTTTTCAGGTTGTCGTTCGGCACCTGGGTCTGGCTGGGGTCCCCGGTGTCCCAGTGTGGGATGTTCTGCCAGGCGGCGCTGGACTGCTCGAAAGTCTCCTTGACCGTCTGGTTGGCGAGGGCCAACCGTTCCGCGCTCAGGTACATGGCTGTGACCCTCCTGACTGTCGCCCAAAATCATGGCAGACAAACGCACGCGTGCCCAGCAATTCATCGCGGTCGCAAAAAAGTGGGGTAGCGCGCTACTTGTTCGACAGCGCTATTTCCTGACCTGGGGTCATCTCGCCGCGGGCCACCGCGTCGCAGTGCGCCAAGTGCAGCAGTGCGACGGGGTCGTCGGGCAACAGCCGCCGGCATCGTTCGAACGCGGCGCGGGCCCGCTCGACGTCGCCGGCGTCGAACAGCGCGAAGGCCTCGTCGAAGGCGGGCTGCGCGGAGCGCTTGGCGGCGCGGAGCGGCGCCGAATCCTCGTTGTACACCTCGTAAATCGTCACCGGCCGGCGCCGATTGACCACCATGACGCGCTCCATGCGGCGCACGTCGAACTGCTCCGGATCCGCGAGGCGGGCATGGGTCGCATCGGAGATGAGCAGCGCGGAGCCATAGCGTTTGTTGGTGCTCTCGATGCGCGCGGCCAGGTTCACCGCGTCGCCAATGATGGTGAGCACCATGCGGTTCACCCCCCCGACGAGCCCGACCCCGACCGTGCCGGTGTTGATGCCGATTCCCGCCCGCAGTTCCGCGGAGCCGAGCGCGGCCCGCTCCCGGTTGTGCCCGCGCAGGGAGCGCAGCATGGCCAATCCCGCCCGGACGGCGTCGGACTCCGAGTCGAAGACGGCGACGATCTCGTCGCCGCGCACGTCTTGGATCATGCCGTTGTAACTGATGATCGGGAGCTCGACGGCGCGCAGGAAGCCCATCGCCAAGTTACTCGCCTCGGCGACGTCCATGTCCTCGAGCATGGTCGTGTAACCGCGAATGTCGCTGATGAGCACCGTCATTTCGCGTTCGACCCGGTAGCCGTTGCGCACGCGGCGGAGGTCGTCGATGTCGAGGATGCGCAGCAATTCGTTGGGCACGAATTTCGATTGCACGTCCATCAGCGACTGCCGGTGCTCGTCGGCGGCGCGGAGTCGCGCCTCGAGCTGGAAGTTCCACAGGGGAGCGGCGGCCTGTTCGCACAGGAAGGTGACCGCCTCCTCGTGGTCGGCGCCAAAGGTGCGGCCGGACGCGTCCCGCTCGGCGTAGATCACGCCAATCGTGGTGTCGTGCAACCTGATCGGAACGACGAGGATCGGCGAACTCGCCGCCTGGCGGTCGGCGCCGACGACGACCGTGGAGCCGCTGTCGATCGCGCGGCGCACGGCATCCCGGTCGTAGGGCACCTCGGTCCATGGCCCGTCCACGATCGAAATGTCGCCATGATCATTGACGGCCCGCACCGTGGGGCTCTCCGCTCCGCCGGTGAGGAACAGGACGCGGCCCGCACCGGTCGTGTCCGCGACGGAGCCCAGGATGATGTTGGCCAAGGCGTCCGGGGTCCGCGCGCCCGAAAGCGCATGCAAAAGCTGATGCGCGCCGACCGGGTCGATCCCGGCCGGGCCCGTCTTGAGATCGCGTCTGAGTAGCCAGGAGTGTTCCCGCGCGAGCCGGTCCGTGCGGACCGCCAAACCCAGACTCAGCCAGCGCTGGTACGCCGACCGCAGCATGTGTTCGTGAAGCGTCTTCCGCCCGGTGTCGGCGTAGAGGGCGGCGGCCTCCTCGTGGGCGTACGCACTGATCATCGGGAGCCGGCTTTCCTCCGCGAGCTCGATCGCTAGGTGAAGATGGCGCTCGGACTTGACGTGTCGTCCGCGCGCCCGCGCCCACGCCCCCTGGATCAGTTCGTGCGCCGCCCGGTAGTTGTCCGGCGCCCCCGCAGCCCACTTCCGATGCAGCTCCAGCGCCTGCCGTACGAAGCGGACCGTCGAGCGATGCCTCGGCGCGCACTGGATCATGCTGAGGGCGCCCAGCAGGTAGACGAGTTGCGACGCCGCGACGCCGGCCAGGCCGCCGCGATGCGCCATCGCCTCCGACGTTGCGGTGACCGCGCCGGCGTAGTCACCGCACCAGAAGTGCAGGCCCTGCTTCATCGCGGCGGCCGCGCTCAGCGCCACCTCGTCGCCCTCGCGGCGGGCCGCCGGCAGCACGTCGCGCTCGTCGTAGCCGCTCTCGCCGGCGAGCAGCAGGGGATCGGCACTGCGCCCCATCAAGTTGAGGCAAAGCTGCTGCACGGCCTGGCAAAGGGCGGTGGGCACGGGCTGGGAACGGATGTGGGGGATGAGGGCGCTTGCGAGGGCGTCGATCTCGGCCAGCGGACGACCGACCCAGAACGACTGGGAGAGCAGGACCGCGAGAAGGAATCCGGCGTTTTCCTGGTCGCCCTGGTCGAGTGCCTGCTCGACGGCGTCGCGAAGCTCGCCCAACCCGTCGCGGATGGGATGGCGCCAGTGGTGGATGTAGTCCAGGTACATGAACACCGTCTGCGGCCGGGCCTCGCGGAATTCCGGGCGCTCGGCAAGCTGCATGCTGACCTCGCCGAAGCGCTGGCCGCCCGCGTGGTCACCGAGCAGCACGAGGACAATCCCGTAGCCGGCAATGACCGGCGGCGAGGACGGCGTGTGGCCGTGGGCCAAGGTGAGATCGAGTTGCTTGCGCACCAGCAAGGGCAAGAGGTTGGGGCGGACGAGAACCGACATGCTGCACAGCTCGGCGAGAATCCGGTGCAGTGCGATCACCCGCTGGTCGTCGCAGCGCGGAAGTGCGAGCAGCCGCTCGTTGCTCCAGCGGCGCATCGTCAGCCGCATTCGCACCAGCGCGTTGCCCATGCGCACCTTGCCGGCGTCGGCCGGCACCGGTTCGCCGAGCTCGTCGAGCGCGCGCAGCCCGATCTCGAGGGCATCCTGGAGACGGTTCTGCGCCACGCGGCCCTTGAGCCTGAGGTAGGCCAGGCGGGCGCGGTCGGCGGGCTCGCCGAGATTCGCCTCGGCCTCGTCGAGGAGCGGGTGCAGCGCCGCCACGTCGCCTACCAGCAGCGCGGCGTCCGCGGCGTCGAGTTGCAGCTCCCGGGTCAGGGGGAAGTGCGCGGACCAACGCCGCTCCCCGAGCAGCCCCAGGGCGTTGCGACAGTATTCGAGCGCCAACGGGAACGAGGCCTGCGCCCGCGCCTTGCCGGCCGCACGCCGCAGCACCTCGGCGAACCGAACGCGCTCGGCGTCGTCGGCCAGCCCACGCCCGCCGATGCCCACGTGCCGTGCCGCTTCGAACAACCGATCGTCGCCGAGCTCGACCAGCCGCCGACCGATCCGCAGGTGCGTTTCGCGTTGGGCTTCGTCGGGCATCCCGTCCCGCGCCGCCTCCGCCACGCGGTCGTGGCTGAAGCGGTACCGGGCGTCGCGACTGATCGCATTGGCGATCCGCCTGCCGCGGCTGTCGACCGCCTCGAGCAGTCGAAGCTCGAGGCACGCCCAAAGCGCCTGTGCCACCACGTCCGGGGGCGCCGCGGCCGCGGCGATGGCGTCGTCCAGGTCGAACTCGCCCCCGATGCACGACAGCGAGCTCAGCACCGCCCGGTCGTTCGGGCGCAGCTGACCGAGGTAGCGGCCGAGGAACTCCGCGGCCGTGGCGGTGACCTCGATGGACGAGAGGACGCGCAGATCCCAACTGGGACGCCCGCTCGCGCCGGCGGGGATGAGCGCGCCTTCGCGTTGCGCGCGGTAGAGCAGCTGACGAACCTGCAGCGGATTGCCGCCGGTCCGGTGGTGGAATTCGGCGGCCACGTCGCCCAGCTCCACACCGCGCCCGGACACCGCGGCGAGCAACTCCTCGACGTCCTCGAGGGCCAGCGGGGCGAGCTCGAGCCGGAGCAGGCCCTCGGAGGTGAAACCCGCTGCGGCAGGGTCGAATTCACCCGCGCGATGCGCACCGAGGACCAACACGTTGCGCAGCGACACCGTCAGCAGCTCGGACAGCAGGAGCAAGGTGTCGCGATCGGCCCACTGCAGGTCGTCGATCGCCAGCACCACGGGTCGGTAGGACGCGGTTTCGGACAGCAACCGGATGGCCGCACGGTGCAGCCGCCGGCGTGAGTCCGCCGCGTCGAGGTCCGCCGCCACCTGCGGGGTCTCGCCGAGCACGCGCGCCAGGTCGGGCACGAGCTCCCCGAGAATCCCCGCGATCGAGGACATTCCGGCGAGGATGTCCGCGCGCCACCGGTCGCGTTCGGCGGGCCCGGTCGCCTCCATGGTGCGGACCAGCGAGCCGAGCGCATCCCCCACGGCCGAGTACGGTGCGGGCGCACCCTCCCGGCACCTCCCGTAGGCGAACACGCAGTCGCGCCCGGAAACCTCGGCGCCGAAGGCCTGCGTCAGCGTGGACTTGCCGACTCCCGGCGCCCCGCTGAGCAGGACGCATCCACCGCCGGTGCGCCCCGCCGCCTCCACCGCGGCCCGGAGGTCGGCGAATTCCTGCTGCCGGTCGACCACTCGCCCGTCGAGGTCGAGCACCGGGGCGGTCATGTTGCCGAGTCCATAACGCCCGTGTACCTCGATGTCCCTCTACCGGAGCTGTCGAATCATCGTAGTGACCGGCCCGCCCGCGCGGAAGTTCGCTGATCCGGTCGGCGCGTCGAAGGGGTCGGCCGGCGGTGTCCGGTCCGAGCAACGCTGCGTACCCTGGCGGGGTTCGCGGGTCCGATCGCGCCGGCGCCGCCGTCGCACGAAGGAGCTAGCCCAGGTGACCGAGACAAGCACGCCGGCGACCGACGCGGTCGACGCGTCGTCCGGATCCGCCTCGCGCCGCCGGTGGCTGGGCCGGGGGCTGCTGGCGATCTGGGGCCCCGGGCTGGTCGTGATGTTGGCCGACACCGACGCGGGTTCGCTGATCACCGCGTCGCAGTCCGGCGCCCAATGGGGCTATCGGATGGTCCTGCCGCAGTTGATCCTGATGCCGGTCCTCTACGTCGTGCAGGAAATGACGGTGCGGCTGGGCATCGTCACCGGGAAGGGGCACGCCGCCCTGATCCGGGAACGGTTCGGCCGGTTCTGGGCCTGGGTTTCGGCGTTCACGCTTTTCGCGTCGGCCATCGGGGCGCTGCTGACCGAATTCGCCGGGGTCGCGGGGGTCGGGGAACTGTTCGGCGTCTCGCGGCGGGTGAGCATTCCGGTCGCGACCGCCGCGCTGCTGGCGTTGGCGCTGACGGGCAGCTACCGGCGCGTCGAACGCATCGGCCTCATCGTCGGCGCGGCCGAACTGGCGTTCCTGGCCGCCATGGTGATGGCGCGGCCCGAACCCAAAGCCCTTGTGGAAGGCCTGAAGTCGCTGCCGCTGGGCGACTCGTCGTATCTGCTGCTGATCGCGGCCAACGTCGGCGCCGTCATCATGCCCTGGATGATCTTCTACCAGCAGGGCGCGGTCGTCGATAAGCGCTTGTCGAAGGCCGCGATTCGTCAGGCCCGGGCCGACACCGCGGCGGGCGCCGTGCTGACCCAGCTGATCATGATCGCGGTCGTGGTCACCATGGCCGGAACACTGGGCAAACACCACGACGGCGCGGCACTGCAGACCGTCGGCCAAATCGCCGGCGCGCTCACCCCGTACCTCGGCCACGTCGGTGGCACCGTCCTGTTCGGCCTGGGCATGCTCGGCGCGGCGCTGGTCGCCGCGATCGTGGCCTCGCTCGCCGGCGCGTGGGGCCTCTCGGAGGTCTTTGGGTGGCGCCACACCCTCAACGAGCGGCCCGGCCGCAAGACCGCCAAGTTCTATCTCACGTACGCGCACGCCCACGTCGTCGGCGCGGTGCTCGTGCTGGCCAGCGTCGACCTGGTCAACCTGGCCGTCGACGTCGAGGTGATGAACGCGTTGCTGCTCCCGGTCGTGCTGGGGCTGCTGCTGGCGCTCGAGGCCCGGGCGCTGCCCGAGCAATGGCGCATGCGCGGGCCGCACAAATACGTCGCGCGCGCCCTGTGCCTCGTCGTCATGGCCTTCGGGCTCTACATGGTCCCGCAGGCGCTCGGCTGGACCTGATGCCGCTTAGAACCAGGGCCCGGGGAAGCGGCCGTCCCGGTCCTGCACCATCACGATGTCCTTGCAGTCGCCGCCGGCCACGTTCTCGCCGCGGCACACCAGCGTCCACCCCGATATCCGGGCGAACGGCCGCGCCGACCAGCTCGTCGCGACCGGCTCCGTGGCCGGCAACGCCAGGACGGCGAACGTGTTGCCGGTATGCGTGATGTAGAGGTGGTCGGAGAAAAACGCCAGCTTCGCGATCGACATCGGCTGCGCGTCGTCCCGCGTGGTCAGCACATCCCAGTGCCGGGTGCGCAGGTTCCACACGCCGAAGCCGAACTGCGAGGTGTCCGAGTTGCGGCCGTCGACGAACAGCTTCCCGTCCGACAGCGTCGCGGCCAGCCCGGCGCCGGAGATACTGTCCGAATCACCTATCGTGACAAGGGATTTGGCGTTCAGATCGTAAAATGCGGTCGACATCACCGGCGGGCTCCCCGGATCCCGGCGCGTGATCTTCACCAGTTTGTCCGGGCCGTCGGACAATTCGCCGTCGACGGACTGGATGTCGTCGTCCTGATAGATCGCTTCGCCGTTCGGCCGGCGCAACTCCCCGCCGGTGTTGCGCTGAAACGCAACGACGTCCTGCCACACCTGGGCGGGCTGGGGGTCGTCCCACATCGTCGAAAGGTCGGAGCCGGAAAGGATCACGGTCCGGGGCGGCGACGGCGCGCCGCGCCCGTCGGTGAAGGCGTTGACCCACGCCACCCCGGACGCGGTCGCGGCCAGGCCCCATTCGTCGGGCCCGGTCAGTTTCAGGCCGGGGTTGGGCGGCTGCAGTTCCTTGGTGACCAACGGCTGATTGGTCCTGAGATCGAAAGCGTATGCGGTGGCCTTCTTCTCGGTTGCCACCAGATAGACCACCCGCATGTCGTCGGCCGTGCCCGCCAGCGCGCAGATGCCGCCGGTCACCCGCTCGCCGGCGGGCGGCGCGGGAACGCCCGGCGCGACGTACTGCCCGGTCTTGGTGTCGAACACCTTGGGCCGGATGTCCTCTAGCACCGAGGGGCTCTGCGTGAATTTCTCCGGGCAGCCGAAGTACGCCGTCCCGCCGTAGCTCTTCCAGTCCTTCTGCAGCGGGCCCGTCATCGAGGGCGGAGGAGTCGATGTGGTGGTCGTGGCCCCAGGGGTCGGCGCGGTCGACGTGGTCGGGGTTTCCGCGGGCGGACCGACGGTCTCCGAACAGGACGCGACGACGAGGCAGGCGGCCGCCATCAGGGCGAACCTGCGTGTGGACACAACCAAACCCCCGCTACCTAGTAACCACCGAGCGTAAGGCCGACCGATACCGGCCGCGACTCGGAAGTGATACACCGATAGCCATGAGCAGCCTTGCCGAAGACACCCGCTGGATGGACGCCACCGACCAGGCGGCGCTGGTGGCCAGGGGCGAGGTCACGCCGAGCGAGCTGCTCGAGGCGGCGATCGAGCGGATCGAACGGTCCAACCCAGCGCTGAACGCGGTGGTCATCGAGTGGTTCGACCACGCCCGATCCGTTGCCGCCGACCCCGGCCTGCCCAGGGGCCCGTTTCGCGGTGTCCCGTTCCTGCTCAAGGATCTGTATACGAGCTTCGCCGGCCAAACCCTGTCGAACGGCAACGTCGCGCTGAAAGAGGCGGCCAAGATCGACACCGCCGACACCACCTTGGTGGCCCGATTCAAGGCGGCGGGCCTGGTGATCGCCGGGCGGACCAACACCCCGGAGATGGGCAGCCTGCCGACCACCCAACCGCTGGCCTGGGGGCCCACCCGCAACCCGTGGGCGCTGGATCGCACGCCGGGCGGGTCCAGCGGCGGCGCCGCGGCGGCGGTGGCCGCCGGGATGGTGCCGTTCGCCAACGCCTCCGACGGCGGCGGCAGCATCCGGATTCCGGCGTCGTGCTGCGGGCTGGTGGGACTCAAGCCGAGCCAGGGCAGGATCTCGGTGGGCCCCGTGCGCGCGGAGACCGGGCTGGGTGTCGAGCTGTGCGTCACGCGCACGGTGCGCGACACGGCGAGGCTGCTCGACGCGGTGCGCGGGCCCGGGATCGGCGACTCCGTCATCGCCCCGGCGCCGGAGCGGCCGTACGCCGCCGAGGTGGGCGCCGACCCGGGCCGGTTGCGGATCGGGCTGCTCGACGTGCATCCCCGCGGCGAATTCCTGCACGCCGACTGCGTCGAGGCGGCGCGCACCGCGGCGGCGATGCTGGAGGCTCTCGGCCACCACGTCGAACCCGCCTGGCCGCAGTGCCTGGCCGACACCACGCTGGTCGAAAAGTTCATGGCGCTGTGGGCGACCCAGATGGCGATGGCGGCGCGCGGTTTCGGCGAGACGCTCGGACGCGAGATGACCGCGGCGGACATCGAGCCGGTGAACTGGGTCCTCGTCCAGCAGGCGCAGCGGCTGACCGCGGTGGACTACGCGGCGGCGCAGGCGGCGGGCTGGACCTTCCGCAGGGCGCTGCAGCAGTGGTGGGCCGACGGCTGGGACCTGCTGCTGACCCCGACGGTGGCCGAGCCGCCGCCGCCGCTGACGGAATTCGAGAACGACCCCGAGCAGCCGACCGCGCCGATGCGCCGCGCCGGCCGGTTCGCGGTGTTCACGCCGCCGTTCAACATGAGCGGGCAACCGGCGATCAGCCTGCCCCTGCACCGCAACGCCGAGGGCCTTCCCGTCGGCGTCCAGCTGGCAGCCGCCTATGGTCGCGAGGATGTGCTGATTCGCGTTGCGGCACAACTGGAATCGGCCCACCCGTGGTCATCGGCCCACCCGCCGATCCCCTAAGGCTGCCCCGGCGGCGCCAGCGCGTCCCGCACGTGCCCCCGCGCCCGGTCCAGCCGGACGGCGGCCTCGGCCGCGTCGACGCCCGCGAGCAGCGCGACGATCGCGGTCTTGGCGTGGCCGCCCGCGGCGGCGAGCGCGGCGGCCGCGGCCTCCTCGTCGACGCCGGTCGCGTCGCGGACGATGCGCACCGCGCGGCGGCGCAGCTTCGCGTTGGTCGCGCGCACGTCGACCATCCGCGGGCCGTAGGCCCTGCCGAGCGCGATCATCACGCTCGTCGAAAGCGCGTTGAGCGCAACCTTTTGGGCCGTCCCGGCGGTCAGTCGCGTGGAGCCGGCGAGCACCTCGGGCCCGGTCAGCAGCTCGACCACGATGTCGGCCGGCGCCGCGCTGCCCGGGTTGTTGACGATCGCGACGGTCAGCGCGCCGGTCGCGCGCGCGTGCTCGAGCGCCCCGAGCGTGTACGGCGTGCGGCCCGACGCCGTGATGCCGACGAGCGCGTCGGCGGAAGTCAGCCCGGCGAGATCGGCGGGTTCGAACGCGTCCTCCGCGCCCTCGATCGCCTCGGTCAGCGCCGCCGGTCCGCCGGCGATCACGCCGCGCACCAGATCGGTGCCGAACGTCGGACCGCACTCGGCCGCGTCGAGCACGCCGAGGCGCCCGGGCGTCCCCGCGCCGGCATAGATCAGCCTGCCGCCGCGCTCGAGCCGCGCGGCGATCGCCTCGGCCGCCGCCGCGATCCGCGGGACCGCGGCCACCACCGCGGCGTGCGCGTCGCCCTCGGCCTCGACCAGCAGCGCGACCAGCTCGGCGATCGGCCGCGTATCGAGGTCGTCCAGGTCCGGACGGTGGCCCTCGGTGGCGAGCGCGTCGAGCCGGCCCGTGGCGGCGGCGGCCCGCACGCGGATCAGATGTGGCTCGTGGATCGCCCCCAGGCGCAGCGCACCGTCCAGCGCGTCGCCGGCGGCCGGGACGAGGTCGAGCCGCGCGCGCAGCGCCCGGACTCCCGCCAGGCCGCCGACCATGGCCACCGGGCCATCGCCGGCCGCGCGGGCCGTCGCGGCGAGGGCGTCGGCCGCGGCGCGGACGATCGCCGACGCCTCGGCGTCGCCCCGCGCGGCGAGGACGTCGGGCGCGAAGGCGGCCAGCGCGGCGGCGCTGCTGAGCCGGGTGGGCCAGGTGCGCGGCGGGCCGAATCGGGCGCGCGCGGCGTCCGCCAGCGCGGTGGCCGGGCCGCGGCCGTCGAGGGCGCGCAGCGCCGCGCGCAGCCCGGCGGCCCCGATCCAGGCGCCGCCGCCCTCGTCGCCCAGCCACGGGCCCCACCCGTCCACGGTGCGGAGCGTGCCGTCGGCGCCGATCGCGAGCGCCACGACGCCGGTGCCCGCGATCAGCACGACGCCGGGCTTCCCGTTCAGCGCCCCCGCGTGCGCGAGCACGGCGTCGCCGGTGACCGCGACGCGCTCGGCCGGCAGGGAGCCCAGCAGCGCATGGCCCAGGGCGCGTGCCGCTTCGGGTGCCGCCAGCGCCCCGGCGGCGCCCACGATCACGTCCTCGGGCGGGCCGAACTCACGCGCGACCGCGAGGATCGCCGCCTCGGCGGCGCGTACCCCGCCCGGCGCGGCCAGCCCCGGCGCGCCCGGCCCCTCGGCCCTGCGCCGGCCCGCGGCGGCCCGGCAGGTCGTCTTGCCCAGGTCAACGGCGAGGATCACCGCACCCATCTTCCCACCGCGAGCAGACGCAGACTCGCATGGATTCGGCTGTAGCAGTGCGATTCTGCGTCTGCTCGCGCGGGCGGGAGGTGCCACCAGCTCGCGCAAGTGACTAGGTGTCGAATTCGATGGGCAGGCTCTTCGGGCCGCTCAGGCTCACCATCGGCTTCCACGGGACCGGGCCCGTGATGCGCGGGTTCAGCAACCGGCCGGCGATGACGTTCAGCGCCTCGGCGAGTTCGCGCCGCGCCAGGTTGGCGCCCAGGCAGTAGTGCACGCCGCCGCCGAACGTCAAGATCGGCGGCGCGCCCTCGCGCGTGATGTCGACGCCGTCGGGGTCGTCGTACACGGCGGGATCGCGGTTGGCGGCAGCGGTATTCACCAGCACCGTGGTGCCGGCGGGAAACAGGAAGCCGTCGAGCTCGGCGTCCTCGGCGACCAGCCGAAGGGTCCCGCACGCGATCGGCGAGTGCCGCATGGTCTCCTCGACCGCGCGCATCGCCAGCTCGGGCCGCTCCTTGAGCAGCACCCACTGCTCGGGGTCCTCGCACAGCACGTGCACCGAGGCGGCGACCTGGTTGCGCGTGGTGTCCGTGCCCGCCAACAGCAGCCCGCCCGCCATCATGCGCAGTTCGGCGGCGCTGAGCCGGTCGCCGTCCTCCTCGGCGCGGATCAGGTCGGACAGCAGGTCGTCGGTGAGGCTGTGCCGGCGGCGGGCGACCATGTCGTCGACGTAGTCGTCGAGCTCGCCCCAGGCGCGCATGACCACCGGCTCGACCTCGCGCAGGTCGACCGTGAAGCTGAAGGCCTTGAAGACGTCGTCGGCCCACGTCGAAAACCGCTGCCAGTCCTCGCGGGGCGCGCCGAGCAGCGCGCAGATGATCGGGACCGGGTAGGGGCGGGCGAGATCGGTGACCACGTCGCAGCGGCCCGCGTCGGCGACGCTGTCGACCAGCTCGGTCATCACGGCGGCCATCGTGTCGTGCAGGCGCAGGGTCGCCCGGGGGGTGAAGGCCTTGGACGCCAGGCTGCGCACCCGATGGTGGGTGGCGCCCTCCATGCACAGCAGGCTGTTGACGACCTTGTCCCACAGCGGGCCCGAGCTGATGCCCTGGGTGAGCATGTTCAGCCCGGGCGGGATCTGGAACCGCGGATCGCGCAGCACCGAACGCACCAGGTGGTAGGAGAGCACCTCGGGACCGAACGGTCCCATCGCGACGGGGGCCTGCCGCTGCGCCTCGCGCAATCGGGGGCAGACCTCGGCGGGGGTTTCCTCGGCGTCATAGGCCAATGTCGGTAGGTCGGCGTCGAAAACGCTTGTGGGACTGGCACTGACGGTCATGACGGACCCCTGCCTGATGCATGTTCATGCTCGCGACGACTTTCAGTCAATGTATGGCCAGGGTGGGGCCATGTCAACGACCGGGGTAGGCCGCGGGCCCCCTGCGGCCATACACAACGCAAAATACGTATTGTCGTGTGGCTCGCCGGGACCGCCACGCTAGTCGTGGCCGCGCAGCCGCACCATCCGGGTCGTGGAACTCTCGTCCAACTCGACGAGGTCGGACCGCGCGCGCAGGAAGTCGCTGAATGACCGGAATCCCAGGGACTTTTCGCTGAACGAGGGGTCCATCCGCTTCATCTGCGCCTTGACCGCCGAGTTGTGCAGCCAGTCGACGTCGTCCTTCTCCAGGCCGATCTGCAGCGCGCGCGTCAGCAGCGCGGTGGCGGCGGCCTGGGGGTCCGGTGTCTCCTCGGGCTCCTCGCGCCTGGCCGTCTTGCGCCCGGACCGCTTCTTGGGCTTGGCCGTCTCGTCGGTGTCACCGGAAGCCGGCTCGGGCTCGAACACCGGAACCCCCGGCAGCGCGTCGTAGATGACGAACTCGTCGCAGGCCGCCGCCAGCGAACGGCTCGACGCCCCGGCCACGCCGATGCCCACCACGTAGCGGCCGAGCCGCTTGCAGCGCTGCGCCAGCGCGATGTAATCGGAGTCGCCCGCCACGATGACCACGTGGGTCAGGTCGGGCAGCCGGAACATGTCCTCGACCGCGTCGACCGCGAGCCGGATGTCGGCGCCGTTCTTGCCGTAGGCGGCCGCCGGGAACAGTTGCACCAGATCGACCGCGCGCGCCACCAGCTGCCCGCGGTACCCGGCGTTGACGTCCGCCGACCAGTCCGCGTAGGCGCGGGTGAGCACCAGTGTCCCGAACGACGACGCGAAATCGATGATCGCGCCGACGTCGACGGTGGCCCGGGCCAGCCGCTCGGGGTGCTGCTCGAGCCCGTTGGCCTTGTCGCGCTGGAACGAGTTGCGCCCATTGACCTGGTCGTACCGCGAGATCACGATGTTGTCGAAGTCGAGGTAGACCGCCACGCGGGTCGCACCGGGTTCGGTCATGCCTTCAATCTAGATCCCTGAATCCCGCTAGATCTGGTAGTCCGGCAAGTCGAAGTCGTCGATGACGGTGCTGGCGAAAAGCCGTGCCATCGGACCGAAGTTCATGGTGCGCATCGCCAGGATGCGGAACCACAGACCGAAACGGGTCCTCGTCGCGAAGAAGGGGATGTTCTTCGCGGCACCGGACTGCTTGCTCTCGATGAACGGACGCATCCGCTTCTCGTAGGCGTCGAAGGCGCGGCGGTGATCGCCGCCGGCCCGCGCGAGCTCACCGGCCAGCACGTACGCCTCGGTGATCGCCAGGCCGGTGCCCTCGCCGCCGAGCAGGGAAATGCAGCCGGCCGCGTCGCCGATCAGCAGCGCCCTTCCCCGCGACCAGCGGTCCATGCGGATCTGACCGACGACGTCGAAGTACAAGTCGTCGACCGCGTCCAGCGTCGCCAGGATCTCCCGACTCTCCCAGCCGACATCACCGAACTCGTTGCGCAGCTGGTCCTTTGGCGGTTCGCCGTGATCGTCGTGGGCCGCGCGGAAAATGAAAAGGAACATCGTGCGGTCGCCGCGCAGCGCGCACCGTGCGAGCTGGCGGCCCGGTGTGGCGTACATGACATAGATCAACTCGTCGCGCGGCCGGTAGCCGTCGACCACACACGCGGCGACCTTGCAGCCCAGGTAGTGCTCGTATTCCCGGTCGGGCCCGAAGATCAGCCGCCGCACGTTGGAATGCAATCCGTCGGCGCCGATGAGCAGGTCGAAATCGCGCGGCGCGGCTTGGTCGAAGGTGAGCCGAACGCCGTCGCCGTGGTCGTCGACGGCGGCGATGCTGTCCCCGAAGATCGTTTCGACCTTGCCCTCGACGGTGTCGTAGATCGTGGCGGCCAGGTCGCCGCGGGGCACGCTGGTGAAGTCGTGGCCGAGCATGCGGCGGAAGACCTCGACGTCCACGTCCGCCTTGACCTCGCCGCGGGGGCCGACGGAGTGCAGCCGCTGGATCTGGTATCCCGCGGCGCGCACCTCGCTTTCGATGCCCATGCGTTTGGCCACCTGGTAGCCGACGCCCCAGAAGTCGATCATGTAGCCGCCGGTGCGGAACTTCGGCGCCTTCTCGATCAGTGTCGGCGTATGTCCGGTGCGGTGCAGCCAGTGGGCAAGCGCGGCTCCGGCCACGCCGGCACCGCTGATCGCAATCCTCATGGTGAGTCCTACGTTCGCACCCACCGCCATGCGGCGTCCAGCCGTTCGCGGTCATAGGTTCGCAACTCGCCGCTCATCAGCAGCGCGGCCGCGACATTGACGCACCATTGCTCCCACCGCGGTGCGCCGACGACCGCGACCTTGGCAAAGTGGTTGCGATGCTTGACATCAAAGACCGTGTTTGCCCAGGCCGCGCGCGGGGTCCAGCCGTGGAACGGCTCGTCGAGACAAAACAGCACCTTCAGCGAATCGAAACGCGCCAGCAGCGTCCGCACCGAGGGCTCCAGCACGTCGTGGTAATCCGCCACGCTCAGTTTTCCCGTCGCGCGCAAGCCCAGCACGTCCCCGTCGCTTTCGCGCATCACTTCGATCATCGGCGCCGCCCCCGCGGGTAGGCGGCGAACAGCGCGTCGGCGGTGGCGCCCAGTCCGGTTGGGGCCTCGATCGTTACGACGAGCGCGTCCTGCCGCTCCTCGATGGTGAAGTCCAGGAAGGGGCAACATTGCCGTTCGCGGCGCACGAATTCCCGCACGGTGGGGGCCGCCGCCGGGTGGTAGACCAATCGCAGCCGTGAGCCGTAGCGGTCATAGCCGCTCAGCGCGCCGGCGTTGAGCTCGTGGATCCACCGAATGCGGCCGGCGTGCTCGTCGGCGGTCAGGGTGCAGGTGAGCGGGATGGGTCTACGTTCTGAGCTCATGGCTCCAGCGTCGTACCTGCAGTGGCTTGAGGGTCAAGGTTGAGAGCGGGACCATGGACGCATGGCTCTCAAGATCGGCGAACTTGCCGATATGACGGGAACGACCGCGCCGGCGATCCGCTACTACGAGGAAATCGGTCTGCTGCCCACCCCGGCGCGGGTGGGCGGCCAGCGCCGGTACGGCGGCGACGATGTGCGCCGGCTGACGTTCATTCGGCGCTGCCGCGACCTCGGTTTCCCCGTCGAGCAGGTCCGACAACTCGTCGAGCTGATGCGGGACGACCACCGTTCGTGCCTGGAGGCCCGGGGTGTGGCGGAGACCCATCTGACGGCGCTGCGGGCGAAGCTCGTGGAGCTGCGCGCGCTCGAACGCAGTATGGCGCGGCTCATCGAGGCCGCGGGCGATGCCTGCGGCGGCGTGGCCGGGCCGGAATGCGTTGTGCTCGAACGGCTCTCGCGTCCCGGTTAGACGGTGGCGCGGTCCCCGCCCCGGTAGTCGACCTGCCAGTGCTTGATGCCGTTGATGAACGACGATCGCAGCCGTTCGGGATCGCCCACCGAGGTCAGGTCGGGGATGTGGTCGGCGATCGCGTTGAACATCAGGTCGACCGTCATGCGCGCCAGGTTGGCGCCGATGCAGTAGTGCGCGCCGGTGCCACCGAATCCGAGGTGTGGGTTCGGGCTGCGCAGCACGTCGAACGCGTACGGGTCGTCGAAGACCTCTTCGTCGAAGTTGGCCGACCGGTAGAACAGCACGACCCGCTGGCCCCTGCCGATCCGCACGCCGCCGATCTCGGTGTCGGCCAGGGCGGTGCGCTGAAACGCCGTGATCGGCGTGGCCCAGCGGATGATCTCGTCGGCGGCGGTCTTGGGCCGCCGCGCCCTGAACAGTTCCCACTGATCGGGGTGATCGGTGAAGGCCATCATTCCCTGCGTGATCGAGTTGCGGGTTGTCTCGTTGCCGGCGACGGCGAGCGTGACCACGAACATGCCGAACTCGGCCTCAGACAGGCATTGGCCCTCGGCGTCGGCCTGGACCAGCGTCGTCACGATGTCCTGATCTTTGGAGCCGGGTGCTCCCTGCTTCTGGGCCGCCAGTTGCATGGCGTACCACATCAATTCGCCGGCGGAGGTCAGCGAGTCGTTGTCGGCGAATTCGGGGTCGTCGCTGCCGATCATGTTGTTGGTCCAGTCGAACAGCTTGAGGTAGTCCTCCTGCGGCACCCCGAGCAGCCCGGCGATGGCCTGCAGCGGCAACTCGCAGGCCACTTGCCGGACGAAGTCGCCCGACCCCGCCGCCGCGGCTTCGGTCACGATGCGCCGCGCGCGCTCGGCGAGGTCGGCGCGCAACCGCTCGACCGCGCGCGGCGTGAAGGCCCGCGAAACGACCTTGCGCAGCCGGTTGTGTTCGGGGTCGTCCATCATGATCATCGACGCCCGGCCGGCCTCGATCTGGCCGGCCGCCAGGTCTTCCCGGTAGCGCGGGACGATCGACTTCGCCGCCGACGAAAAGACGTCGCTGCGCAGCGAGACGTCGCGGATGTCGCGGTGCTTGGTCACCGCCCAGTAGCCGCCGTCGCCGAACCCGCCCTGGTCCGGCGCCTGCTCGTTCCACCAGACCGGCGCCGTAGCGCGCAACTCGGCCAGCTCGGCGACGGGAAGACGGTGCGCGTAGATGTCGGGATCGGTGAAGTCGAAGCCCGGGGGGAGGTTCGGGGCGGCCATGTGTGCCGATGGTAGTCGCGGCGCCGGCGATGTCGCGCGTATCGGCCAAACGCAAGGATTCCGCAAGGAATTGGCGAAAATCCGCCAAGCGCCGCGGCGCAATCTCAACGTATGGACACCGCCCGCAACGCCACGTGGTCGCCCCGCGGCACGAAATACTGTGCTTCTCAATGAGAATCACGGCATGGCTCGTCGTGGCCGGCCTGTTGGCCGGCGCGTTGGTGGTGGCGAGCCCCGCGCCGGCGGAGACGCCGGCGCAGCCCGCGACGCGCCAGTACTATCCACTGCAGCCGGCCCCGGGGGACCCGATGGCGGAGGCGGAGGAGCTGCGGCGCCAGATCGCGGACCTGGACGCCAGCTGGGAAGCTCTGACCCCCGAGCAGCGAAACCAGCGGATAGCCGGGCTGCAGCAGCAGGTCACCAAGGTGGATCTGGACAGCCGGAATCTGCCGCAGGACCAGAAGGCGCAAATGGACGCGATCCTGTTGCCGTCACTCCTCCACCTGGCCGATCTGCTCAGAAAGGTTCAGACGCCGCCCCAGGGACCGTGCGTATTTCCCTTCTGCCTGCCGGGCCTGTAGCGCGGCGTCAGCCCGGCGGCGGGCCGGCCACCGCCAGGCCATCGCGCACGCCGAGGATCGCGGCCGCGGTGTCGATGGCCCGTTCGATCTGGCGCAGCGCATGCACCGCGGTGAGGAACCGCCGGGTGTCGGGCCGCAGCTCGCCGTCGCCGTCCCGCTGCCGGGCGGCGGTCTCGGCGGCGTCGAGCTCGTCGGTCGCGGAGTTGACCGTCACCCCGTCGGCGCCGTCGATGGCCGCGATCAGCGCGTCGATGTTGCTGCGGGTCCGGGCGGCGGCCGCCATGAACTCCGTTGCCGCCCTTTCCGATCCGACCGGATCCTGGTACTGCTCGGCACTGCGCGCCAGGCTGCGCCCGTAGCGGTCGCACGCGGCGAATATCCGCAAGCCGCGCCGGATGCTTCGCCGGCCGGCCAGCCCGGCCACGCCCGCCAACAGCGGCTTGGCGCTGACACGGAACTGCTGCAGCGCCCGGTCGAGTTGGCGCGCCTGCTCGGTCGGACTGGCGGCCTCCTCCTCGCCGAACATGGTCGCGGTGGAGATCTCGATCAGCGTGGACAGGGCCGTCAGGAACGCGCGGGTGTCGTTGCGGATGGTGGCGCGGGTATTGGTCGGCAGCACCAGGATCGCCGCCGCCACGCCGATGACGGCGCCGATCGCGGTTTCCTCGAGGCGCAGCATCAGCACGCCGAACGAGAATTGGCCCAACAGGCCGTACAGCAACGCCAGCATCGTGGTGATCCAGAAGGTCATCAGGCTGTAGGTGACCGTCATGAAATAGAAGGCGCAGAACAGGCACACGAAGATCGCGACGAGCGAGGCAATCGTGTGCCCGGACACCAGCGTCGCCACCAGCACCCCGCTCGGCACGCCGAGCATGGTGCCGAGCAGGCGTTGCCAGCCTTTGGTCAGGGTCTCGCCCCAGGAATTCGTCCCGGCGAAGATGACGAACGCCGCGATCACCGCCCAGTACCAGCGGGCCGGCGACACCAGTTCGCCGGTGACGATGGCCAGCGACGCGGCGACGGACACCTGGATCGCCTGCCGGGTGGTCGGCCGCAGGCCCCCTGCGGCGCCATCGTCCGGGCCGTCGGTGTCCGGCGTGGCGGCCGGCAGGCTCTCGGTGTCCGGCGGCGCGGCTTTTCCGGAGGCGACGCCTTCGACTATCGCCCGGACTTCGGCGGTTGCGTTGGCGGCGTTGATGATCGCCAGGGCGAGGCGGCGCACGGCGACGGCGCCGGGGTCGCCGGATGCGGTCGTCGCCGGCTGCCGGTCGAGGATCCGTCGCGCCCGCCGCGCGGCCTGCTCGAGCCCGCGGGCCTGCGGCGCGCGGATCGCCCGCGCGAGCTGGGCGAGCGCCGCGACGAGTTCGGCGCGGGTGGCGGCGGGTATGTCGGTTGTGACGGCCGCTCGACGGCCGGCGGTGGCGACCCATTCGATGGACAGCTCGGCGTCGAACAGCCAGGGGGCCAATTGCTCGCTCGTCACGCCGGGCCACGGCGTGGCGGCGTCGGCCCGGTCTTCGATCTGGCCCTGCACCATCAGCGCGGTCTCGTTGAGCCGGATGGTGCGGGCGCGCATGCGGCGGCGGCGCCGTTCGTCCAGGCGGCCGGTGCGTACCGCTTCGGCGGTGGTGTCGACCACGATCGCCATCCGGGCCCGCAGCGCGCGAATCGTGGAGCGCAGCACGCGCTCGGGCCGGTCGGGCAGGACGTAGGCGCTCATGACAAACGTGCACAGCGTCCCCACCAGGACCGCGCCGATCATCCACGGCAACTCCGAAATGCGGGCCCGCAGATACAAAGTGAAGAAATAGGACATGAAAGCGACCATGCCCAGCGCCCGCCCGCGCGGCCCGAAGCGGCGGATGTACACCGCGGCGAAGACGATCGCCACGAAGACGGCGTCGCTGGCGACCGGGTGCGGCGCCAGCAGCGCGGCGGCGGTGATGGCGGCCGCCGCCGGCACCGGCAGCAGCGCCATCGTGATCCGTTGCTCGCGCGGTCCCGGTTCGTTGACCGATCGCGAGGCGACCATGGTGATGACGACGCCGAGCAGCGCGACCGTCAGCGGCTGCCCGGTCGTTCTGGTCAGCACGAACATGACCAGCAGCGAACAGCCGAGCGCGGCCGTCGTCCGCGTCGCCATCCGCAGCCGCAGCAGCCCGGGATCGGACCCGGCCCACCAGTTGCGGGCTCGTTCGTAGGCACCGGTTATCGCCCGACCCCCTCTCGCCTGCTCGACACAGCACCCCCAAGCTAGTCTTCGACATCGTGACGGCGCCGACGCGGGCGAAGCTGGCCGATGGCCGCGACCTGCTGTTCTTCGCGCTGCCCGGCCATCGTCCCGCGCCGGTCGAAGACCGCAGGCCGCTGCCCGCGCGCGATCCGGACCAGGCGCGGTTGCGGTTCGACCGGGCGACCGGGCAGTGGGTCATCATCGCCGCGCTGCGCCAGGACCGCACCTACAAGCCGCCCGCGGAGCAGTGTCCGCTGTGCCCGGGTCCAACCGGGCTGACCAGCGAGGTGCCCGCTCCCGACTACGACGTCGTCGTCTTCGAGAACCGGTTCCCGAGCCTGTCCGGAGTGGGCGCACCGGCGCCCGCGCCGGCCGACGCCGGCTTCGTGTCCGCCCCCGCGCGCGGGCGCTGCGAGGTGATCTGCTTTTCGGCCGACCACACCGGATCGTTCGCGGAGCTGGACCCCGGGCACGCCCGTCTGGTCGTCGACGCGTGGCGCCACCGCACCGCCGATCTGATGTCCACGCCGGGCATCGAGCAGGTCTTCTGTTTCGAAAACCGCGGCGAGGAGATCGGGGTGACGCTGACGCATCCGCACGGCCAGATCTACGGCTACCCGTACCTGACGCCGCGGACGGCGGCCATGCTCGGCCAGGCCCGTGAGCACCGAATGCGCCACGGCGGCAACCTCTTTGCCGACCTGCTGGCGCACGAGGTCGCCGACGGCGGTCGCATCGTCGCGCGCACCGAGGCGTTCACGGCGTTCGTGCCGTTCGCCGCGCGCTGGCCGGTCGAGGTGCACATCTACCCGAATCGGTTCGTGCACAACCTCATCGAGCTCGCCGAGGACGAGCTCGACGGTTTGGCGCGGATCTACCTCGACGTGCTGGGGCGCTTCGACCGGATGTATCCGGCTGCCGTCGGTCCACTGCCCTACATTTCGGCGCTGCACCAGTTCGCCGACACCGAGGCGCAGGCCGACGGCTACTTCCACATCGAGCTGATGTCGATCCGGCGCAGCGCGACCAAGCTCAAGTACCTGGCGGCCTCCGAATCGGCGATGGACGCGTTCATCAGCGACGTCACCCCCGAGGACGTGGCGCGGCGGTTGCGGGACCTCGGCCTATGACCGAGACGGTGCGGTATGGCGCCCCCGGGCGGGTCAACCTGATCGGGGAACACACCGACTACAACCTGGGGTTCGCGCTGCCGATCGCGCTACCGCAGCGCACCGTGGTGACCTTCGCACCCGACGGCGCCGACGCGATCACGGTGCGCAGCGATCGCGCCGACGCCCCGGTGCGCATTCCGCTCGACACCGCCCCCGGCGGTGTGGACGGCTGGGCCGCCTACGTCGCCGGGGTGATCTGGGCGCTGCGCCAGGCCGGCCACCCGGTGCCCGGCGGCACCATGTCGGTCACCAGCGACGTGCCGATGGGCTCGGGCCTGTCCTCCTCGGCCGCGCTGGAGTGCGCGGTGCTGGGCGCCATCGCGTCTGCCGTGGGCGGCGCACCCGCCGACCTCGTGGAGAGGGCGCGGCTGGCCCAGCGCGCCGAGAACGATTACGTGGGCGCCCCAACGGGTTTGCTCGACCAGCTGGCCTCGCTGTTCGGGGCCCCGTCCGCGGCGCTGCTGATCGACTTTCGCGACCTCACCGTGACCCCGGTGGGCTTCGAGCCGGAGGCGCGCGGGGTGAGGCTGCTGCTGATCGACTCCCGGGCCCCCCATCGTCACGCCGGCGGCGACTACGCGGCCCGGCGGGCTTCGTGCGAGCGAGCGGCGGCCGACCTGGGGGCCTCGTCGCTACGCGAGATCTGGGACCGCGGACGCGCGGAGCTGCACGCGATCCACAACCCGATCGATGCCCGCCGCGCACGCCACGTCCTCACCGAGAACGGCAGGGTACTGGATTTTGTCGGGGCATTGAGTGAGTCGGACTTCGTCGAAGCCGGACGCATCTTCACCTCTTCGCACGTCTCCATGCGGGACGACTTCAACATCACCACCGAACACATCGATCTGATCGCCGATACGGCGGTGCGCGCGGGAGCTTTCGGCGCTCGGATGACCGGCGGCGGATTCGGCGGCTGCGTGATCGCGCTGGTGCCGGACAGCCGGGCGGACGCCGTCGCGGACACGCTGCGACGGGCGGTGCCGGGTGCGGGTTACCCGCGGCCGATGATCGTCCGAGCCGGCGCCGCCGCGGGTGCCGGACCGGGTGGATGAGCGAACCGCCCGGCTACGTCGAGGTTCGGGCGTACGCCGAACTGAACGACTTCCTGCCGCCCGCGTCGCGGGGTGTGGCGACGCGCCGCCCCTTTCGCAGCCACCAAACGGTGAAGGACCTGCTGGAGGCGATGGGCATTCCGCATACCGAGGTCGACCTGATCCTGGTGAACGGGTCTTCGCGGGGGTTCGGTTACCGCCCGAGCGCGGGCGACCGGATCGCGGCCTACCCGATGTTCGAGGCGCTGGACGTGGGGTCGACGGCGCGGCTGCGGCCAGCGCCGTTGCGGGACACGCGCTTCGTCGTCGACGTCAATCTCGGGCGGCTCGCGCGGCTGCTTCGCGTGCTCGGCTTCGACGTGTGGTGGTCCAGCGACGCCGACGACGCGACCCTTGCCGATGTCAGCCTGACCCAGCAGCGGATCCTGCTGACCCGGGATCGTGGCCTGTTGAAGCGCCGCGCCATCACCCACGGTTTGTTCGTCCACTCCCAGGACGCGGAGCAACAGGCGCTGGAGGTGATACGGCGACTGGACCTCGCGCAACGGCTGGCGCCGCTGTCGCGATGTATCCGCTGCAACGGCGCGCTGGCGGCGGTCGCCAAGGGCGAGGTGATCGACCAGCTCGAGCCGCTGACGCGCGAGCGCTACGAGAAGTTCAGCCGGTGCGCACGGTGCGGGCGAATCTACTGGGCCGGGTCACACTACGCGAGATTGGTGGGCCTCGTCGAAAGGCTTCGCGCCCAACTGTGATCGGATCCGGCGCCTACTGGTCCGGAGTCAGCCGGACCGCCGCCAGGTGCAGCCGGTCGACGGCCTCGGCGAACTCCTCGCGCGAGGGGATGCGCGGGTCGCGGAATTTCAATCCGATCATGCTCTGCGCGCGCTGCACCCCGTAGGACTCCGCGCAGCGGTGGAACAGGCCGGACACCACGGCGCGGTCGCGGATCAGTTCGCCGTGCATGTCGGTGGCCTTGCCGTCGTAGACCACCCGGGCCGGCGCGCCGTCGCGGAAGTTCTGCTTCCACGCGGCACCGGTCAGCGCATACAGCTCATGGTCGATCACGTGGGCGCTCACCGGAATTGAGTACGACTTGCCACTCTTGCGCCCGATGAAGCTCAACACCATCAACTGCTTGCGTGCTGGGCCGGCGAGCGGAGTGCGCAGCAGGAAACCCAGCATGGGGTTGACCAGCCGCAGCAGCGCCGACGGTGGGTGCCCGACGTCTATCGCATGCTCTGCCATGCCAACACGGTACGGTCCGCGGGCGCGCCGGCATAGCGATTCCCGTCAGGGGGCGATGGTTGTTTGGTCGTCGATGATGGTCGTCGCCTCCATCAACGGGCCCTCATCGCTCTGCAGCGAGTCGGCGTTGAGCTGGAGCACGAACACCGCGCCGTCGCTGGGGATCACGACCGTCTTCTGTGCGACCGCCCGCGTCTTGCCGTCCTTGCGGTAGGTGCCCTTCAGCTGCCAGGCGGCGAATCCGTTGAGTGTGGTTGCCTGGCCGGTGCCGGAGCCCTGATAGCCGGGCAGGCCCAAAAGCTCGTTGGGCGCGTACTGAATGATCTTGTCCGGGTCGACATCTCCGGTCAGCTTCGAGTAGAGCGCCGAGATGGTGGGCGGATCGGAGGGATTCGTCGGCTGGGCCAAGACGATGCCGCCGTAGGAGGTGTTGGCGTTCTGGTTGATCCGCCAACCGGACGGAACGGGGAGATCGACCTTGGGGGCGGGATCGCCGTGACGGATCGGAGTTTCGGCGATGTGGTTGTCACGGACGTAGTCGGCGATCGTGGGACCGACCTGCGCCGCCGCGGTCGAGGTTGTCGCCGCCGACGTCGTCGATGTCGAGGTCGACGTCGAGGTCGAACGTCGACGTGGACGGCGACGACTGGTTGTCGGAGCCGCACGCCCCAAGCGCCAGGCTAAACGCGACCGTGATGGTTGCTGCGGTCAAGTGTTTCATCGATCAAGTCTCCCGAAAATTGGGCCGGTACCAGCGCCGGCCACGCCGAATGAGACTAACCGAAATCGGGGCAAAAAAGGTTGCTAGAGAAATTCGGGAATTCTGCGCTCCCGAAACTCGAGCGAAATACCGCCCCGAGAGCCGCTCATGCAGTAAGAGACAGCTATGCGGTCACGCGCCCGTTCCAGGGCCCTCGTCGCGGTGGTCGCCGCGTCGGCCGTCTTCATGGCGTTCATCGCGGCCGCCCCGCAGTACGCCTACGACGGCGAGCCGCAGTTCGTCGCCGACCCCGTCGACCACGTCGACACCCTCATCGGCACCGGGACGGGTGGTGAAACGGTGGGGGAGATCAACAACTTTCCCGGTGCCGCCGTGCCCTTCGGCATGGTCCAGTACTCGCCGGACACGGTCGGCAACTACGCCGGGTACAACTACGACAACCCGCACTCGACCGGGTTCAGCATGACCCACGCCTCGGTGGGCTGCGCCGCGTTCGGCGACATCTCGATGCTGCCGACCACCACCGGAATCGGCGCGCAGCCGTGGAACGCCTGGGAACGAATCGCCCACGACGACACCGAGCAAGGCATGCCGGGCTACTACCGGGTGCGGTTCCCCCGAACCGGCGTGACCGCCGAACTCACCGCCACCGCCCGCACCGGCGTCGGACGGTTCCGGTACCCGCAGAACGGCCGTCCCGCGCTGTTCCAGGTGCGCTCCGGCGCGTCGCTGGCGGGAAATTCCCGCGCGAGCATCCAGATCGGCGAGGACAACACCAGCATCACCGGGTGGGCGACCAGCGGCGGCTTCTGCGGCAAGCCGAACACCTACACCGTGTATTTCGCAATGAAGTTCAGCCAGCCGTTCACCTCCCACGGCGTCTGGGACGGCTATGCCGTCTACCCGGGCGCGCGCGGCGCGGCATCGCCGTGGAGCGGGGGCTACGTGCAGTTCCCGGCCGGCTCGGTGCTGGAGGTGCGGACCGCGATCTCCTACGTCGGCATCGACGGGGCGCGCGCGAACCTCGCGGCCGAGGGCGGCGGAAGCTTCGATGACGCGCGCGCCGCGGCGGTATACGAGTGGAACTCCACGCTGTCGCGTATCGAGGTGGCCGGCAGGAACATTCGCGACGTGGACACCTTCTACACCTCGCTGTACCGGTCGCTACTGCACCCCAACACTTTCAACGACGCCGACGGGCGCTACATCGGATTCGACGGCGCGATCCACACCGTGGAAAGGGGTCGCATCCAGTACGCCAACTTCTCCGACTGGGACACCTACCGCAGCCTGGCGCCGCTGCAGGGGCTGCTCTTCCCGAAGCAAGCCAGCGACATGGCCCAATCGCTCGTCAACGACGCCGAGCAGAGCGGATCGCTTCCCCGTTGGGCGTTCGCGAATTCGGCGACCGGCGAGATGAGCGGGGACAACGTGGTCCCGCTCATCGTCAACCTGCATACCTTCGGGGCCAAGGACTTTGACACCCACAAGGCGCTGCGTTACATGGTCGGCGCGGCGACAAGCGGAGGTGCCGGGCTGGGCGGCTACGTGGAGCGGCCGGGCATCGCCACCTACCTGGCGCTCGGCTATGCGCCACATACCTGGGAATTCGGCAGCGACGGCTGGATCGCCGACGCGTCGATCACGCTCGAGTGGTCGGTGGACGATTTCGCGATATCCCGGTTCGCCGAGTCGCTCGGCGACTCCGCGACCGCCGCCGAATTCCAAGGCCGATCGCAATACTGGCAGAACCTGTTCAACCCCAGCACCGGCTACATCTCGCCCCGGGGCGCGATGGGATTCTTCCCCGATGGGCCCGGGTTCTTCGACGATCCTTTGACTTTCGGGCAGACCGGGTATGAGGAGGGCAACGCGGAGCAGTATGTGTGGTGGGTGCCGCACAATGTCGCCGGCCTGGTGGCCGCGCTGGGTGGCCGCGCCGCGGCGGGCGACCGGCTCGACCGGTTCACCCGAAAGCTCAACGTGGGGCCCAACGAGCCTTACCTCTGGGCCGGCAACGAGCCGGGCTTCGGGGTGCCGTGGCTGTACAACTACATCGGTCAACCGTGGAAGACCCAGCGCACCGCCGACCGGGTGCGCGGGCTGTTCGGTCCGGTGCCCGACGGTGAGCCGGGGAACGACGACCTCGGGGCGTTGTCGAGCTGGTACGTGTGGGCCGCGCTGGGCCTGTACCCGACCACCCCCGGGACGCCGATCCTTTCGGTGAGCGCACCCGTGTTCGATCGTGTCGTGATCGCGCTTCCGCAAGGCAAATTCCTGCGGATCTCCGCCGCGGGTGCGTCGGGACCAAACCACCTGAAGTACATCAACGCGCTCAACGTCGACGGCCAGGGCACCGACCGCACCTGGGTTCCGGAATCCATCGTCCGCACCGGCGGCGAGCTCACCTTCTCACTCGCGGCTTACCCCGACAAGGCATGGGGCACCGCCGAATCCTCCGCGCCGCCGTCGTTCGGTGCGGGAAGTTCGGCGCTGACCGTCAACGTTTCCCAACCCGCCGTCACGATCGCGCCGGGGGATACCGGCGCCGTCAAACTCAAGGCGCAGCGGATGATGGACGGCGTCGGCGGCTACAGCGTCACCGGCACGTCCACCGACGGCGGGATCGGCGTGACGTCCGCATCCGGGCAGTTCGGCGCCGACGGATCGGCCGCCGTCGACGTCGCGATCACGGTGGCGAAGTCGGTGCCCGAGGGCTACTACGTGGTCTTCCTCAGCACCGCGGCCGGCGGAAGCGTCAGGAAGTCAATCGTTTTCGTCTACGCCCAGCGCGGGTCCGAGCAACCCTGAGAGTTTCTCAGATCATCTCGTTCGCGGTGAGCCACCGCATCACGGGCCAGCCGGCGAAGACGGGCAGCCAGCAGGTGAGTACGCGATACAGCAGCACCGACGGGACGCCGGTGGCCGCGGGAATGCCGAAGGCGGCCAGCCCACCGATGAGTGCCGCCTCGACGGCGCCGATACCGCCGGGCGTCGGGGCCGCCGACGCCAGCGTTCCGCCGACCATCGTCACCACGGTGCACGTGACGAACGTGGCGCCGCCGCCGAAGGCTTCGACGCTGGCCCACAGCGCCAGCGCGGCACCGAGAGTCGTTCCGGCGCAACCGAGTACGATAAGACCCAATCGCTTCGGTTCTTTGGCCAGTACGACCAGGTCACCGGCCACCTCCTTGAGCCTCGGGCGCAGGTCCGTGGCGAGCCAGCGCCGTAGCCGCGGCACGAACAGAAACGTACCGACGATGCCCAGCGCCACGCCCGCGATCAGGTACAGCACCGTGGCATTCGGGACGTAGTGCGAGAGGTCCATCGACGCCCCCGCCACCGTGCTGAACAGGATCAGCAACGTCAGGTGGGCGATCACCTGCACCGACTGTTGTATCGCCACGGCCGCGGTGGCCCGCAGCGCGGGCATGCCCGCCTTCTGCAGATATCGGGTGCTGAGCGCGAGCCCGCCGACGCCGGCCGGGGTGGTGGTGGCCGCAAACGTGTTGGCCACCTGCACGATCGACAACTTCCAGAAGCTCACCGACTCGTCGGCACAGGCCCACAGTGCCGCCGCCGCACCGACATACGTGAGGGCCGACACCGCGAGACCCGCGAGCGCCCACCACCAGTTCGCGGTTCTCAATTGGGCGAAGAAGGTCGGCACGGTGCTGATGAACGGGTACGCGACGTAGACCAGCGCGACCAGCAGCACCAGTTGAATGACCTGCCTGCGGGTGAACCGGGTGATCGTCTCGGTCTTGATCTGATCCGCGCCGGTTTGCCGTTTCACCTCCGCGCGCGCGCCCGAGATCACCGGGCCCGCATCGGCGATCGAGCGCCGGATATGTTTCGGCACGGCGGTTTTGGTGAGCCGACGCGACGCGTTGAGGACGGTGTCCTTGCCGAAGGCGTCGATCGCCGCGCCCACCGCGGACTTCGCGTCGTACAGCGCCGACGTGGTGACGAGAAGTTGCGCGATGTCGGATTGAAGTTGGGTTTCGGTGGCCCCGTATTCGGCGTTGCCGAATCCACCGAACTTCACCGTGCCGCCGTCGACGGTGATCTCGGTGGCGCGCAGGTTACCGTGGGAAATCTGGTGGTCGTTGAGGGCCCGCAGCGATTCCCACGCGCGCTCGACCGGGGTCGTCGTGGCGCAATCGTTCAGCGAAATCCCGCGAACGGGCCTGTGCGCGTACAGCATCCATCCCCGGTCGAGGCTGGCGACGGCGATGATCGACGTGTTGGCCAGACCAATGTCGTCGACGGCGATGGCCATCAGCGCGCGGTGCTCGACGGCGCGGCGCATCGACGTGATCAGGGGCGCGGTCTCCCGCGCCCGCAGCCGGAACTTGCGCCACAGCTGCAGCAGCGCGCCTCCGCTCCGCTGGTGCGGTCCGTACAGCTCGATGACGGCCGATCCGGCATCCGGATCGGGGCCGCCGCACGTCGCCGAGAGGACGAGCGGTCCGCGTCCGGCCGGCCGCTCCACGCGCAATCCCGAGACCACGCATCCCCGTTTGGCCAGCGCGCGCACCGTCCCCTCCAACGGCACCTCGAGGGCCGGGGTGCCGACGACCAGGACGACCAGCGCGCCGACGAACCATCCGACCGCCAGGCCCACCAGGGAGCGCGCCGGGACGATGGCGCTGACGAACAGGTGGATCGGCACGAAGGCCAGCAGCAACGCCCACCACCAATGACGCCAGCGCGCGGGCAGCCAGGGACCCGACACCGTCAGCACCGCCGCGAGCAGTGCGATCCACCGGGGGTCGTCCAGGATCTGGGCCAGCACGGTTTGCGGCCGGTCCGTCAGGTCGAAATGCCACCGCGGCGCCGAGATGCCGTTGCCGCCGATCGACAGCGAGAGGACCGCGAGGACGCCGGCGGCACCGTAGGCGCCGAGCATTTTCCACTGCCGCGCGGCGATCAGACCGATCAGGATCGCGAACGGCAGCGCGAGGATTGCGATGCCGTACACCAGGTAGACCAGGTCGGACTGGGTGGGGCTGAGCACCCCCACGATCTCGGATATCGAGCGCTCCAGCGCGACCCACTGCGGGCGGGTGATCAGCGAACCGGCGATCACGATCGCGAAGAACACCACGGAGGCCGCGAGCCGCAGGATGTCGTTGGTCCGCCGGGTCAACGGTTGCAGCAAATCGCCCGAAACGCTGATGTCGCGCCCGTCAACCCGCATGGCTCAGATCTTTGACGACCGTTCGCGTCCTTGTCGATCCCGGCGGACGGCGCGTGCCACCTGACGCGCGTAGGGTCGGCCAGTGATAGGTAGTTGTGCTAGTCGAATCGGAGGGCACGAGCGTGGCGAGGGCCGACAACGACACCTGGGACATCACCGAGAGTGTGGGCGCCACGGCACTGGGTGTCGCCGCGGCCCGCGCTGCGGAGAGCGAGAGCGAAAACCCGCTGATCAGCGACCCGTTCGCGCGGGTGTTCCTCGACGCCGCGGGCGAGGGCATGTGGACCTGGTTCGCGGCGCCCAACCTGCCCGCGGAGATCGTCGAGGCCGAGCCCGAGCTGCAGCCGCGAATGCGGGGCATGGTCGACTACATGGCCGCGCGGACGTCGTTCTTCGATCAGTTCTTCCTCGATGCGACGCGCGCCGGTGTGGCCCAGGTGGTGATCCTGGCGGCGGGCTTGGACTCGCGGGCGTGGCGGCTGCCCTGGCCGGACGGCACGACGGTGTACGAACTCGACCAGCCCCGCGTGCTGGAATTCAAGTCCGCCACGTTGCGGGAACACGGCGCGCGCCCGACGTGCAACCTGGTGCCCGTCCCGGTCGACCTGCGACACGACTGGCCTGCCGCGTTGCAGGGGGCCGGCTTTGACGCGGAAGCGCCCGGCGCGTGGTCGGCCGAGGGGCTGCTGCCGTTTTTGCCGGCGGTCGCCCACGAGCTGCTGTTCGAGCGCGTTCACGCGCTCGGCGCGGCCGGCAGCCGGATCGCCGTCGAGGCGCCGGGCCCCGACTTCCTCGACGAGGCCGCGATCGCGAGGCGGCGCGCGAACATGCGTCGGATCCGCGACCTGATGGCCAAGCTGGAGCCCGACCGCGATCTGCCCGAGGTTCAGGACCTGTGGTACTTCGAGGAGCGCGAGGATGTCGGCGACTGGTTGCGCCGGCACGGCTGGGACGTGACGGTGACGCCGGCCGAACAGATGATGGCCGACTGCGGCCGGCGACCCCCGCAGAACATCGAAGACGCCGCCCCCTCGACCCTTTTCGTGTCCGCCGGGCGCGGGGCGGGGGTGAGCCCGGAATGAGCGGCGCCAGAAGCGACAACGACAGCTGGGAGATCACCGAGAGCGTGGGCGCGACGGCGTTGGGCGTGGCCTCGGCCCGCGCCGCCGAAACCCGCAGCGCGACCCCCCTGATCGAGGATCCGTTCGCGCAGGTTTTCCTCGACGCCGTCGGCGACGGCGTGTGGAACTGGCATTCCGCCCCGGCGCTGCCGCCCGAGCTGATCGAGGCCGAACCCAGCCTGCCGCTGCAGATGCAGTCGATGGTCGCCTACATGGCTTCGCGGACGGCGTTTTTCGACGAGTTCTTCCTCGAGGCAACCCGATCCGGCATCCGCCAGGCGGTGATCCTGGCCGCGGGCCTGGACGCGCGGGCGTGGCGCCTGCCCTGGCCCGACGGCACCGCCGTCTACGAGCTCGACCAGCCCAGGGTGCTGGAGTTCAAGTTGTCCACGCTGACCGAGCATGGCGCCGAGCCCACCTGCAACCGGGTCGCCGTCCCGGTGGACCTGCGCATGGACTGGCCGGAGTCGTTGCGGCAAGCGGGCTTTGACGTCGACGCGCCCAGCGCCTGGTCGGCCGAGGGGCTGATGCCCTATCTGCCCGCCGCGGCCCAGGAGCTGTTGTTCGCCCGCGTGCAGGAACTCAGCGCGGCCGGCAGCCGGGTCGCCGTCGAGGCGCTGGGACCAAAGTTCCTCGACGCCGACGCGCGCGCCAGGCGCCGCGAGCGCATGGATCGGGTGCGCGCCATCATGGCCAAGGTGGACCCGGGCCGCGAGATCCCCCGGACCGACGAACTGTGGTATTTCGAGGAGCGCGAGGACGTCGGCGACTGGTTCCGCCGCCGTGGCTGGGACGTGACCGTGACGCCGACCGACGAGCTGATGGCCGGCTACGGGCGTAAGGCGCCGCGGGAGGTCGAGGACCAGATTCCGGGGAATCTGTTCGTGGTGGCTCGGCGGGCGGGGAGTTAGCCGCCCACAGCGCCGAAAGAATCGCGACACGCCGGTGGTCTGACCACTTGACTCACGTCACAGCAGCCACACTGGCCACATGGTGGTGCAGCCGGTACATCGATCGGTGCCCGAGAAGGTCTTCGAGCAGATCGCCGCCGACGTGCTCAGCGGGCAGATGCGGCCCGGTGAGGCGTTACCCAGCGAGCGCCGGTTGGCGGAGGCCTTCGGGGTGTCGCGGCCCGCCGTCCGCGAGGGCATCAAGCGGCTTTCGGCGGCCAGCCTGGTCGAGGTGCGCCACGGCGGCGTCACCACCGTGCGAGATTTCCGGCGGCACGGCAGCCTTGACCTGTTGCCCCGGTTGCTCTTTCGCGATGGCGGGCTCGATCCCGCCGTGTTCCGCAGCATCCTCGAGACCCGGCTGCGCATCGGCCCGAAGGTCGCCGAGCTGGCCGCCGAGCGGCACGAACCCGAACTGGCCGAACTGCTCGACGGTTCGCTGCGCCTCCTCGAGGCCGACCAGGACCACCTCGAGTGGCACCGCGACACGCTCGCCTTCTGGGATCACGTGGTGGACGGCACCGGATCGATCGTATTCCGGTTGATGTACAACGCTTTTCGTGCTGCGTATGAGCCGGCGCTGGCCGCGCTGGGCGCTACGATGACCGCCGGGGCCACGCACCGGGACGCGTACCGAAAATTGGCCGCCGCGATTCGCGCCGGCGACCCCGCCGCCGCGAAGCGAGCCGCCCACGACGCCCTCGAGCTCGCCAACGCCGCGCTGATCGGCGCGCTCGACCGCCGCGAGGACCGGCGATGAGCACCGCGACCGTGGTCACCGCCTACCTCCGCGGCCAGATCCAGCCCGGGATCGACGCGATCGGCGGCTTCTTCCGCACCTGCGTGCTCACCGGCAAGGCGCTGTTTCGCCGGCCCTTCCACTGGCGGGAGACGATCGAGCAGGGCTGGTTCATCACCAGCGTCTCCCTGCTGCCGACGCTCGCGGTGGCGATCCCGCTGACCGTGCTCATCATCTTCACGCTGAACATCCTGCTGGCGGAGTTCGGCGCCGCCGACATCTCCGGCGCGGGAGCGGCATTGGGAGCGGTGACGCAGCTGGGGCCGCTGACCACCGTGCTGGTGATCGCCGGCGCCGGCTCGACGGCGATCTGCGCCGATTTGGGCGCGCGCACCATCCGCGAGGAGATCGACGCGCTGGAGGTGCTGGGCATCGACCCGATCCACCGGCTGGTGGTGCCGCGCGTCGTCGCCGCGACCATCGTCGCCACGCTGCTCAACGGCGCGGTCATCACCATCGGTCTCGTCGGTGGGTTCGTGTTCGGGGTTTTCATCCAACACATCTCGGCCGGCGCCTACGTCGGCACCCTCACCCTGGTCACCGGTTTGCCCGAGGTGGTCATCTCGGTGGTCAAGTCCGCCTCGTTCGGCACGATCGCAGGCCTGGTCGGGTGCTATCGCGGCCTGACGACGAAGGGCGGCCCCAAGGGCGTCGGCATCGCCGTCAACGAGACGCTGGTGTTGTGCGTGATCGCGCTGTTCGCGGTCAACGTGGTGCTGACCACGATCGGCGTGCGATTCGGGACGGGGCGCTAGCGTGGCCGCCGCGTCGACGGCCGTCGTACTGCGCGCCCGCTATCCGCGGACGGCCGCAAACCTCGACCGTTACGGCGGCGGTGCGGTCCGAAGGCTTTGGCAGGTCGGGGTTTTCGCCAGGTTCACCCGCACCAGCATCGGGCAGATCGGGTGGGCCCTGCGCCACTACCGCAGGGAGACCCTGCGGCTGATCGCCGAGATCGGCATGGGCACCGGCGCCATGGCCGTCGTCGGCGGCACCGTCGCGATCATCGGCTTCGTGACGTTGTCCGGCGGTTCGCTGATCGCCATCCAGGGCTTCGCGTCGCTGGGCAACATCGGGGTCGAGGCGTTCACCGGATTCTTTGCCGCGCTCGCCAACACGCGGGTGGCCGCGCCCATCGTCGCCGGCGTCACCTTGGCCGCCACCGTCGGCGCCGGGGCGACCGCCCAGCTGGGCGCCATGCGGATCAGCGAGGAGATCGACGCGCTGGAAGTCATGGGCATCAAGTCGATTTCGTTTCTCGTCTCCACCCGCGTCCTGGGCGGGCTCGCGGTGATCGTGCCGCTGTACGCGCTGGCGCTCGACATGGCGTTCACCTCGGGCCAGGTCGTCACGACGGTGTTCTACGGCCAGTCGAACGGCACCTACGAGCACTACTTTCGCACTTTTCTGCGCCCCGAGGACGTGGGCTGGTCGGTGGTGGAGGTCGTCGTGATCGCGGTGGTGGTGATGATCACGCACTGCTATTACGGCTACACCGCCAGCGGCGGCCCGGTGGGAGTCGGCCAGGCGGTCGGTCGATCGATGCGATTCTCGCTGGTCTCGGTTGTGGTGGTCGTCCTGCTGGCCCAGTTGGCGCTCTATGGCGTCGACCCGAACTTCAACCTCACGGTGTAGCGGCATGACTGCCATGACCATACCCGTGACGCGGAAAAGCCGACGCGCGTGGGTCTACGTCGAGGGCGTGGTCCTGCTGTTGGTCTGCGGTCTGGTTCTTGCGTTGGTGTACCGGCAATTTCGGGGCGACTTCACGCCCAAGACACAGCTGACCATGGTGGCTTCGCGGGCGGGCCTGGTGATGGAGCCGGGCTCGAAGGTCACCTACAACGGCGTGGAGATCGGTCGGGTGGCCGCCATCTCGGAGATGGAGCGCGACGGCAGGCCGGCGGCCAAGCTGGCGTTGGACGTCAACCCGCGCTATGTCGACCTGATTCCGGCCAACGTGGTGGCCAACATCGAGGCGGCCACGCTGTTCGGCAACAAGTACGTGTCGCTGACCTCGCCGGAAAACCCGGCGCCGCGGCGCATCTCGCCGAGTGACGTGATCGACGTGCGGTCGGTGACCACCGAATTCAACACCCTGTTCGAGACGGTCACGTCGTTGGCCGAGAAGGTGGACCCGGTCGAGCTGAACGCGACGCTGTCCGCGCTGGCGCAGGCGCTCGGGGGTCTGGGCCGCAAGTTCGGGGAGTCGATCGTCAACGGGAATGAGATTCTCGCGCAGCTGAACCCGCGGATGCCCCAGATCAGGTACGACGTCCGGCGGTTGGCGGACCTGGCCGACGTCTACAGCAAGGCCTCGCCGGATCTGTGGGAGTTCCTGCGCAACGCGCTGACCACCGCGCGCACGTTGACCAGGCAGCAGGGCGACCTGGATGCCGCGCTGTTGGCGGCGGTGGGCGTGGGGCGCACCGGTGAAGACCTCTTCGCCCGGGCGGGACCGTACCTCTCGCGCGGGGCCGCCGATCTGGTTCCCACCGCTGAGCTCCTCGACACCTACAGCCCCGAACTGTTCTGCATGATCCGCAACTTCGACGAGGCCGCGCCCAAGGTCGCGAACGCCGTTGGCGGCAACGGCTATTCGCTCGCGGGCTTCGGAACGGTCGCGGGATCGCCCAACCCGTACGTGTATCCGGACAACCTGCCGCGGGTGAACGCCCACGGTGGGCCCGGCGGTCGGCCGGGCTGCTGGCAGACCATCACCCGCGAACTGTGGCCGGCGCCGTATCTGGTGATGGACACCGGGGCCAGCCTCGCGCCCTACAACCACCTCGAGCTCGGCCAGCCGATGTTCACCGAATACGTGTGGGGACGCCAATACGGGGAGAACACGATCAACCCATGACGAGGAATCCATGAAAGGCACTGGCACAGCGGTCAAACTCGGCGTCTTCTGGTCGGTGCTCTTGCTGTTCACCGTGATGATCATCGTCGTGTTCGGGCAGGTGCGATTCGACCGCACCACCGGGTATTCGGCCGTGTTCGCCGACGTGAGCGGGCTCCGGGCCGGGCAGTTCGTCCGGGCCTCCGGGGTGGAGGTCGGCAAGGTCGCCAAGGTGACGCTGACCGACGGGGACAGGCGGGTGGTGGTGGACTTCAACGTGGATCGCTCGCTGTCGCTGGACCGGGCGACCACCGCGTCGATCCGCTACCTCAACCTGATCGGCGATCGCTACCTGGAGCTCAAGCGCGGCGACAGCGGTCGGCGGCTGCCGCCGGGTGGCACGATCCCGCTCGAGCACACCCAGCCGGCGCTGGATCTCGACGCGCTGATCGGGGGGTTCCGCCCGCTGTTCAAGGCGCTGGACCCGAACAAGGTGAACAGCATCGCCCAGTCGATCATCACGGTGTTCCAGGGTCAGGGTGCCACCATCAACGACATCCTCGACCAGACGGCGTCATTGACCGCGACGCTGGCCGGGCGCGACCGGGCGATCGGCGAGGTCATCAACAACCTGAACACGGTGCTGGCCACCGCGGTCAAGCATCAAAAGGAGTTCGACAGAACCGTCGACAACCTCGAGCTGCTGATCACCGGGCTGAAGAACCGGGCGGATCCGCTGGCCGCGGCGGTGGCACACCTGAGCAACGCCGCGGGAACCCTGGCCGACCTGCTCGCGGAGGACCGGCCGCTGCTGCACGGCACCGTCGGATACCTCGAGGGCATCCAGCAGCCGCTCATCGACGACCTGCCGACCCTGGACGGAGTGCTGGCCAAGTTGCCGGAGGCCTACCGCATCATCGGTCGCGCCGGCGGGACCTACGGCGACTTCTTCAACTTCTACCTGTGTGATCTCTTGGTGAAGGTCAACGGATTACAGCCCGGCGGCCCGGTGCGCACGATCAGGCTCTTCCAGCAGCCCACGGGGAGGTGCACGCCGCAATGAGAAGCCTGACGGAATTCAACCGCGGCCGCGTCGGGCTGATGGGCGCGGTGGTCACGCTGCTCGTCGTCGGCGTCGGGCAAAGCTTCACCAGTGTCCCGATGCTGTTCGCCACGCCCACCTACTACGCCCAATTCGCCGACACGGGGGGCATCAGCCCCGGCGACAAAGTGGAAATTGCCGGGGTGAACGTCGGCCTGGTGCGCTCGCTGGAGATCCGCGGCGACAAGGTCCTGGTCGGATTCACGTTGGCGGGCCGGACGATCGGGGTCCGCAGCCGGGCGGCGATTCGCACCGACACCGTCCTCGGGCGCAAGAACATGGCGATCGAACCGCGAGGTACGGAGCCGTTGCGGCCCAACGGGATTCTCCCCGCGGGACAAAACACCACGCCATATCAGATCTACGACGCGTTCGTCGATGTCACGAAGGCGGCGACCGACTGGAACATTGACGTCGTCAAACGATCGCTGAAAGTGTTGTCGGAGACCTTCGATCAGACCGCCCCGCATCTGAATGCGGCCCTCGACGGCGTCGCCAAGTTCTCCGACACCGTCGGCAAACGCGACGAGCAGATCAAGCAACTGCTCGCCAACGCCGGCAAGATCTCGCGCGTGCTCGGCGACCGGAGCCAACAGTTCAATGGATTGCTGGTCAACGCCGAGACCCTGCTTTCGGCGTTCCGGGAACGCAGCCAGGCGCTGAGCATTCTGCTGAGCAACGTGTCCGCGGTGTCGACGCACGTGTCGGGCCTGATCGGGGAGAACCCCAACTTCCACCACGTGCTGCAGGAGTTGGGCACGGTCAGCGACGAGCTGGTCAAGCGCAAGAACGAGTTGGCCGACGTGCTGGTGCTGCTGAGCAGGTACACCGCTTCGCTGGCGGAGGCCGTGGGCTCCGGACCCTATTTCAAGGCGATCGTGGCGAATCTGGTGCCCTATCAGGTACTTCAGCCGTGGGTGGACGCGGCGTTCAAAAAGCGGGGCATCGACCCGGAGGACTTCTGGCGCAGCGCCGGCCTGCCGGCGTTCCGCTGGCCGGATCCCAACGGCGTTCGGTTCCCCAACGGCGCGCCGCCGCCCGCGCCGCCCGCGCTGGAGGGCACCCCGGATCATCCGGGGCCCGCCGTCCCGCCGGGCTCGCCGTGTTCCTACACCCCGGCCGCGGACAGCCCGCCGCGTCCCGCAAACCCGTTGCCGTGCGCGCTTTCCGGCCAGGGACCGTTCGGCGCGGTCCCGGGCGGCTTTCCCGCGCCGCTGGATGTACAGGAGTCACCGCCCAACCCCGACGGGCTGCCGCCCGCGCCCGGCGTGCCGAGCGCCGGCCGTCCCGGCGATGCGCCGCCCGACGTTCCCGGCACCCCGGTGCCGCTGCCGGCGCACGCGCCCCCGGGCGCACGCACGGAACGACCGGGCCCGGCCGGCGGCGGCCCGCCGCCAGCGGGACCGGCTCCGGGTCTCGCGCCGCCGGGGCCGGGCCCGCAGCTGCCGGCGCCCTTCATCACGCCGGGCGGGACCGGAGGTAGCAGCCAATGAGCACCATCTTCGACATCCGCAGCCTTCGGCTGCCCAAAGTGTCCGGCAAGGCAATGGTTCTCGGGGCGCTGGTGGCGGTGTTGGCCGTCCTCGCGGTCGTGATCGGTTCGCACCTCTATCGGAAACTGACCACCACCACCGTGGTCGCGTATTTTTCAGAGACCCTGGCGCTGTACCCGGGGGACAAGGTTCAGATCATGGGAGTGCGGGTCGGTTCGATCGACAAGATCGAGCCGGCCGGCGACCAGATGCGGGTCACGTTCCACTACGACAACACGTTCAAGGTGCCCGCCAATGCCACGGCGTCGATCCTCAATCCCAGCCTGGTCGCTTCGCGCACCATCCAGCTGTCGCCGCCCTACAACGGCGGGCCGGTGCTCAAGGACGGCGCGGTGATCCCAATCGAGCACACCCAGGTGCCCGTCGAATGGGATCAGCTGCGCGACTCCATCAACGGGATCCTGCGGCAGCTCGGTCCCACCCAAGCGCAGCCGAAGGGGCCGTTCGGCGACATTCTCGAGTCGGCCGCGGACAACCTGGCCGGCAAGGGCAAGCGGCTCAACGACACCCTGAACAGCTTGTCGCAGGCGCTGACCGCGCTGAACGAGGGCCGGGGGGACTTCGTCGCGATCACGCGCAGCCTGGCGCAGTTCGTCACCGCGCTGTACCAGAACGACCGGCAGTTCGTCGCGCTCAACGGCGACCTGGCCGAATTCACCGGCTGGTTCACCAAGTCCGACCGTGAGCTGGGCGACACGATCAAGCGGATCGACGAGGTGGTCGCGACCGTCCGAAAGTTCGTGGGCGACAACAGATCCGTGCTGGCGCACGATGTCAACAACCTCGCCGACGTGACCACCACGATCCTGCAGCCCGAGCCGCGGGACGGCCTGGAGACCGCGTTGCACGTGCTGCCCACGTATGCGAGCAACTTCAACAACCTCTACCACCCGCTGCAGGGCTCGCTGTCGGGGTTGTTCGCGTTCCCGAACTTCGCCAACCCGATGCAGTTCATCTGCAGCGCCATCCAGGCGGGCAGCCGGCTGGGCTACCAGGACTCGGCCGAGTTGTGCGCGCAGTACCTGGCGCCGGTCCTGGACGCCATCAAGTTCAATTTCTTCCCGGCCGGCATCAACCTGTTCAGTTCGGCGGCGGCACTGCCCAAGGAGGTGGCCTACTCCGAGGACAGGCTGCGCCCGCCGCCCGGGTACAAGGACACCACCGTCCCGGGGATCTTCTCGCGGGACACCCCGTTCTCGCACCGCAACTCCGAGCCGGGCTGGATCGTCGCACCCGGGATGCAGGGCGAGCAGGTCCAGCCGTTCACGGCCAACATGTTGACTCCGGATTCGCTGGCCGAGCTCATGGGCGGACCCGACGTCGCGCCCCCGCCGCCGGGGACCACCCTGCCCGGGCCGCCGAACGCCTACGACGAAACCAATCCCCTGCCGCCGCCGTGGTATCCGCAACCCGCGCCGCCACCGGGGCCGGCCGCACAACCGGGGCCGGGGCGGTGAAAGCCACGATGGTTGGCGCATGCCGCCGCGCACTGGTGTTCCTGTTGACGGCGTTCGTGGTGACGTCGTGCACCTGGCGCGGCATCGCCAACGTGCCGCTGCCCATCGGCCGGGGTTCGGGCCCGGATCGCCTGACCGTCTACGTGCAGATGCAGGATACGTTGGCGCTCAACACCAACAGCCGGGTGCGCGTCGCCGACGTGTGGGTCGGCACCGTGCGCGCCATCGCCCTCAAGGACTGGGTCGCGACCCTGACGCTGGACCTCGATCCGGCCGTGCGACTGCCGGCGAATGCGACCGCCAAGATCGGCCAGACCAGCCTGCTGGGCACCCAGCACGTCGAGCTGGCCGCGCCGCCGGACCCGTCGCCGCATCCACTGCGCAGCGGCGACACCATCCCGCTGACCAACTCGTCGGCGTATCCGACCGTCGAACGGACGCTGGCCAGTGTCGCGGTGATCCTGAACGGCGGCGGCATCCCGAACCTCGACCTGATCCAGACCGAGGTCATCAACATCCTCGACGGCCACGTCGACCAGGTGCGCGAATTCCTCGGCAAGATAGATACTTTCGTCGCCGAGCTGAACCGCCAACGCGACGACCTCACCCGCGCCATCGACTCGAGCAACCAACTGCTGACGATCTTCGCGGACAACAACGACACGCTGGACCGGGTGCTCACCGACATCCCGCCGCTGATCCAGCACTTCGCCGACACCCGCAATCTGTTCGCCGACGCCACCGAATCCCTGGGCCGGTTCAGCGACGCGGCAAACCGGGCGCTGGTGGATACCCGGCCGAACCTGCACCGCAGCCTGCAGGCGCTGCAGCGACCGCTGCGGGAACTCGCCCGGGCGGCGCCGTACGTGGTCGGCTCGCTGAAGTTGGGCCTCACCGCGCCGTTCAACATCGACTACGTGTCGAAGGTGATCCGCGGCGACTACGTCAACGTGTCGGGGGCACTGGATTTGACGCTGTCCACCATGGACAACACGCTGCTGAGCGGGACGGGATTCTCCGGGGCGCTGCGGGCGCTCGAGCAGTCGTGGGGGCGGGACCCGGGCACCATGCTGCCGGACGTGCGCTACACGCCGAACCCGAACGACGCGCCCGGGGGACCGCTGGTGGAAAGGGGCGAGTGAAAGATGTTGACCCGCCTCATCAAAACGCAGCTGGCGCTGTTGACGGCGGTGGCGCTGGCCGCGGTGGTGGTGCTGGTCTGGTACTACCTGCAGATACCCAGCCTGGTCGGCATCGGCCGCTACACGCTTTATGCCGAGCTGCCGCAGTCCGGGGGCCTGTACCGAACGGCCAACGTCACCTACCGGGGCGTCACGATCGGGAAGGTCACCAACGTCGAACCGACCCGGCGCGGCGCGCGGGCGACGTTGAGCATCGACGACGGCTACCAGATCCCCGCCGACGCGTCGGCCAACGTGCACTCGGTCTCGGCCGTCGGCGAGCAGTACATCGACCTGGTATCGACGAGCAAGCACGGCCCGTACCTGCGCGACGGGCACACCATCACCAAGAGCACGGTCCCCAGCCAGATCGGCCCGGCGCTCGACGCCGCCAACCACGGGCTGGAGGTGTTGCCCAAGGGCAAGGTCGCGTCGCTGCTCTACGAGACCTCACAGGCGGTGGGCGGGCTCGGACCCGCCCTGAAGCGCCTGGTCGACAGCGCTCAGGCGATCGCGCATGACTTCCGGGGCAGCCTCGACGACGTCGACGACATCATCGCGCGTGCGGCGCCCATCGTCGACAGCCAGGTCGATTCCGCTGACACGATCGGGCGTTGGGCCGCCAACCTGAATACGTTAACCGCGCAGACCGCGCAGCAGGATCAGGCGGTGCGCGGCATTCTGGCCAATGCGGCGCCGACCGCCGAGCAGGTCAACGCCGCGTTCGCCGACGTGCGGGACGCGCTGCCGCAGACGCTGGCCAACCTCGAGGTCGTGATCGACATGCTCAAGCGCTACCACAACGGCGTCGAGCAGGCGCTGGTGTTCCTGCCGCAGGGCGGTGCGATCGCCCAGTCGGTGACGTCGGCCTCCCCCGGGATGGCGGCGCTCGGCATCGGCGCCACGGCCCTCAACCAGCCGCCGCCGTGCCTGACGGGCTTCCTGCCGGCGTCGGAATGGCGGTCACCGGCGGACACCAGCACCGCGCCGCTGCCGTCGGGCACCTACTGCAAGATCCCCATGGACGCAACCACTGTCGTGCGGGGGGCCCGCAACTACCCCTGCGTCGACGTGCCCGGCAAGCGGGCGGCCACTCCGCGGGAGTGCCGCAGCAAGGAGCCCTATGTGCCGGCGGGCACCAACCCGTGGTACGGCGATCCCAACCAGGTCCTCACCTGCCCGGCGCCTAGCGCGCGTTGTGACCAGCCGGTGAAGCCGGGCATGGTGATCCCCGCGCCGTCGGTCGACAACGGCCTCAACCCGCTGCCCGCCGATCGCTTGCCGGGGACCCCACCGCCGGTCAGCGACCCGTTGCAGCGGCCGGGGTCGGGCACGGTCCGGTGCAACGGCCAGCAGCCGAACCCGTGCGTCTACATCCCGAGCGTGGCGACGTCGATCTACGACGTGCAGAGCGGCAAGGTCGTGGGCCCCGACGGTGTGGTGTATTCCGTTGAGAACTCGCGGAATATCGGCGACGAGGGGTGGAAGGACATGCTGACGCCGGCGAGGTGAGCTCAGCGCGGGCGATCGGTGCCATCCTCGTCGGCACCGCGGCCCCCCGTGCTGCGGGTGTGCGCGCGCCAGATTCGGTAGCCGTGGCGCGCGGCGAACGCGCCGACGACGGCGGTCACGCACCACACCGCTATCGCCGCGTACGCCAGCGCCGACGACGGATTCCCGATCGAGGCGCCGAGCGAGGTGTAGGCGAACGCGCGCGGCACCGAACCGATGAAGGAGCCAACGGCCATCTGCCACAACGGAACTCCGAACGCCCCGAACGCATAGGAGGCGAGCGCATCGGAGATGCCCGGGACGAAGCGCTGACCGACGACGGCCCACAGCCCGCGTCGTTCGATGAGCGCGTCGATGCGGTCGGCACGGTGGTTCCCCAGCAGCGCCCGTGCGCTGTCCCGGCCGGCGCGGCGGCCGACGAGGCCGGCGACGATCGCGGTGCCCACCGCCGCGCCAAGCGTCACCACGATGCCCACGGCGGGGCCGAACAGCACCCCGCTGCCCGCGGCCAGGATCGAGCCGGGCACGAACAGCGCGCCGAGCCCGACCGACACAACGGCGTAGGTCAGCGGCGCGGCGGGACCGGTGGCCGACACCGCGCGCCGCACCGCCTCGACGTCGACCACGCGCATGACGGCCACCAGAACGTACAGCGCCAAGAGGAAACCGGCGAACACGGCGAGCCGCGCGATGTGGCGGCGTCGGGAGGTTGGCGGGGCGTCATCGTCGGCCATGCTGCCCGCGATTCTGCCCCACCCGCGCCGGCGCAGGTCAACGAGACCTGTCGGTGCCCCGCGTTAGCGTGGGGAACCTATTGAACCCCAGGTTGATCGGGAGGTATCCGTGGCGCATCTTCCAGGGCACTTGCCGGCGAAATGCCGGGTCATCCTGCTCGGTGACCACGACACGGTGCTGGGGCACCGCGACGACCTGTCGGCACTGGCGGCGCGGTACGCGTGCACCGTCGCCGAGGCCTTTTCGTTCGCCCCTGGGGAGGCGGTGTCGCATGACGACCTCACCGAGATGCCCGCGGTCGTCTCGGCGCTGGCCCGTGCGATCGCGGGTCGCATGCACATCTGGGCGCCGTTCGCCGGCCCGGATCTCGGGCGTGAGCAACACTGGCGGCGACTGAGCCTCGTGTTGCAGCGCCACGGGCTCAACCTGCGGGTCGGTCGGGAGCTCGAGCCGTGCCCCGTCGCCGGCGCGTACAGCGAGGTCGACTTGGCGCTGCGGCGGGAAGTCCAGGCCGTCGACGAGCTCGACAGCGCGGCGCTCGCTGCCGCGGGGGCCGAAAGTCTCAGCCGTGACATCGAACTCGCGCTGGCCGCCGCCGCGGGGGCCGCGCCCGTGGGGCCGGCGGAGCGACGCACGCCGACGGGCGCCGGTGTCCGCACCGAAGGCGTGATGCCGCCGCCGCTCCCGGCGCCGACCGCGCCGTGGGCGCAGCGGCAGCCGGAGCTCAAGCGCTACGTGCGTTGGCTGGTTGACGGCTGCGGCGTCACGCACGTGGCGACCGCGCGGGTGCTCAACTCGGCCGGACAGCGCACCCAGAAGGGCCGCCCGTGGCGCCCCACGACCGTGTCGGCGCTGCTCAATGGAACGGGAGGAAGCCGATGAAATAAACCTGCGCGCAAATCAATTCGACCGCGCTAGTCGGCGGCTCAGCAGCGCCACCAACTCCACCGGGTCGGGTCGCGTGTCGAGCAGCTCGACCAGCGCGTCGCGCTCCTGCGCCGCGACGGGTTCCACGCCGCCGAGAAACTGCATGCTGTCCCCGGCCGGGACCACGCGCGCGCACACCAGCTGCCCCGGCTGCAACCGATGGCTGGCCGTGCGCTCCCGCAGCTCGTGCGTTTCGCCGGTGCGTAGGTCGCGCACGGTGACGCCCTGCCCACGCTCGACTTCCTCGACCTTGAACACCGAGCGATCCGTGGCGGCCCACTGCTCCGCCAGCCGGCGCTCGTCGTCGGGCAGCAGCGACCCGCGAACCTCGAGGAACTCCGCGAACGCGCCGCCCTCGAACAGCACCGTGTCCAGCACCAGCGGATCACCCATCGCCTCGTCCAGCGCGTCGGGATCGTCGGCGAGGCCGTGACGGCACCGCTCCCAGGCGACCTCTTCCACCAGGGCGTCCCACCCGTCCAGCAGCGCGTGGTGGCAGGCTTTCTTGTACAACCAGCCGACCCGCGCGGCCAGCGGCAGCTGCTCCCTTCCGAGGTGGCACTTCTTGTACTTGCGGCCAGATCCGCACCAGCATGGCTCATTTCGGCCGAGGTCAGAGCGCGGCTGCGCCCGGTACCGCTCCAGCAACTCCACCAGCGGATTGTCCGGATCGGCATCGGCGCGGCGCAGCAGCGCCAGGCCGTGCTCGGCGTCGCCGCGGTCGGAGGCGAAGCGGGCCAGGGCCATCAGGACCAGCGGCCAGTCCGGATCCATCGACTCCGCCGCCAGCAGCTCGCGTTCGGCCGCCGCGATGTCGCCGATCCGCTCCAGCGCCACCGCGTGCAGCCAGCGACACGCGACTCGCGCCGCGCGCGGCACCTTCGGCTCGAGGATCTCGGCGAACAGGCCCAGCACGGCCGCCCCTCGGGGGTCATTGTCGAGCGTCTCGGTCAACAGCAGCTCGGCGACCAGGGGGTCGGCGAGAGCGGCCCCGGCCTCGGCGACCAGATCGGCGAACTCCCGGTCTTCCAGCTCCGGGGTGTCCCCGAGCGCTTCCGTCGAGACGTCCTCGAGCCCGTCGTCCGCCCCGGCGATGGCCTCCATGATCGCCGATACCTGCTCGTAGAGTTTGACCAGCGTGTAAAGCGGTACCGCGTCCTCGCGGTCGAGCTCGTGCCGGGCGGCCAGCGCTTCGCACCCAACGTCGAAATGCCAACTGTCAAAATCGAATTCGGCGGTTGCCAGGTTGATACCGTCATACGCCAGACCGATCTCATCGACGATCTCACCGATGGGCGCCAGCGGCTCGGTGAAGACCGTGGGGTGCTCGACGCATGTGGTCCATACCGCAGCGGCGACGTCGAGCGGCTCGGCGGCAGCGACAGTAGCGGCCAGCCGCTCGCCCGCGACGCCATCGGCGAGCGTCGTCACCCGCTCGGCCACCAGCCCCCGGTCGGTGATCCGCACCCCGACCAGGTCACCCTCGGCCACCCCCAACGCCGCCAGCGTGCCGGGCGCGAGGAGCAGGGCCCCCACCGGGTCGGCCAGCTCGTCGGCAATGCCGCGCTCGTCCAGCAGCTCGTCGTCGTAGTCCGGCATCGCCACCCGCGCCGGTGATCCGTCGGTGAACCGCCCGTACTCCTCGTGCTCGCACAGCGAGACGATCGGGGCCAGGTCCGGAGTCACCGCCAGCACGTCCCGGGCCATCTCATCGGCGCTGATCCGGTGCGTGAACACCCGCCCGGCCAGCAGCGTCGGCAGCCACACCCAGCGACCGTCGGCCAATTGCGCCACCGGCCAATTGATTTCGTCGATATTGGCGTCCGGTTCGGCCACGCCGCTGTCGCGCAAGTGTCGCGCGAAATCGTCCGAGTGCAGCGGACCGTGTTCGGTCAGGATTGCCGCAACTGTCTGCACCGGGTCGAACGCTTCCGCCACGAGGGACCACCCTATGCCTCGGTTCGCCGAGATGCGAGTAGGTCACAGCTTTGTCGCTGCTAGGCGGGCAAATAGGTTGACCGTCTGTGGACAGAGATTGCTGTGCCAAACGTGATGCTGCGAAGGTGTCGGACCTCTGCAGGATGCTGGGCGTAGTAGACACGATGCTCGAAATCGCGTCAGTACGAATGGGGGCCGACATGGGCAACAGGGCAAACTACGTGATCGTGAAAGACCAGGATTGGCAGTTGTATTACGCGCATTGGGCGGGCTGCCGCTTACTCGATGCGCTGATCGGTGGGCCGGAACTCGCGCTGCGATACGCGCAATCGCTGCGGCCCTGCGCCAAGGGCGAGTGGACCGATCCGCTGTGGGCAGACGGCGGTGTGGTGGTGGACCTCGACCGCGGGCGGCTGTTGTTCTTCGGCGACGAGCTGATGGTGTCGATGGCCGAACGCCGAGCCATGATGGCTGTGCTCGCGGACGTGTGGCCCGGCTACGCGATCGGCTGGGCGTATGACGGCACCGTGGAACTGGCGGGATATGTGGGAGCCGAGGTGCGGCCCGATACCTCGGACATGCGGCCGCCGATTGAGCTTGCACGAAACCGAAACACGTTGTGCCATCTCGTTTCCGTTGCCGACGACACGGGCATAGTCCGGACATGGCCGCTGCGGTGGGACGTCAGCCCGGCGTGGCACGGGCCCGCGTTGATCGACAAGCTCCCCGGCCGTGGCGTCCGACGCTTGACGCTCGGCATGATCCCCTTGGGGGGCGTCCATATCGATTTGCGCCGAAAGACGGTGGGAGCGTGGCAAACCGCGGACACCACCGGCGTCTTTCGAGCCCTGCCGGGCCTGTGGAGCGGGTGGCAACTGGACTGCTGGGAGGATCGATTCGAGGAGCAGGCGCTTCGATGCCAGGGTGCTCTGCGGCTTCCCGAGTTGGACTTGGCCGCGGGTGCCGGCAGCGCGCGGGCGTGGATCCGCCGCCGGGTGTTTCAGAGTTTCGATGACAGCCCGGCGGGCCAGGTCGCCAAAATCGCCGGGTGGCTGGCGCCGATCGAGCCCGGTCTCGTGGTGAGCGACGATGCCCTCGCCGGTGAGGGAGTTCGTCCCACCAGGCCGGAGTGGGTTCGCTTTGTCGCCGCATGCGAGGCCCTGCGGACAGGCCACGCCGCATCCGCGTGACTTAGCATCAGCGCATCGTGATGCGCTGATGCTAAGATCGGGTATGCGTACGACGATCGACCTTCCGGAGGATCTCCACAGGCAGGCGCTGGCGATCGCCCGGGACACCCACCGCACGCTGAGCGAAACGGTCGCCGACCTCATGCGCCGCGGCCTCAAAAGCGAGGGCGCCGGCGCCCCCGCCCGAGACCCGAAGACGGGCCTGCCGCTGGTGAGCGTCGGGACCGTCGTGACCTCGGAAGACGTGCGGGCACTGGAGGATGATTGGTGACGGCGCTGCTTGACGCCAACGTGCTCATCGCGGCGATCGTCACCGAGCATGTGCATCATGAGTCCGCCGTCGAATGGCTGTCGGCATCGGGCGCCGGGTTTGCGACCTGCCCGATCACACAGGGAAGCCTTGTCCGATTCCTGGTGCGCAAAGGTCATTCGGCGGCGGGTGCGCGAGACGTGGTCAGCCTGATCGAAAGCGCGGCTGGCCACGAGTTCTGGCCTGACGACATCTCGTTCGCCGACGTCGAGATCGGAGGGGTGGTCGGGCACCGACAGGTAACAGATGCCTACCTTGCTCACCTGGCCCGAAGTCGCAAAGCGCAGTTGGCAACCTTCGATAGCGGCCTGGCGCACCTGCACCGCGATGTCGCGGTGCTCATTCCCACGGCGTTCGATTAGCCTCATGTCGCCCGCAGCCGATCCGCCAACCCGCTGGCCCGCATCGCCCGCCGCCCGATCGCAGCCCGCGCGGAGTCCTCGGACCCGACCACGCGCACCTTCTCCTTCGCGCGGGTCACCGCGGTATAGAACAATTCCCGCGTCAGCAGCCGCGATTCCTCGCCCGGTAGCAGCACCGTCACCTCGTCGGCCTGGCTGCCCTGTGACTTGTGGATCGTCATCGCGTGCATGGTTTCGACGTCGCTGAGTCGGCTGATCGCGAAATCCAGCGGCCCGGCCGCGGCGGCGATGATGGCCCGCAAGCCGTCGGGACCCGTCACCGCCACACCGGTGTCGCCGTTGTAGACGCGCAGCGCATAGTCGTTCGCGGTCACCAGTAGCGGGCGCCCGGCGTACCACTCCGACCACGGCGGCAGGCCGGTCTCCTCCGAAAGCCACTGCTCCACTTGCCGATTCCAGCGCCGCACCCCGAACGGCCCCTGCCGGTGCGCGCACAGCAGCCGATGCGCGTCCAGCCCCGCCAGGGCAACGTCGGCGGCCCCCAACAAGGCCGCCTCGCGCAACCGAAGCGCGTGCGGCAGCAGGACCGACCGCAACCGATCGGAAGGATCGTCGCCCTCGTTGCATTCGATGAACTCGATATGCTCGTCGCCCGACCGCAGCAACGCCAGCGCACCATCGGAGTCTCCGGTCCGGATCGCGTCGGCGAGAAGTCCGATCGACTTCCCGAATCGGTACGACGTCCGCAACGCCGCCACGCGCACGTCGTCGCGGCCCGACAACCCGTCCACCAGGTCGGCGAGCACCGCGCCGGCCTCGACCGATGCCAGCTGATCGGGATCGCCGACCAGAATCAGCCGGGCATCCGGACGCACCGCCTCCAGCAGCCGCGCCATCAGGGTCAGCGACACCATCGACGTCTCGTCGACCACAATCACGTCGTGCGGCAACCGGTTTCCGCGATCGTGGCGGAACCGCGACGACGAGTCCGGCCGGCGGCCCAGCAACCGATGCAGCGTCATCGCCTCCAGCCCGCCCAGCCGCGCGCGGTCGGCCGCATCCAGCCGGGCCAACTGAAGCTGCACGGCTTCGGCCAGCCGAGCCGCCGCCTTGCCCGTCGGGGCCGCCAGCGCGATCCGCGGCGGCGCGAAGCCGGCGACCTCGGCCTGTTCGGCCACCTCCGCGAGCAGGCGGGCGACCGTAGAGGTCTTGCCGGTCCCGGGCCCACCGGTGAGCACCGTGACCGCCTGCGACAGCGCAATTTCCGCGGCTTCGCGCTGCTCGGGGTGATCGGGCGGGAAAAGTCGCTCGGAGGCGCGGGCTGCGGCCAGCGGCCTGGACGCCAGCAGCGCGATCAGGTCGTCGCACACCTGCTTTTCCTCGCGCCAATACCGGTCGAGGTACAGCAGCCGGTCGTCATAGAGATGTAGCACCTGCGGGGCGTCCGCCAACGTGCTCGCCCGCACCGCGGCCAGCCACTCCGACGGATCGGGCCACGCCACGTCGTCGACTCCCACCACCCCCGCGATCGTCGGCAGATCGACGCACACCGATCCGCCCCGCAGCGCACGCACCGCCAGCGCCACCGCCAGCGCCACCCGCTCGTCGCCCTCGCCGGCCAGCGCGCAGAGCCGTTGCGCCACATGCACATCCGCGACGTCGAGGACTCCGGCCTCGTTGAAGGCGCGCAGCAGGCCTTCGGCGCCGACCGCAACCTCGACATCGGCGGTCACGCGGCACGCCTTCCCTCGTCCAACAGATCCGAGAGCGCTGCGACCAGCCCGGCCGGCGGCTGCCACCCGAACACCCCGCACGGATGGCCGTCGACAATCGGCGTGCCCGCCCCGCACATGCCCCGCACAAACAGATACAGCACCCCGCCCAGGTGCCGTGACGCCTCGTACCCGGGCTGCCGCCACCGCAGAAACCGGTGCAGCACAACGGTATACAGCAGCGCCTGCAGCGGGTAGTCCGAATGCAACATGGCCTCGATCAACCGGTCCCGGCCGTAGTCGGCGGCGCTGTCACCGAGGTTGTTGGTTTTGTAATCAACCACCAGGTAACGCTGATCGGGCAATCGCAGCAAAGCGTCGATCGAGCCGGACAGGTAGCCGCGCAGCGATTGACCACCCAGCTCTGCCGACGTCAATCGTTCGGCGTACGGCTCGAACGGATCGCCGGGGGGCAGGCGGCCGCGCAGCAGCGCGCCCACGTCGGACAACGAGACGTCGGGCGCGGCGACACGCACGTCACCGCCGGCCAGTGGGATTTCGAACTCCAACTCCCGCAGGCGGTCCCGCAATCCGATCTGGCCCAACGTCAGCCCGCCGGCCAGCGGCCCCAACGTCGTTGCATTCATCGGCACCAGGGCGGCGGCCAGCGCGGCCGGATCGACGTCGACCGGCCACCAGGGCAAATGCCGCCGAACTTGTGCTTCCAGTTCGGCGGCCAAGTCGGGCGCGGCGGGATCGGCGCTCTCGAGCACCGCGTGCACCAGCGACCCGAATGCCGCGCCGGCCGGCATCCCGGTCAGCGGCGACTCGATGTCCTGGCCGACACCCGGCGCGGTGACCACGACGGCCTCCGCCTCGTCGTCGCGCACACCGACCTCGGGCTCGCTGTCCGTGCCGGCCGGGCCGGCGGATTCACTACCGCGGACCAGCGCCGAGTACGAGGTGCGTCGCCATCCGGTGTCGATCGTGCGATGGAAATGCCGCACCTCGAAGCGGGGGACGGGTGGCGCGGCGGGCCTGGCCGCCGGCGGCACGACCGCGGACTCCTCCACCGAGGGTCCGCCGGCGCCCTGCCACCGCGTGAACAGCGCCCAGGCGTCGTCGTCGGTGATCGCCGCGTCGCACCTGTCCGGCACCGGCGCCTCACCCATGCCACGGCCCCGCAGCAGCCGCGACAGCCCGCCGTTGCGCTCGTCGGCCGACGGTGCCCACCACGCCACCACCTGCGATTGGGCCCGGGTCAGCGCGACGTAGGTGACCCGAATGTTGTTGCGCGCCTCCTCGGTCCGGTAGAGCTCCTCGACGCGGCGACGATCGGGGCTGTCCGCACCGCCGATGTGCAGACAGCGGGTGTCGTTCTCGTCGTGATAGAGCCGGATGTCACCCTTGCGGACGTTACGGTTGAAGGCGAACGGCAGATACACGATCGGGAACTGCAGCCCCTTGGCCACGAACACCGTCATGATCTGCACCGCGGCGGCGTCGCTGTCCAAGCGACGGTTGCGCTCGGACGCGCCGGTACGGTCGGCGCATTGGCGGCGCAGCCAATCGCGCAGCGCCGGAAGGCCGTAGCGTTCGCGATGCGCGGTTTCGTGCAGCAACTGCGCGATGTGCGCCAGGTCGGTCATGTGCCGCTCGCCGCCCCATTGCGCCAGCACGCGACGGCCCAACCCGCGCAGCTGCGCGGCCTCGAAGACCGCGGCGATCCCGCGCTGACGCGCCTGGGAGGCCCATTCCCGTAGCGCGGTGGACACCCGGTCGGTCAGCGCGTCGCCCTCGGCGGCAAGGGTTTCCGCGGTCTCGCCGAAGAACATCGTGCACGCCGCGGCGCGCACCAGCCCGCTGCGGTGCGGGGCGTCGAACGCCTCCAGCAGGCACAGCCAATCCTTGGCGGCCTGCGACTCGAAGACGTCGGTGTCGCCGGTGTAGACAGCGGGGATGCCGGCCGCGGCGAGCGCGTCCCGGCAGGCCCGCGCGTCCCGGTGCTGCTCGACGATCACCGCGATATCACCGGCCTCGACGGGCCGGCCGTCGTAGGTGGCGCCGGAGGCCAGCAGCGCGCCGATGTCGCCGGCCAGATCGGCGGGGATGTGCCCGCGCAACGCGTCAATCGGGATGTTGTCGGTCCCGTCGTAACCGAGGGCGGGGCGCTTGACGACCCGCAACCGGAACGGCGCGTTGTGCGCCGCCCCGGCCAGCCGGTGTCCGCCGTGCTGGGCGTGGATCCCGTGCACGACGATGTCCGGATGGCCCAGCGCCGCACCGCGCAACACGGTCTGCAAGCTGTCCACCAGCGCGCGGTCGCTGCGCCAGTTGACGCCCAGCGTGTAGCGGGCTTCGGCGGCGCGCGCGGCCCTGAGGTAGGTGTGGATGTCGCCGCCGCGGAAGCCGTAGATGGCCTGCTTGGGGTCGCCGATCAGGATCAGCGTGGAGTGGCCCGCGAACGCGCACTCGAGCACCCGCCACTGGATGGGGTCGGTGTCTTGGAACTCGTCGACCAGCACGATCCGCCACCGCCCGCGCATCCGCGTGCGGGCCGGTGAGTCCTCTGCCGCAAGGGCTTTCGCCAGCCCGGTCAGCAGGTCGTTGAAGCCGGCGACGCCCTGGCGGCGCTTGCGATGCTCGAGCTCGGTGAGCACGTCATTGGCGAAGCGCAGCCGGGCCGCGGGCGTGCTGTCCGGCTCGGGATCGAGCGGCCGCAGCTCCGCGCACGGGTCGTCGACGACCTCGCGGGCCAGGGTGAGCGCCTCCTGATAGGTCAGCGGCGGCCCGCCTTCGCCACCGCCGAATCGGGCGAGGTAAAGGTCGTCGGCGATTTCGGTGACCAGGTCATCGAGGCTTTCGACAAGTGTGACGCCCTCGGCCGTATCACCGGCCACGCCAAGCGATTTCAGCACCCTCGCGCAGAACTCGTGCGTGGTCGCGATGGTGGCGGCGTCGAAGTTCGCCAGCGCGTCACGCAGCCGGGTCCGCCGCAGGGCACGCTCGGCGTCGACGCCGCGCGTCAGGTGCTCGACGAGGTCGTTGGCCGGCTCGGCCCGGCCCTCCAGGGCGGCGACCGCCTGGGCGATCTGATCGCGCACGCGTTCGCGCAGCTCGCGGCTGGCGGCCCGGTTGAACGTGATCAGCAGCATCTCGTCGAGCGTCGCGCCGGCCTCGGCGAGATAGCGGGTGACCAGCCCCGCCAGCGCGAAGGTCTTGCCGGTACCGGCGCTGGCCTCCAGCACGGTGGTGGAGCCCGAGGCCGGCAGCGGCCCCAACAGGTTGAACGGATCCATCAGCCCGGGCGCCTCTCCGCGGCCAGCAGCGGCAGCCACAGGCGGGCAGCCAGCGCACCCAGCCGGGTGTCCTCGCCCGGCATGCCCAGATCCGGATCGGGCGGCCCCAGCAACACATCGAACGGGGCCCTGGGTCCCCACACCCGCACGTGCGCCCGCTCACCGTCCTCGCCGTCGTGAAAGTTGTTGGACTCCCACTTACCGCGGGCGTATTTCACCGGATCCCTTCCGCGGTGCCGGCGTTCCGCCCAGGCATAGGAGGTCTTGAGTGGCAGCGGCAGCGGCTCCCGCCGTCCCGCGTCGAAAATTCTTACCAGGTCCCGTATTACGGTCACGGGGTCGGCCGGGGCGCCCAGCCCGCAGACCTCGATGGTGTCCTTGCCGCCGCGCCCGACGCAGATCGCCGTCCAGTCGCCGTCCGGGCGGCCGGCGGCGAGCGCAACCAGGGAGATCCACGCCTGGAGTTTGTGTTTGGCGGCCAACCTCGAGTAGCTCACGTCGACGATGCGGTTTTCGAACACCCGATTGACGGTGCCGGTGACGCGACGGCCGGCACCCAGGCCGACCGCGACGTCGTACGCCCGCGCCTGCACCCGTTGGTGGCTTCGGGCGGTGTCGGCCAGCCGGGCCGCCGTCTGGCTGATCGCTTCGGCCTTGCGCCAACCCAGGCGCTGGGGCGGCAGGGTACCGCGGCGCCATTCGGCGTTCATCGCCACCTTGCGGTCCATGCCCCGCAACATGTCGTGCAGCATCCGATCGCCGACCACCCACGACTGCAGCGGGTCGATGTCGACGGGCATTTCGTCCTCGATCCCGTCGACATCCCACGGCAGCGTGCAGTCGAGCGCCCGGAAGAACCCCTTGACCGGGTCCTTGAAGAAGTCGAGCAGGTCGGCCAGGGACACGTCGCCGAGCGGTGCGGCCGGCAGTGCGCCGGTGATGAAAGCCGTTGGCGCGCGGCGCTCGCCAGTGGCCGCCTGCGCGGCCGCCAGCGCCGCCGGGTCGAAAGTGAACGCCTGGCCGGGCGCCAGGGCGCCGGGGGTGACGTTCTTGCGGTCGAACGGCTGCAAGGGGTGCTGGGTCAGGACGTGTTCGCGGACCGGGGTTTCGGTCGTCTGGTCCAGCGCGTCGAGCACCTCGGCGAGGGGAACCGCGGGCGGCCGCGGATGACCGGTGTGCTCGTCGTTGCCCGTGTAGGTGATCACCAGCGTCTCGCCCGCCGCACAGACCGCGTCGAGCAGCAATTGCCGGTCCTCGGAACGGATGTCGCGCTCTCCGGTCATCGGCGCGCGCGCCAGCGCGTCGTCGCCGTCGGGAACGTCCAGCCGCGGGAAGGCGCCGTCATCGAGCCCGACCAGGCACACCACCCGGTGGGGCACCGAACGCATGGGGACCATGGTGCACGCGGTGAGGGTGCCGGTGCGGAAGTTGGCCCGGGTGGGTCGGCCGGCCAATTGCGAGGACAGCAGCGCACGCACGTCGGGCAGCCGCAGCGGCGCCGATGCCCGGGCGCCGGCGCGCGCGACGATCTCGGCGAACTCCCGCTGCAGTTGCGCAGTCTCCCAGGCGTCGTGCGAATGGGTGAGTGCGCCGATGCCGACGGCCAGCGCGTCCAGCCAGTCGACCAATGATTGTGTGCCGCTGAGGCTTTGGACAATGCTCTGCAAGCGGCCTACGTAGTCGGCGAGCCGCCCGGCCAGCTCCACCCGGTTGCTGCCGACGTCGTCGAGGGGCAGCGCGGTGCCCAGCCAGGCCTGCGAGTCGTCGGACATCGCGACCCCGGCCAAGATGCGGTCGAGGCCGAACCGCCAGGTGTTGTGCACGATCTTGTCCAGGCCGTACGGCCGGCGGTACTCCGGGTCGAAGCCCCACCGGATGTTTGCCGAACGGACCCATTCGGTGACCGTGTCGAGGTCGTCGTCGGTGAACCCGAACCGGGCCCGCACCGGCTGGGCCTGGGCGAGGTTGAGCACCTGGCTGGCGGTGGCCCGGGTGTCCGCGATGCCCAGCAATTCGGCGACCACACCCAGCAGCCCATTGGTCTGCGTCAGCGAGCGGTCGGCGAGGCGCACCCGCAGTTGGTGCGCGGGATGGCTCCCAAGCCCAAAGCCCGCGATCTCGCCGAGCCCGAAGCCCGCGATGATCAGCGGCGCGTACTTTTCGATGTCGGGGCACATCACGACGATGTCGCGGGGCTCCAGTGTCGGGTCGCCCGCCAAGAGGCCGAGCAGCACCTCACGCAGTACGTCGATCTGTCGCGTGGGGCCGTGGCAGCTGTGCACCTGCACCGAGCGGTCCGCCGCGGCCAGCGTCCGGCCGTCGGGCCGGACCGCATTGGCGGCGATGTCGGCCTGCAGCCAGCCCAACAGCGTGTCGGGTCTGGTTGTGCCGCCGATAAATTCGTCACTCGCCGGGTCGGCGGGCAGTGTGCGCTGCAGTTCGCGCAGGTCGCGGCCCAGCGTCTCGAGCAGCGGATGCCCGGCGGCGGTCCGGCTGCTGTCAGCGCACCGCGGCACCGCGCCGTGGGTGCCGGCCAGCGCCCGCCACAGCTCGTCGCTGGGGTGTGGCAGCCACAGGTGCAGGTCGTGGTGGGTCGCCAGCGCGTCGAGCAGCTCCACTTCGGTGCACGCCAGGCGGGTGTGCCCGAACAGCGACAGCCGCTCCGGCAGGTCACTCGGCCCCTCGCGCAGCCGCGCGACCGTCTTCTGGTGGCGGACGTGCGGGGGATCGGCCTCGACGCGCTCGACCAGCGACCGCCATAGCTTCGGCTGCCAGAGCAGGTCCTCGTCGAGGCCGGCCGCGTTGCCGTCCAGCCAGTCGACCAGCAGCTGCGGACGCTGCCGGGCGTAAGAGGTGAACAGCCCGGCCAGCCGCCGCGCCACCGCGTAGCGACGGCCCCTGCGGGCCTCGGCCTCGATCGCGTCGGTGTCGAAGTGGCCCAAGTGCTTTGCCAGCGTTCGGCACCACGGCTCGTCGAGGCTGGAGTCGATGACCTCCAGCAGCGGCCACGTCAGCGCCTCCGGCGACCATGGGTCGTCGTCGACGGTGCCCGTGACTTCGGCGAGCAGCGAGCCCGGACTGCGGAACGCCACGCCCGCGCATACGCCGTCGCCGGCACCGGGCCGCCGTCCCAGGACGTGCGAGAGCCGTTGGCTCAGCCAGCGCTCGATACCGCGCGCCGGCACCAGCACGAGCTCCTCGGCGAACGGGTCGGGCAACGGGTTGGCCAGCAGGGCGCCGAGACCGTCGGCGAGCAGGTCGGTGCGTTCGGCACGGTGGAGATGGAGGCCCATTGCGCTGCCACCATAGAACGCCCCGCCGACAGCCGGGGATGATTCGGCGCCGACGTGCCGTTCGACGGTGGTGGCAGCATGGGCGGGGGTCGAGAAAGAAACGAGGAATGACGATGGAAGCTTGGGACGCGATCCGCGCGCGCCGCAACGTCCGGCAATACACGTCGGAGCAGGTTTCGGCCGAGGATCTGGACCGCATCGCCGAGGCCGGCTGGCGGGCGCCGTCGGCGAAAAACCGGCAGCCGTGGGACTTTGTGATCGTCACCGACCGCGACCAGCTGCGGGAGCTGTCCACCGTGTGGCAGGGCGCCGGCCACATCGCCTCGGCCCCGGCCGCGATCGCGCTGGTGGTCCCCGTGCCGCCCAGCGAGCGCCGGCTGGTCACGGACACCTACGACATCGGCCAGGCCACGATGGCGATGATGATCGCGGCCACCGACCTCGGGATCGGGACGGGCCATTCGTCGGTGGGGGACCAGGACAAGGCGCGCGCCATCCTCGGGGTGCCCGACGGTCACCAGGTGGCTTTCCTGCTCGGCATCGGCTATCCCGCCGACCGGCCGCTCACCCCGATCCGCCGACCGAATCGGCGACCGTTTTCCGAGGTCGTTCACCACGGGCGGTGGTGAGACGATGCGCGAGCACCAGGGCGACTACGGATACGACGGGTCCTTTCACACCGTCTCGGCCGGAACGCAATTGGCAATCGTCGCCGCCGGATCCGCGGTCCTGCTCGCGGCGGCGGGCCGGTGCCTCGCGCGCGGCAAGCGGGCGGCGGCGGCGCTCGCCGGGGCCGCGGCCCTGCAGATCGCCGGGACGGCGGCCTGGTACATCTACGCGACGCGGGCGGGCAAGTTCGTCGTGTGGGACCGGGTGCTCGACGAGCTGCGGCTGCGTGGCGACGAAACGGCGCTCGACCTGGGGTGCGGGCGTGGTGCCGTGCTGCACGCGATCGCCAAGCGGTTGCCGCGGGGCCGCGCGATCGGCGTCGACCTGTGGCAGGCCGACCAGACCGGCAACGCGCAGGAGGCGACGCTGGCCAACGCCAAGGCGGAAGACGTCGCCGACCGCGTCGAGGTGCGCACCGCGGACATGACCGCGCTGCCGCTGCCCGACGAATGCGTGGACGTGATCGTCAGCAGTTTGGCGATACACAACATCCCCACCCACGCGGGCCGGCGAGAGGCGCTCGACGAAGCGGTGCGCGTGTTGCGGCCGGGTGGTCGGCTGGCCATCGCCGACCTGTGGGAGACTCGTCAGCACGCCGACCATCTGCGCGAAATCGGGTGGCGAAATGTGAAGCGCCGCAACCTCGGATGGCGCATGTGGTACGGCGGCCCCTGGTTTTCCACGCGCCTGGTCACCGCCACCAAGCCGGGGTGAGCGGCGGCTTCTGCGCCGCGCCTGGCTCGGCCACGCCCTGGAGTGCATGCTGGGACGCATGACCAGAAACGAACTCACCGAACAGATCGTCGCCGCGCGGCTGGCGAAGGGGTTGACGTGGCAGGAGCTGGCCGACGCGATCGGCCGGCCGGTGCTGTGGACCACGTCGGCGTTGCTCGGCCAGCAGCCCATACCGGCTGAGCTCGGCAAGGTCCTCGTGGAGAAGCTCGGCCTCGACGAGTCGGCGGTGCCCGTGCTGGCGGCCCCGCCCATACGCGGCGGCCTGCCCACCGCGGTGCCGACCGACCCGACCATCTACCGCTTCTACGAGGCCCTTCAGGTCTACGGCGGCGCCATCAAGGAAGCGATCCACGAGCAGTTCGGCGACGGCATCATGAGCGCGATCAACTTCAGCGTCGACGTGCAGAAGAAGCCGCATCCCTCCGGCGACCGTGTCGTGGTGACCTTCGACGGGAAATTCCTTCCCTACCAATGGATTTCGGCTGAGGGGTGACCTGACCTTGGCGCACCAGCGACGGCCGAAGCGGGCCGACCTCATCCTCTCCGGTGGGGGTGTGAAGTTCATCGGCCTGGTCGGTGCGATCGTCGCGCTGATGGACGCGGGATATGCGTTCCCGCGCATGTCGGGGGTCTCCGGCGGCTCGGTGGTTTCGGCGATTCTGGCCGCCGCGTCCAACGGCAACCAGCTGACCAGCCACGAGATCCGGGAACTCGGACTTTCTGTGCCGCTACGCAAATGGCGCGACGCGGCGCCGATCCCCGTCCTCGGCCCGGGCTGGGGTCTCCTGCGCGACACCGGGCTCTACCGCGGCGACTTCGCCCACGACTGGGTCCGCAGCCAGCTGAAGAACCTGGGCGTGACGACGTTCGGCGACTTGGCGCTCGACGACGACCATCTGCTCGAGGAGCGGCGCTACAAGCTTGTGGTGACGGTGGCCGACCTGACCCTCGGGCAGCTGGTGCGGCTGCCGTGGGACTACCGGCGGGTCTACGGCCTGGACCCGGACGAGCAGCTCGTCGCCGACGCGGTGCGCGCCTCGATGGCGATCCCGTTCTTCTATCGGCCGGTCAGCCTGACCGGCGCCACCGGGCTGCGCTCGACGCTGGTCGACGGTGGTGTGCTGTCGACCTTCCCGATCGACTCCCTGGACCGCGTGGACGGCAAGCCGCCGCGCTGGCCCACATTCGGAATCACGGTGGTGCCGAAGCTCGTTGAGGGCGTGCAGACCGCGATTCCGCGGTTGCGGCCGCTGCGGTTTCTCGGGCCGCCGTCGTTGCTGGAAAGCCTGATCACCACCATGCTGGTCGGGCACGACCTCACGCACCTCAACCAGCCGTGGGTGCGGGCCCGGGCGATCCCCGTCGTCACGACCGACGTGAGCGTCCTCGACTTCGGGATCTCCAGAGGACGTCTCGAAGAGCTCTTCGACCGCGGCTACGCGGCGGCGCAGGAGTTCCTGTCCACGTGGGACTGGGCCGAGTACGTCGAACGATTTCGGCGGTTCCATTGACGGCGAGCGGGTGAAGTGACGGCGCGCCGCGCTCGTGTCACACTTTCCGCGAGGAGGCGAGCAACGCGGTGGCCAGGTCTTTTCCGGGCCACCGCGTTCGCTACCTTCAGCTCATCAAGACCTGCGGCGAGAGCTCTTTGAGCATGGCGTTGGCCCAGCGCATCTGGCGCAGCGTCTCGGGGTGGCAGCGTGACGCCAGGCCCAGCAGCTCCTCGTCCTTGGCGGCCTGAGCGCCCTGGGCCAGCAGTTCCCAGTCCAGCGACGCCCCGGCCGCCAGCCGGTGGATCCGCCGCAGGTCGGCCAGCAGCACCAGCCCGGGTTCGGGCCGGTGCCGCAGCATTCCACTCACGCGCGACTGAAGAAAGCCGCTGAGCGCGTTGGTGCGCGGCTCGGCCGACAGCCGCAGCCCATAGTGGCGGCCATGCTCGGCCAGCTGGCGCAGGTGGTGGCGCGACCAGCCGGCCATGTCCTGCGCGAGGTGAAACACGTCCTGGTCGCTGTGGTGCCGGGCGGCCACCACGTTGAGCTCGTGCGCGAGTTTGCGTTCGGCGCGGTGAAGTTCGCGGATGGCCATTTTCAGCTTCACGGCTGACCTCCCGCCGGCACGGCTTCGGCGACCGCCGCGGGGTGCGCTGCGGCGCCGCCGTTCCCACCGGCGTGCCGCACCCGGCTCTTGTGCAGCTTGGCCGCCGCGGTCTTGAAGATCGGCTGCTTGGACACCGGATCCCAGTCGGTCAGCGTGAGCTCGTTGCCCGCCCGGTGGTGACCGCCCGCGTCGGCGTCCCAGTAGCCGTAATGGAACGGCACGAACAGCACCCCGTCGCGGATGCCGCAGATCCGGGCGGCGCACACGACGCATCCCCGCGGCGTGCGCACCTCGACGGCGTCGCCCTCCCCGATGCCCAGGCGGCGCGCGTCGCTCGCCGAGACCTCGACCCACACCTCGGGCGCGGCGGCCTGAAGCTGCGGCGCCCTGGCGGTCTTGGTGCGGGTGTGGAAGTGGTAGACGGTGCGGCCGGTGATCAAGGCGAACGGGTAGTCGGGGCTGGGCCGCTCGTGCGGCGGCACGTACTGGGCCGCCTTGATGACGGCCTTGGCGTAGGGGTTCATCGAGCGATACTCGTCGGGCTGCAGCGGGGCCCCGGTGATCAGGTCCTTGCCGTAGGCCTCGCAGTAGTCGGGATGCGACCAGAACTTGTTGTCGGAGTAAAGCCGTTCGGTCCCGTCGGGATGCTCGGCGTTGCACGGCCATTGGATCCCGCTGCCGCCGCGCAGCTTCTCGTACGTCAAACCCGTGTAGTCGCACGGCCGGCCCGCGCTGCACTTCTTCCACGCCTCGAACGCCGACTCCGGGTCGGTCCAGGGCGGGAACGGTTGGCCGTCCTTGTCGCGAAAGTCCATTCGTCGCGCGTAGTCCAGGAAGATGTCGAGGTCGGAGCGCGCGGAACCCGGTGGCTCCACGGCCTTTTCGGAGAGGTGCACGGTGCGGTCGGCGTTGGTGAAGGTGCCGGTCTTCTCGCCCCACGCGGCGGCCGGCAGCACCACGTCGGCGAGCGCGGCGGTTTCGGTCATGAAGATGTCCTGCACGACCAAAAAGAGGCGCTCCTGGGACAGGATGTCGCGGACGCGCGCCAGCTCCGGCAGGGACACCGCGGGATTGGTGGCGGTGACCCACAACATCCGCAGGGTGCCCTCCTCGGCGAACCGGAACATCTGCATGGCGTGGGTCGGCGGCGCGTAGTGCGGAATCTGCAGGGGTTCAAGGTTCCACAACTGCGCCAGCTCGGCGATGTGGGAGTCGTTGGACCAGTTGCGGAAGCCGGCCAAGTCCCCGTCGGCGCCGCACTCGCGCGTGTTCTCCGCGGTCGGCTGCCCGTTCATCTGCAGCACGCCGCAGCCGGGCTTGCCGAGCATGCCGCGCACCAGGTGAATGTTGTTGACCTGCACGGCCGCGGCGGTCGCCTGGTGCGACTGGTAGAAGCCCTGCAGCACGGTGGACAGCAACCGCTCCGCGGTTCCCAAAAGCCGTGCGGCGCTGCGGATGTCGTCGGCCGCGACGCCGCAGATCTCGGCGACCCGCTCGGGCGGAAACGCCTCGACCCGACCTTGCAGCTCGTCGAAACCGACCGTGTTCGCGTCGATGTAGTCCCGGTCGACCCAGCCGTGGGCGATGATCTCGCGCAAGAGGCCGTTCATCAACGCGACGTTGGTGCCCGGCATTGGCGCCAGGTGGACGGTGGCGCGCCGGGCGACTGGAGTGAGCCGCGGGTCGACGCACACGATCGCCGGCGGCGACTCGCCGGCCAGTCGGTCCAGCATCCGCGCCCACAGCACCGTCTGCGTCTCCGCGACGTTGTGGCCGAACAACGCGATGACGTCGGCATGGTCGACGTCGGTGTAGGAACCCGGCTGCCCGTCGCAGCCGAACGATTCCTTGAGCGCCTCGGCCGCGGTCGCCGTGCACAGCCGGGTGTTGCCGTCGACGTGATTGGTGCCGATCGCCCCGTGCGCGACGGCCCCCTGCGTGTAGTACGCCTCGAGGAACAGCTGACCGGAGGTGTAGAAGCCGATCGAGCTGGGGCCCCGGGTGTCGAGCAGGTGGCGGCTGCGCTCCACGATCCGCCCCATGGCGGTGTCCCAGTCGCACGGCTTCAATTCCCCGCCGACCCGGACCAGCGGGGTGGTGAGCCGGTCCGGGGACGCGTTGGCCTGCCAGCCGAACAGGTCCTTGGGGTCGAGGCGGCCGTGGTTGACCCGGTCGACGGCGCGCCCGCGCACCCCCACGATCCGCCCGTCCTTGACGGCGATGTCCAACCCGTCACCGTTGGAGTGCAACACCGCCGCCGACTGCACCCAGCGGTCCACCGATTCGGGGGCGATCCCGTCGGCCAGATAGGTGTCGACCCGCTCCGGCCACTCGGTGCCCGGTTGGTACGGCGTGCGCGTTCCCCACGGGTCGGCGATGCGGTCTGTCGTCACGCCCGAGAATTACCCGGGCGCGGGACCCCGAAACCTCGCTCAGCGCGGCTTCAGAGCCCGAACTCGGCCTCGATGTCGTCGATTCCGGCGCGGATCGCCTTGAGGGCGTCGGCACGGACGCGCAATTTGGTTGCGGCGTGGGCATGTTGGTTCAGGCCGGCGAATTCGCGCGCGGCCTCTTCGGCGCGGTCGACCACCATCTCGGGCAACACGATCTCGTCGACGAAGCCGGCGGCCAGGGCGGTCTCACCGAAGAACGTCTTGGCCAGCCCGGCGGCCTGCTGATAGGCCGACGGCGTCAGCCGCAGCTTCATGATCTCCAGGGCGGCGTAGGGGATGACCATGCCGATGGCCACCTCGTTGGCCTGGATGTTGTACGCGTGGGCGGCCACCCGGTGGTCGCCGGAGGACAACAGGAACGCGCCCATCGCGATGGCGTGGCCCGTGCAGGCCATCACCACCGGCCTGGGGTAGGACAACAGCCGGTAGGCCAGCTCGAAGCCCCCGCGGAGCATGTCGATAGCGGGCTGCGCCTGGCCGGAGGTCAGGATCTTCAGGTCGAACCCGCCGCTGAACACCCGCTCGTTGCCGGTGATCACCAGGGCGCCGACGTTGTCGCTGTCGGCGCGATCGATCGCCTCGTTGAGGGCCTGCTGCATCGTCGGGCCCAGCGCGTTGACCTTGCCATCGTCCATCCTGATGACGGCGATGGAATCCTCGTGGCTGTAGAGGACCGGGCCGCTCATGGTTGCTCCTTCGACTCGGCCCCGCGGGGCGTGGCTCGTCTCAGACGTGCTGGCTGCGGTGCTTGGCGAAAGTCTTCTCGCCGTTGCCCCAGCGCAGGCTGACGTCGGTGGGTGCGTCGAGCTGACGGGCGCGCCACCTGTCCTGCGTTTCCCGCACGGCGCCGTTGATGCGTTCGATCTCGTCGCGGAACACGTCTGCGCGGGTTTCCTTGCTCGCGTAGTGGAAGTAGGTCAGCAGGCCGCGCAGCAGCTCCAGCTTCTGCTTTTCGCGCTTCGCCAGGTCGTGGGTCGTCATCAACTCGATGCGCTGAACCGGCGGCAGCTCGTTCCAGTCGAGCACCACCTCGGTCTGCAGAACGGGCCGATCGCGTTGCCAGAACCGCCAGCCGCGCGGCTTGTCGGGGCGGTCGTGGTAGATGACGGACCCGGCGAAGCGCGATTCGATCCCGCTTCCGATCTCGGCGCGGTCGAGCGCCGAGTCCCACACCATGCGCCACTCCTGGCCCGGCGCGAGCACCGGCAGTTCGCGCGGGAGCTGCAGTTCGACCACGTCGGCGTAGCCGTCGGCGGCGTTTTCGTATTCGGCCACCGTCGGCGGCGTCGGAAACGCGAAGCGGATGTCGTAGGCCGCGGTCTTCCCGAAATTCCGGACCACCAGTTCGATGACGTGCCAGTCCGCGGGGTGCGGTTCCATGAACATCGCGACCTGGGGACGGGTCTGCTCGGCGACCAGCCGGCGGTTGACCCTGAGCTGCCTGGTGACCACGACCAGCGCGACGATACCCAGCAGAATTGCCGCCCAGGCGGCCCACGCCAGCCAGGTACTGGACGCGACATTGGTGACCCCGTGCCAGGCGTTCTGGATCCACCCCATGAGATCCACCCTTCCGCTTATATCACAGTGGTCCTCGGCCGGAAGTTTCGCTGGACCGATCGTAGAGGGGCCCGGCGCGCACCGCTGAACCGAAAGCCGGCCCGGGATGACGCCGCCCAAATGCGCGCAATTGTTCGTCCGTCGGTTATCCGCCCATCAGCATTCGCCACTGGTCGAGGTTGGCGGCGCGATACACGTAGTTGGAGCGTTTGACCTCCGACAAAGACGCGCTCGGCTCCGCCGAGTACCAGTGACCCGGAAACACCGTCGGATCGCCGGGAAGCGTGGCGAGCCGCTGCAGGCTGCGATACATCTCGTCGGAGTCGCCGCCCGGAAAGTCGGTGCGCCCACAGCCTTCGAGGAACAGCGTGTCACCGGCGACCAGGCGGCCGTCGAGCAGGAAACACTGGCTGCCCGGCGTGTGACCCGGGGTGTGCAGCAGCTCGATTTCGATATCTCCGACGCTGACCTTGTCGTGGCCCTCATGGGCGGTGAGGTCTGCCAGGCCGATCCCGGTGACCCGCGAAACCCAAAGGGCCTCATGGGTATTGACGTGCACCGGCACGGGCGCGCGCTCCAGCAGCTCAGCCAGTCCCTTCAACTCGAAGCCCATCATCGACCCGCCCACGTGGTCGGGGTGGTGGTGGGTCACCAGCACCCCGGACAGGTGCATGCCGTCGGCCTCGAGCGCGTCGAGCAGATCGCCGGCGGCGTAGGCGGGGTCGACCACCATGCAATCCCCGGTCTGGCGGTCGCCGATCAGGTAGGCGAAGTTGCGCATTTGGGTCGCGAACATGTCGCCGGGGGCGAAATCGCGACCCGAGAGCAACTGACGGAAATACAGCCGGTCCTCTGCCACCCGACCAGACTAGGACCCCGCCCGATGCGCGCCGCTGCCGACTGCGCATTGGCGCGGTGTTTGCCAGAAACCCCCCGTCGTCGGTGGGTTCGGGCCGTGCCCAGTGGGTATTGTTGCCGCATGAGGAAGAGGGTCGAGATCGACATCGACGACGATCTGGTCCAAGAGGCGATACGTCGGTTCCATCTGGCTGACACGCGCGAGGCCGTCCATCTCGCGCTGCGGACCCTGCTCGGCGAGTCCGGTGCGGATGATCAGCAAGACAGCGCATACGACGAGTTCAGCGACCTCAGCGCGTGGCAGCCGCGCCCCGGCGGCGACAGCGGGTGATATCGCGTCGTCGCCCCCCGCCCGTCGCGCACCGGTGGGCAGCCGCCCGGGCGCATTCGTGGTTTGGTGAGGCTGCGCGGCAGGCTGTACCCTCTTTTAGGCCCCGCGGCAGGACTGTCGCTTGGGTGAACGGCCCCCTTAGCTCAGTCGGTAGAGCGTTTCCATGGTAAGGAAAAGGTCAACGGTTCGATTCCGTTAGGGGGCTCGGCGGACGCCGAGCAGGCAGGCGGCCCTCAACCCCAACATGGGTGGCCCAGAGGCGATGTAGCTCAGTCGGTTAGAGCGAACGACTCATAATCGTTAGGTCGCCGGTTCGAGTCCGGCCATCGCTACAACACAACAACGGCACAACAGACGACAACAACGCGAGTTTCAACGAGCGACTGAGCAGAGAGAACCGACATGGCTTCCAGTACCGATGTGCGGCCGAAGATCACCCTGGCGTGCGAGGTGTGCAAACACCGCAACTACATCACCAAGAAGAACCGCCGCAACGATCCCGACCGGATGGAACTGAAGAAGTTCTGCCCGAATTGCGGCAAGCACCAGCCGCACCGCGAGACACGCTAGCGCCGCCCAGCACTCATTTATCGACACCGACTAGGTAGGTTCTACAGCCGTGGGTTTGTCCACAAACATCGTCGGGATGCACTATCGGTATCCCGACCACTACGAAGTGGAGCGCGAGAAGATCCGCGAATACGCGGTGGCCGTGCAGAACACCGACACCTGCTTTTTCGAGGAGGACGCGGCCGCCGAGCTGGGATACAAGGGCCTGTTGGCGCCGCTGACGTTCATCTGCGTGTTCGGCTACCAGGCGCAATCGGCGTTCTTCAAGCACGCGAAGATCGCGGTCGAGGACGCGCAGATCGTCCAGGTCGATCAGGTGCTGAGATTCCAGAAGCCGATCGTGGCGGGCGACAAGCTCTATTGCGACGTGTACGTCGACTCGGTGCGGGAAACGCACCACACCCAGATCATCGTGACCAAGAACATCATCACCGACGAGGCCGGTGACATTGTGCAGGAGACCTACACGACCCTGGCGGGCCGTGCGGGTGAAGACGGAGAAAAGGGATTTTCTGATGCCACTGCGTGAGTTCAGCTCGGTCAAGGTGGGCGACAAGCTGCCGGAGAAGACCTACCCGCTGACCCGTCAGGACCTGGTGAACTACGCGGGGGTCTCGGGTGACCTGAACCCGATCCACTGGGACGACGAGATCGCCAAGGTCGTGGGGCTGGACACCGCGATCGCCCACGGCATGCTCACCATGGGCATCGGCGGCGGCTACGTGACCTCGTGGGTGGGCGACCCGGGCGCGGTCACCGAATACAACGTGCGGTTCACCGCCGTCGTGCCGGTGCCCAACGACGGCAAGGGCGCCGAGCTCGTGTTCAGCGGCAAGGTGAAGTCGGTCGACCCGGAGACCAAGTCGGTGACCATCGCGCTGACGGCCACCACCGGGGGCAAGAAGATCTTCGGGCGGGCCATCGCGTCGGCGAAGCTGGCGTAGGCGGGGACGCAGTTCATGGCCCTCAAGACCGATATCCGCGGCATGATCTGGCGGTATCCGGACTACTTCGTCGTCGGCCGCGAGCAGCTGCGCGAGTTCGCCCATGCCATCAAATGCGACCACCCGGCCTACTTCGACGAGGGCGCGGCCGCCGAGCTCGGCTACGACTCGATCGTCGCGCCGATGACCTTCGTGACGATCCTGGCCAAGTACGTCCAGCTCGATTTCTTCCGGAACGTCGATGTGGGCATGGAGACCATGCAGATCGTCCAGGTCGACCAGCGGTTCCTCTTCTACAAGCCGGTGCTGGCGGGCGACAAGCTGTGGGCCCGGATGGACATCCATTCGGTGGACGAGCGGTTCGGCGCCGACATCGTCGTCACCAAGAACATCTGCCACAACGACGAGGGCGAGCTCGTGCTGGAGGCCTATACCACGCTGATGGGCCAGCAGGGCGAGGAATCGGCCAGGCTGAAATGGGACAAAGAGTCCGGGCAGGTCATCCGGACCTCGTAATCGGAGTAATCGGATTTCCTGAGCTCGGGTGGGATCGAGTACACTCGGGCCTCGGGGTTTTCCCAGCATCAGCGCGCTTTCCGGGATTTGAACATCGGGGGGCGCGCGTGTCATGTAAGCCCCGGCAGGTAAGCGCAGGTTGGCCTGCCAACCGCGAAGGGGCGTAGCTCAACTGGCAGAGCAGCGGTCTCCAAAACCGCAGGTTGCAGGTTCAAGTCCTGTCGCCCCTGCTGAAGACGGACTACAGGTGCCGTGCCATGGTGGACACTGGAAGGGTAGTGGCCCATCAGAATGGGACGGTTCGCGGGATATCAGCAAACAAAGGAGCACGCGGTGAGCGACGAGGGCCCCGACATCGGTGCAGCCAACGACGCCGCACGCGACGGCGGTGACACCGAGGACGGTCGCGACAGCGGCGTCCGGACGGCCGTGGTGACCCGGCCGCAGCGCCCCACCGGCAAACGATCCAGGCAGCGAGCGGCCGACGTCGGCGAGGACGTCGACGCCGAGTCCGTCGACGAAGTCGAGGCCCCCAAGCGGGACACGCCCAAGAAGGGCGGCAAGAGCAAGGCGGCGGCCAAAGCCCGCAAGCCCGGGGACCGGTCGGCCAATCCCTTCGTGTTCGTCTACAACTACCTCAAGCAGGTCGTTGCGGAGATGCGGAAGGTGATCTGGCCGAACCGCAAGCAGATGCTCACCTACACCTCGGTCGTGCTGGCGTTTCTGGCCTTCATGGTGGCGCTGGTCGGTCTGGCGGATTTCGGCCTGGCCAAGCTGGTGCTGCTGGTGTTCGGCTGAGCTTTGAGAGTGACAGGAAGGACCGAAAACCGTGACTAGCTTCGACGGTGACACGTCCGCGGGCGAGGCAGCAGTCGACGTGCAGGAAGCCCCTGAGACGTCAGCGGCTCCGGAGGGCTCGGAGACCCCGGAGACCCCGCAGACGTCAGAGACCGCAGAGACCGCAGAGCAGGCGCAGCCCGCAGAGCAGGCGGAGCCGGCCGACGAGGCGGAGCCGTCCGAGGAGGTCGACCCGGCCGCCGCGCTGAAGGCGGAGCTGCGCAGCAAGCCCGGCGACTGGTATGTCATCCACTCGTATGCGGGATACGAGAACAAGGTGAAGGCGAACCTGGAAACCCGCGTGCAGAACCTGGACGTCGGCGACTACATCTTCCAGGTGGAGGTGCCCACCGAAGAGGTCACCGAGATCAAGAACGGCCAGCGCAAGCAGGTCAACCGCAAGGTGCTGCCGGGCTACATCCTGGTGCGCATGGACCTCACCGACGACTCGTGGGCCGCGGTGCGCAACACCCCGGGGGTCACCGGTTTCGTGGGCGCCACGTCGCGCCCGTCCGCGCTGACGCTGGACGACGTGGTGAAGTTCCTGCTGCCGCGCGGGGCGGCGAAGAAGACCGCCAAGGGCGCGGCCAGCACCGCCGCCGTGGCCGAGGCGGGCGGCCTGGAACGGCCGGTCGTCGAGGTCGACTACGAGGTCGGCGAATCGGTGACGGTGATGGACGGACCGTTTGCCACGCTGCCGGCCACCATCAGCGAGGTCAACGCCGAACAGCAGAAGCTCAAGGTGCTGGTGTCGATCTTCGGCCGCGAAACCCCCGTCGAACTGACGTTCAGCCAAGTCTCCAAGATCTAACCGGGCAATCGCGCCCAGTTCCCAGGAAGGAAACCGCAACATCTCATGGCCCCGAAGAAGAAGGTCGTTGGGCTGATCAAGCTCCAGATCCAGGCCGGGCAGGCCAACCCCGCCCCGCCGGTCGGGCCCGCGCTCGGCCAGCACGGCGTCAACATCATGGAGTTCTGCAAGGCGTACAACGCCGCGACAGAAAACCAGCGTGGCAACGTCATCCCGGTGGAGATCACGGTCTACGAGGACCGCAGCTTCACCTTCACCCTCAAGACGCCGCCCGCCGCCAAGCTGTTGCTCAAGGCCGCCGGCGTGGGCAAGGGCTCGGCCGAGCCGCACAAGACCAAGGTCGCCAAGGTCAGCTGGGATCAGGTCAAAGAGATCGCCGAGACCAAGAAGTCCGACCTCAACGCCAACGACATCGACGCCGCCGCCAAGATCATCGCCGGCACCGCCCGGTCGATGGGGATCACCGTCGAATAAGATTTTCACCCGTGGGAGGGCTGGCTTCGGCCCGACAAACCACGACCCAACACCGATTGGATGAATGAATGAGCAAGCAAAGCAAGGCGTATCGCGCCGCCGCCGAGAAGATCGACCGCGCCAACCTGTACACCCCGCTGCAGGCGGCCAAGCTCGCCAAGGAGACGTCGTCGACCAAGCAGGACGCCACGGTCGAGGTGGCGATCCGGCTCGGAGTCGACCCGCGCAAGGCCGACCAGATGGTCCGTGGCACCGTCAACCTGCCGCACGGAACCGGTAAGACGGCACGGGTCGCGGTGTTCGCCGTGGGCGACAAGGCCGAGCAGGCGCAGGCCGCCGGCGCGGACATCGTCGGCAGCGACGACCTGATCGAAAAGATCCAGGGCGGGTTCCTGGACTTCGACGCGGCGATCGCCACCCCCGACCAGATGGCCAAGGTCGGTCGCATCGCGCGCATCCTGGGCCCGCGCGGCCTGATGCCCAACCCCAAGACCGGCACCGTCACCCCCGACGTCGCCAAGGCCGTGTCCGACATCAAGGGCGGCAAGATCAACTTCCGCGTGGACAAGCAGGCCAACCTGCACTTCGTCATCGGCAAGGCGTCGTTCGACGAGAAGAGCCTGGCGGAGAACTACGGCGCGGCGATCGACGAGGTGCTGCGGCTCAAGCCGTCGTCGTCGAAGGGCCGTTACCTCAAGAAGATCACCGTGTCGACGACCACGGGCCCCGGCATCCCGGTGGACCCGTCCGTCACGCGCAACTTCGCCGACGCCTGAGGTTCGTTCGGCGAAAGTCACCCGCCGCATTCGGCGATGCGTCGCCGCAGGAATTGCCGGCCCGGCTCGGAACCGTTGGACTCCAACGCCGTTCGGTACCACGTCAGGGCCTCGGCGGGCCGTCCCGCGCGCCGGAGCAGGTCGGCGCGCACCGTCGCGACGAGGTTCGAGCGCGCCAGCCGGGGATCATGCGCCACCGCGTCCAGGGCCGCCAGGCCGGCGTCGGGGCCGTCGCGGAAGCCGACGGCCAGCGCGCGGTTGGCCCGCGCCACCGGGGAGTCCGTGATCTGCAGCAGCCGGTCGTAGGCCGAGCAGACGGTGACCCAGTCCGTCAGCTCCCAGGTCGGCGCCGTCGCGTGCAGGGCGGCGATCACCGCCTGCGGCAGATAGGGACCCGTCGACCCCTCGGCCCGCCGCAGCCTGTCCAGCCCGCGGGTGATGCGGCCCCGATCCCAGCGGCGACGGTCCTGCTCCTCGAGCGGCACCAGCATCCCCGCGGCGTCGGTCCGGGTGGCGCGCCGCGAATCGTGCAGCAGCACCAGGGCGGCCAGCGCGTGCGCCTCCGGCTCGTGCGGCATGAGGGCGCACAGCTCCTGCGCCAGCCGGACGCCCTCGTCGCACAATTCGTCGCGGATCGCCGACGGACCCGCCGTCGACCAATAGCCCTCGGTGAACACCGAGTAGATGCAGCCGAGTACGTGGGGGGTGCGCTCGGGCAGCAGCTCGGCGGGCGGCACGCGCAGCGGGATGTTCGCGTGCCGAACCTTGTTCTTGGCGCGGGTGATTCGCTGGCCGATGGCCGCCTCGCTCTGCAGCAGCGCCCGGGCGATCTCGCCGACGGTCAACCCGGAGACGAGCCGCAGCGTGAGCGCCAGCTGTGACGGCCGGTCCAGCGCCGGGTGCGCACAGGTGAACATCATCCTCAGCTCGTCGTCGCGAACCGGGTGCGGCTCGGCGCGATCTGTGCGTGCCCGGATGTCGTCTACCACCGCGGCCAATTCCTTTCCGGGACGCGCCGATTCGCGGCGCAGCCGGTCCCGGGCGCGGTTGCGGGCGACGGTCACCAGCCATGCGCCGGGATGGTCGGGCGGCCCGTCGCGGGGCCAGGCGCGGAGCGCCTCGGCGCAGGCCTCCTGGACGGCGTCCTCGGCGACGGTGAGGTCGCCGGACCAGCGCGCCAGCGCGGCGACGGCGGGTCCCCATTCCCGGCGGAAGACGCCGTCCAGGTCGGCCATGCGCTACAGGCCGGAGACCCCCGCCAGCTGGCGCAGCTCCACGGCCGAGGCGGGGATCATGGATGCGATCTTGACGGCCTCGTCGCGATCTCCGGCGCTCAGCAGGTAGATGTCGGTGGCGATTTCGGCGCCTTCCACGTAGGGCCCGTCGGTGATCAGGACCTCGCCGTCGCGGACCCGCACGGTCGTCGCGGTGGTCCGGTCGTGCAGGGCGGCGCCGCCGATCACGTGATCGCCCGCCGCCGCGTGCAGGTCGACGTGCTTCGCCGCCACCGCCTCCCACTCCGGCGTGCCCGGGGTGTGTGCGGAGGCGGGCGGCTCCAGCAGCAGCGCGAGCCAGTCGTTGCCGGTGAGCTTGCGGGACAGCTCCACCGAATGGACCAGCGGCCACAACTCCACCGCCCCGAACGCGGCGACCGGGACGCCGCGCGCCAAGGCCAGCGCCTCGTCGAGGTTCTCCGCCTCGAAGACGTAGTAGCCGCAGGCCACCTCGGCGGACTCGGCGAACGGGCCGTCGCTGACGACCGGCGCGTCCGGGCCGCCGGAGATGCGCACACCGGTCGCGGCCGGCGTCAGGGCGTCGCCGGCCCTGATCGCCGCGGCGGCCGTGGCGTGAAAGCTCTCGAACGCTGCCATCGCGGCGGCCCCGTCTTCGGGCGTGCGGTCTTGCTCCCTGCTGATCAACAGCGCGAAGTACTGCATGTTCATCACCTCCGGTAAGGAGCGAAGCCTCCTGCTCCACTCTCTACCTACTCGACGAACGGCGCATCCCCGATCCGACAGGCGCCGGGAAACTCAGGCGGCGGCGCCCGGCTTGAGGTAGGTCACCAGGCGGACGTCGAGCATCTCGTCGGAGAAGTAGTGTTCGCAGCCGCGCAGGTACTTCATGTAGCGGTTGTAGACCTCTTCGGAGGTGACCTCGATCGCCTTCTCCCGGTTGGACTCCAGCGTGTCGCCCCAGATGTGCAGCGTCTTGATGTAGTGCGGGCGCAACGAAAGCGTCTCGGGCACAACGAAACCGGCCTTCTCGCCGTGCTCGACCATCATCTCGGCGGAGGGCAGCCGCCCGCCGGGGAAGATCTCGGTGATGATGAACTTGATGAAGCGCGCCGTCTCGAAGCTCAGCTTCTTGCCGCGCGCGGCCATGTCGAACGGGTGATAGCCGACGCTGCTCTGTATCGTCATCCGGCCGTCGGAGGGCATGATGTCGAAACACCGCTTGAAGAAGTCGTCGTAGTTCTCGTGGCCGAAGTGCTCGAAGGCCTCGATCGACACGATCCGGTCGACGGGCTCGTTGAAGTCCTCCCAGCCGTGCAGCCGCACCTGGCGCGAGCGGCCGGTGTCCAGCGCGCCCAGCACCTGCTCGCAGCGGGCGTGCTGGTTCTTCGACAGCGTCAGGCCGACGACGTTGACGTCAAACCGCTCGATGGCGCGCTTCATGGTGGTGCCCCAGCCGCAGCCGATGTCCAGCAGCGTCATGCCCGGCTTGAGGTCCAGCTTGTCCAGGTTGAGGTCGATCTTGGCGTACTGGGCCTCCTCGAGCGAGATGTCCGGCGGCTCGAAGTATGCGCAGCTGTAGGTCCGGGTGGCGTCCTGGAACAGCGCGAAGAAGTCGTCGGAGACGTCGTAGTGCGCCTGAATGTCTTCGAAGCGCGTCCGCGTCTTCGTCGGGCTCGTCGGTTGCTCAGCCATTTCTCGTCTTGTTCTCCTGGAAGAATTCACTGCCTGAAGCGCAGGCCCGCGCTGTCGTGGCGTTACCCGACGAGCACGATACCCAAGTTCACTTCTCCAACGTGAATTGGTTGCAGTCGATGTAGCCCATCCGGAACGCCTTGGCGCAGCCGGTCAGGAACTTCATGTAGCGCTCGTAGACCTCTTCGGACTGGATCGCGATGGCCTCGTCCCTGTGCGCCTCGAGGGCCTCCGCCCAAAAGTCCAGGGTCTTGCCGAAGTCCTCCTGCAGCGACTGGATGCGGGCCACCTTGAAGCCCACCTTCGCCGAGTGCTCCGCGACGGTCTCGATCATGGGCAGCCGCCCGCCCGGGAAGATCTCGGTCACGATGAAGCGGATGAACTTGGCCATCTCCATCGTCAGCGGTATGCCGCGCTCCATCACCTGCTTCACGTGCAACCCCGTGATCGCATGCAGCGCCATCACCCCGTCGGCGGGCATCGCCTCGTAGGCGAACTTGAAAAAGTCGTCGTAACGGTGGAAGCCGAAATGCTCCAGCGCCTCGATGATGACGATGCGGTCCACCGGTTCGCCGAACTCCGCCCAGTCGCTCAGCAACACCCGCCGGGACCGGGCGCTGTCAACCTGGTCGAGCAGCTCCCGGCAGTAGGCGTGCTGATTCCTCGACAGGGTCAGCCCGACGACGTTGACGTCGTAGCGCTCGACGGCGCGCTTCATGACCGACCCCCAGCCGCAGCCGATGTCGAGCAGGGTCATCCCCGGCTCGAGGCCCAGCTTGTCCAGCGTCAGGTCGATCTTGGCGAGCTGCGCCTCGTGCAGGGTCATGCCCTCGCGCGGGAAGTAGGCGCAGCTGTAGGTGCGGGTGGGGTCGACGAACAGCGCGAAGAATTCGTTCGACAGGTCGTAGTGCGCTCGGACATTGTCGGAATCAGACCGCATCCGCGTGGCGCCCACTCGATTCTCAGACATAATGTCCTCCCGATTGACAGGCACCTTCACAGGTGTCTGCCCCCGGCACCCTACACGGGGCCGGGCGCATCGCTCGCATTTAAGGTCGCATGCCCTTGGGTTTTTCGCTCGAGCCCCGCGCCCCAGTGTGACGGTTGCAAGCGCTATTTCTCCAGCGTGAACTGGTTGACGTCGATGTAGCCGATGCGGAACGCCTCGGCGCAGCCGGTGAGGTACTTCATATACCGCTCATAGACCTCTTCGGACTGGATCGCGATGGCCTCGTCGCGGTGCGCCTGCAGCGCCTGCGCCCACAGGTCCAGCGTCCTGGCGTAGTGCGGCTGCAGCGACTGCCGGCGGGTCAACGTGAAACCGGCGTTGCCCGACCGCTCGGTCACCATCTCGATCGACGGCAACCGGCCACCCGGGAAGATCTCGGTGACGATGAACTTGATGAAGCGGGCCATCTCGAAGGTCAGCGGAATGCCGCGCTCGATGCACTGCGGACCCGTGAGCCCGGTGATGGTGTGCAGCAGCATCACGCCGGCGTCGGGCGGGCCGGGAAGGATTCGGTGGGCCAACGCGAAGAAGTCGTCGTAGCGGTCGTGGCCGAAGTGCTCGAACGCGCCGATCGACACGATGCGGTCGACGGGCTCGTCGAACTGCTCCCACCCGGCCAGCAGCACCCGCCTGGTGCGCGGGGTGTCCATCTCCTCGAACGACTTCCGCACGTGGGCGGCCTGGTTCTTCGACAGCGTCAGGCCGACGACGTTGACGTCGTACTTCTCGACCGCCCGCCGCATCGTGGCTCCCCAGCCGCAGCCGACGTCGAGCAACGTCATGCCGGGCCGCAAGCCCAGCTTGCCCAGCGCCAGGTCGATCTTGGCGAGCTGCGCCTCTTCCAGCGTCATGTCGTCGCGCTCGAAGTACGCGCAGCTGTAGGTCTGGGTGGGGTCGAGGAACAGGCGGAAAAAGTCGTCGGACAGGTCGTAGTGCGCCTGCACGTCGTCGAAGTGTGGCTTCAGTTCCTTGGCCATGGCGCTAGGTGCCTCCCCCCGGCCGGGTCGCTCACTTGGTGAGGGTGAACTGCGCGACGTTGATAAGCCCGCGGCGGAACCGCGCCGCACACCCGGTGAGGTAGTGCATGAAGTTGTCGTAGACCTCTTCGGACTGCACGGCTATGGCGCGATCCCGGTTGGCCTCCAGGTTGGCGGCCCAGGTGTCCAGCGTCTTGGCGTAGTGCTGCTGCAGCGGCTGGGTTTGCTCGACGGAAAACCCAGCGGCACGCGCGTTGTCGACGATGTCGGGCTCGGACGGCAGCTCGCCGCCGGGGAAAATCGACTCGCGCAGGAATTTCAGGAAGCGCAGGTCGCTCATCGTCAGCGCGATGCCCTGCTCGTGCAGCCACCGGCGGTCATAGGTGAACAAGCTGTGCAACAGCATCCGGCCGTCGTCGGGCAGGATGTCGTAGGAGCGCTCGAAGAACGCGCCGTAGCGCTCCTTGTGGAAGGCGTCGAACGCCTCGAAGGAGACGATCCGGTCGACCTTCTCGTCGAACTCCTCCCAACCCTGCAGGCGCGCCTCGGCGCGTCGCGTCGTCGGGATCTCGGCGAGCCGGGCCCGGCTGCGCTCACAGTGGTTGCGGCTCAGCGTGAGTCCGACGACGTTCACGTCGTACTTCTCGACGGCCCGCACCAGCGCCCCGCCCCAGCCGCACCCGACGTCGAGCAGCGTCATCCCGGGCTCCAGGTTCAGCTTGTCCAGCGCCAGGTCCAATTTGGCCAGCTGCGCCTCTTCCAGCGTCATGTCGTCGCGCTCGAAGTAGGCGCAGGTGTAGACCCAGGTGGGGTCGAGGAAGAGCCCGAAGAAGTCGTCCGAAATGTCGTACGCGGCTTGCGAGTCTTCGTAGTAGGGCTTGAGCTCCGCCATTATTAGACATCCTCCCAACGGCAACCGTACAACGGGGCAAGACCTTGTGTGAAATTCGCAGGGGCACTATAAAAGCCGCCCGATGGCGGCCCCCATCGCCTCAGCCGGCCTCGGCGAAGTTGCTCGTCAGCACACCGATCACCCGATCCCACAGTTGCTGAGGCAGGTCGTGGCCCATGCCGTCAAACAAGACTAGTCGAGCGCCGGTGATGGCGCGTGCAACGGCGCGGCCGCCCGAGGGCCGCATCAGCTTGTCGGCGCGGCCGTGCAGGACCACCGTCGGTGCGACCGTCCGCCGGTTGTAGCCGAGCAGGCTGCCGCTGGCCATGACCGCGCTGAAGTGCCGCGCGACGCCCCAGGGGTAATAGCTGCGCTCGTAGCCCTCGATGGCCTCCGCGCGGACCCGCTCCTCGGGCGCGCGGTAGGCCGGGCTGCCGGTGATCTTCGTGACGCGCACGGCGTTGTCGACGATCACGTCGCGGGGAGATCCGGGCGGCGGGCCCTTCAGGACCGCCAGCAGGGCGCGCGGCGCCGGCGGCGGCAGGAAGGGGCGATTGTTGCTCGAGAAGATGACCGCCAGGCTCTTGGTCCGCTCGGCGAACCGCGCGGCGAAGATCTGCGCGATCATGCCGCCCATCGAGGCCCCGACGATGTGGGCGCGCGCGATGCCCAGGTGATCGAGCACGGCGGCGGCGTCGTCGGCCAGGTCCTCCAGCGCGTACGCCGCGTCGTCGCGCAGCCCGAACCAGAACCGCAGCAGCCGCGGGACCAGGGGCCGCCCGCCGCCCGCCGCTGGCGTCTTGGTGGACAGGCCGACGTCGCGGTTGTCGTACCGGATGACGCGCAGGCCTTGGGCGACCAGCCTCTCGCAGAACTCCGTCCGCCACAGCAGCAGCTGCGCGCCCAGCCCCATGATCAGCAGCACGGGTGGGTCGTCGACGTCACCCATGTCCTCGTAGTAGAGCTTCAGGTCACCCGAAATGGCCTCGCCGCTGCGGGTCTGCATCACAGCGCTCTAGACCTCGATGTCGGACTGGTGCTCGCGGCTGACCTCGACCATGAAGTTCGCGAAGTACCCCGTCAGCTGCGGGTCGGACATCATCTGCCACTTGGGCGCCAGCAGCTTCATGTACCGCTCGACGTAGAGGAACTGCTTGCCGATCAGCACCAGCTCGCGGGGCAGCTTGACGTCGTAGGCGTCGGCGAGCGTCGACAGCTGCCGCCCGATGTCGGCGTAGGACATGTCGCCCAGCGTCTGCATCGTCAGCGGGGTGGCGAACTTCTCCAGGTCCTTGGCGGCCTGGGCCTCGGGCTTCATGGTGCCGACGGCGCCCATCAGCACGACGATCTTGCCGGCGGCCGCGTGGTCCTTCTTGACCAGCAGCGCGTAGACCAGCTCCCGCAGCAGCCAGCGGGTGCGGGGATCGATGCGGCCCATGATGCCGAAGTCGAAGAACACGATGCGGCCCTCGTCGTCGACGTACAGGTTGCCTGCGTGCAGATCGCCGTGGAACAGCCCGTGTCGCAGCCCGCCCTCGAACACGGAGAACAGCAGCGCCTTGACCAGTTCGGTGCCGTCGAACCCGGCCTTGCGGATCTCGGCGACGTTGTCGATGCGGATGCCGTGCACCCGCTCCATGGTCAGCACCCGCTCGGTGGTGAACTCCCAGTACACCTGCGGGACCCGGATGTTCTTGCCCAGCGGCGACGCGTGCAGGTGGGCGACCCACGCCTCCATCGACTGGGCCTCGAGGCGGAAGTCCAGCTCCTCGGCCAGGTTGGCGGCGAAGTCGGCGACCACGTCCTGCGCCGACAAGCGGCGGCCGAGCTTGGCCAGCTCGACGGCCTGGGCGAACCGCTTGAGGATCTGCAGGTCGGCCGCGACCCGCCGCCGGATGCCCGGGCGCTGGATCTTGACGACGACCTCCTCGCCGCTGTGCAGGGTGGCGTAGTGCACCTGCGCGATGGACGCCGAGGCGAACGGCGTTTCGTCCCACTTGGCGAACAGCTCGGCCGGGTCGCGGCCCAGGTCCTCGACGAAGAGCTTGTGCACCTCTTTGGGGTCGGCGGGCGGCACCCGGTCGAGCAGGCCGCGGAACTCGCGGGACAGCGACTCGCCGAACGCGCCGGGGCTGGAGGCGATGATCTGCCCGAACTTCACGTACGTCGGCCCCAGGTCGGCGAACGTGCCGGGGAGCTGCTTGATGACTTTCTGCTGCCAGGGGCCCCGGCTTGGGAGCTTGGTGACGACGCGGGCGGCGGCGCGGGTGACCTGCCAACCGGTGGCTGCTACCCGGGCCGCTTCGATGGGTAAGGGCACCCGGTCGAGCTTGGCCACCTCGCGGTGTTTGGTAGTAGTCATTTCAGCAGTCTGCCAAATCGTGGGTGTCAAGTCCCAATTCCTGTGAGCGCGCTCACCGGGCCCGCGCGGCCCCCGCGAGCGCGAAGTTCTCGGTGAGGGCCTCGACGATCGGGCGCCAGACCGGCTCGGGAAGGTCGTGTCCCATCCCCTCGATCACCACGAAACGGGCGGCGGGGATGGCCGCCGCGAGGGCGCGCCCGTTGCGCGGCCGCACCATCGGATCGGCCGAACCGTGCAGCACCACCGTCGGGGCGGTGACCGCCTTGCTGTAGCGCAACAGGCTGCCGGTGCCCAGCATGGCGTCGACGTGGCGCAGCCGGCCCGGCGGGTAGCTGCAGCGGTCCGCGAGCCGCCGGACCCGCTCGCGCAGTTCGGCGTCGGACGGCAGGAAGTTGGGGCCGTTGAACACCGCGATGTTGCGCGCCTCGTAGGCCACCTTGTCCGCATCGGGGGCGTCCGCGGCGGGGGCGTCGAACCGCAGCCTGATGACGCGCCAGGCCGGCAGCGCCGAGAGCGGCTTGCCGGTGCTGGACATGATGAGGCCCAGGGAGGCGACCCGCCGCGGCTCGGTGGCGGCCAGGATCTGCGCGATCATGCCGCCCATCGAGGCGCCCACGACGTGGGCCCGCGCGATGCCCAGGTGGTCGAGCAAGGCGACCACGTCCCCGGCCATGTCGACCAGGTTGTAGGGCACGCGGCTGGGCCTGCCCAGCACATAGCTGCCCACCCGACGGTAGACCGAGCCCCGCGCCCGCAGCCCGTGCATCTTGGCCGACAGCCCGATGTCGCGGTGGTCGAAGCGGACGACGCGATAACCGGCGCCGACGAGGCGCGCGCAAAATCCGTCGGGCCACATGGGCAGCTGCGCGCCCAGGCCCATGATGAGCAGCACGGGCGGTGCGGCGGGGTCGCCCAGGTCCTCGTAGTAGAGGCCGACGGTGCCGTGCGGTGTCTCGCGGCGCGCGATGCCGCTGCGGGTCGGGAGGGTCAGGACTTGCCCCAAGGCGTCACCCAGCCCTCGATCTCCCACCGCTCCAGCGCCGCGATCAGCTCGTACATGGTGGCGCCGTCGATGGATTCCCGAATGATGTCGGCGTGGCCCGCGTGGCGCGCCAGCTCGTTGATCACGTGCAGGATCACCCACCGCACCGACCAGGCCGGCTGGTTTTTGGGAAACCACGGGATGTCCTGCGGGACGGGCACCGCGGCGTCGAGGTCGGCGGTTTCCACCAGCCGCAGCGATTCCGCGTTCCGCGCCGCGAAGGCCTCGAGCAGCCCGGCCAGCGTCTCGTCGGGCCGCATCACGTGCTGGTCGGCAAACTCCTTGGCGATCGCGTCGAACGGACGGGGGTCTTTGGCCGGTGCGCCGGGCGCCGCGGCGACGCGCGCCATCCAGGTGCGCTGCATGGCCGTGGCGTGCTTGATCAGCCCGCCGACGGACAGCGCGCTGACCGTGGGCGTCGACCGGGCCTGCTCGTCGGTGAGGCCGTAGGCGACGGCGAAGTAAGCGCTTTGGTGGAACGCCATGAATTCGCGCAGGGCGCTGCGTTCGTCGGCGACGGGCGGGGCGAGGGCGGGCATGGCTCATGGTACTTCGCGCGATCGGGTCTCACGACGGCCGATGCCGGGGCGGCCCGCCCGCCGTAAGGTGCAGGGATGCAGGTGGTTTCGGCGGCCTCGACCGAGCTCTTCACCGGGCCGCCGGACGCTCCGCTGCAACTGGCGCGCGTCACCGTCGCCGGCTGCGAGCAGCCGACGCCGATCCGCATCGACGGCGACGGCCTGAGCGGCGAGGCCGTCGCCGCGGGAGACCGGGCCGGGTTCGAGGTCGTCGAGGTGCCGCTGACGGTCGACCGGCCGCGCGTCGGACAGCGACGGGCCGCGGTGGCGCACGCGGGGCCCGACGCGACGTTGGCCTTCGAGTTCACCGTGGCCGAGCCCGGCTGGACGATGTTCATGGTCAGCCACTTCCACTACGACCCCGTCTGGTGGAACACCCAGGGCGCCTACACCAGCGAGTGGACCGAAGACCCGCCCGGCCGCGCGCGCCAGACCAATGGCTTCGAGCTGGTGCACGCGCACCTGGAGATGGCCCGCCGCGAGCCCGAATACAAGTTCGTGCTCGCCGAGGTGGACTACCTCAAGCCGTACTGGGACACCCGCCCCGAGGACCGCGCCGACCTGCGCCGGCTCATCGTGCAGGGCCGCGTCGAGGTGATGGGCGGCACCTACAACGAGCCCAACACCAACCTCACCAGCCCGGAAACCACCATTCGAAACCTGGTGCACGGCATGGGTTTTCAGCGTGACGTGCTCGGCGCCGACCCGGCCACCGCGTGGCAGCTCGACGTGTTCGGCCACGACCCGCAGTTCCCCGGTATGGCCGCCGACGCCGGGCTGACGTCGAGCTCGTGGGCCCGTGGACCCCACCACCAGTGGGGCCCGGCGCATTCCGGCGGCGTCGAGGGCATGCAGTTCTGCAGCGAGTTCGAGTGGATCGCGCCGTCGGGCCGCGGCCTGCTGACCCACTACATGCCCGCGCACTACTCGGCGGGCTGGTGGATGGACTCGTCGACCACCCTGGCCGAGGCCGAGGACGCCACCTACCAGCTGTTCGATCAGCTCAAGGCGGTCGCCCTGACCCGCAACGTGTTGCTGCCGGTCGGGACCGACTACACCCCGCCGAACAAGTGGGTCACCGCGATCCACCGCGACTGGGCCGCGCGCTACACGTGGCCGCGGTTCGTGTGCGCGCTGCCGCGGGAGTTCTTCGCGGCGGTGCGCGCCGAGCTGGCGCAGCGCGGGTCGTCGTCTTCGGGGCCGTCACCGCAGACCCGGGACATGAACCCGATCTACACCGGCAAGGACGTGTCCTACATCGACACCAAGCAGGCCAACCGGGCCGCCGAGAATGCCGTCCTGGAAGCCGAGCGCTTCGCCGTGTTCGCCGGGCTGCTGGCCGGCGCGCCGTACCCGCAGGCCGCCCTGGCCAAGGCGTGGGTGCAGCTGGCCTACGGCGCGCACCACGACGCGATCACCGGCTCGGAGTCCGACCAGGTCTACCTCGACCTGCTGACCGGGTGGCGCGACGCGTGGCAGCTGGGCCGCACGGCCCGCGACAACGCCCTGGCCGAGTTGTCCGGGCCGTCCGGCGGCGCGCGGGCCCACGCCGGCGACGTGACCGTCTGGAACCCGCTGGCGCACCGGCGCACCGACGTCGTCACCGCCCGGCCGGTCACGCCGCTGGGCCCGGGGGTCCGGGTGCTCGACGCCGACGGCGCCCGGGTGCCCGCGCACGTCGAGCACGGCGGGCGCTCGGTCACCTGGCTGGCGCGCGACGTGCCGTCGCTGGGCTGGCGGGCCTACCGGCTGGTGCCCGGCGACGACGGGGCCGCCGGGGCCGGCTGGCGGCCGGTTCCCGGCTTCCGGATCGCCAACGAGCACCACCGGCTGGAGGTCGACCCGCGGCGCGGCGGGACGGTCGTGTCGTGGGAGCGGGACGGCCGCCAGCTGATCGCCGAGGGCCGGGTGGGCAACGAGCTCGCCCTGTACGAGGAATATTCGCAGCACCCGACGCAGGGGGAGGGGCCGTGGCACCTCCTGCCCCGCGGCCCCGTGGTCTGCTCGTCGGCGTACCCGGCGCGCGTGCAGGCCTTCCACGGCCCGCTCGGCCAGCGGCTGGTGGTGCGCGGCCGCATCGGCGGGCAGCTGCGCTACACCCAAACCCTGACCCTGTGGGACGGCGTGGCCCGGCTGGACTGCCGCACCACCGTCGACGAATTCACCGGCGAGGACCGCCTGCTGCGGCTGCGCTGGCCGTGCCCCGTGCCGGGCGCCATGCCGGTCAGCGAGGTCGGCGACGCCGTCATCGGGCGGGGCTTCGCGCTGCTGCACGAGGGCGACCGCTCGGTGGACACCGCGCAACACCCGTGGACGCTGGACAACCCGGCCTACGGCTGGTTCGGGCTGTCCTCGGCGGCGCGGGTCCGCGTCGAGGGCGCCCTGGGTAAGGCGGTGCGGGCGCTCTCGGTGGCCGAGGTGGTGGCGCCGGCCGAGGCCGGGTCCGGGCCGCTGGCCCGCGAGCTGATGGTCGCGCTGGTCCGCGCCGGGGTGACGGCCACCTGCAGCGGCGCCGACAAGCCGCGCTACGGCCGCCTCGATGTCGACTCCAACCTGCCCGACGTCCGGATCGCCCTCGGCGGGCCCGCCCGCAACTCCTTCACCAAAGACGTTCTGACGCAGGCAGATCCGGAATACGCCGCCGAGCTCGAGCGCCAGCTGGCCGAAACCGGCCGGGCGAGGCTCTGGGTGCCGGCCGCGACCCCGCTGGCGGCCGCCTGGGTGCCCGGCGCGGACCTGAGCGGGCCGCGGGCGCTGCCCGTCCTGGTGATCGACGGCGACGACGGCGTCCGCGACGAGGGCCTGGCCGCCGCGATCGCGTCGGTGGCCGGCGAGCTGGCGAACTCGCAGGCCGCCGAGATCCGCGTGTCCCAGCGGGCGCCGTCGGGCATGGGCCCCTTCGAGGACCGCACGGTCGCGCTGTTCAACCGCGGCGTGCCGAGCTTCGCCGTCGACCCCGACGGCACCCTGCACACCGCGCTGCTGCGCTCCTGCACCGGCTGGCCGTCCGGCACGTGGATCGACGACCCGCGCCGCACCGCGCCCGACGGATCCAACTTCCAGCTCCAGCACTGGACGCACACCTTCGACTACGCGCTGGTCAGCGGCGACGGCGACTGGCGGCGGGCGGCGATCCCGGCCCGCAGCGCCGAGTTCGCCCACCCGCTGCTCGCCGTGCCCGGCGGCGGGCGGGGCGGGGCCGCGCCGACGGGATCGCTGCTGCGCGTCGAGCCCGCCGGCGTCGTGCAGCTGGCGGCCCTCAAGGCGGCCGGCAACCCGCTGGCGTCGTGCAGCGCACGCCCGCTGGACCCGGGCGAGGTGGTCCTGCGGTTGGTGGAGACGACGGGCCGGGGCGCCCGGGTGTCGGTCGACTCCGGGGTGGGCAAACTGAGCGCGCTGCGGCGCGCCGATCTGCTGGAAAACCCGCTCGCCGGTCCGCCGGCGGGCGCCGCGTCGATCGACCTGCACGGCTATCAGGTGGCCACCGTGCTGGCCCACCTCGAAATGCCCGGTGGCGCGGGGGATTCTGCCGAGCTCGCGCCCAACGCCGAAGCGGCGCAGCCGCTCTACGCGCGGTATTGGCTGCACAACCGCGGGCCCGCGCCGCTCGGCGGCCTGCCGGCCGTCGCGCACCTGCACCCGCAGCGCTTGGCGGGCCCGCCGGGCGGAGAGGTGGTGTTGCGGCTCACCGCGGCCAGCGATTGCAGCGACGCCGCGGTGCGCGGCGCGGTGACCGTCGCGTGCCCCGCCGGGTGGTCGGCCACACCGGCCGCGCTGCCCTTCACGCTGTGCGCCGGCGATCACCGCGAGGCCGACATCGTGGTGTCGATCCCGGCGCGGGCGAAGCCCGGCCCCTACCCGGTGCGCGCCCAGCTGTGCCTGACCGGCGACGACCTCCCCGCGTCGTGGCGCCAGGTGGTCGAGGACGTGTGCATCGTCGAGGTCGGCGCGCGCGCGGCGGGCGGCGAGGTCCGCGGGACCGACCTGGTCCACCTCGTCGACGGCCCGGCCGACGTCGAGCTCGCGCCCGGGGACACGGCCCGGCTGACCGTGACCGTCGGCACCCGGGCGCGGGCCGACCTGGCGGTCGAGGCGCACCTGATCAGCCCGTGGGGCACCTGGGAGTGGATTGGCCCCGCCGCGCTCGGCGCGGTGCTGCCCGCCCGCGGCACCGTCGAGCTCGACTTCGAGGTGGCCCCGCCCGCCTGGCTCGACCCTGGGCGGTGGTGGGCGTTGGTCCGGGTCGGCTGCGCCGGTCGGCTGCTCTACTCGCCGGCGGTGAAGGTGACCGTGACATGAGCCCCGGGTGGGTGGCCACCGTCGCCGGCGAACCGGTCCCCGTCGACGAGGTCGACGCCGCCGAGGCGCGGCTGCGCCGCGGCCCGGCGGCCGCCGCGCTGCCCGGGCGCGGGACCAGCGAGGGCCGGCAGCTGCGGCGCTGGCTCACCCAACTGATCGTGACCCGGCGCGTGGTCGCCGCCGAGGCCGCCGCCCGCGGCCTGACCGGGCGCGACGCGCCCGCCGAGGCCGACCTGCTGCCCGACGCCACCGCGCGGCTGGAGATCGGCAGCGTGGCCGCCGCGGCGCTGGCCGATCCACGGGCGCGAACGCTGTTCGCCGCCGTCACCGCCGCCGTCGACGTCAGCGACGACGACGTCGCCGGCTACCACGCCCGCAACCCGCTGCGGTTCGCCGCGCCCAGCCCCGGCCCGCACGGCTGGCGCGCCCCGCCGCAGGCCGGGCCGCCGCTGGCGCAGGTGCGCGCGGCGATCGCCGACCATCTGCGCGGCGCCGCGCGCCGGCGCGCCTTCCGCGTGTGGCTGGACGCGCGCCGCGCCGAGGCGGTCCGGCTCGCGCCCGGCTACGAACACCCTGGCGACCCGCGCCAGCCCGACAACACCCACCGCCACTGATGGCCGCGCTGACGCTGTGCCTCGACATCGGCGGCACCAAGATCGCCGCCGGCCTGGCCGATTCCGCCGGCGCGCTGGTGCACACCGCCATCCGCCCGACCCCGGCCGGCGCCGCGGCCGAGGACGTCTGGGCCGCCGTCGCCGGGCTCATCGCCGAGACGCTGCCCGTCGCCGACGGCGCCGTCGCCGCGGTCGGCGTCGGCTCGGCCGGCCCGATCGACCTGCCCACCGGCGGCGTCAGCCCGATCAACATCCCGTCCTGGCGCGGCTTCCCGCTGCGCGACCGGGTCGCCGCCGTGATTCCCGGCGTGCCCGTGCGGCTGGGCGGCGACGGCGTGTGCATGGCGCTGGGCGAGCACTGGCGGGGGGCGGGCCGCGGCGCGCGGTTTCTGCTCGGAATGGTGGTGTCCACCGGCGTGGGCGGCGGACTGGTGCTCGACGGCGCCCCGTACACCGGGCGCACCGGCAACGCCGGCCACGTCGGCCATGTCGTGGTCGACCAGGACGGCCGGCCGTGCCCGTGCGGCGGGCGCGGCTGTGTGGAAACCGTCGCGGCCGGCCCGTCGCTGGTGCGCTGGGCGCTGGCCAACGGCTGGTCCCCGCCACCGGGCGCCGGTGCCCGGGAGCTGGCCGCCGCGGCCGCGGCCGGCGACCCGGTGGCCGTTCGGGCGTTTGCCCGGGGCGCGAGGGCGCTGGCGGCGATGATCGCCTCGGTCGCCGCGACGTGCGACCTCGACCTCGTCGTCGTCGGCGGCGGCGTCGCGAAGTCCGGGGCGGTGCTCTTCGACCCGCTGCGGACCGCGCTGGCCGGCTACGCGGGGCTGGACTTCCTGTCCGGCCTGCGGGTGGTGCCGGCCGCCCTCGGCGGGGACGCCGGCCTGGTCGGCGCGGCCAGGCTGGCCTTGCTCTAGCCGAGCGTTTTGGCTGACCGCGGGGGGTCGCGCTATTGTGTGTGGCGATCCACCGAAGACCGTCGGTCACCGAGCAATCGGTCGAAGGTCCGGGAAACATCCCGGCGGCCCGCGCAGGAGGACGAGGCACACGCCGGCACCCACCGGCGCATTTGTACGCCCCGGCCGTTTCCTGCGCCGGGGCGTTCGTCGTTTCACGGGTGGTCACCGACGACACGTCACACGGACTTCGACCCAGGAGGTTAGGCATGGCCAGGGCTGACAAGGCCACCGCCGTGGCAGACATCGCCGAGCAGTTCAAGGACGCGACGGCCACCCTGATCACCGAATACCGCGGCTTGACCGTGGCCAACCTGGCCGAGCTGCGCCGGTCCCTGGCGGGCTCGGCGACCTACACCGTGGCCAAGAACACGCTCATCAAGCGAGCGGCCGCCGACGCCGGCATCGAGGGTCTCGACGAGCTGTTCGTCGGCCCGACGGCCATCGCGTTCGTCCGCGGCGAGCCGGTGGACGCGGCCAAGGCCATCAAGACCTTCGCCAAGGACAACAAGGCGCTGGTCATCAAGGGCGGCTACATGGACGGCCACCCGTTGACCGTCTCCGAAGTCGAGCGCATCGCGGACCTGGAATCCCGCGAGGTGCTGCTGGCCAAGCTGGCCGGCGCGATGAAGGGCAACCTCGCCAAGGCGGCCGGCCTGTTCGCCGCCCCGGCCTCGCAGGTGGCCCGGCTCGCGGCCGCGCTCCAGGACAAGAAGGCCGCCGAGCCCGCCGCCGAGGCGCCCGCCGAGGCCGCAGAACCAGCTTCCGAAGCACCGACCGAGGCTCCGGAAACCCCGGCCGAAGCCGAATAACCCCAAACCCCGAAACCAGGAAGGACCCACACCCATGGCAAAGATGTCCACCGACGACCTGCTCGACGCGTTCAAGGAGATGACGCTGCTGGAGCTCTCCGACTTCGTCAAGAAGTTCGAGGAGACCTTCGAGGTCACCGCGGCCGCTCCGGTCGCCGTCGCCGCAGCCGGTGGCCCGGCCGCCGGCGGTGCGCCCGCCGAGGCCGCCGAGGAGCAGTCGGAGTTCGACGTCATCCTCGAGGCCGCCGGCGACAAGAAGATCGGCGTCATCAAGGTGGTCCGCGAGATCGTGTCCGGCCTGGGACTCAAGGAGGCCAAGGACCTCGTCGACGGCGCCCCCAAGCCGCTGCTCGAGAAGGTCGCCAAGGAGGCGGCCGACGAGGCCAAGACCAAGCTCGAGGCCGCCGGCGCCACCGTCACCGTCAAGTAGGTCAACCCGCGCGAACCCCCGGGGCCACGCGGTCCCGGGGGTTCGCGCGTTCAGCCGGTACCGAACGCGGCGTGGAACGACTGCCGCATCCGTTCGGGCGAGTCTCCCAGGGCGACAAAGAGATTTGTGAACATCGAGCCAAGCACCGGCACGACCGCCGCGCCGTCTTCGCCATAGAACCCGGCGAGTTCGAGCAACACGAACCCGTGCATGAGTGCCCAGAACTGGGCTGCGGTGGCGACCACCGTTTCGTCGTCATCGGCGCCGCCAAGGGTGATGCGACCGGCCAGTACCGACCGTCGTACCGCGCGCACCAGATGCGCGAAGCTGGGAATCTCCGCCTCGATCTGGGCGACGGTCAGCTGCAGGACGTTGCCGGCCGGTGCGTTGATGCCGTGGGCGCTGGTGCTGCCGAACATCAGTCGATACATGTGCGGCCGCTCAATCGCATAGCGTCGATAGGCCATGCCGATGGCCGCTATGTCGGCCACCGGGTCAGCTGTTTCCGGCACCGACAGCGCGGCGTCGAACTGCCGCAGGCTCTCCTCGGCGACCGCGGCGATCAGGCCCCGCATCCCGCCGAAGTGGGTGTACAGCGCCATCGTCGAGGTCCCCGCGGCGCGCGCCACCGTCCGGGTCTGCAGCGCGTCGGGGCCCTGCTCGTCGAGCAGGGCGACGGCGGCGTGCAGCATCTCCCCACGAACGCTGCGCACTCCGCGAGCGCCGCTCTCTGTTTCCGAGGAAGTCATCCTTGCCATCTTGTCACCACCGGCGTACCGTGCCAATAACGCTGAAATAACAATGTTATAGGAGCTTAGCGGTGACATCCACACGAGCCACGCAAACCCGGAATCCGTACCTCGAGGACGTTTTGGCGCCGGTGGGCGCCGAAGTCACCGCGACCGACCTGAAGGTCACCGGGCACATCCCGGAGCAACTCGACGGGCGTTACCTGCGCAACGGGCCCAACCCGGTCCAGGAGGTCGACCCCGCCACCTACCACTGGTTCACCGGCGACGCGATGGTGCACGGCGTGGCGCTGAGCGGCGGGCAGGCGCGCTGGTACCGCAACCGCTGGGTGCGCACCGCGCACGTGTGCGCGGCGCTGGGCGAGCCGGCCCCCGCCGGGCTGGATCCGCGGGCCGGCATGCTGTCGGTCGGGCCCAACACCAATGTGCTCAGCCACGCCGGACAGACGTTGGCTCTGGTCGAGGGCGGCGGTGCGAACTACCGCCTCACCGACGAGCTGGACACCGTGGGGACGTGCGACTTCGACGGGACGCTGGCCGCCGGCTACACCGCCCACCCCCATCGCGACCCCCGCACCGGCGAACTGCACGCCGTGTCCTACTCGTTCGCCCGCGGGCGGAGCGTGCAGTACTCGGTGATCGACGCCCAGGGGCGCGCCCGGCGCACCGTCGACATCGACGTGACCGGCTCGCCGATGATGCACGACTTCTCGCTGACCGACAAATACGTGGTGATCTATGACCTGCCCGTCACGTTCGACCCGGTCCAGGTGATGCCGGCCAACGTGCCCCGCTGGCTGGATCTGCCGGCCCGGCTGGTCATGCAGTCGCTCGTCGGCCGCGTGCGGGTCCCCGGCCCGATGGCGACGATGATGAACCGCAATCGCGAGCCGATCGATCGCATGCCCTACCGCTGGAACCCGAAATACCCGGCGCGCATCGGCGTCATGCCCCGCGAGGGCGGCAGCGCCGACATCCGCTGGTTCGACATCGAGCCCTGCTACGTCTACCACCCGCTCAACGCCTACTCCGAGGCGCGCGACGGCGCCGAGGTGGTGGTGCTCGACGTGGTCCGCTACTCGACGATGTTCGACCGCGACCTGCGCGGACCCGGCGACAGCCGCCCGACCCTGGATCGCTGGACCGTCAACCTGGCGACCGGCGCGGTGAGCAGCGAACGCCGCGACGACCGGCCGCAGGAGTTTCCCCGCATCAACGAGGCCCTGCTGGGCGGGCGGCACCGGTTCGGCTACACGGTCGGCACCGAGGGCGGTTATCTCTCCGACGGCGGCCACGAGACGACCGAGATGTCTACGGCGCTGTACAAGCACGACTACGACACCGGCTCCGTCATGGCGGCCCCCCTCGACCGCGACCTTTTTATCGGTGAGATGTCCTTCGTCCCGAACCCCGCGCCCGGCCCGAAGGATCGCGCCGAGGACGACGGCATCCTGATGGGCTACGGCTACCACCGCGGCCGCGACGAGGGGCAGCTGCTGTTGCTGGACGCGCAGACCCTCGAGCCGATGGCCACCGTGCACCTGCCGCAGCGGGTCCCGATGGGCTTCCACGGCAACTGGGCGCCGACGGGCTGACCGCCGGCTAACACGCACGTCAAATACCGTTGCGTCGCCGGGTCTCGGGACGGCCAATTTTTGCCGGCTGTGCCGGACAAGCCTGATGCCGGACACCCGCCGTGCGCTACAGTGACTCATGCCACATAAAAGGGCAGGTGGCGGGCACGAGCGTCGACGGAAGGATTCCCCATGGGCGTCGCTATCGAGGTGAGAGGACTGACCAAGTCCTTTGGTCCCTCGAGGATTTGGGAAGACGTGACTTTGGATATCCCCGCCGGGGAGGTCAGCGTCCTGCTGGGGCCGTCGGGTACCGGCAAATCGGTGTTCCTGAAGTCGCTGATCGGCCTGCTGCGCCCGGAGCGCGGCTCGATCATGATCGACGGCACGGACATCCTCGAGTGCTCGGCCAAGGAGCTCTACGAGATCCGCACGCTGTTCGGCGTGATGTTCCAGGACGGCGCGCTGTTCGGTTCGATGAACCTGTTCGACAACGCGGCCTTCCCGCTGCGCGAGCACACCAAGAAAAAGGAAAGCGAGATCCGTGACATCGTCATGGAGAAGCTGACCCTGGTCGGCCTCGGCGGCGACGAGAAGAAGTTCCCCGGTGAGATTTCCGGCGGTATGCGCAAGCGCGCCAGCCTGGCCCGGGCGCTCGTGATGGACCCGCAGATCATCCTGTGCGACGAGCCGGACTCGGGTCTGGACCCGGTTCGCACCGCCTACCTGAGCCAGCTGATCCTCGACATCAACGCCCAGATCGACGCGACCGTGCTGATCGTGACGCACAACATCAACATCGCCCGCACCGTGCCCGACAACATGGGCATGTTGTTCCGCCGCAAGCTGGTCATGTTCGGCCCGCGCGAGGTGCTGCTGACCAGCGACGAACCGGTGGTGCGGCAGTTCCTCAACGGCCGGCGCATCGGCCCGATCGGCATGTCCGAGGAGAAGGACGAGGCGACCATGGCCGAAGAGCAGGCCATGATCGACGCCGGCCACCACGCCGGCGGTGTCGAGGAGATCCAGGGGGTGCCGCCGCAGATCGTCGCGACGCCGGGGATGCCGGAGCGCAAGGCCGTCGCGCGGCGGCAGGCCCGGGTCCGCGAGATCCTGCACACGTTGCCCAAGAACGCCCAGGCGGCGATCCTCGACGACCTCGAAGGCACCCACCGGTACCGCGCAAACGAGTTCGGCAACCAGTAGCGCGCCCGGCCCGACGCCCCCGCCACGACGCAGCCATGACGCACGCCAGCACGCGAGCCAGGACGCGAAAATTTTGCGATAACTTGGTGCAACTTGCGGCGCCGCCCCCTTGACGGCAGGGCCTAAACGGGTCAGTCTGTTGGGCAGCATGTGTCCAGGGGAGATTCGAGATCGCCAGCCAGCGCCGATGTCCCTTGGCTCATTTGTCGTGGGTAGTTGAGGAATGCGCCGTCCTGCGCTATTGTTGGACGTTGCGCTGGCTACTTCCTGCCCACCTCACAATCGCCACTTGGCTGCCAAAGACACTGTGGTCTTCGCCTGAGCCCCCTCTGCGGCTTAGCCATTTAGTTGCGCGCGTGAGATCCGGGCAGATCGTTCGCCAGCCTAACCGACAAAATTGATGCGGCGAGCTGGCCGGTGTCCCCGGGTTCCCGTGAGCCGCACGCGGTGCTGGAAGGATGCATCTTGGCAGGTTCCCGCCAGAGCAAGAAAACCCCCCAAACTTCCTCCTACAACTCCGTGCCCGGAGCGCCAAACCGAGTTTCATTCGCCAAGCTCCGCGAACCCCTCGAGGTTCCGGGGCTTCTTGACGTGCAGACCGACTCGTTCGAGTGGCTGATCGGCTCGCCGCGGTGGCGCGAGGCCGCGGCCGCCAGGGGCGAGGGCAAGGGCGGCGCCGACCCGATGGGCGGCCTCGAAGAGGTGCTCTACGAGCTTTCGCCGATCGAGGACTTCTCCGGGTCGATGTCGCTGTCGTTCTCGGACCCGCGCTTCGACGAGGTCAAGGCGCCGGTCGACGAGTGCAAAGACAAGGACATGACGTACGCGGCCCCGCTGTTCGTCACGGCCGAGTTCATCAACAACAACACCGGCGAGATCAAGAGCCAGACGGTGTTCATGGGCGACTTCCCGATGATGACCGAGAAGGGCACCTTCATCATCAACGGGACGGAGCGCGTCGTCGTCAGCCAGCTGGTGCGCTCGCCCGGCGTCTACTTCGACGAAACCATCGACAAGTCCACCGAGAAGATCCTGCACAGCGTCAAGGTGATCCCCAGCCGCGGCGCGTGGCTGGAGTTCGACGTCGACAAGCGCGACACCGTGGGCGTGCGCATCGACCGCAAGCGCCGCCAGCCGGTCACCGTGCTACTCAAGGCGCTCGGCTGGACCAACGAGCGCATCACCGAGCGGTTCGGTTTCTCCGAGATCATGATGTCGACGCTGGAGAAGGACAACACCGCCGGCACCGACGAGGCGCTGCTGGACATCTACCGCAAGCTGCGCCCGGGTGAGCCGCCGACCAAGGAGTCCGCGCAGACGCTGCTGGAGAACTTGTTCTTCAAGGAGAAGCGCTACGACCTGGCCAGGGTGGGCCGCTACAAGGTCAACAAGAAGCTGGGGCTCAAAGCGGCGGATTCCGCCGAGCAGTTCAAGACCACGCTGACCGAAGAGGACATCGTCGCCACCATCGAGTACCTGGTGCGCCTGCACCACGCCTCGACCGACGGCCAGCCGGCCGTCATGACCGTGCCCGGCGGCGTCGAGGTGCCGGTGGAGACCGACGACATCGACCACTTCGGCAACCGCCGGCTGCGCACGGTCGGCGAGCTGATCCAGAACCAGATCCGGGTCGGCATGTCCCGGATGGAGCGCGTCGTCCGTGAGCGGATGACGACCCAGGACGTCGAGGCCATCACGCCGCAGACGCTGATCAACATCCGCCCCGTGGTCGCCGCGATCAAGGAGTTCTTCGGCACCAGCCAGCTCTCCCAGTTCATGGACCAGAACAACCCGCTGTCCGGGCTGACGCACAAGCGCCGCCTGTCGGCGCTGGGCCCGGGCGGCCTGTCGCGTGAACGCGCCGGGCTGGAGGTCCGCGACGTGCACCCGAGCCACTACGGCCGCATGTGCCCGATCGAGACCCCGGAGGGTCCCAACATCGGCCTGATCGGCTCGCTGTCGGTGTACGCGCGGGTCAACCCGTTCGGGTTCATCGAGACGCCCTACCGCAAGGTGGTGGACGGGGTCGTCACCGACGAGATCGTGTACCTGACCGCCGACGAGGAGGACCGCCACGTGGTGGCGCAGGCCAACTCGCCGATCGACGCGGACGGCCGGTTCGTCGAGAAGCGCGTGCTGGTCCGCCGCAAGGCGGGCGAGGTCGAGTACGTGCCCTCGTCCGAGGTGGACTACATGGACGTCTCGCCGCGCCAGATGGTGTCGGTGGCCACGGCCATGATCCCGTTCCTCGAGCACGACGACGCCAACCGGGCCCTGATGGGCGCCAACATGCAGCGCCAGGCGGTTCCGCTGGTGCGCAGCGAGGCGCCGCTGGTGGGCACGGGCATGGAGTTGCGCGCCGCGATCGACGCCGGCGACGTCGTCGTCGCGGACAAGTCCGGGGTGATCGAGGAGGTCTCCGCCGACTACATCACCGTGATGGCCGACGACGGCACCCGGCACACCTACCGGATGCGCAAGTTCGCCCGGTCCAACCACGGAACCTGCGCCAACCAGTCGCCGATCGTGGACGCGGGTGACCGCGTCGAGGCCGGCCAGGTGATCGCCGACGGTCCGTGCACCCAGAACGGTGAGATGGCGCTGGGCAAGAACCTGCTCGTGGCGATCATGCCGTGGGAGGGCCACAACTACGAGGACGCGATCATCCTCTCCAACCGCCTGGTCGAAGAGGACGTGCTCACCTCGATCCACATCGAGGAGCACGAGATCGACGCCCGCGACACCAAGCTGGGCGCCGAGGAGATCACCCGGGACATCCCGAACGTCTCCGACGAGGTGCTGGCCGACCTCGACGAGCGCGGCATCGTGCGGATCGGGGCCGAGGTTCGCGACGGCGACATCCTGGTCGGCAAGGTCACCCCGAAGGGTGAGACGGAGCTGACCCCGGAGGAGCGGCTGCTGCGGGCGATCTTCGGCGAGAAGGCCCGCGAGGTCCGCGACACCTCGCTGAAGGTGCCGCACGGCGAGTCCGGCAAGGTCATCGGCATCCGCGTGTTCTCCCGTGAGGACGACGACGAGCTGCCCGCCGGCGTCAACGAGCTGGTCCGCGTCTACGTGGCCCAGAAGCGCAAGATCTCCGACGGCGACAAGCTCGCCGGCCGGCACGGCAACAAGGGCGTGATCGGCAAGATCCTGCCGGTCGAGGACATGCCGTTCCTTCCCGACGGCACGCCGGTGGACATCATCCTGAACACCCACGGTGTGCCGCGACGGATGAACATCGGCCAGATCCTGGAGACCCACCTCGGCTGGTGCGCGCACAGCGGCTGGAAGGTCGACACGTCCAAGGGCGTTCCGGAGTGGGCGGGCAACCTGCCCGAGGAGCTGTTGCACGCCGAGCCGAGCGCCATCGTGTCGACGCCGGTGTTCGACGGCGCGCAGGAGGCCGAGCTGCAGGGTCTGCTGTCGGCCACGCTGCCCAACCGCGACGGCGAGGTCCTGGTGGACGGCGACGGCAAGGCGGTGCTGTTCGACGGCCGCAGCGGCGAGCCGTTCCCGTACCCGGTGACCGTCGGCTACATGTACATCATGAAGCTGCACCACCTGGTGGACGACAAGATCCACGCCCGCTCCACCGGCCCGTACTCGATGATCACCCAGCAGCCGTTGGGCGGTAAGGCGCAGTTCGGCGGCCAGCGGTTCGGCGAGATGGAGTGCTGGGCCATGCAGGCCTACGGCGCGGCGTACACGCTGCAGGAGCTGCTGACCATCAAGTCCGACGACACCGTCGGGCGGGTCAAGGTGTACGAGGCGATCGTCAAGGGCGAGAACATTCCCGAGCCCGGCATCCCCGAGTCGTTCAAGGTCCTGCTCAAGGAGCTGCAGTCGCTGTGCCTCAACGTCGAGGTGCTGTCCAGTGACGGCGCGGCCATCGAGCTGCGCGAGGGCGAGGACGAATACCTGGAGCGGGCCGCGGCCAACTTGGGGATCAACCTGTCCCGCAACGAATCAGCGTCCGTTGAGGACCTGGCTTAACAACTTTTTTCGGCAACTAAACCCGCAAGGGGAAAGGGAGTTACGTGCTCGACGTCAACTTCTTCGATGAACTCCGCATCGGCCTGGCCACCGCGGAGGACATCCGGCAATGGTCTTACGGCGAGGTCAAGAAGCCGGAGACGATCAACTACCGCACGCTGAAGCCGGAGAAGGACGGCCTGTTCTGCGAGAAGATCTTCGGACCGACTCGCGACTGGGAGTGCTACTGCGGCAAGTACAAGCGTGTCCGGTTCAAGGGCATCATCTGTGAGCGCTGTGGCGTCGAGGTCACCCGCGCCAAGGTGCGCCGCGAGCGGATGGGCCACATTGAGCTGGCCGCGCCGGTCACGCACATCTGGTACTTCAAGGGTGTGCCCTCGCGGCTGGGCTACCTGCTGGACCTGGCGCCGAAGGATCTCGAGAAGATCATCTACTTCGCCGCGTACGTGATCACCTCGGTCGACGAGGAGATGCGGCACAACGAGCTGTCGACGCTCGAGGCCGAAATGGTGGTCGAGCGCAAGGCCGTCGAGGACCAGCGCGACGCCGAGCTGGAGGCGCGGGCCCAGAAGCTGGAGGCCGATCTCGCCGAGCTGGAGGCCGAGGGCGCCAAAGCCGATGCGCGCCGCAAGGTTCGGGACGGCGGCGAGCGGGAGATGCGCCAGATCCGCGACCGGGCCCAGCGCGAGCTGGACCGCCTGGAGGACATCTGGAACACCTTCACCAAGCTGGCCCCCAAGCAGCTGATCGTCGACGAGAACCTCTACCGTGAGCTAGTCGACCGCTACGGCGAGTACTTCACCGGCGCCATGGGCGCGGAGTCGATCCAGAAGCTGATCGAGAACTTCGACATCGACGCCGAGGCCGACTCGCTGCGTGAGGTGATCCGGAGCGGCAAGGGCCAGAAGAAGCTTCGCGCTTTGAAGCGGCTGAAGGTGGTCGCCGCCTTCCAGCAGTCCGGGAATTCGCCGATGGGCATGGTGCTCGACGCGGTCCCGGTGATTCCGCCGGAGCTGCGGCCGATGGTGCAGCTCGACGGTGGCCGCTTCGCCACGTCCGACCTCAACGACCTGTACCGCCGGGTGATCAACCGCAACAACCGCCTCAAGAGGCTGATCGACCTCGGCGCGCCCGAGATCATCGTCAACAACGAGAAGCGGATGCTGCAGGAGTCCGTCGACGCGCTGTTCGACAACGGCCGGCGCGGGCGTCCGGTCACCGGCCCGGGCAACCGTCCGCTGAAGTCCCTGAGCGATCTGCTCAAGGGCAAGCAGGGCCGGTTCCGCCAGAACCTGCTCGGCAAGCGTGTCGACTACTCGGGCCGCAGCGTCATCGTGGTCGGCCCGCAGCTCAAGCTGCATCAGTGCGGCCTGCCCAAGCTGATGGCCCTCGAGCTGTTCAAGCCGTTCGTGATGAAGCGGCTCGTCGACCTCAACCACGCGCAGAACATCAAGAGCGCCAAGCGGATGGTCGAGCGCCAGCGTCCCCAGGTGTGGGACGTGCTCGAGGAGGTCATCGCCGAGCACCCGGTGTTGCTGAACCGCGCCCCCACCCTGCACCGGCTGGGCATCCAGGCCTTCGAGCCGATGCTGGTGGAGGGCAAGGCGATTCAGCTGCACCCGCTGGTGTGTGAGGCCTTCAACGCCGACTTCGACGGCGACCAGATGGCCGTGCACCTGCCCCTCTCCGCGGAGGCTCAGGCCGAGGCGCGGATCTTGATGCTGTCGAGTAACAACATCCTGTCGCCGGCCTCCGGCCGCCCGTTGGCCATGCCGCGACTGGACATGGTGACCGGGTTGTACTACCTGACCACCGAGGTCGAGGGCGACAAGGGCGAATTCCAGCCCGCCGCAAAGGATCAGCCGGAGGTGGGCGTGTACTCCTCGCCGGCCGAGGCGATCATGGCCTCCGACCGGGGGCTGCTGTCGGTGCGGGCCAAGATCAAGGTGCGGCTGACCCAGCTGCGCCCGCCCGCCGAGATCGAGGCGGAGCTGTTCGGCGTCAACGGCTGGCAGCCGGGCGACGCCTGGATGGCCGAGACCACGCTGGGCCGGGTGATGTTCAACGAGCTGCTGCCCGTGGGCTACCCGTTCGTGAACCAGCAGATGCACAAGAAGGTGCAGGCCGCGATCATCAACGACCTGGCCGAGCGCTACCCGATGATCGTCGTCGCGCAGACCGTCGACAAGCTCAAGGACGCCGGCTTCTACTGGGCGACCCGCAGTGGTGTCACGGTCTCGATGGCCGACGTGCTCGTCCCGCCGCGCAAGAAGGAGATCCTCGACCAGTACGAGGAGCGGGCCGAGAAGGTCGAAAAGCAGTTCCAGCGTGGCGCTTTGAACCACGACGAGCGCAACGAGGCGCTGGTGGAGATCTGGAAGGAAGCCACCGACGAGGTCGGTCAGGCGTTGCGCGAGCACTACCCGGCCGACAACCCGATCATCACGATCGTCGACTCGGGCGCCACGGGTAACTTCACGCAGACCCGAACGCTGGCCGGCATGAAGGGCCTGGTGACCAACCCGAAGGGTGAGTTCATCCCGCGTCCGGTCAAGTCGTCCTTCCGTGAGGGCCTGACCGTGCTGGAGTACTTCATCAACACCCACGGTGCCCGAAAGGGCTTGGCGGACACCGCGTTGCGCACCGCCGACTCGGGGTACCTGACCCGTCGTCTGGTCGACGTGAGCCAGGACGTCATCGTCCGGGAGCACGACTGCGAGACCGAGCGCGGCATCGTCGTGGAGCTGGCCGAGCGTCAGCCTGACGGCACGCTGATCCGCGACCCGTACATCGAAACCTCGGCGTACGCGCGGACTTTGGGCACCGACGCGGTCGACGAGGCGGGCAACGTCGTCGTCGCGCGCGGCGAGGACCTGGGCGACCCGGAGATCGACGCGCTGCTGGCGGCGGGCATCACGCAGGTCAAGGTGCGTTCGGTGCTGACGTGTGCCACCGGCACGGGCGTGTGCGCGACCTGCTACGGGCGGTCGATGGCCACCGGCAAGCTGGTCGACATCGGCGAGGCCGTCGGCATCGTGGCGGCCCAGTCGATTGGTGAGCCGGGCACGCAGCTGACCATGCGGACCTTCCACCAGGGTGGTGTCGGTGAGGACATCACCGGCGGTCTGCCGCGGGTTCAGGAGCTGTTCGAGGCGCGCGTGCCGCGCGGCAAGGCGCCGATCGCCGACGTCACCGGGCGGATCCGCCTCGAGGACGGCGAGCGCTTCTACAAGATCACCATCGTTCCCGACGACGGGGGCGAGGAGGTCGTGTACGACAAGCTCTCCAAGCGGCAACGGCTCCGCGTGTTCAAGCACGAGGACGGCTCGGAGGGCGTGCTCTCCGACGGCGACCACGTCGTGGTGGGCCAGCAGCTGATGGAAGGCTCGGCCGACCCGCACGAGGTGCTGCGCGTGCAGGGCCCCCGCGAGGTGCAGATCCACCTGGTCCGCGAGGTCCAGGAGGTCTACCGCGCCCAGGGTGTGTCGATCCACGACAAGCACATCGAGGTGATCGTCCGCCAGATGCTGCGCCGGGTCACCATCATCGACTCGGGCTCGACGGAGTTCCTGCCCGGCTCGCTGATCGACCGCGCGGAGTTCGAGGCGGAGAACCGTCGGGTGGTGGCCGAGGGCGGCGAGCCCGCCGCCGGCCGCCCGGTGCTGATGGGGATCACGAAGGCGTCGCTGGCCACGGACTCGTGGCTTTCCGCGGCGTCGTTCCAGGAGACCACGCGCGTGCTGACCGATGCGGCGATCAACTGCCGCAGCGACAAGCTCAACGGTCTGAAGGAGAACGTGATCATCGGAAAGCTGATCCCGGCCGGTACCGGCATCAACCGCTACCGCAACATCCAGGTGGAGCCCACCGAGGAGGCCCGCGCCGCGGCGTACACGATCCCGTCCTACGAGGATCACTACTACAGCCCGGACTTCGGCCAGGCCACCGGCGCCGCGGTTCCGCTGGACGACTACGGCTACAGCGACTACCGCTAGTCACTCAGGAAAAGCCCCCGCCCCGTGCGGGGGCTTTTTCGTTCGCCGAGCGTAGAGTGGCTCGACTTTTCGGGCGATGTTTCGCACCGAGTGCACGCTCGGCAGATCGGCTCGCCGCACTACACTGGCCACCGTGCTCATCGGTTCGCACGTCCACCAGGACGATCCCCTGGCCGCCGCCCAGGCCGACGGCGCCGACGTGGTGCAGTTCTTCCTCGGCAACCCGCAGAGCTGGAAAAAACCCAAGCCCCGCGACGACGCCGAGACGCTCAGGGCGTCGACGATGCCGCTGTACGTCCACGCGCCGTACCTGATCAACGTGGCGTCGGCGAACAACCGCATCCGCATCCCGTCGCGCAAGATCCTGCAGGACACCTGCGACGCGGCCGCGGCCATCGACGCGACGGCGGTGATCGTGCACGGCGGACACGCCGACGACAACGACATGGAAGCCGGCTTCGAGCGGTGGGTCAAGGCGTTGGACTACCTCGAAACCGACGTGCAGGTCTACCTGGAGAACACCGCGGGCGGTGACCACGCCATGGCGCGGCATTTCGACACCATCGGCAGGCTGTGGGATCACATCGGCGACAAGGGAATTGGGTTCTGCCTGGACACCTGCCACGCCTGGGCCGCCGGTGAGGAGCTGATCGACGCGGTCGACCGCATCAAGGCGTTGACCGGCCGCATCGACCTGGTGCACTGCAACGACTCGAGGGACGCCGCGGGCTCGGGCGCCGACCGGCACGCCAACTTCGGCACCGGGCAGATCGATCCCGAGCTGCTCGTCGCGGTGGTCAAGGCCGCCGGCGCGCCGGTCATCTGCGAAACCGCCGACGAGGGCCGCAAGGACGACATCGCGTTCTTGCGGGACAAAACGACCGGCTGAGACGGTCGCGGCCCTTACCGTTGATCCATGCTGCGCCGGGTTGTCGCTCTGCTGGGTGCCGCCCTGGTGGTCGCGGGCTGCTTCCGGGCGGACGCGAACCTGCCGACGGCGTTCGTCGACGGCACCAGCGTCCACCACATCAAAGTCGGCGGCCTCGATCGCAGCTATCGGCTGTACAAGCCCGCCGGGCTGCCCGCCTCGGCGCCGCTGGTCGTCATGATGCACGGCGTCTCGGGCAGCGCCAGGGAAGCCGAAAGGGATTACCACTGGGACGGATTGGCCGACACGGCCAAGTTCTTCGTCGCCTATCCCGACGGCCTGAACCATGCGTGGAACGTCGACGGCGAAACCTGCTGCGGACGCTCGGGGCGCGAGGGCGTCGACGACATCGGTTTCATCCGCGCCGCCGTCGCCGACATCGCCCGCAACGCCGGCATCGACGCCGGCAGGGTCTATGCCACCGGCATGAGCAACGGCGGGATCATGTCCTACACGCTGGCGTGCAGCACCGAGGTCTTCGCGGCGATCGGACCGGTCGCGGGCACCCAGCTCAACGCGTGCCCGGCCCCGCGTCCGGCGTCGGTCATGCACATCCACGGCACCGCGGACCGGCTCGTGCCCTACGGCGGCGGGCCGGGTTACAGCGTCATCAACGGCCCGTCGGCTCCCGAGGTGAACACCTTCTGGCGCAACGTCGATCGGTGCGGCGCCCCGTCAACCACGACCGACGGCCCGGTCACCACCTCGACCGCGGCATGCGCCGGGGGCCGCGGGGTCGTGCTCGTCACGCTCGACCAGTGGGGCCACGACTGGCCGGACTTCGCGACGCCGCAGCTGTGGGCGTTCTTCGCCGCCCACCCCCGCTGATCATTACAGCTCTTGTGCGACTGTCGGAAAAATGTAACATTGAGGATATGCCTGACACCCACGCCGTCATCAACCAGGTCCCGCCCCTGGAGGACCACAACCCCGCGACGTCCCCCGTGCTGGTCGAGGCCCTGATCCGCGAGGGCGGGCAGTGGGGCCTGGAAGAGCTGAACGAGTTCGGTGCGCTGGCCGGCAGCCGCGAAACGCAGCGGTGGGGTGAGCTCGCCGACCGCAACCGGCCGGTGCTGCACACCCACGACCAATACGGCCACCGGGTCGACGAGGTCGAGTACGACCCCGCGTATCACGAACTGATGCGGGCGGCGATCGGCCACGGCATCCACGCCGCGCCCTGGGCCGACGGGCGCCCGGGCGCCCACGTGGTGCGGGCCGCCAAGATGTCGGCCTGGAACGTCGAGCCCGGGCACACCTGCCCGGTCTCGATGACCTACGCCGTCGTTCCCGCGCTGCGCCACAACCCCGACCTGGCGGCGGTCTACGAACCGCTGCTGACCAGCCGCGAGTACGACCCCGAGCTCAAGCTGGCCACCACGAAGGCCGGCATCACCGCGGGCATGTCGATGACGGAAAAGCAGGGCGGCTCCGACGTCCGCGCCGGCACCACCCAGGCAACCCCCAACGGTGACGGCAGCTACAGCCTGACCGGCCACAAGTGGTTCACCTCGGCGCCGATGTGCGACATCTTTTTGGTGCTGGCGCAGGCACCACAAGGCCTGTCGTGCTTCATGCTTCCCCGCGTGCTGCCGGACGGCACCCGCAATCGGATGTTCCTGCAGCGCCTGAAGGACAAGCTTGGCAACCACGCCAACGCCTCCAGCGAGGTCGAGTACGACGGCGCCATCGCGTGGCTGGTCGGCGAGGAGGGCCGCGGCGTGCCGACCATCATCGAGATGGTCAACCTCACCCGGTTGGACTGCACGCTGGGCAGCGCCACCAGCATGCGCACCGGCCTGACCCGCGCCGTCCACCACGCCCAGCATCGAAAGGCGTTCGGCGCCTACCTGATCGACCAGCCGCTGATGCGCAACGTGCTGGCCGACCTGGCCGTGGAGGCCGAGGCCGCCACCATCGTGGCGATGCGGATGGCCGGGGCCACCGACCGCGCCGTGCGGGGCGACGAGACCGAGGCGCTGCTGCGCCGGATCGGGCTGGCCGCCAGCAAGTACTGGGTGTGCAAGCGTGCCACCCCGCACGCCGCCGAGGCGCTGGAATGCCTGGGCGGCAACGGCTATGTCGAGGACTCCGGGATGCCGCGGCTGTACCGCGAGGCCCCGCTGATGGGCATCTGGGAGGGCTCCGGAAACGTCAGCGCGCTGGATACGTTGCGCGCCATGGCGACTCGCCCCCAATGCGTCGAGGTGCTGTTCGCCGAGCTGGCCGAGAGCGCGGGGCAGGACCCGCGCCTGGGCGGCCACGTCGAGCGGCTGCGCGCCGACCTGGCCGACCTCGACGGCATCGCCTACCGCGCCCGCAAAATCGCCGAGGACATCTGCCTGGCGCTGCAGGGCTCGCTGCTGGTGCGCCACGGGCATCCGGCCGTCGCCGAAGCGTTTTTGGCCACCCGGCTCGACGGCCGCTGGGGCGGCGCGTTCGGCACCATGCCGAACGGGCTGGACCTGGGCCCCATCCTGGAGCGCTGCCTGGTAAAGGGCTGAGCCGCACCATGACTCACGCGATCAGGCCGGTCGATTTCGACAACCTGAAGACGATGACCTACGAGGTCACCGACCGGGTAGCGCGGATCACCTTCAACCGGCCGGAGAAGGGCAACGCGATCGTCGCGGACACGCCGCTGGAGCTCTCGGCGCTGGTGGAGCGTGCCGACCTCGACCCCAACGTGCACGTCATCCTGGTGTCGGGGCGCGGCGAGGGGTTTTGCGCGGGCTTCGACCTGAGCGCCTACGCCGACCGCACCGGCTCGGCCGGCGGGACCGGCGCCTATCAGGGCACGGTGCTGGACGGGAAGACCCAGGCGGTCAACCACTTGCCGAATCAGCCGTGGGACCCGGTGATCGACTACCAGATGATGAGCCGGTTCGTGCGGGGGTTCTCCAGCCTGATGCACGCCGACAAGCCCACGGTGGTCAAGATCCACGGCTACTGCGTGGCCGGCGGCACCGACATCGCGCTGCACGCCGACCAGGTGATCGCCGCCGCCGACGCCAAGATCGGTTACCCGCCGACGCGGGTGTGGGGCGTCCCGGCGGCGGGCCTGTGGGCCCACCGGCTCGGCGATCAGCGCGCCAAACGCCTGCTGTTCACCGGCGACTGCATCACCGGCGCGCAGGCCGCCGAGTGGGGCCTGGCGGTCGAGGCGCCGGACCCGAAGGACCTCGATGAGCGGACCGAGCGGCTCGTCGCGCGCATCGCCGCGGTGCCGATCAACCAACTGGTCATGGTCAAGCTCGCGCTCAATTCGGCACTGCTGCAACAGGGTGTGGCGACCAGCAGAATGATCAGCACCGTATTCGACGGCGTGGCCAGGCACACTCCGGATGGGCACGCCTTCGTGGCCGACGCGGTCGAGCACGGCTTCCGCGAGGCGGTGCGGCACCGCGACGAGCCGTTCGGCGACCACGGCCGCAAGGCGTCGGGGGTGTAACCCATGCCGGACATGACGGCCCGATCGGTGGTGCTCAGCGTGCTGCTCGGCGCCCACCCGGCGTGCGCCAGTGCCGGCGAATTGATCAGTCTCACGGCCGGTTTCGGCATCAAGGAGACGGCGTTGCGGGTGGCGCTGACCCGCATGGTCGGCGCGGGCGATCTGATCCGGTCCGCCGACGGCTACCGGCTCTCGGATCGGTTGCTGGCGCGCCAACGCCGGCAGGACGACGCCATGCGCCCCCCGACCCGGCCGTGGCGGGGGGAGTGGCTCGTGGCCGTTGTGACCAGCGTCGGTGGCGACGCCCGCACCCGCGCGGCGCTGCGAAGCGCCATGCACGACAAGCGCTTTGGCGAACTCCGGGAGGGGGTTTGGATGCGCCCGGACAACCTCGACCCGGACCTGGGCCCCGATGTCGCGACCCGGGTACGGACGCTGAAGGCGCGCGACGACGCGCCGGCCCAGCTGGCCGGGCAGCTCTGGGACCTGCCCGCGTGGGCGCGGACGGGCCACCGGCTGCTCGACGAGATCGGCGCCGCGCGAGACATTCCCGGCCGGTTCGTGGGGGCCGCGGCGATCGTGCGCCACCTGCTCACCGACCCGATGCTGCCCGCCGAACTGCTCCCCGCCGATTGGCCCGGCGACCGGCTGCGCGACGCTTACCACCACTTCGCCGACGAGCTGGCGCGGCGACGTGACCTGGTGGAACGACAAGACAAGGCCCGACTCGTGGAGGCGACATGACTGATGCGGTGCGCGTCGAGCGCAACGGCCCGGTGACCACGGTGATCCTCAACCGGCCGGGGGCGCGCAACGCCGTCAACGGCCCCACGGCCGCGGCCCTCTGCGCGGCGTTCGAGGAATTCGACCGCGACGACTCCGCCTCGGTGGCGGTGCTGTGGGGTGACCACGGAACCTTCTGCGCCGGAGCCGATTTGAAGGCCTTTGACACGCCGGAGGCCAACGCCGTGCACCGCACCGGTCCGGGCCCGATGGGGCCGACCCGGATGGTGCTGTCCAAACCGGTGATCGCCGCGGTCAGCGGCCACGCCGTCGCGGGCGGCCTGGAGCTGGCCATCTGGTGCGACCTGCGGGTGGCCGAGGAGGACGCCGTCTTCGGGGTGTTCTGCCGGCGATGGGGGGTGCCGCTCATCGACGGCGGCACCGTGCGATTGCCCCGGCTGATCGGGCAGAGCCGGGCCATGGACATGATCCTCACCGGTCGCGCGGTGAGGGCCGACGAGGCGCTGGCGATCGGGTTGGCCAACCGCGTCGTGGCCAAGGGGCAGGCCAGGCGGGCGGCCGAGGAGCTGGCGGCGCAGCTCGCGGCGCTGCCGCAGCAGTGCCTGCGGTCGGATCGGCTTTCGGCGCTACACCAGTGGGGCGCAACGGAATCCGACGCGATCGATTTCGAGTTCGCCAGCATCTCCCGGGTCGCCGCGGAGGCCGCGGAAGGGGCGGGGCGGTTCGCCGCGGGCGCCGGCCGCCACGGCGCACCCGCTTAGACCGGGGCCCTGGGCGCGAAAGACCGCGAAAGACAGCGAAAGACCGCGAAAGACGTTGTCGCTCAGCCCTTGTTGATCGTGTTGCCCGATCCGAGGTTGTCGACCTTGGGCTCGCCGTCCTTATAGGTGATGGTGTTGTTGAGCCCCAGCACGGTGATGCGGGTGTCGACCTTGTCGATCGTGATCTTGTTGTTCGCACCGCCGATGCTCACCGAAGAGCAGGTGCCGGTCACGGTCAGCGTGTTGTCCGAACCGGCGACGTTGAGCGACTTGCCGTCGGCGCAGTCGAGCGTGGTCGTGGTGCCCATCGACCCGTAGTTCAGCGAGTTGCCGATCTCCACGGACGCCGTGGTGCTCGCCCCGCTCGAGCTCGTCGGCGCCGCCGCGCCGCTCGTTGTCGTGGCCGCGCTGCTTTTCGTCGTCGTGGTGGACCCACCGGGCGGGTTGGCCGTCGAGCTGCAGCCCGCCAGCACTAGCGCCGCGGCGGCCGGAGCGACGGCGAACGCTGCCAGCCTGGACGGGCGGTCGGTGGTGTGGTCACCCATTGATCCTCGATTCGTTGATTCCCGGTGATTTCCTGCCTCAGCCCGGCACCTGCTGGAGCCGGTTGGTCATGCCCAGCTCGCGCCCGCGGTCCCAGAGGACCGGCGCGCCGCCGTGGAAGAACACAGTCTGGTCGTAGCCGTACACGGTGATGTCGTGGGTGACCGAGTCCGCGACGACGGTGTTGCCCGACCCCATGACCGTCACCGCCCAGCAGTTGCCCTTCGCGTTGACGACATTGCGGGTCCCGTTGACGAACAGGGTGGCGTCGGCGCAGTCCAGCGTCTGCTCGAGACCCTCCCCGACGACGTGGGTGTCGCCGTTCTTGGCGTGCGCGGCCGGCGACGGGGCGGCGGAAACGGCGGCGACGACGGCGCAGGCGACCAACGGCCCCGCGGTGGCTGACCAGTTCACTGCGGACCCCCTTTGGGCACGGGTGACAGACGGGTCGATCTGCTCGGGTTCTGACGAACCTGGAATGAGATTACGTGCATTTGCCCGTCGGGCGGCAGGGGTATTTTGCATCCGCCCGCCGCCCAGCCGTGGCTCAGCGGTTTGCCGGCGACCGTCAACTAGAGTCATTAGTTAACCGACCCGCTATCAATCGAAGGGCGATCGCCATGGCAGCTCTGGAATCGCCGTCGGCGGCTGGGCGCCAGCGCGCGGGGAGGCCGGCGTCCCGCCCGGCCAAGCTGAGCCGCGACGGCATCGTCGACGGCGCCCTGACCTTTCTGGACCGCGAGGGCTGGGAGTCGCTGACGATCAACGCGCTGGCCACGCAGCTGGGCACCAAGGGGCCCTCGCTGTACAACCACGTCGACAGCCTGGAGGACCTGCGCCGAGCGGTGCGCATCCGCGTCATCGACGACATCATCACGATGCTGAACAGGGTCGGCGAGGGTCGCGCCCGGGACGACGCGGTGCTCGTCATGGCCGGCGCCTACCGCAGCTACGCCCATCACCACCCCGGCCGGTACTCGGCGTTCACCCGGATGCCGCGCGGTGGTGACGACCCCGAGTACGCCGCGGCCACCAGGGGCGCGGCCGCGCCGGTGATCGCCGTGCTGTCCTCCTACGGCCTCGACGGCGACGAGGCCTTCCACGCCGCCCTGGAGTTCTGGTCGGCCTTGCACGGCTTCGTGCTGCTGGAGATGACCGGCGTGATGGACGACATCGACACCGACGCGCTGTTCTCCGATATGGTGCTGCGCCTGGCCCGGGGTCTGGAGGGATTGGACCGGCGCAGCGCGCGCGAGCGCGCCGCCCCCGGCTAGCCCGCCGGCCGCCGCTTTGACCTGCCAGATGGCCGACGGGTATTGTGGTAGCTCGTGCCTGGCGGCTTACGGCGCCTGACGTAAGGGAGCGGATGCCGGGCGAATTCGCATGTCCACGACGCATTGGATCGAATTCCTTGCTGACCGCTTGCGACACACCCGGCCGCGGGGTACGGAGCTCGCTCCGGGGCGGGGCCAAAACTGCAGTACAGAGACTTGACAGCTGAGCCAAGAAGACGACACCAGGAACCAACACAGAAAGCCGGTAGATGCCAACCATTCAGCAGCTGGTCCGCAAGGGCCGTCGGGACAAGATCGCGAAGGTCAAAACCGCGGCTCTGAAGGGCAGCCCGCAGCGCCGTGGCGTGTGCACCCGCGTGTACACCACCACCCCGAAGAAGCCGAACTCGGCGCTTCGCAAGGTCGCGCGCGTCAAGCTGACCAGCCAGGTCGAGGTCACGGCCTACATCCCCGGCGAGGGTCACAACCTGCAGGAGCACTCGATGGTGCTGGTGCGTGGCGGCCGGGTCAAGGACCTGCCCGGCGTCCGGTACAAGATCATCCGCGGTTCGCTCGACACCCAGGGCGTCAAGAACCGCAAGCAGGCTCGCAGCCGTTACGGCGCCAAGAAGGAGAAGAGCTGATGCCGCGCAAGGGGCCCGCACCCAAGCGTCCGCTGGTCAACGACCCGGTCTACGGTTCGCAGCTGGTCACCCAGCTGGTGAACAAAGTTCTGCTCAAGGGGAAGAAATCGCTCGCCGAGCGCATTGTTTATGGAGCGCTCGAGCACGCGCGGGAAAAGACCGGAACCGACCCCGTGATCACGCTCAAGCGCGCTCTCGACAACGTCAAGCCCGCGCTGGAGGTGCGCAGCCGCCGCGTCGGTGGTGCCACCTACCAGGTGCCCGTGGAGGTGCGGCCGGACCGGTCCACCACGCTGGCGCTGCGCTGGCTTGTCAGCTTCTCGCGGCAGCGCCGGGAGAAGACCATGATCGAGCGGCTGGCAAACGAGATCCTGGATGCCAGCAACGGCCTCGGGGCCTCCGTCAAGCGGCGCGAGGACACCCACAAGATGGCCGAGGCCAACCGCGCCTTCGCGCACTATCGCTGGTAGGGGTTCTGCTAGGAACCGCCCCGGCAACATCTGGCAGCGTCGCCGGAGGCCAGACAGACAGCTAACTAAGCAACCGAAAGAGTGGGAAGACTTCTGTGGCACAGAAGGACGTGCTGACCGACCTGAGCAAGGTCCGAAACTTCGGCATCATGGCGCACATCGATGCCGGTAAAACCACGACCACCGAGCGGATCCTGTACTACACCGGGATCAACTACAAGATCGGTGAGGTCCATGACGGCGCGGCCACCATGGACTGGATGGAGCAGGAGCAGGAGCGCGGAATCACCATCACCTCCGCGGCCACGACGACGTTCTGGAAAGACAACCAGCTCAACATCATCGACACGCCGGGCCACGTCGACTTCACCGTCGAGGTGGAGCGCAACCTGCGCGTGCTCGACGGTGCCGTCGCGGTCTTCGACGGCAAGGAGGGCGTCGAGCCGCAGTCCGAGCAGGTCTGGCGCCAGGCCGACAAGTACGACGTCCCCCGCATCTGCTTCGTCAACAAGATGGACAAGATCGGCGCCGACTTCTACTTCTCGGTCCGCACCATGGAGGAGCGCCTCGGGGCCAAGGCCGTGCCGATCCAGCTGCCCATCGGGTCCGAGTCGGAGTTCGAGGGCGTCATCGACCTGGTGGAGATGAACGCCAAGGTGTGGCGCGGCGAGACGAAGCTGGGCGAGACCTACGACACCGTCGAGATCCCGGCCGACTTGGCCGAGAAGGCCGACGAATACCGCACGGCGCTGCTGGAGATCGTCGCGGAGACCGACGAGGAACTGCTGGAGAAGTACCTCGGCGGCGAGGAACTCACCGTCGACGAGATCAAGGCCGCGATCCGCAAGCTGACGATCGCGAGCGAGATCTACCCGGTGCTGTGCGGCAGCGCGTTCAAGAACAAGGGCGTGCAGCCCATGCTCGACGCCGTCGTGGACTACCTGCCCTCGCCGCTGGACGTCCCGCCGGCCGAAGGCCACCCGCCCGGCAAGGAGGACGAGGAGGTGGTGCGCCACGCGACCACCGACGAGCCCTTCTCGGCGCTGGCGTTCAAGATCGCCACGCACCCGTTCTTCGGCAAGCTGACCTATATCCGCGTCTACTCGGGCACCGTCGAGTCGGGCAGCCAGGTCATCAACGCCACCAAGGGCAAGAAGGAGCGGCTGGGCAAGCTGTTCCAGATGCACTCCAACAAGGAGAACCCGGTCGAGCGGGCCAGCGCGGGGCACATCTACGCGGTGATCGGGCTCAAGGACACTACCACCGGTGACACCCTCTCCGACCCGAACCAGCAGATCGTGCTCGAGTCGATGACCTTCCCCGACCCGGTGATCGAGGTGGCCATCGAGCCCAAGACCAAGAGCGACCAGGAGAAGCTCAGCCTGTCGATCCAGAAGCTGGCCGAGGAGGACCCGACGTTCAAGGTCCACCTGGACTCCGAGACCGGCCAGACCGTGATCGGCGGCATGGGCGAGCTGCACCTGGACATCCTGGTGGACCGCATGCGCCGCGAGTTCAAGGTCGAGGCCAACGTCGGCAAGCCGCAGGTGGCGTACAAGGAGACCATCCGCCGGGTCGTCGACAGCGTCGAGTACACCCACAAGAAGCAGACCGGCGGCTCGGGCCAGTTCGCCAAGGTGCTCATCAAGCTCGAGCCCTTCACCAGTGAGGACGGCGCGACCTACGAGTTCGAGAGCAAGGTCACCGGTGGGCGCGTCCCCCGCGAGTACATCCCGTCGGTGGACGCCGGCGCTCAGGACGCGATGCAGTACGGCGTGCTGGCCGGCTACCCGCTGGTCAACCTGAAGGTCACGCTGCTCGACGGCGCGTACCACGAGGTGGACTCGTCGGAGATGGCGTTCAAGATCGCCGGTTCGCAGGCGCTGAAAAAGGCTGCGGCACAAGCGCAGCCGGTGATCCTGGAACCGATCATGGCCGTCGAGGTCACCACGCCCGAGGACTACATGGGCGACGTGATCGGCGACCTGAACTCCCGCCGTGGCCAGATCCAGGCTATGGAGGAGCGGGCGGGTGCGCGCGTCGTCAAGGCGCACGTGCCGCTGTCGGAGATGTTCGGCTACGTCGGCGACCTGCGGTCCAAGACACAAGGCCGGGCGAACTACTCCATGGTGTTCGACTCGTACGCCGAAGTGCCGGCGAACGTGTCGAAGGAGATCATCGCGAAGGCGACGGGCCAGTGAGCGAAGCTCACGGGTGAGGAGTCGAGCAATGAGCAGCGCGAAGGCGACGGGCCAGTGAGCGAAGCTCACGGGTGAGGAGTCGAGCAATGAGCAGCGCGAAGGCGACGGGCCACTGAGTTCGAGCTGACGAGTAAGCTGGCCCGGTTAACACCGCGGCACAACTGGAAAAAACAACACTGCTTAACAAAGCACCAACAAGTCGGAGGACACAAAAGTGGCGAAGGCGAAGTTCCAGCGGACCAAGCCCCACGTCAACATCGGGACCATCGGTCACGTTGACCACGGCAAGACCACACTGACCGCGGCTATCACCAAGGTCCTGCACGATAAGTTTCCGGACCTGAACGAGTCGAAGGCGTTCGACCAGATCGACAACGCTCCCGAGGAGCGTCAGCGCGGTATCACGATCAACATCGCGCACGTCGAGTACCAGACCGACAAGCGGCACTACGCCCACGTCGACGCGCCGGGTCACGCGGACTACATCAAGAACATGATCACCGGCGCGGCCCAGATGGACGGCGCGATCCTGGTGGTCGCCGCCACCGACGGCCCGATGCCGCAGACCCGCGAGCACGTGCTGCTGGCCCGCCAGGTCGGGGTGCCCTACATCCTGGTCGCGCTGAACAAGGCCGACGCCGTGGACGACGAGGAGCTGCTCGAGCTCGTCGAGATGGAGGTCCGCGAGCTGCTGGCCGCCCAGGAGTTCGACGAGGAGGCCCCGGTGATCCGGGTCTCCGCGCTCAAGGCGCTCGAGGGCGACGCCAAGTGGGTCGAGTCCGTCGAGGAGCTGATGAAGGCCGTCGACGAGTCGATCCCCGACCCCGTCCGCGAGACCGACAAGCCGTTCCTGATGCCCGTGGAGGACGTTTTCACCATCACCGGCCGCGGCACCGTGGTCACCGGCCGGGTGGAGCGCGGCGTCATCAACGTCAACGAGGAAGTCGAGATCGTCGGCATCCGGCCGGAGACCACCAAGACGACCGTCACCGGCGTGGAGATGTTCCGCAAGCTGCTCGACCAGGGGCAGGCCGGCGACAACGTCGGGCTGCTGCTGCGCGGTGTCAAGCGTGAGGACGTCGAGCGCGGCCAGGTGGTGACCAAGCCCGGCACCACCACCCCGCACACCGAGTTCGAGGGCCAGGTCTACATCCTGTCCAAGGACGAGGGTGGCCGGCACACGCCGTTCTTCAACAACTACCGTCCGCAGTTCTACTTCCGCACCACCGACGTGACCGGTGTGGTGACGCTGCCGGAGGGCACGGAGATGGTGATGCCCGGTGACAACACCAACATCTCGGTGAAGCTGATCCAGCCCGTCGCCATGGACGAGGGCCTGCGATTCGCGATCCGCGAGGGTGGCCGCACCGTCGGCGCCGGCCGGGTCACCAAGATCATCAAGTAGGTCCGCACGACGCGAAGCCCGGACTGCCCCTTGGGGTGGTCCGGGCTTCGCCGTTTTCAGTTGCGCCGAAGCTGGTGAAATCGCACGTCAGGCGTCCTCGCCGAGGATACGATCAGCTCCGTATTGGGTCGGATTCGGGATGCCGCGCATAGAGTGGGCGGCCAGACTGTGCCAGAGGTCGCGATGTCGTTCGTGTTCGCCGCTCCCGAGTATGTCCAAGGCGCTTCGGCAGACCTGGCGAACCTCGGTTCGATGATCAGTTCCGCCAACTCGGCGGCCTTCGCCCCGACCTCCGCGGTGCTCGCCGCGGGTGCCGACGAGGTGTCGGCCGCAGTCGCGGCGCTGTTCGGAGCGCACGGGCAGGCCTACCAGGCCCTCAGCGCCCGGGCGGCGCAGTTCCACCAACAGTTTGTGCAGTCATGAGCGCCGGCGCGGCGCAGTATTCGGCGGCCGAGGCGGTCAACGCCGCGCCGCTGCAGACCCTTGAGCAGGACGCGTTGGCGGCGATCAACGCGCCCTTCCAGGCGCTCACGGGGCGGCCCCTGATCGGCGACGGCGCCAACGGCGGCCCGGGACAGGCGGGCGGCCCCGGGGGCTGGCTCTACGGCAACGGCGGAGCCGGCGGCGCCAGCACGACCGCGGGCGTGAACGGTGGTAACGGTGGATCGGCGGGGCTGATCGGCAACGGTGGACTCGGCGGGTCCGGCGCGGACAGCGGCGTGAACCAGACCGGGCTGCCCGGAAACCACAATGGCGTCGGCGGCAACGGCGGCGTCGGCGGCGCCGGTGCGGCCGGCGGGCGCGGCGGGTGGCTGTATGGCGCGGGCGGGGCCGGCGGAGACGGCGGCGCCACCAACGCGTTCAACGTCGCCAACGGCGGGGCCGCGGGGAATGGCGGCAGCGCCGGACTGTTCGGCGTCGGCGGGGCCGGCGGGGTCGGCGGCGCGCTGCCCGGCGGCGGGACCGGCTTGACCGCCGGTCAGTCCGGCGGCGGTGGTAACGGCGGATTCTTCAACGGCGCTGGCGGCGCCGGCGGGGCCGCGAACGCCTCATCCAACGGAATCGGCGGCACCGGCGGCAACGCCGGCCTGTGGGGCGTCGGCGGCGCCGGCGGTGCCGCGTCCGGAAACTTCGGTCACGGCGGACAGGGCGGCTCCGGCGGGCAACTATACGGTGCGGGCGGCGCCGGCGGCGCCGCGAGCGGAATCACCTCGACCGGTGGAAACGGCGGCGCCGCCGGGTGGTTCGGCACCGGCGGCGCCGGCGGCGCCGCCACCGCTTCCCCACAGGGGACGGGCGGTGCCGGGGGCACCGGCGGCACCCTCATCGGCGACGGAGGTGCCGGCGGGGCCGCCGGCATCAACGGCCACGGCGGGAGCGGCGGTAACGGCGGCCTGATCGGCAACGGCGGCGCCGGCGGGTCGGCGACGGGTCCGGCGAGCACCGGCGGCAACGGCGGCAACGCCCAGTTCGTCGGCAACGGCGGCAGCGGCGGAAACGGCAACACGCCCGGTAAAGGCGGCGCTGGCGGAACGCTCTCGGGCGCGCCGGGAGCCAACGGCACCTGACGGGCACATAACGAATCGCGCACGTGTTGGCGGGTTCCGTCGGCCGCGATACGATCGTTTTCGCTTCTTGCATCCGTGTCTAATGAACCGGGCGAAGCGTTGTGCCGTGATCGTGTCGGGAGGTGTGGATGTCGTTCGTGTTCGCGACGCCCGAGTATGTCGCGGCCGCGGCATCGGACCTGGCGAACATCGGCTCGGCGATCAGCTCGGCCAATGCGTCCGCGGTGGGTCCGACGGCGAGCGTGCCGGCGGCCGGCGCCGACGAGGTGTCGGCGGGCATCGCGGCGCTCTTCGGGGCGCACGCGCAGGCTTATCAGGCGCTCAGCGCGCAGGCGGCGCTGTTCCACCAGCAGTTCGTCCAGCTCATGAGCGCTGGCGCGGCGCAGTACGCGCTGGCCGAGGCCGCGAACGCCGGCCCGCTGGAGGCCGCCGGGCAGGGCGTGATGGCCGGAGTCGCCACGCCACTCCAGGCCCTAGGGGCGATGCCGGGAAGCGGCGCCGGGGCCACCGGGGTGCTAGCGGCCGATACCGGCGCCCCGCCCGGCTCGTTGGGCCCCGGCGTTGGCGGCGCGTCGGGCCAACTGGTCGGCAGCGTCGGCGCGGGTCCGGCCGCCGCAGCCGTCGGCGGCGGTGTGCCGACGCCGTTGGGCGCCGGTGGAGCCGGCTACGCCGGCAGTCTGGCCGCGTCCGGCGGCCCCGTGGGGGCCGCACAAAGCGGGGTCGCCCAAGGTGCGGAGGAGCTCGGCGTCGGCGCATACAGCGCTCCGGCGGTGGCGGCGGAGCCCGGTCCGTCGGTGACGCCACTGGCGGCTGTGCCGGCGGCGGCGCCCGCCGCGCCCACGGCCGCGGCGCGACCCGGCACCCCGGCGTATTCGCCGGCTCCGGCCGCACCGGCCGAGCCGTCGGAGGAATGAGCGGCGCCCTCGGCGCGGTTTGCGCGTGAGGCTATCGCGAGCGCCGGTGGGGCGCTAATCTGACACGAACTTCCCAGCGAGACGAGGAGACAAACGTGTTGGCGCGCTACCTGAAGGCCCAGTTGATTGTTTTGCTGTGCGGTGGCCTGGTGGGACCGATCTTCCTGATCGTCTACTTCACGCTCGGGTTCGGCGACCTGTTGGGATGGATGCTTTACGTCGGCCTGCTGATCACCATCGTTGACGTCGTGGTCGCGCTCGCGCTGGCCAATTACGGGGCCCGGTCGTCCGCCAAGAACGCGGAGCTCGAGCGGACCGGCGTGCTGGCACTCGCCCAGATCACCGGAATCAGCGAAACCGGGACGTGGATCAACAACCAACAAGTCGTCAAGGTGCAGCTGCACATCGCCGGGCCCGGCCTGCTGCCGTTCGACAGCGAAGACCGGGTGATCGCCAGCGTGACCCGGATGGGCAACCTCAACGCCCGCAAGGTCGTGGTCCTGGTCAACCCGACCACGCAGGAATACCGGATCGACTGGGAGCGAAGCGCTTTGGTCAACGGGCTGGTTCCGGCGCAGTTCACACTGGCCGAAGACAACAGGACCTACGATCTCAGCGGGCAGGCCGGCCCCCTGATGGAGATCCTGCAGATCCTCAAGGCCAACGGCGTTCCGCTCGACCGGATGGTGGACGTCCGTTCCAATCCGGCGTTGCGTCAGCAGATCCAGGCCGTGGTGCGGCGGGCGGCCGAACAGCAGGCGCCGGCACCCCAGCCCGCGGCCGCCGGCGGCCCGTCGCCCGTCGTCACGCCCCCGCAACCGTCGATCGCGCAGCGGCTCCAGGAGCTGGAGACACTGCGTTCCACCGGGGCGCTCACCGACCAGGAGTACAACAGTCGGCGCGCCCAGATCATCTCCGAAATCTGAGCTCACCGAGTCTCGGGGCGCGTTAGAACACGTTTCAGTTCCGCTGCTAGCCTGTCCTCGTGGCGGCACAGGTGGGATCACTGCAGGGGCGGGTGGCGTTCGTTACCGGCGCAGCCCGCGCGCAGGGGCGAGCGCACGCGGTGCGGCTCGCGCGGGAAGGCGCCGACATCATCGCCCTGGATATCTGCGCGCGGGCGTCCGACACGCTGACCTACACGCCGGCCACGCCCGAGGACCTCCGCGAGACCGTCCGCCTGGTCGAGGCCGAGGGCCGCAAGGTGCTGGCCCGCGAGGCCGACATCCGCGACGACGCGGCGCTGCGGCAACTGGTGGCCGACAGCGTCGAGCAATTCGGCCGGCTCGACATCCTGGTGGCCAACGCCGGTGTGCTGGGCTGGGGCCGGGTGTGGGAGCTCACCGACGAGCAGTGGGACACGGTGATCGGGATCAACCTGACCGGAACCTGGCGCACGCTGCGGGCGGCGATTCCCGCGATGATCGAGGCGGGCAACGGGGGTTCGATCATCATCGTGAGCTCGTCGGCGGGGCTGAAAGCGACGCCGGGCAACGGCCACTACGCGGCCAGCAAGCACGGCCTCACCGCGCTGACCAACACGCTGGCCATCGAGCTCGGCGAATACGACATCCGCGTCAACTCCATCCACCCGTACTCGGTCGACACCCCGATGATCGAACCCGAAGCGATGACGGAGATCTTTGCCAGGCACCCCCGCTTCGTGCACAGCTTCCCGCCAATGCCGATGCAGTACAAGGGTTTCATGACGGCCGACGAGGTTGCCGACGTCGTCGCCTGGTTGGCCGGCGATGCCTCGGGCACCCTGTCGGGCACCCAGGTCCCGGTGGACAAGGGCGCCTTGAAGTACTGACCGGTCAGCGTGATATGAACACCACGTGACCAGTAGCGAAGGCGTCAAGCACATCGTGATCGTGGGCGGTGGGCTCGCCGCCGCGCGCACCGCCGAGCAACTGCGTCGATCGGAATACGCCGGCCGCATCACGATCGTCAGCGACGAGGTGCATCTGCCCTACGACCGCCCCCCGCTGTCCAAGGAGGTGCTCCGCAAAGAGGTCGACGACGTCGCCCTCAAGCCGCGCGAGTGGTACGACGAGAAGGACGTCACCCTGCGGCTGGGCTCGGCCGCGACCGGTCTCGACACCGCCAGGCAGACCGTGACCCTCGACGACGGAACCGAACTCGGCTACGACGAACTCGTCGTCGCCACCGGGCTGGTGCCGCGGCGCATCCCGGCCTTGCCGGATCTCGACGGCATCCGGGTGCTGCGCTCGTTCGACGAGAGCATGGCGCTGCGCGAGCAGGCCTCGGCCGCGCGGCGCGCCGTGGTCGTCGGCGCCGGTTTCATCGGCTGCGAGGTGGCGGCCAGCCTGCGCACCCTCGGGGTGGACGTGGTGCTGGTCGAGCCGCAGCCGACCCCGCTGGCGGCGGTGCTCGGCGAGCGCATCGGCGAGCTGGTGGCGCGGCTGCACCGCGACGAGGGCGTCGACGTCCGCCTCGGACTCGGGGTGGCCGAGGTGCGCGGCGAGGGGCACGTCGACGCCGTGGTGCTCACCGACGGCGCCGAGCTGCCGGCCGACCTGGTCGTGATCGGCATCGGATCGCGCCCGGCCACCGAGTGGCTGCGGGGCAGCGGCGTCGACGTCGACAGTGTCGATGGCGGCGTCCTCTGCGACGAGGCCGGGCGCACCAGCGCGCCGAACGTCTGGGCGCTGGGCGACGTCGCGTCCTGGCGCGACACGACGGGACACCAAGCGCGCGTGGAACATTGGAGCAACGTGGCGGACCAGGCCCGCGTGGTGGTGCCCGCCATGTTGGGCCAAGACGTGCCGTCGGCCGTGGTCGTGCCGTATTTCTGGAGCGACCAATACGACGTCAAGATCCAGTGCCTGGGGGAGCCCGAAGCCACCGACACGGTCCACCTCGTCGAGGACGACGGCCGCAAATTCCTGGCCTACTACGAGCGCGACGGGGTGCTGGTCGGCGTGGTCGGCGGCGGGATGCCCGGCAAGGTCATGAAGGTCCGCGCCAAGATCGCCGCCGCCACGCCCATCGCCGAGGTGCTGGGCTGACGCCGCGATGCCGAAGGTGGCGATACTCGACGACTACGCCGGCCTGGCCCTCGACCTCGCCGACTGGTCGCCGGTGCAGAACCGCTCGGAGGTAACGGTTTTCGGCCGCCACCTGTCGGAGGAGGAGGCGGTCGACGCGCTGCGGCCGTTCGACGTCATCTGCACCATGCGCGAGCGCATGGCCCTGCCGCGCACGCTCATCGAGCGGCTGCCCAACCTCAAACTCATCACCATCGTCGGCCGCAGCCTGCCGAACCTCGACCTGGCCGCGGCCACCGACAACGGCGTGTTGGTCGCCCACTCGGACTTCGCCCACCCGCGGTTCCGGGCGGCGCGCGACGCCACCCCGGAACTGGCCTGGGGGTTGCTGATCGCAACGGTGCGCAACCTGGCCGACGAGCATCGGGGCATGCGCGACGGCGGATGGCAGGCCACCGCCGGTATGACGTTGTCCGGCAAGACCCTTGGGCTGCTCGGGCTGGGCCGGACCGGCACACGCATGGCCGAATACGCCACAGCGTTCGGCATGAGCGTCATCGCGTGGAGCCAGAACCTCACCGAGGAGGCCGCCGCGGCCGCGGGCGCGCGCTGGGTCGACAAGGCGACGCTGTTCTCCGAATCCGACGTGGTCTCCGTCCATCTGGTGCTCTCCGAGCGCACCCGGGGCCTGGTCGGCGAGCCCGAGCTGGCCCGCATGAAACCGCACGCCTACCTGATCAACACCTCCCGCGGCCCGATTGTCGACGAGGCCGCCCTGATCGATGCGCTGACGTCGCGGCGCATCGCCGGGGCCGGGCTCGACGTGTACGACGTCGAACCGCCCCCGCCCGACCATCCGCTGCGGGCCCTCCCGAACGTCACGTTGTCGCCGCACCTGGGGTACGTGACCCGCGAAATGCTCGGCGCCTTCTACGAAGACACCGTCGAAGCCGTGGTGGCCTGGCTGGACGGCGCGCCGATTCGGATCGCCAACCCGGGGGCCTAGAACTCGCCGAGATAGAACCGGCCGCCCTGGTCGTCGACGCATTCGGCGGACAGACCATAGGGCTGGCGCGACGGCTCGGAAAGCACCGTGCCGCCGGCGTCGCGGACCCGCGCGACGGCCGCGTGAATGTCCGGCACGGTCCACATCGGCACGGTGGTGACGCGCTCGCAGCCGCCGGCGGCGCCCGCCATCGGATGCGTGCCCTGCACCTGCCAGCCGTCGGCGATCCGGCCCGGCTCGAAACTCCATCCCAGCACCCGGCCGTAGAACTCGCGGAAGGAGGCGGAATCGGTCACCTCGTAGGTGACGTACGACAGCTCCCCGGGCCCGGACCCGTTGAGCTCCGGGCGCTTTCGCCCGGGCGGAGGCTCGTACACCGCGAACGCCGCGCCGTGCGGGTCGGTGGCGTCGAGCACGACACCGTAGTCGGTGTCACGGATCTCGCCCGGGGAACCGCCGCCCTCTTCGATCGCCGCGCCGGCGGCCCGCACGTCGGCGACGGCGTAGCAGCAGAACAGGCCGGGCGACCCGGCGGTGGCCGAAATCCCGGTCGGCAGGTCGGTATTGGTGACCCGGTGCGAAGCCGGGTCGTACGCCCACCCCAGCACGTGGCCGTAGAAGGCGGCCGCGCGCCCGGCGTCGGGGGCCCGCACCGACACGTAGCCGATGTCGCCGTGCCGGATAGCGTCGACTCGCGGACCCGGCGGGCCGGACAGCATCCACCGGTGGCCGAACGGGTCGACGATGGTCGCGGTGCGGCGGCCGTGGTTTTCGTAGGGCTCGCGCTCGACGGTCGCGCCCTGTTCGGCCGCCTTGCGCAACGCGGCATCGGCGTCGGCGACGTGCAGCATCAGACTCACCGAAACCCCACCCGGCGCAGGGGCTTTCAAGCCGATCTCGGGGTATTCGTCGGCAAGGTACAACACGCCGTCGCCGATGGTTATCTCCGCGTGCCCGATCCGGCCGTCGTCCATGACGATCGGCGCGCCGACCACGACGGCGTCGAACGCGTCGGCGTACCAGGCGATGGCCGAGCGGGCGTCGGCGACGCTCAGGTACGGCAGGGCCGCGGGTCGCGGCGGATCGGGCGCGGTGGTCGGCTCGGTGAGTTCGGCAATCGCATCGGTGGTGCCGCTCATGTCAACTCCCTCCGGTAGGGACAGCGCGGACTGCAGTCGCCGGCGCAGGCTTTCGGCGAACGCCGGATCGGGCTGCACCGGAAGGTCATCGGTGCGCAGCACGCTGAGCGGATCCGGACGGTCGTGCCGGCTCATGGCGTGCCTCCTTCCGGGTACTGTCGTTGGAAGGCCCGGCGGGCCCGGACCAGTAGCGCCTCGGTGGCATGCACGGTGCGCCCGATCAGCTCGGCGCATTCGCCGACCGAGCAGTCGTCCATGTAGCGCAGCACCAGCACGGTGCGGTGCGGCTCCGTGAGGCGGGCCAGCACGGCCTCGGCGACCATGCGGTCCAGCTCGGCGTCCCAGTCGTCGGTGACGTCCATCGGCTCGGGCGGATCGGCGACCGGCACCGTCAACCGGTGCGCGCCGCGCCGATAGTGGTCCGCCAGCTTGTGCCGCGCCACCCCCAGCAGCCACGGGACCGAGATCGGCGGCGGGTCGCTTTTGCGCGCGGCGTCCATCGCCGCGAGAAAGGTCTCCGACGTCAGGTCCTCCGCCGTGGCGCGATCCCCGCAGCGCCGGACGAAGTACCCGTACACCACGGGCAACGCCTCGCCGTAGAGCGCGAGCAGCGCGCGTCGAGCGTCGGGTGGTTGGTCCGCTTCGGCGCTCACACCCCTATCGTCGCCGCGGCGGGGCGAATTCCGACGGGTCGACGGGAAAAAAATTACCGCCAGTTCACCGGTGGGCCGTGCGGGTGGCATAGGCCGAGGACCGCCAGCTCGCCGCCGGGCCAGCTGCGGGCCCGCACCGCGAACTCGATCGGCCCGCCCGGCCCTGGGGATGCGGCCCGCCACGGCTCGAGGGTGAGGTGGGCGAACGGCGACCGCGCGCCCGCCCGGGCGCCGAGCGCCTCGACCCCGTCGCGGACCGCCGCACGCTCGGATTCGGAAAGGTACTGCCAGGTGATCGAATGCCACAGCACCGTCAACGCGCCCTCGGCGAGCGTCAGGCCGGCCACCGCATCGGCGGCCGTCCGGCGCTCGAGGTTTGCCGGGACGTCCCGGGCGACGGCGATGGCGGCGCGCAGCCGCTCCAGCCGGGCGCCCTGGTCGGGCCAGACGTAGCTCAACACCGTCATTTCCCCGCCGGCGGCGGTGACGTCGATGGGCGCGATGTCGAAGCCGCCGCGTTCGATGATCCGGACGCGACCGCAGGGGGGCAGCGCGCCCCGCCACGCGTCGTCGATGGTCACCGGCGAGTCGGCCGGCCCCCATCGGCCCTCACCGCGACCCGATTTGTAGCGATACTGGTAATGGTCGGCGCGCAGGTTCAGCCCGGCGCTCGAGCCGATCTCGAAAAGTCGTATCGGCCAACCGGATCCGCGATCCAGGCGCAACAATCCACCGATCAGGGCGGCGGACCGGCCCACCTCGTTGGTCTGGGGTGGTTGTCCCAGCGCCGCGCGCAGCGGGTCGCGGTGCCGCGCCGCGGTGCGCAAGATTTCTGGCCAGGCGTTCGCCGCGTCCCAGGTGCCGCCGGTGCTGGGATACCAGCGACGCAATTCCGGTGCCCGGCCATCGAGCACCAACCGGTGCAGCCCACCGAGCAAGCGCAGCGGCACCGCCTGCCGCGCCGGGGCGTCCTCGTGGCCGGACAGGATCGTCGCGAAGACACCGCCCGCCTCCACGTCGCCGGCCACCAGATCGAACAGCTCCCCGTACATCGGGGAGCCGGAGCCCGCGCAGAACCGGCCTTGGGAGCGCAGCGTGTGCGGCAGGTGCGCGGTCCCGGCGTTCACCTGCCCAGCCGTTCCAGCCCCGCGCCGACGACGTCGAACGCGTGGCCGAGCGCGGCGGGCAGCGTGACGGATTCGTCGCTCAGCCAGTGCTCGTAGGCGCTCAGCGCCACCGCGAGCATCATCCAGGCGACGGTCTGGGGCGCCAGGTCGGTCGTCTTGCACTCCAACCGGCCGGCCACGAAACCCGCGATCACCTCCCGCCAGCCGGCATACATCGTCATCGAATACGCTTGGAGCTCAGCGGTTTGCAGGATGACGCGCATGCGTTGGCGGTGCCGGACGGTCTCGGAGTCATCGAACGTGTTGAAGGACAACAGCGCCGAGCGCAGCGCCTCGCCGAGCGGCACCCCGGGATCGACATCGTCGAGCAGCTCGCGCAGGTGCGCGAGGTGCGTGTCGAAATCCCCCCAGGGGATGGCGTTTTTGGATGCGTAGTAGCGGAACAGCGTGCGGCGGGAGATGCCGGCGGCGTGCGCCACGTCGTCGACGCTGACGTCGGCGAAGCCGCGCGCGGCGAACAGCTCGATGGCGACGTCGGTGATGTGGTGGGGCGTCGTCGAGCGCCGCCTGCCCACGCGCGACTGCGGCGTCATCGGACCCCGCCCTTCCATTTCGGCACTCGATGCCATATTCTGGCGACGATCGTGACCCGTTGTCGAGTCCCATGGCGAAAGGTAATCCACATGGACCGCGAAACCGAGACCGAAACCCAGCTCGTCACGGAGACCCTCGTGGAAGAGGTGTCCATCGACGGCATGTGCGGGGTCTACTGACCCGCGTGTTCGACCCGGATCGCGGCTGGCGGTTGCATCCGCAGGTGGCTGTGCGCCCGGAGCCGTTCGGCGCGCTGCTCTACCACTTCGGGACCCGCAAGCTGTCCTTTCTGAAGAACCGCACCATCCTCACGGTGGTGCGGTCGCTGGCCGACCACCGCGATGTCCGGTCGGCGTGCCGCGCCGCGGGCGTGGAGGACGCCGCCCACGCGCCCTACCTGCACGCGCTGGGCGTGTTGGCCGATTCGAAGATGTTGGTACCCCAGGAGGCACCTTGACGACGGCGACGACGACGGCATCGGCCGGAACTTCCGAAGTGCCGCGGCTGGTCGAGCAGTTCGAGCGTGGGCTGGACGCGCCCATCTGCCTGACGTGGGAGCTGACGTACGCGTGCAACCTCGCCTGCGTGCACTGCCTCTCGTCATCCGGCAAGCGCGATCCACGGGAATTGTCCACTCGCCAGTGCATGGACATCATCGACGAGCTGGAACGCATGCAGGTGTTCTACGTCAACATCGGCGGCGGGGAACCCACTGTGCGGCCTGACTTTTGGGAGCTGGTCGACTACGCGACCGCGCACCACGTCGGCGTGAAGTTCTCCACCAACGGGGTTCGGATCACCCCGGCGGTCGCGGCCCGGCTGGCCGCCAGTGACTACGTCGACGTGCAGATTTCCCTCGACGGCGCCACCGCCGAGGTCAACGACGCCGTCCGCGGCGCAGGCTCGTTCGACATGGCGGTGCGAGCGCTGGAGAATCTCGCCGCGGCGGGCTTCGCTGACGCCAAGATCTCCGTCGTGGTGACCCGCCACAACGTGGACCAGCTCGACGAATTCGCCGCGCTGGCGAGCCGGTACGGTGCCACGCTGCGGATCACCCGGCTGCGGCCCTCGGGCCGGGGCGCCGACGTCTGGGACGACCTGCACCCCACCGCCGCCCAGCAGGTTCAGCTCTACGACTGGCTGGTCGCCAAGGGCGAGCGGGTGCTCACCGGCGACTCCTTTTTCCATCTGGCCCCGCTCGGCTCCTCGGGCGCGCTGGCCGGCCTCAACATGTGCGGGGCGGGCCGGGTGGTGTGCCTGATCGACCCGGTCGGCGACGTGTACGCCTGCCCGTTCGCCATCCACGACCGGTTCCTGGCTGGAAACGTCCTGTCGGACGCGGGATTTGGGACTGGCTTCGCCGCTGTCTGGAAGAACGCGCCGTTGTTCCGTGAGCTGCGCGAACCGCAGTCGGCGGGCGCGTGCGGCAGCTGCGGGCACTACGACAGCTGCCGCGGCGGGTGCATGGCGGCGAAGTTCTTCACCGGCCTGCCACTGGACGGGCCCGATCCCGAGTGCGTCCAGGGCCACGGCGGGCCGGCGCTCGCCCGCGAGCGCCAGACCCCTCGCCCCCGGGCCGACCATTCCCGGGGCAGGCCGGTCCGCCAGCCGGTGCCGCTGACCCTGTCGGTCAGGCCACCCGCGGTCCCGCCCGCGCGCCCGTGCAACGAGAGCCCGCTATAGCGATGGCCGGCGAATGGTTTGAAACGGTCGCGATCGCGCAGCAGCGCGCCAAACGCCGACTGCCGAAATCCGTTTATTCGGCGCTCATCGCGGCCAGCGAAAAAGGAATTACCGTCTCCGACAACGTCGAAGCGTTCGGGGAACTCGGATTTGCGCCCCACGTCGTCGGTGCGCCGGAAAAGCGCGACCTGTCGACTACCGTTATGGGACAAGATATCTCGATGCCGGTAGTGATTTCGCCGACCGGCGTCCAGGCGGTCGACCCGGACGGGGAGGTCGCCGTCGCGCGCGCCGCCGCGGCGCGGGGAACCGCGATGGGACTGTCCTCCTTCGCCAGCAAGCCGATCGAGGAGGTGATCGCCGCCAACCCCAAGCTGTTCTTCCAGGTGTACTGGCTCGGCGGGCGCGACGCGATCGCCGAGCGGGTGGAACGGGCGCGCCAGGCCGGCGCGGTTGGATTGATCGTGACCACCGACTGGTCGTTCTCGCACGGGCGCGACTGGGGCAGCCCCCAGATCCCCGAGGAGATGAACCTGCGGACCATCCTGCGGCTGTCCCCGGAGGCGGTCTTCAAGCCCCGCTGGCTGTGGAAGTTCGGCAAGACGCTGCATCCGCCGGAGCTGCGGGTGCCCAATCAGGCCCGCCGCGGCGAGCCCGGGCCCCCGTTCTTCGCCGCCTACGGGGAGTGGATGGGCACGCCGCCGCCCACCTGGGACGACATCGCCTGGCTCCGCGAGCTATGGGGCGGGCCGTTCATGCTCAAGGGCGTAATGCGTGTCGACGACGCCAAAAGGGCCGTGGATGCGGGGGTTTCGGCGATCTCGGTGTCCAATCACGGCGGCAACAATCTCGACGGCACGCCGGCGTCGATCCGCGCGCTGCCCGCGGTGGCCGCGGCCGTCGGCGATCAGGTCGAGGTGCTGCTCGACGGCGGCATCCGGCGCGGCAGCGACGTGGTCAAGGCGGTGGCGCTGGGGGCGCGCGCGGTGATGATCGGCAGGGCGTATCTGTGGGGCCTCGCCGCGGCCGGCCAGGCGGGCGTCGAAAACGTCCTCGACATTTTGCGCGGCGGCATCGACTCGGCGCTGATGGGTCTCGGGCACGCCAGCGTCCACGACCTCGGCCCGGACGACGTCCTGGTCCCGGACGGCTTCGCCCGGGCGCTCGGGGTGCCACGCGGCTGAATTCGGGGCATATTGGTCCCTTTACCAGTGATTTCATTTCCGTGTTAATCCGCAATCGGCGTCGCGAAAATTCTGGTGCTCGCGAGGCGACCGTGACGAACGAGCCGGGAATTCGTCCGTTCGGTGTACACACCGGAAAAAAATTAATTTTCAAACGTCAACAATTGGTGCACGCCAGGTGAATTCGTCCTACCATCACCGAGTGCCCGTACTCGGCGAATTAGGAACGGCGACGTCGAGCCAGCTATCAAGCACCTCGCCGTCGATAATGGTCCCGCTGGGGTCGACCGAACAACACGGTCCACACCTGCCCTTGGACACCGACACCCGCATTGCGACCGCGGTCGCCCGTGGCGCGCGGGCGCGCCTCGAGCAGCCTTGGTTGGTGGCGCCGGCCATCGCCTACGGCGCCAGCGGCGAGCACCAGGACTTCGCCGGAACGATCTCCATCGGCGGCGCGGCGCTAGCGCTGCTGCTGGTGGAGTACGGCAGGTCAGCCGCGTGCTGGGCCGGGCGGCTGGTCTTCGTCAACGGCCACGGCGGCAACGTCGACGCCTTGAACGAGGCGGTGGGCCGGCTGCGGGCCGAAGGCCGCGACGCCGGATGGTGCCCCTGCGTCGCCCCGGGCGGCGACGCCCACGCCGGCCATACCGAAACATCGGTGTTGCTGCATATCTCGCCGGCCGACGTGCTGACCGACCGGTGGCTTCCCGGTAACCGGGCACCGCTGCCCGAATTGCTTCCCGCGATGCGCCGCGGGGGAGTCGCGGCGGTCAGCCGGGCCGGGGTGTTGGGGGACCCGACCACCGCGACCGCCACCGACGGGCGACGCATCTTCGCCGGGATGGTCGAGGAGTGCGCCCGTCGGGTCGCCCGGTGGTCGCCGGGGCACGGCGGGATGCTGACATGACCGCCACCCGGCTGCCGGACGGATTCGCCGTCCAGGTCGACCGCCGCGTCCGGGTGCTCGGCGACGGCTCGGCCCTGCTGGGCGGCTCGCCGACGCGGCTGCTGAAGTTGGCCCCCGCCGCGCAGAGCATGCTGTCCGACGGCCGGCTGAAGGTCCGCGACGACATGAGCGCGCAGTTGGCCCGCACCCTGCTGGACGCCACGGTGGCCCACCCCCGGCCCGCCGGCGGCCCGTCGCACCGCGACGTGACCGTGGTAATCCCGGTGCGGGACAACGTTTCCGGTGCACGCCGCCTGGTGAGCTCGCTGCGTGGGCTGCGAGTCATCGTGGTCGACGACGGCTCGTTCCCGCCGATCGAGCCCGAAGACTTCATCGGCGCGCACTGCGATGTCGAGGTGTTGCGCCACGCCCACAGCAAGGGTCCGGCGGCGGCGCGCAACACCGGGCTGGCCGCCTGCACGACCGACTTCGTCGCGTTCCTGGACTCCGACGTGACGCCGCGCCGGGGCTGGCTGGAAGCCCTGCTCGGTCACTTCTGCGATCCCACCGTCGCCCTGGTAGCGCCCCGCATCGTGGGGTTGTCGCAACGCGAGAACCTGGTGGCGCGCTACGAGGCGGTGCACTCGTCGTTGGACCTCGGGGAGCGCGAGGCCCCGGTGCTGCCGCACAGCACGGTGTCCTACGTCCCCAGCGCCGCCATCATCTGTCGCCGCTCGGCCATCCGCGACGTCGGGGGGTTCGACGAGACCATGCAGTCCGGCGAGGACGTCGATCTGTGCTGGCGACTCATCGAAGCGGGTACCCGGCTGCGCTACGAGCCGATTGCGCAGGTGGCCCACGACCACCGCACCGAGTTACGGGATTGGCTGGCGCGCAAGGCGTTCTATGGTGGTTCGGCGGCGCCGCTGTCCGTGCGCCATCCGGACAAGACGGCCCCGGTGGTGATTTCCGGCTGGGCGCTGATGGCCTGGATACTCATGGCGCTGGGGACCAGCCTCAGCCAGCTCGCCTCGATCGCGCTCGCCCTGCTGACCGGTGGGCGCATCGCCAAGGCGATGCGCGGCGCCGAGACCTCGTTGCTGGACGTCGTCGCGATCGCGACCCGCGGTCTGTGGTCGGCGGCCCTGCAGCTGGCGTCGGCCCTGTGCCGGCACTACTGGCCGCTGGCGTTGCTGGCGGCCGTCCTGTCGCGGCAGTGCAGGCGGGTGGTGTTGGTCGCGGCGGTCATGGACGGCGTGGTGGACTGGCTGCGCCGCCGCGACGCCACCGGCGAGGAGGCCGAGCCGATCGGGCTGCTGACCTACCTCGTGCTCAAGCGCGTCGACGACCTGGCCTACGGCCTGGGGTTGTGGTGGGGTGTGGCGCGCGAACGCAACGTGCGCGCGCTCAAACCGCAGATCCGCACGTAGCCTCGACCCGCCTTGACTAAAGCCGTACCGCACAGCGATGTGCTGATCGTCGGCGCCGGCAGCGCTGGATCGGTTGTTGCCGAACGCCTTTCCGCGGACCCCGGCCGCACCGTGACCGTCGTGGAGACGGGTCCCGGACTCGAGGACCCGGGGTTGCTGGCCCAGACCACCAACGGCCTGCGCCTGCCGATCGGGACCGGCAGCCCGCTGGTCCAGCGGTATCTGACCCGGCTGACCGATCAACACGCGCGCCAGTTGCCGATCGTGCGTGGGGCGACGATCGGGGGTTCCGGCGCGGTCAACGGCGGCTACTTCTGCCGCGGCCTGCCCAGCGACTTCGACCGGCACCGGATACCCGGGTGGGCATGGTCTGACGTCGTCGATCATTTCCGGGCCATCGAGACCGACCTGGACTTCGACACCCCGGCCCACGGCGACAGTGGGCCCATACCCGTTCGCCGAACGCACGACATGACCGGTGCCACGGAAACGTTCGTCGCCGCCGCCCGGCGCGCCGGGTTTCCGTGGATCGCCGACCTCAACGACGTGGGACCCGAACTGCCGTCCGGTGTGGGCGCGGTCCCGCTCAACATCGTCGACGGCGTCCGCACCAGCTCCGGCGCCGGCTACCTGATACCCGCGCTGGATCGGCCCAACCTGACGCTGCTGGCTCATACCCGCGCGGTTCGGCTGCGCTTTTCGGCGACAACCGCTGTGGGTGTCGACGCCATCGGTCCCGAGGGGCCGACGGCACTGTCCGGCGATCGGATCATCCTGTGCGCCGGTGCGATTGGATCGGCGCATCTGCTGATGGTCTCGGGCATCGGGGAGGAGGCAATGTTGCGGCGGGCCGGCGTCGACGTGTTGGCGGCGTTGCCGGTCGGGTCGGGGTGCAGCGACCATCCCGAATGGGTGTTGCCGACGAACTGGGCGGTGGCCGTGGATCGGCCCGTGCTGGAGGTGGTGCTCAGCACCGCCGACGGAATCGAAATAAGGCCCTACACGGGTGGTTTCGTAGCGATGACGGGCGACGGCACCGCCGGACATCGGGACTGGCCGCATATCGGGGTGGCGCTCATGCGGCCTCGGGCGCGTGGACGAATGACGCTGGCGTCCGACGATTTTGGGGTACCGCTCCACATCGAGCATCGCTACGACAGCGAGCCCGCGGATGTCGAGGCGCTGCGCCTGGGCACCGAATTGGCCCGCGAACTGTTCGGCGCGGTCACGCACATCGGTCCAGCCGTCTGGTCAACGTCGCAGCACCTGTGCTGCAGCGCGCCGATGGGGCCCGACGGTGACCCGCGCGCCGTCGTCGACCCGCGCTGCCGGGTCTACGGCATCGAAAACCTTTGGGTGATCGACGGTTCCATCCTGCCCGCGGTCCCCAGCCGCGGACCGCACGCGACCATCGTGATGCTCGGGCACCGGGCCGCGGAATTCGTCCGATGAAACCAGGTTTTCGGTATCAGGCCGACTGGGGCGGTATTTCGACCGGCTCGCCCGGCACCGCAGGCTGCTCCCTGGTGGCCGCCGCTGCGGGGGAATAGGGCGGCGTGGCGGGCGAATAGTTCGGGGTTGCCGCGGGCGCCGCGGTGAGCGGTGTACCGATCGGCATGGCCTGCGCGGCCGGGGAGACCACCGGTGCTTCCGCCTGGACGGCCGCCACCGGGGCGGCAACCGATGCGGGCGTGGCCGCGACGGGAGCGACGTCCGCAGCCACCGGCGGGCCCGCCGGGATCGCCGCCGCGGGCGTGCCGGCCGGCGCCAGCGGGGCCGAAGCCAGCGGCGCGACGGCCGGGGCCGCCGCGAGCGGAGCAGCCGTCGGCGGTAGCGCGACCGGCGCCGCCGACGCGGGGGCAACCGCCGCCGCGGATCCGGCCATGGCCGGCGACATCGAAGCGGCGGGCGCCGCGCTACCGGCCAGCCCCGCCGGCACCCCCGCCGCCGCGGACCCGGCCGAGGCCGCACCGCCGACCAGCGGCTGGGCGGTCGACGCGGCGTTCAAGGCCTGGCTGGGCGCGTTGCTTCCATTCAGGCCACCGCCGAACACGCCCTGGCCCAGCGGGCTGGCGTTGGCGGCCTCGGCGAGGGCGTATTGCTCCGCGCCGGAGCTCATCAGCTGGACGAACTGCGCATGGAAGGCCTGCGCCGCCGCGCTGATGGCCTGGTAGGCCTGCGCGTGCGCGTCGAAGAGGCTCGCGATGCTCGCCGACACCTCGTCGGCGCCCGCCGGCGCCACGCTGGACACGGGACCCAACGCTGCGGAGTTGGCGTCGCTGACCGCGGACCCGATGTTCATCAGATCCAGCGCGGCGGCCGCCACATACTCGGGCGTTGCGATCACATAGGACATTCCGCTCCCCCGGCTAACCTCGACATCGTCCGCCTCCCCGTGACGCACGGTCCTCAAGCCGGATGGTATCGCCCACCCGGGATCGGCCGAGGCGTTTTCAGACGATCTCTAGGCCACCAGCCGACGCACCGGCTCCAGCTGCCGGCCGTCGCGCCCCGGGGCCCACACCCCGATCAGGACCGCGGCGATGGCGACGATCACGGCCAGCACCGTCGTCGAGGCGTGCATCGATGTCATGAACGCCGCCTTGCTCAACTCGGCCAGCGGCCGGCCCTGCGGCCCGAGCTTGTCCGCCACCTCGACGGCCTTGGCCAGCGAATCGGTCGCCGCGCCGCGGACGGGCTCGGGGTACGCCGTCAACTGCGGCGCGACTTCCTTCGAGTAGCGCCCCGCCAGTATCGACCCGGCCACGGCGATGCCCAGCGCCCCGCCCACCTCCCGCGACGTGTCGTTCACCGCGGACGCGACGCCCTGCTTCTCGTCGGAAACCGCACCCATGATCGCCGACGTCGTTGGCGCGGTGCAGAATCCGATGCCGGTGCTGAGGATCAGTGTCGGCCAGGCCAGATCGAAGAATGTCGAATGCAGGTCGAGCGTCCCCATGCTCAGGAAGCCGGCGGCCATCACCAGCGTGCCCACGAACAGCACCAGCCGCAGGCCCAGCTTGGGCACGTACCAGAACGACAGCGCCGAGAAAATGCCCAATGGCACCATGAACGGGCCGAACGCCATGGCCGTCATCAGCGGCGAGTAGCCCATGATCTGCTGGACGTACTGCATACCCAGGTAGAAGAAACCGAAGGTCGCGCCGAACAGGACGACGATCGTCGCGACGCCGGTGGCGAAGGCGGGGTCGGCGAACAGGCGAACGTCCAGCAGCGGGTGGCGCTGGAGGAATTCGACCACCCCGAACACCGCGGCGATGATCGCTCCCGCGACCAGCCCGCCCCAGATCAGCGGGTCGCTCCAGCCGCGGTTGGGCGCCTCCAGGATCGCCGCCACCGCGATCGCGACCGACGCCCCGATCAGCACCGCCCCCAACGCGTCGATCCGGGGCGCGTCGTCCTCGCGCGACGACGCGACCGTGCAGGCCAGGGCGAAGATCGCCAGCGCGGCGACGCCCAGCGACCAGAAGATCGCGTGCCAGTCCCAAAAGCGAAGCAGCAGGCCGGATCCGAGCATCCCCAGCACCCCGCCGGAACCGGCCGTGCCCGCCCAGATGCCGACGGCCTTGATGCGATCTTCCTTCGGATGGGCCACGGTCAAAAGGGACAGCGTCGCGGGCATCACGAAGGCGGCGCCGGCACCGGCCACCGCGCGGCCCGCGATGATCTGCAGCGGGCTGTGCAGGAGCGCCGGCGCCGCGGAGCCCAGGGCGAACACCACCAGGCCGACGAGCAGCGCGCCGCGCCTGCCGTAGCGGTCGCCGATCGCCCCGGCGGGCAGCAGCAGGCACGCCAGCGCGACGGTGTAGCCGTCGACGATCCAGGTCAGCTGCGACTGGGTGGCAGACGTGGCGACCGCGAGGTCTCCCAGCGCCGTGTTGAGCGCGGTCATCGACGCGACCACCAGCGCGACGCCCATGCAGGCGACGGCCAGTGTCCAGTTTCGGGCTCGGGGACTACCACCGATGCGCGTCGGATCAGTACGCTGATCAGGCCGTACCAGGGTGTCGGCCATAGTGAGGTGCCTCCTAACGGGGGCGGAAGGATTTTTGGGACCAGTAGTCTCGGAAGTAGCCGATAATCTCGTTCCCAAACAGGGAGGTGGCTCACAATTACCGGCGCGAGTACCGATCCCCGGCCGGCGCGGTCCCGGGCCCGTCTGCTCGAGGCGGCGTCCGCGCTGCTGCGTTCCGGGGGGCCCAGCGCGGTGACCGTCGACGCGGTCACCCGTAGTGCCAACGTAGCCAGGGCGACGCTGTATCGCCACTTCCCGAGCGGAAACGATTTGCTGGCAGCGGCATTCAACAGCCTGATACCGCCGCCGCCCATGCCGCCGGCCGACGGATCGCTGCGCGATCGGCTCGTCGCGTTGGTGCTGGCCCAGGCCGAAGTCGTGGCGCACGCACCGGCCGCCCTGACCGCGATGTCGTGGCTGGCCCTCGGCCGCGACCTGGAGGAGTTGCCGGAACCCCGTCACACCCCCGTGGCCGACAGCGCCTCGATCACCACCCTGCGCGAGCGCATCGCCCAGCAGTACGCGGCGCCGTTCGACGCGATATTCGACAGCGCGGAGGCCGCCGCCGAGCTGGGCGAGGTCGACCGGTCGCGCGCGATCGCGCTACTGATCGGCCCGCTGGTCCTGGGCCGCCTGTCCACCCTGCCCGACTTCGATTACTTCGAATGCGCGCGCGCGGCCGTCGACGGCTTCCTGCACGTCCAGCGCGCGCAGCGGAGGGCCAGCGCGGTCAGTATCGAATCGGCAGGTGCCTGAGGCCGTCCGGTCGGCGCCGAATTTTGACCGAGCAATGATCTGAGGCATACTGTTCAGGTTGCCTTTCGCCAGGTTCTGGCCTGGCCGGGGCATACGACCAGCGCCCACAACGGGCGCGTCCGGTCCCATCCTCGGAACGCGACTAATTTGGTCGCGAGCGAGGCTGCGTAAGGGTGACACACCCGACCGCGGGGGCCGGTGGACCACGACAGGTAAACAGCGGCGCAGTGCCCGGCGCGACGCTCGATCGGCCCACGGTGGGCCGGCCGATTGGCGCGCTGGGAGGCACCTGAGACGTGAACGTAAGCCCGGGTACGGGCTTCGCGAAGAGTGAGGGCAGGAGAAGCGTGGCGGGACAGAAGATCCGCATCAGGCTCAAGGCCTACGACCATGAGGCCATCGACGCGTCGGCGCGCAAGATCGTCGAGACCGTCGTCCGCACGGGTGCCAGCGTCGTGGGTCCGGTGCCGCTGCCGACCGAGAAGAACGTGTACTGCGTCATCCGCTCTCCGCACAAGTACAAGGACTCGCGGGAGCACTTCGAGATGCGCACCCACAAGCGGTTGATCGACATCCTCGATCCCACGCCGAAGACGGTCGACGCGCTGATGCGCATCGACCTGCCGGCCAGCGTCGACGTCAACATCCAGTAGGAGATCCAGAACCCATGGCAAGAAGAGGCATCCTGGGTACCAAGCTGGGCATGACGCAGGTGTTCGACGAGAACAACAAGGTCGTGCCCGTGACGGTGGTCAAGGCCGGGCCCAACGTGGTGACCCGCATCCGCACGCCCGAGCGCGACGGCTACAGCGCCGTCCAGTTGGCCTACGGCGAGATCAGCCCGCGCAAGGTCAACAAGCCGGTGACCGGTCAGTACACCGCCGCGGGCGTCAACCCGCGCCGGTACCTGGCCGAGTTGCGCCTGGACAACTCGGACGCCGCCGCCGAATACGAGGTCGGCCAGGAGCTGACCGCCGAGATCTTCGCCGACGGCACCTACGTCGACGTGACCGGCACCTCCAAGGGCAAGGGCTTCGCCGGAACCATGAAGCGGCACGGCTTCCGCGGTCAGGGCGCCAGCCACGGCGCGCAGGCGGTGCACCGCAGGCCGGGTTCCATCGGCGGCTGCGCCACCCCGGCGCGTGTCTTCAAGGGCACCCGGATGGCCGGCCGGATGGGCAACGACCGGGTGACCGTGCAGAACCTGTTGGTGCACAAGGTCGATACCGAGAACGGCGTGCTGCTGATCAAGGGCGCGGTCCCCGGACGCACCGGTGGCCTCGTGATGGTCCGCAGCGCGGTCAAACGAGGTGAGAAGTGATGGCTGCCAAGAACGCGCTCAAAATTGACGTCAAGACGCCCGACGGCAAGGTCGACGGCTCCGTCGAGCTGCCGGCCGAGTTGTTCGACGCCGAGGCCAATATCGCGCTGATGCACCAGGTGGTCACCGCTCAGCGCGCGGCCGCCCGGCAGGGCACGCACTCGACCAAGACTCGCGGTGAGGTCAGGGGCGGTGGCCGCAAGCCCTACCGGCAGAAGGGAACCGGCCGTGCCCGCCAAGGCTCGACGCGGGCCCCGCAGTTCACCGGCGGTGGCACCGTGCACGGTCCCAAGCCGCGCGACTACAGCCAGCGCACGCCCAAGAAGATGATCGCCGCGGCGTTGCGCGGGGCGCTGTCCGACCGCGCCCGCAACGGCCGCATCCACGCCGTCACCGAGCTGGTCGCGGGCCAGACGCCTTCGACCAAGAGCGCCAGGGCTTTCCTGGGCACGCTGACCGACCGCAAGCAGGTGCTGGTGGTCATCGGCCGCACCGACGAGACCGGTGCGAAAAGCGTGCGCAACCTGCCCGGCGTGCATGTCCTGACGCCCGACCAGCTCAACACCTACGACGTGCTGCGCTCCGACGACGTGGTGTTCAGCGTCGAGGCCCTCAATGCCTACATCGCCGCCCACAACGCCTCTCACGCGGCGGCGAACAACCAGACAGCCGAGGAGGTTTCGGCCTGATGGCGACCATCGCTGACCCCCGCGACATCATTCTGGCGCCGGTCATCTCGGAGAAGTCCTACGGGCTCCTCGATGACAACGTCTACACGTTCGTGGTGCACCCCGATTCGAACAAGACGCAGATCAAGATCGCCATCGAGAAGATCTTCTCCGTCAAGGTCGCGTCGGTGAACACCGCGAACCGCCAGGGCAAGCGCAAGCGCACCCGGACCGGATACGGCAAGCGCAAGAGCACCAAGCGCGCCATCGTCACCTTGGCGCCGGGCAGCAAGCCGATCGACCTCTTCGGGGCACCGAGCTAGCCCGTCGACGAAAGAAAGACTTGAACAGACATGGCAATTCGTAAGTACAAGCCGACGACCCCGGGCCGCCGCGGCGCCAGCGTGTCCGACTTCGCCGAGATCACCCGGTCGACGCCGGAGAAGTCGCTGGTGCGCCCGCTGCACGGGCACGGCGGCCGGAACGCGCACGGCCGGATCACCACCCGCCACAAGGGCGGTGGGCACAAGCGCGCCTACCGGGTGATCGACTTCCGCCGCAACGACAAGGACGGCGTCAACGCCAAGGTCGCGCACATCGAGTACGACCCCAACCGCACCGCCAACATCGCGCTGCTGCACTACCTGGACGGGGAGAAGCGCTACATCATTGCGCCGCAGGGCCTCTCGCAGGGTGACGTGGTGGAGTCGGGGCCCAACGCCGACATCAAGCCGGGCAACAACCTGCCGCTGCGCAACATCCCGGCCGGTACCCTGGTCCACGCCGTGGAGCTGCGGCCGGGCGGCGGCGCGAAGCTGGCGCGCTCGGCCGGGTCGAGCATCCAGCTGCTCGGCAAGGAGGGCAGCTACGCGTCGCTGCGGATGCCCAGCGGTGAGATCCGCCGCGTCGACGTGCGCTGCCGCGCCACCGTCGGCGAGGTGGGCAACGCCGAGCAGGCAAACATCAACTGGGGCAAGGCCGGTCGCATGCGGTGGAAGGGCAAGCGCCCCTCGGTCCGCGGTGTGGTGATGAACCCGGTGGACCACCCGCACGGCGGTGGTGAGGGTAAGACCTCCGGTGGCCGGCACCCGGTCAGTCCGTGGGGCAAGCCCGAGGGCCGCACCCGCCACCCCAACAAGGCCAGCAACAAGCTCATCGTCCGGCGCCGGCGCACCGGCAAGAAGCACGGTCGCTAGCAGCGTGATGGAAGTTCAGGAGTAGCACATGCCACGCAGCCTGAAGAAGGGCCCGTTCGTCGACGACCACCTGCTCAAGAAGGTGGACGTCCAGAACGAGAAGAACACCAAGCAGGTCATCAAGACCTGGTCGCGTCGTTCGACGATCATCCCTGACTTCATCGGCCACACCTTCGCCGTGCACGACGGGCGCAAGCACGTGCCGGTGTTCGTCACCGAGGCGATGGTCGGCCACAAGTTGGGTGAGTTCGCACCGACGCGCACCTTCAAGGGGCACATCAAGGATGATCGGAAGGCCAAGCGGCGATGACCACCACTGAATTTCCGACGGCGACGGCCAAGGCACGGTTCGTGCGGGTGTCGCCGCGCAAGGCGCGCCGGGTCATCGACCTGGTGCGCGGCCGGTCGGTGGCCGACGCGCTCGACATCCTGCGCTGGGCGCCGCAGTCCGCCAGCGAGCCGGTGGCCAAGGTCATCGCCAGCGCCGCGGCCAACGCGCAGAACAACAACGGCCTGGACCCGGCGACCCTGGTGGTCGCCACCGTCTACGCCGACGAGGGTCCGACCGCCAAGCGCATCCGCCCGCGCGCCCAGGGCCGCGCGTTCCGGATCCGCAGGCGCACCAGCCACATCACGGTCGTGGTGGAGAGCCGGCCGGCCAAGGATCAGCGGTCGGCGAAGTCGACCAGGGCCCGCCGCGCCGAGGCCAGCAAGGCCGCCGCGACGGCGCCGGCCAAGAAGGCCGCGTCCGGCCCGGCGGCCAAGAAGGCGCCCGCGAAGAAGGCCCCGGCGAAAACCGAAGCCAAGAAGGCCCCGGCGGCCAAGAAGGCGCCCGCAAAGAAGGCCGAAACCAAATCCGGCAAAACCGAGGCCAAGGCTGAGACTTCTGAGGCGAAGGGAGGCTCAGACTAGTGGGCCAGAAGATCAATCCGCACGGCTTCCGGCTGGGCATCACCACGGACTGGAAGTCCCGCTGGTATGCCGACAAGCAGTACGCCGAGTACGTCAAGGAAGACGTGGCGATTCGGCGGCTGCTGTCCACGGGCCTGGAGCGGGCCGGCATCGCGGACGTGGAGATCGAGCGCACCCGCGACCGGGTCCGCGTCGACATCCACACCGCGCGGCCCGGCATCGTCATCGGCCGCCGTGGCACCGAGGCCGACCGGATCCGCGCGGACCTGGAGAAGCTGACCGGCAAGCAGGTCCAGCTCAACATCCTCGAGGTCAAAAACCCTGAGTCGCAGGCACAATTGGTGGCCCAGGGCGTCGCCGAACAGCTGAGCAACCGCGTGGCGTTCCGGCGCGCGATGCGCAAGGCCATCCAATCGGCGATGCGCCAGCCCAACGTCAAGGGCATTCGGGTGCAGTGCTCGGGTCGGCTCGGCGGCGCCGAGATGAGCCGCTCGGAGTTCTACCGCGAGGGCCGGGTGCCGCTGCACACCCTGCGTGCCGACATCGACTACGGCCTGTACGAGGCCAAGACCACCTTCGGCCGGATCGGCGTGAAGGTGTGGATTTACAAGGGCGACATCGTCGGCGGCAAGCGCGAACTGGCCGCCGCCGCTCCGGCGGGCGCCGACCGTCCGCGCCGCGAGCGGCCGTCGGGCACGCGTCCCCGGCGGAGCGGCGCGTCGGGCACCACGGCGACCAGCACGGAGGCCGGCCGCGCCGCCGGCGCCGAAGAGGGCACCGCAACCGCCGCGCCCACCGCGCCCCCCGCGCCCCCCGCAGAGGGGGCTCCCGCCCCCGAACCGCAGAGCACGGAGAGCTGAGTCATGTTGATTCCCCGCAAAGTCAAGCACCGCAAGCAGCACCATCCCCGCCAGCGCGGCATCGCCAGCGGTGGCACGGCGGTGCACTTCGGTGACTACGGCATCCAGGCGCTGGAGCACGCCTACGTCACCAACCGGCAGATCGAGTCGGCCCGTATCGCGATCAATCGGCACATCAAGCGTGGCGGCAAGGTGTGGATCAACGTCTTCCCCGACCGCCCGCTGACCAAGAAGCCGGCCGAAACCCGGATGGGATCGGGTAAGGGCTCCCCGGAATGGTGGGTCGTCAACGTGAAGCCGGGCCGGGTGTTGTTCGAGCTCAGCTACCCCAATGAGGCGGTGGCCCGCGCGGCGCTGACCCGCGCGATCCACAAGCTGCCGATCAAGGCACGCATCGTGACCCGAGAGGATCAGTTCTGATGGCACTGGGTGTTTCGCCAGGCGAACTGCGCGAGCTCACCGACGACGAGCTCACCGAACGTCTGCGCGAATCCAAGGAGGAGCTGTTCAACCTGCGCTTCCAGATGGCGACCGGACAGCTCAACAACAACCGCCGGCTCCGCACGGTGCGTCAAGAAATCGCGCGCGTCTACACCGTGCTGCGCGAGCGGGAACTGGGTCTGGCCAGCGGGCCCGACGGGACCGACGGAAACAAGGATTCGTGATGGCAGAAGCTAAGAAGGCTGGATCGACGGGATCGACGCGGGCCAAAGCCGCCTCCAAGGCCGCTCCCAAGAAGGCCGCCCCGAAGGCCGACGCGTCGAAAGACAAGGGCCCCAAGCACACTCCCAGCAATCCCAAGTCGCGGGGTCGGCGCAAGGTGCGCATCGGCTACGTGGTGAGTGACAAGATGCAGAAGACCATCGTGGTCGAGCTGGAAGACCGCATGCGGCACCCGTTGTACGGCAAGATCATCCGGACCACCAAGAAGGTCAAGGCCCACGACGAGGACAGCACCGCCGGCGTCGGCGACCGCGTGTCGCTGATGGAAACCCGTCCGCTGTCGGCGACCAAGCGCTGGCGGCTGGTCGAGATTTTGGAGAAGGCCAAGTAGGTCCGAGCGGCCCGAGGCCGCCGGCAGACACCGACGGACGCCCGAGACCCCCGCGGTCTCGGGCGCCTGCGTTTGCCGGGCGTAGCGCCGCGGCCAAAAGCCGGCCGGATCATTCGCCGTGGCGTTACGCTCGGCGCATGTCCACTGACTCGGCGGAATTTCGCGGCAAGATCGAGCTGGATATCCGCGATTCGGAGCCGGATTGGGGGCCGTACGCGGCACCGACGGCGCCGGAAAACGCACCGAACATCCTCTATCTGGTCTGGGATGACACCGGCATCGCGACGTGGGACTGCTTCGGCGGCCTGGTGGAGATGCCCGCCATGACACGGATCGCGGAGCGCGGCGTGCGGTTGTCGCAATTCCACACCACCGCCCTGTGCTCGCCGACCAGGGCGTCGCTGCTGACCGGCCGCAACGCGACCACGGTCGGCATGGCCACCATCGAGGAGTTCACCGACGGCTTCCCGAACTGCAACGGGCGGATCCCGGCCGACACCGCGCTGATCTCCGAGGTGCTCGCCGAACGGGGCTACAACACCTACTGCGTCGGCAAGTGGCACCTGACGCCGCTCGAGGAGTCCAATCTGGCGGCGACAAAACGACACTGGCCCACCTCGCGCGGCTTCGAGCGCTTCTACGGGTTCATGGGCGGCGAGACCGACCAGTGGTATCCGGACCTGGTCTACGACAACCACCCGGTCGATCCGCCGGCGACGCCCGAAGACGGCTATCACCTGTCGAAGGACATCGCCGACAAGACGATCCAATTCATCCGCGACGCCAAGGTGATCGCGCCCGACAAACCGTGGTTCAGCTATGTGTGCCCGGGCGCCGGGCACGCGCCGCACCATGTCTTCAAGGAGTGGGCGGACCGTTACGCGGGCCGGTTCGACATGGGCTACGAGCGCTACCGCGAGATCGTGCTGGAAAGACAGAAGGCGCTGGGGATCGTGCCCCCGGACACCGAACTGTCGCCGGTCAACCCGTACTCGGACGTCAAGGGCCCCCAGGGTGAGCCGTGGCCGCTGCAGGACACGGTGCGGCCGTGGGACTCGCTCAACGACGAAGAGAAAAGACTGTTCTGCCGAATGGCCGAGGTGTTCGCCGGCTTCCTGAGCTACACCGACGCCCAGATCGGCCGAATCCTGGACTATCTCGAGGAGTCCGGCCAACTCGACGACACCATCGTCGTGGTCATCTCCGACAACGGCGCCAGCGGCGAGGGCGGCCCGAACGGATCGGTGAACGAGGGCAAATTCTTCAACGGCTACATCGACACCGTCGAGGAGAGCATGAAGCTCTTCGACCACCTGGGCGCGCCGGAGACCTACAACCACTACCCGATCGGGTGGGCGATGGCGTTCAACACGCCCTACAAGCTGTACAAGCGCTACGCATCCCACGAGGGCGGCATCGCCGACACCGCAATCGTGTCCTGGCCCAACGGCATTGCGGCGCACGGCGAGGTTCGCGACAACTACGTCAACGTCAGCGATATCACGCCGACCGTCTACGACATGCTGGGCATGACACCGCCGGAGACCGTCAAGGGCATCGCGCAGAAGCCGCTCGATGGCGTGAGTTTCAAAGCGGCCCTTGATGATGCGGGTGCCGACACCGGAAAGCGGACCCAGTTCTACACCATGCTGGGCACCCGCGGAATCTGGCACGAGGGCTGGTTCGCCAACACCGTGCACGCGGCCACGCCGGCCGGTTGGTCGCATTTCGACGCCGATCGCTGGGAGTTGTTCCACATCGAGGCCGACCGCAGCCAGTGCCACGACCTGGCCGCCACCCATCCCGAGAAGCTGGAAGAGCTCAAGGCGCTGTGGTTTTCCGAGGCGGCCAAGTACAACGGGCTGCCGCTGTCGGACCTGAACATCCTGGAGACGATGACCCGGTCGCGGCCCTACCTGGTGGGCGAACGGTCCAGCTACGTGTACTACCCCGGCTGCGCGGACGTGGGCATCGGCGCGGCCGCCGAGATTCGCGGCAGGTCCTTCTCGGTGCTGGCCGAGGTGAGCGTGGACACCGCCGGCGCGGAGGGGGTGCTGTTCAAGCAGGGCGGCGCGCATGGTGGGTACGCGCTGTTCATCCAGGACGGGCGCCTGCATTTCGTCTACAACTTCCTCGGCGAGCGACAGCAGACGGTCTCGTCCGAGGGCGTGGTGCCGATGGGCGAACATGTGCTCGGCGTGAGCTATTCGCGGACCGGGACCGTGCCGAACAGCCACACCCCCCTCGGCGACGTCACGCTGTTCATCGACGACGCCGCGGTCGCCACGCTTTCCGGGGTGCAGACGCATCCCGGGACGTTCGGTCTTGCCGGCGCCGGCATCACGGTCGGCCGCAACGGCGGCTCGGCGGTGTGTGGGCGCTACAAGGCGCCGTTCTCGTTCACCGGCGGCACCGTCGCGCAGGTCACCCTCGACGTGTCCGGCAGGTCCTATGTGGACGTGAAAAATGAGATCGCGCTGGCCTTCTCGCGCGACTGAGGCCGCGGCGCTCTGCTTGCTGGCCGTCCTGGCGGCGGGCTGCGACATCACCACCGGCGGCAGCGCCACCGGCCGAAAGGTGTCCTCGGCGACCTCGGAACCACCACCGGCCACGCGCCCGCCCGACCCGGCCGAGCCGGTACCCGGCGTCGAAACCACGTTGCGTGACCACATTCCGCCCAACGCATTGGCGTGCTTCCCGCCGCCACCCGCGAGCGGCACCATGACGAAAGCGTCGGTGGCGGACCCGGCGGCGCCCGAAATCACGATCCCACTGCCGGACGGCTGGAGTTCGTCCCCGGGCACCGGCGACGTGGCACTCACGGGGAACGGGCCGGGCGGCATGTCGGTGCGGGTGGCCATCACGCCTACGGCCCTCGACCCCGGCGGGGCCTTCCTGCGTTATGCGGCGGACCTGCGCACCGGGCATCCCGGTCTCAAGGTCGCCGTCGCCCCCGCTCAGTTCTGCGGTTACAGCAGCCAATTGCTCAGCGGCACCGGCTCCGGGCCCGGCTCGGTCGATCTGGCCGACCGCGTCACCCACATCTGGACCAATACCGCGGCATTTCTGGTGACCGTTCATCTTCAGGGACCATCCGGCTCGACCGGCTTCGACGCGGCGAAATCCACAGTGATGCAGCAATTTGCGGTCGTCATCCCCTGAAAAGTCCCAGTTTCAGCGGTGGCAGACGGTAGCATCTGGCCCCGTGATGCCCAACAGCACCGAGCCTTTGCCGCCGGCGCCGCCCGAGCCGCGCGGTGTGCGCGTCGCCATCGCGTTCGGGATCGTCGTCGCCGTCATCGTGATCTACGTGCTGTCCCTCATCGCCGTGCACCTGTTGGCCAGGTCGGCGCCCCCGCTCCCCGCGGTCGACCTGAGCAAGTTCGAGGCCGACGACAGCGTCGTGCAGGTGCGCATGGAGAAGCTGGACACCGTTGCGAACCGCCTGACGGTGAATGTTCTTGTCTACCCGAAGGATTCGCTGTACGACAAGAACTTCGGCGTGCTCACCGCCGACGCGGCCGTGCGGCTGTACCCGGAGAACGATCTGGGGGATTTGCAGTACCCGGTGGGAAAGGCGCCCGCGCAAGTCACCACCACCATCGAGGCCCGCGGCGATCCGGGTAACTGGCCCTTCGATTCGTACCGGACACAGGTGATCGCGGCCGACGTGTTCACCGGTTCCGGGCAAACCCGCGAAAAGGCGTCCGCCCGCGTCGAGGTGACCGGAAAGCTGGACGGTTGGGACGCCACCGTCACCCGCGTCCACGACCCGGACGACCCCAACCCCGACGACCTGGCCAACGTGACCATTACCTTGCACCGGGCCAGGGGTCCGTTGATCTTCGACATCGGCATCTGCCTGGTCCTCATCGCCCTGCCCGTGTTGGCGTTGTGGGTGGCCATCCCGGTGGCGCTGGGCAGGACCTCGTTCCTGCCGCCGATGACGACCTGGTACGCCGCGATGCTGTTCGCTATCGTCCCGCTGCGCAACATTCTCCCGGGCAGCCCGCCGTACGGCTCGTGGATCGACCAGGCCGTGGTGCTATGGGTGCTGATAGGGCTGGTTACGGCCATGGCCCTGTTCCTCCTCGGCTGGTGGCGACAACGGGACCGAAGGCAGGCGAACAAGGCCTGACCGCTCCAGGAGGGCACGGCAACGGGATTTCGCTGGGCGACGGTCCAACGTCCGACGGCTGGGTGGAAATCGCCTATTGAGGATGGAAATTCCGACGTCGCGCGCGAACAGCGCCGGTTCGCTACGATCAGATCCTCGTGGCTTGCCCGGCGAGTTTTCGCTTACCGCACGGAGGTGCGACCGATGACCCATCACGCTCCACCGGCACCGCCGCCCGCGACGCCACCCACTCCGCCGGAGTCACCGCCCGCGGCGCCTCCCGAGACCGCCACCCGGCGGGGACGGCGCAAGGCGATCGGGGTCGCCATCCTGCTGGCCTTCCTCATCGTCTACGGCCTCTCATTGTTCGGGGTCCACTTGCTGTTCAACGCATCCGGACCCATCAAGCCCCCCGATTTGAGCACCACCGACGACACCGTCGTGCTGGTGCGCCTGGAGAAGCTGGATACCGTCGCGAACCGCCTGACCGTCAAGGTGCTCGTGATTCCCCAGGACAAGATGTTCGACAAGCGCCTCGACGTGCTGACCACCGACACCGCCGTGCGCATGGACCCTCCGAATGATCTGGGAGACCTGGTCTACCCGGCGGGAAAGTCGCCGGCGCAGGTCGCCACCACGATCGAGGCGCACGGCAATCCCAATAATTGGCCGTTCGATTCCTACAGCACCGACACGCTTTCGGCGGACGTGCTCGTCGGCCAGGGCGATGCCCGCCAATACATACCCGCCCGGGTCGAGGTCGCCGGGCAGCTGGACGGCTGGGAGGTCAGCCTGCGGCGCGTCGGTGAGGCGAGCCAGGACTCGGAGCGCGGGGACAGCGTGATCATCACATTGCACCGGGCAAAGGGCGCGCTGATCTTCGACGCGGGAATCTGCCTGGTGCTCTTCGCCCTGCCCGCCTTGGCGCTCACCGTGGCCATTCAGATCGCCTTGGGCAGAAGGAAATTCGTGCCGCCCTTCGTCACCTGGTTTGCGGCCATGCTGTTCGCTGTCATCCCCATACGCAACTTCCTTCCCGGCTCGCCGCCGCCGGGCGCGTGGATCGACCAGGCCCTGGTGATCTGGGTGCTGATCGCGCTGGTCGCGGCGATGGTCCTTTACATGGCCACCTGGTACCGCCAATCCGACTGACGGGGTGCGCTTGCCCGGACGGAATACCCTGAAGGGATGCTCACCGAGTTGGTCGACCTGCCGGGCGGATCGTTCCGCATGGGCTCGACGAGCTTTTATCCCGAAGAGGCGCCGATCCATACCGTGACCGTCGCTGCCTTCGCGGTGGAGCGCCATCCGGTCACCAACGCACAGTTCGCCGAATTCGTCGCCGCCGCAGGCTATGTGACCGTCGCCGAGCAACCGATAGACCCGGCGCTGTATCCGGGCGCGGATCCGGAGGGCCTGTGTCCGGGGGCCATGGTCTTCCGACCGACGCGTGGCCCGGTCGACCTGCGTGACTGGCGGCAGTGGTGGGAGTGGGTGCCCGGCGCCAACTGGCGAAATCCGTTCGGCCCCGACAGCGACATCGAGGGCAGGGCCGATCACCCGGTGGTGCAGGTGGCCTACCCCGACGCCGCGGCGTACGCGCGCTGGGCCGGCCGGCGGCTGCCGAGTGAGGCCGAGTGGGAGTACGCGGCGCGCGCGGGAGCCACCGCGACGTACCCGTGGGGCGACGAGGCCAGCCCCGATGGCCGGCTGATGGCCAACACGTGGCAGGGAAAGTTCCCGTACCGCAACGAGGGCGCGCTCGGCTGGGTCGGCACCTCGCCCGTGGGGGCCTTCCCGCCCAACGCATTCGGCCTGCTCGACATGATCGGGAATGTGTGGGAGTGGACCGCCACCGAGTTCTCGGCACACCACCGGCTCGACGGGCCACCCAAAGCGTGTTGCGCGCCTTCGGCTCCGGCCGATCCGGGTGTCAGCCAGACGCTGAAGGGGGGTTCGCATCTGTGCGCCCCGGAGTACTGCCACCGCTACCGCCCGGCCGCGCGGTCACCGCAGTCACAGGACACCGCGACGACCCACATCGGCTTTCGCTGCGTGGCGGATCCGGCGTCCGGCTAGGGACGGTGGACCCGGAAGTATCTGCCGCCGTTAGCCATTCCCACGGCCCCGTTCAGCCCGATTAAGTAGTCGACTACGCTAGCCCGCCCCACCCATCCCGGCGAGGCTGGTCGCGCAATATCTGCTGACTTGCCCGAGGGCCCGACGAGCTAGTAGGTGGCGGAAATGTCGTTTGTGATCGCGGCGCCGGAGATGATCGCGGCGGTGGCATCGGATTTGGCCGGTATCGAGTCGGCGCTCGGCGCGGCCCACGCGGCGGCGACGGCCTCGACGACGCGGGTCGTGGCGGCCGGCGCCGACGAGGTGTCGGCCGCGATCGCGGGCCTGTTCTCCAGCCAGGGGCGGGCCTTCCAAGCGCTCGGCGCCGAGGCGGCGGGGTTTCATGCCGGCTTCGTGCGGGCCCTGAGCGCGGCGGGGGGCGCCTATTCGATGACCGAGGCGGCCAATGCCTCGCCGTTGGACGCGATCTGGCAAGAAGTGCGGGGGATCATCAATGCGCCCACCAACTTGTTGTTGGGAACCCCGCTGATCGGCAAGGGCGCCAACGGGGCGCCGGGAACCGGCCAGGACGGCGGGCCGGGCGGGCTCTTGTGGGGCGACGGCGGCGACGGCGGATCCGGGGCGGCCGGGCAGCCCGGCGGCAGGGGCGGCAACGCCTGGTTCTTCGGCAACGGCGGCCGGGGCGGGGCCGGCGGCGCCGGCCTCACCGGCTCCGCCGGAAACGCGACCAACGGCACCGCGGGCGTCGTCGGCGGCCTCGCCGGCAACGGCGGGCCGGGGGGCAACGGCGGGGTGGTTTTTGGGGAAGGGGGGCTCCTTTAAAAAACTTCGCGGCCACGAGAACGGAATA